>DATGWJ010000033.1:0-2244 GCA_035299545.1 Minisyncoccota bacterium | reverse complement strand
ATAATAATTCAAGATGTCACATAATCTATCTATGCTTAGATACTCATCAATGGGTCAAATCTTCTAGTCTTTGCTTTTTGTTCTCTGAATGTACGATATAACTCTTTGAGCCGCTAGGTGTCTATTGGGCCTGATTTTGGTGGTTCATGTTTGGTAATGATGGCGAATTCTTACTTGGTGTTAGTTAAGCGTGGATAGGTGTATTGTGTGTATATCTTCTATTATTTTAAGAACTATGCACTTTAACTTTATCTAAAATATATCCAATCTTCGAGATCCACTCCTCGCATTCAGAAATATTTTGGCACTTAAATGAATGCGATACTTCTTTCTTATTTTAAGTTGCCTGCATTTTAAACTTGCATTTATCTACTCTTTCCAATGTAGTATCAGCAAGGATTGGGATTTCTTTGATTTCTTTTAAATCACTATAGTATATAAGCTTAGGTTCTTCTGTTATAATGACCATTCGCTAAAAATAGAACCCTATTCTGTTTTTCTTTTTCAGATAACCTTTAATGATAATGTTTTATAAATTTTTTGTTTCCTCAAGTTCTTTATCTTCTTCAGCATCTTCAGGACATACTGCCAAAGGTTCTCCCATTTTAGCTCTATTTTATTCTTCTTCTTGTTGCATTTATTCTCTCAATTTCTTTTTCATTGTGCTCCTTTAAAGCTTATTCATTTCTAAAGGTGATCTCTACAAAAATATTTTTTCAAAGTCGATCCCTTTAAAGAACAAATGACTTTTTAGAGCTTTGAAATCGTTGAGAGATCCTGGACGGCCTGCACCTAGTCTTGCATAAGGATTTTTTACTAAGAGTTTTGAGATTAAATCTCTTTCTACGTGACTGAAGTCTTCAGTAAATTAATATTAGACTTGAGCGATATTCTGAAAAGTTTAGAATTAAGTATGACCCTTGAATGGAGATTAGCCTGATATCATGATGAACATTATTACGCCTAAACTCCAAAGATCTGCTGCAGTTCCTGATGCTTAGCCAGCTAACACTTCGGGTGCTATATAGTCCTCAGTACCCACAATTGTTCCTCTTGTATTTTGTTATTTTTCTTCTTCTTTCATTATAGAATTGAGATCAGTAGATTCTTCATTCTCATCCATTTCAATGCACATTGAAGGTCTTCTCATTCCGTTAAAAACTCCCTTTTCCTCTATTTTTGAGGTACCAAAGTCAATTAATTTGAGATGATAATGATCATCTAAAAGGAAATTTCCAGGCTTTAAATCTCTATGAGCAATGCCAATTTCATGCATATATTCTAAAATATTCACTATTTCTGCTGTGACAAAATGCGAAGCTGTTTGACTTAATTTTCCTATAACTTTTACTTCAAAAAGATACATTACCTTCTGCTTTTATATATGAATGAAGTTCACCATTCCCACAGTAGTCTAAAACAAAGTACAACTATTTTTTATCCTATTTAATTATGATGAATGCTTGCAGAATTTCTTACATCAAAGCTCCAATACATTTTGACAATATTTGGATAGTCTAACATTATTAAAGCCTGCCTTTCTCGGAAAACTTCATGCTATTTCTTCTCTTACATAACTTTCTTCTTATTGATAACTTTGATTGCATAGAATTTTCCAGTATTCTTCTTTTTTGATAAGAAGACTTTCCCATAGGATCCCTAGCCAATTTAACCAATAAATTCAAAATCTTCTCACGTAATCTTCTTCTCAAGGCTTCCATCTCTTTTCTTCTTAATAGGACTTATCTCTCTGACCGCTTTTTATTCTTCAATACTTCAGAAGTTCACATCTTCTGGCTTTTTAGAAGGTGACCCTTCCTCATCTTCTTTATTTTGATCTAAGGTTTCTTCAATTTTTTATTCAAACTCCATAAATACAGCATCTTAAGATTGGGGTTCTTCCTATCGTTTAGTATAATAACTAGTGCTCGCTGTTGACTTTCTTTGGTGTTTTTCAGAAGAGTCATTCTCTGTATATGGATCAGCTTCCTTTAGGAGTTCTTTCAGATCTACATTTGACTTACTCTATGGTTTTATTTCTTTGCATTGTGAAAGTCTTGCATTTTACCTCTCGTACCACGTCGGCGAACGTATTTCAATATCATCTTGACAAAAATATTAGTCTTCATATTTGACCTTTGAAGTTTTGCATAGAAAGTTAGCTTGATAAGAAGGAATAGGGGTTGTTGTTTAAACATTCTCGCCAGATTCCACTGTTTTTGGCCTATTAAAGCATACAGTATT
>DATGWJ010000032.1:0-3074 GCA_035299545.1 Minisyncoccota bacterium | reverse complement strand
CCCCAAAACCCCAAAACCCCGATGGTAACAGAATAGAAACAAATAAATAATTGATAAAAATTTGAATAATGAATAATAAGAAATAACAAAACACAATTGCCAATTGCACTTCTATTGTAGACATGAAAGGAAGTAAGTAGCACAGCAGAGTGAAACCCAATAACTTACATTGTTACAATAGATAAAGTAAAGTAGATGCAGGAAAGGAAAAATACCAAAAAGGAGGTATAAATTGATTTAATGTCCAATGACGAAGTCGTTAATGAACTCAAAGAAAAAAAACTTCCAACTTTCGGTACAGCATAAGAAAGAAAAGATCGACTTAAAAAGCATCACGGTATGTCATCTGTTTTGAGAGAATAACTAATTATGTTTGCGAGTATAGGTTTTTAAGTATCTGGAACAATAAGTGACTCTACTTTGAAAGATGGAACGAATAATGCTCTTGTTCATATGAATACAAAAAAATCTTCATGCCTTGAGGAAATTGAACGCTTAAAGTAAAATAGAGAGGAGAGGCGAAAGAAGATGGATGATCTACGAAAGCAAAAGACTGAGAGAGAAGCGTTTAATGAAGAATAGGGCATAAAAGTAGATGTTGATTTTCAAGTTATGGTAGAACATCATATGAAAAATATGCAAACAATGCAACCAGTAATTAAATTTAATTGTTAAAGTATTACAGCACACACCGGCAGATTAACTTAAAATATGCATATGTGTTAAGAAAAGACCTATCTTTGCAAATGAACTTGCAGGAGGTGAAATCGATTGTGTGTCATCTTCTAATCCTGTAATATCTGTTCATGAATGCAGATTCAAAGTTGATGGTGTCACCAAATATATTGATAATCAAGAGTTTGTATTTGATAATACTTTCGCACATGACGAATCAAACGAAGAACTCTATTACTATTCAATCAGGCCTATCTTAGACTTAGTTTTTAACTAGGGCATTGTCACAGTGTTTGCCTATGGACAAACTGGCTCAGGAAAAACGTATTCTATGCAAGGACTCTAAGAATACGCTATTAAGGATTTGTTTGATCGCGGAGTTTCCTATTTTTAGGAGTAATAAAGAAATTTCACAGTAACCATAGCCATGTACGAAATATATGGAGGCAAAGTTTATGATCTTCTCAATAATCACGAACAGCTTAAAATCCTTGAAGATAAATCCTAAAAGATTCAAATATAGGGTCTGAAAGAGCAATTCGTATAGTCTGAAGAGGAAATTCTAAATCTGATTAATTTCGGAAGCAGTGTTAGAACTACTCATGCAACGAAAGCAAACGATACTTCAAGTAGAAGTCATGCAATTTGCTAAATAAAAATTCATGAAGAAGGAGTTAAAAATCCAGGTAAACTATTATTGGTTGATTTGGCCGGAAGTGAAAGAGCTTAGGATTGTTAGAATAATAATAAAGATAGACAATAAGAAGGTGCAGAGATCAATAAATCACTATTAGCTTTAAAAGAATGCATAAGAGCTCTTGATTAGTAGAAAGGCCAGGCAGCATAAGGATAGCATGTCCCATTTAGATCCTCAAAATTGACAATGGTTTTAAGAGATTCTTTTCTTTAAGGTGAGAAAACAAAAATTGTTATGCTTGCTTGCATTTGTCCAGGAAGCAGTTCTTCTGATCATACTCTCAACACTTTAAGATATGCTGAAAGGTTAAAAGAAATGTCTTCTACTACTCCATCTACAACAGCTTAAAATTTTATGATCCCTAATTCTGGCATGAACACTAACCACTAAGTCGTTGCATTGCCAAACTAAATTGAAGATCAAATTAAACTGTATAAAAATTAAAGTTCATTAAAATATATGACAAATGATTAACTGGACAAAGAAGATAATAACTAGCATCAATCAGTTTAAAAACCTTAAAATCTTGTCCACATTTCCAAAAAATCAAAGGAGATAACAAGGGAAAGCAACCCATTAAGGCCTAATAAAGATTTATTTTATCATCAAAATAAATAGAACTAGAACGATTCGTTTTCTGATTATGGTCCAGAAGAACAAACTTAAATAGAAAATGAAGAACCAATGTAACTTGATGATCCAGCACAATAGTAACATTAACAACCAAAATAACAAGCCATGGTAAAGCATGAATCTCCGTAGACGAGCAAGCTCTTCTAAAAAGCTCCAACCCAAACCGCATAATAGAACTAATAAAAGCACAACTTTTAGCAACCTAAATCAACTACTTAATCCATAGCTAAATAGCAATAATAAATCTAACATAAATTCTAGCAATAAAATTAATAATAAAAATAATCGAAAGTAAAAAAATTAGATGATTCTTTTGCATTCGAAGAGGATGTCGTTGACCCTAAGAATATATCTCCGAGAACAAAATAGCCGATCCCTCATTAAAATAACCAGCGTTAGCAAAGGAAAAGCTAGGAACCCGTTCCTATGAAAATGGATGAATAACCTAATCTTAAAATATAGACTCCGCCAAAACAAATGGCACTCCCATAATATCAGCAAAATCAGCAGGACGATGAAGATATGCTCGGGTGCGATGATGAAAGGATAGCGGCCGAAGAAAATATATTGAATGGGCACCTTGAATGTGTGAAGGAAGAGGCACAACTCATTACCTAGGAAGGAGAATTGATTACCAAAATTGAGAAATAAATGGTAAACGATGTCAATTATGATATGAATGGTTACCTGGATATGGCAGAAAATATAGCAATGAAGAAGTTAGAGATGTATCAGAAGCTGCTGAATGACATACAAGACTTTAGAGGGAAATTCAATGGTAGGCACTGAGGTTACCCAGATAGTGGATGTGAAATATTTGATTCTTAGAATAAAATAGCTTAATAATGAAAAACTTATATATTACTTGAATAACTCTCTGATCGAATTATCCAATTTAAATGATTATAAATTCATTTTCATTAATATATAAAAATGATTTAAAGCACTGCTAACTAGTGCCATAATCTTGAACCACCAAAGTCAGCAACCATCAGACACAGGAAGAAATCCCCAAAGAAGAAAAACTCTTCCTCGAAAGAAAAAATTAGCAAAATGAAAAAGACTAAGA
>DATGWJ010000031.1:0-3033 GCA_035299545.1 Minisyncoccota bacterium | reverse complement strand
TATTTCTTGAATAACTCCATTTTCCGACACTATCTTGTGCCTGGACATCTACAAGATTTAGATCAAGGCCTCCTCTATTCAGCACTATGTTCCATTTCTCTGAACAATTCGGTTTTACTCGATACTAAGAACGATCTTTATCTACAGGAAAACCCTAACATTAAATCAAACAATTCCTTTTATTACGGGAGGTACCCTCTTCTTTAATCATAAAGAAGAATAATGGGACATATCCGGAATCATATGTAAAGAATTCAGAACCAGTAACACCACTTGCTGTAATAATTACCTTTTAAAGAGTCATCCCACTAATTGACCGAGCTTAAAGTTTTCCATAGTTGTAATTATGTAGTAACCAAAAGGCCTTAATATTTTCCATAGTCGCCACAACTATGTAGTAACCAAAAAGGCCTTAATGTTTTCCATAATTACACGGATATGTAGTAACTGAAAGACTTTTAATCATCAAAGAATAGGGTTCATCTATTAGAAAGCCTACAGCAAGAAGAACTACTGATAAAGAATACTAACCAACCATTACGCAAAGGCAACCATATTAATAAGTTTCATCTAGTATGTACAAGTTACTCTACTATAGATAATCCACTCTCCCTAGAACTATCAAAAAGACAATTTAGGTTTTTAATTGTTGAGTGGGCTATAGTATGTCCTCCGCCCGACCAAGAGAAGAATGCTTACTGTGAACCATTCGTTACCAAATAGTTCAGGTCTCTTTCCTCAGCATAAGCTGACAGCAACCCCTATGTCCGGGCTTTCACCCACGACCGCCATTACAGAGCTTCCATACGACAGTCAACTTATAGTGAGACGTAATATGTTGTGCCTTCATTGTTGAAGCTTACTTCTTCAACTAAAGCAAAGTTACCAGAACCACATGGGAATTACCCTGGGCTTTACACTGCACACCGTCTCCGCCACTTGCCAGAGGTACCATAAGAAGCCATCGTATTTCCACATAGGCTACCGTCCCACTATACACCTCGGGGTCTTAGCATTCCAGAAGGAGCCAAATGAGAAAGAAAAAACAAACTTACCAATAAACAATAGAATTCAAGTCATTGTGTTGGGGACGTATTATTCTGTGAACCCGAACACAGAACCGTGGGCGAACCACAGGCTTAACTACGATTAGATAATCGCTTACACAATAACAATAAACTATTGCAATCCTAAAGATACAATAAACGAAAAAAAGTTTGATTTGTAAAAGCTTTTTTTAGGGAATTACTATAAATAGATAATCAAACAGCTGTTCCTATAATTCAAGTTAATATTAAATAGAAAGAAATGGAATCTTACTCTGTTAACGATTTCTCTAAATAGGTTCGTGATAAAAAAGATTTCTACGAAGCTTTAAGCCGTAATGGTTATTTTTTGCCATCATTCAAATCCAACATTGTAACTGAGAATTATCTAATTGGTATCATGAATGGATCCGTATATTGCCCAAAGATTGAAGAAATAAGGCTTAAAGCTTGTCCTAAGCCACCATCAAAAGCCATCTTAATTAACAAGTTCTTAGAAATTATGCTTTAGAAGCAAATATTTGCACATGGACTTGACAAAATTCATACCCCAGACAAAAAATGGCTTATTTCAATTCTTTCTACACTAAAACCAAATGATGTTATATTTGATAAAGATTACCTTCCACCTCCTAGAAAAAATCTTATTGAAGAAAAGAAAGTTATTCAAGTACCAAAAGATTTTCTTAAAGGACTTCCCAATAGTTCAAGCAAATCTAAACATAGAAGACTAAAGGTTATAGGTTAAGGCTTGGCTAAATAAAGATTATCTTACATGAAACAAGCTATCAAAGATTTAAATGATGCCATCATTGAATAAGAAATGAAAATTGAAAGCTTTAAGTTGAAAACAACTTCAAATACATAATAGCCTTCATTAAATTACTAATCCCCCAAAAGAGATAATGGGAAATAGTTGGAACAAAATAATCGTAATTCCCTATTGAATAGTTCAGGTAGTCAACCTCAAGCTAATACAAGTAAAAGTCCTCATAGATCCAAATGATCAAACAATATATCCTTACAGCGATTTTATCAGAAAAGGAAAATGGGATTTACTAAGAGCCAATAATTTCTCTTGTGAAATATTCCTTATTATTTAAATTAGTTTTCCAATTACCTATATCTTAATTTAATCTTGTTCTTATGACAATTATTAAACAAAGCTATGTTAACCTTTTCTCCATTCATTCTTAATTAAGGCCCATACTCTTTCAATAGGATTTAGAGTACAACTATATGGAGGTAAGAAGAATTGCTAAAACTAATGTGAAAAAAGGCTTCCTACAATTTTTGCTTTGTGAACTGAGAGATTATCCATTATAACCACTGCCAAGTTCTCTACTTTCATTTTCAGGTTTTATATAAACTAAGAAAAAGAACTTTAATTATTCGAGCCTTGAAAAACTTAATAATGTATTAATCCTCTTTTATTGCTCAAAGCTCCAATAACTGAATATGAAGATCCCCTAGAATGGGTTATAGTTAAACTCATTCCTTCAAGAAGCCAACATTTACTTGGTAACTACCATAGGTTAAATGATGTTTCATCAACATATATCATTTCGACTCCTTACTTCATAAGATCAACAAGAGCCAATGAAGTAATTTTCTATTCTTCTTATATTTATTAAGCATCTTATATTTTCCTTATGAAAGAGTATTAAGGTTTTCTATAGCGAACACCCAATTTCTTATAATAGTTAGCTAAAGTAGTACTAGAAAATGATTTAAGTTGAAAGTTTTCTTTAATTTATTCAGCTCTTGACTTTAGTGTTAGATGGCTCGTTTAAAGAAGAAACTATGGATGAACTATACTATTTCTTTAATCTTAAGATAAGATTTTTTTCCTACCCCTGTATTTTAAGCGCTACTCTATTTGATAATCTCTTTCTTTCCATCATTTAATGATATTGAACTAAGAGCCCCTACTTATGCCTGTTCTCATAAATACTTCTCTAGGAGTATGCCAATTTTAATGATTATG
>DATGWJ010000030.1:0-12242 GCA_035299545.1 Minisyncoccota bacterium | reverse complement strand
GAAGAAGTAAAATCTCTTGGAGGATTATTCGTGATAGGTACTGAGCGTCATGAAGCGCGCCGTATTGATAACCAGCTTCGAGGTCGTTCCGGAAGACAAGGTGACCCTGGTGCGACAGAGTTCTATGTATCACTCGAGGATGACTTGATGCGTATATTCGGCTCTGACCGTATAAAGTCAATGATGGCAAAACTTGGGGTTCCAGAAGACCAGCCGATAAACAATCGCTTTATTACAAATACACTTGAAAACGCACAGGCTAAAATAGAAGGGTTCCACTTTGATTCTCGTAAGCATACTCTTGAATATGACAATGTAATGAATCATCAAAGAAAGATTATCTACGAACGTCGTCGTGTGATGCTTTCTGGGGACTTTGCTGAAATAGAGAAATTCCTAAGTTCTCTATATAGTGAGTATCCAACCTTAGAAGAAATGGTAATACAGAAGCGTGCAGCGATAGGGGATGCATTGTTCTTCGAGACAGTCCGCCGTATTGCCTTGTATGCTACCGATACTCTCTGGGTGGAGCACTTGGAAACAATGGAATATACTAGATCTTCTGTGAACCTACGTGCTTATGGGCAAAGGGAACCTTTGATTGAATATAAGAAAGAGGGGTTAAGATTGTTCAAGGAAATGGAAGCCAATTTCAAGGAAAAAGTGTTCTCCTTAATCAATACTATCAACGCTGATGTGAAGGATAACCAGGAAACTGAAGTCGTAGAAGAGAAGCCAGAGCTTATATTAAGCTCATCGGATGGCTCGGATAACCCTGGAACTATACGAAGAGAGTCTCAAAAGATAGGACGCAATGACCCTTGCTATTGTGGCTCGGGGAAGAAGTATAAACATTGTCACGGTAAAGATAAATAGATGGCAAATATCCCTGCCTACCGCAGGCAGGCTTATAAAATAAGGTATTTATGAAATAAAAGGTAATTAATGTCAAAAATTACCAGATATCCTTATTTTAAGCCATTATTTGGCAATAATATGCTTTAGGTTGTCAACCCAATAAACACAAAAAACCCTTATATTATAAGGGTTTTTTGTGTTTGACGAGAGTAAAAACTATGGTATAACTATTGACTTTTAATTCTGTTTGTGCTAGTATATAAGGGAGTCCAAGTATATGTTATCGTTAGATAAAAATACTATGGGCTTTTTACTTTAGGGTAAATTATGTTTGTAAAAATATAATTACTTTGAAGTATACCGTGTTAACGGCGTCGGGTGTTGCGTAGACACTACATATGACTAGAAAAGATATTAAAGGTTATTTGCAGTCAATTATAGCTATCCCTATGCTTGCAATAGTTATGCCTCTATCAGGGGTTTCAACAACTATTACAAGTCTAGCTGCGAATAACAACCTTACGGAAGAAAATTCTGTGATAATAACACAAGAAGAAGTAGCACGTAAAGAAAAAGCAGATGCAATAGATTCATATTTTCATAAATATGATGCACCGCTTGAAGGTTATGGTATGAAGTTCGTTCTCGAAGCAGAGAAAAATGACATTGATTGGCGTCTTCTTCCAGCGATCGCTATGCGTGAATCTACTGGAGGAAAACAAGCTTGTAAGAAAGTACCAAACAGTGTATTCGGTTATGGGTCATGTAAAATAAGTTTTAACTCTATCGATGAATCTATAGAAATTGTTGCTCGTAGTTTAGGTGGAAACAACCCTAAAACAGCTCATCATTATGATGACAAGACAACAATTGAAATTTTAAACAAATATAACTCTGTCATTCCAGGATATGATAAACAGGTTGTAAAAATCATGAAAACTATCCACGATGATGGAATTGAAATAAAATAATAAAAACAAAAAGAGCCCCTACATCCGTTGGGGCTCTTTTTGTTGTGATATAATAAAAACATGCAGAAAAATTTTAATAAAATATTGCAAATGATGAGTTTAAATAATTTTGCAATGGCTTTTGTTTCAGTATTTATACCAATATATTTATTAGAATTAGGGTATTCTTTCCAGATGGTAATGCTATGGATAATTATCTCACATACCACTCTCATAATTTTCTCCTTTGTTACCATATATGCTTCAAATCATATCGGGTTAGTCCACTCTCTTCATATTAGGTTTATTATACTATTGTCATATTTTTCTTTGCTATTATTTGGATTAAAAGATTTTCCAGTTCTTTTTTATATTATTCCGGTATTAATAGGGGCTGAAATGGCCTTCTATTGGATACCCTTGAATATTCTATTTATAAGAAATACTGAAAGTAAGACAATGGGTAAATCTATGAGTAAGTTTCTTGTTATTCCCAAAATATTATCAATGCTAAGCCCATTAATTGGTGCATTTATCGTTGTTCGTTTTGGTTTTACTTCTTTGTTTTCTTTTGCAATGATTTTGCTATTATTTGTATTTGTCCCTATTTTGTCATTACGATCAGAGAAAACCAATTTTGTATTTTCATGGCAAAAAATGCGTGAAATATTTAGAGACAATAAACAATATTTTATCCCAGAGGTTATAGATAACATGGCCGAAGATGCTATGGTTATCTTTACAATTTTTATTTATATTAAATTAGCTAGTACTTTACAAGCAGGAATTATAGGTACTATTACGGCTGTGGCAGCATTATTTTTCACACTTACACTTGGTAAATTAACGGATAATTGGAATAAACATAAGCTCCTAAAGATTGGAGCAGTACTTTTAAGTTTTGCATGGATTGCCAATTTTTTCATTGGAGAATATATCCCTAACAAATGGTTATTCTATATCGCAACTGTATTTGCAACACTAGCATTGAAAGTATTTTTGGTGCCGTATGGTTCTCTTATGTTGAATCAGGCTCGCAAGAGTGATGCACAGTTTATGGTATTACGAGAATTCCCAGTAGTCTTAGGAAGAATTATATTATATTCATCAGCGATATTACTATATAAAAATCTACCAATTCTATTCTTGTGTGTTGGGTTACTCCTTATTTATTTCTGGTTTTTTAATAGTAGAAGATTAGAATAATTTCTAAATCACCTTTAAACTCTCAATCATAAGGCTCTTTTCGCCGTTGCGTTCTGTGACTTTGCCTTTGAGGGCGATGATAGTGTCATTCACAAGGATATCTTTCGTTGTTTCGAAGAGTTTACTAAAGACTACTGCTTCTATTGTGCCTGTGAAGTCGGAAAGTTTAATGAAAGCCATTCGAGCATTGTTCTTTGTGGTGACTATTCTTGCATCATCGATAATCGCGGCGACAGTCACAGGAGTATTCACCTTTACTTCTGTCTGTATTTTCTTTATCACAGTTCCAAATTTTTCAATTTTTTCTTTATAAGCATTTAGTGGATGCCCAGAAATATAAAGCCCAAGCAAATCTTTCTCCCAAGTGAGCTTCTCTTTGATTGTTGCTTCTTCTTGAGGCACTAATGATAGCTTCACTTCAATACCCCCGATAGCTCCAAAGAGCGAATCCTGACTTCCGGCACCTCTGGCTTCTTTATTGAAGGCCAACAATTTCTCCATATTACCCACGATCATATTTCTGTCTGCTAAGTCATCCATCGCACCGGACTTAGCAAGAGCTTCTACTGATTTCTTGTTTAAGTTTTTGTGATTTATTCTTTCGAAGAAGTCGGCAAGGGACTTGAATTTTCCTTTTTGCTTTCTTTCTTCAATTATTGCATCTGCGATATCAGTACCTAGGTTTTTAATTGTATAAAGTCCGAAGCGAATAGACCTGCCTGTATCATGGTCGCTTCCATTTATAACAGTAAATCCGCCGAAACTTTCATTTATATTTGGAGGAAGAACAGTAATCTTCATTTTCTCACACTCATGGACTATTTCTGCGACTTTTTCAATATCTCCGGATTCTGATGTGAGGATTGCAGTCATATATTCCACAGGGTAGTTTGCTTTCATATATGCTGTCTGGTAAGCCACAAGCCCATAACTTGCAGCGTGAGCCTTGTTGAAACCGTAAGCTGCGAATGGTTCAATCAAAGACCAGAACTCTTGAGCTTTCTTTTCTGTCATTCCGTTTTTCACAAATCCTTCTAAAAGTTTACTTTTCTCTGCCTCCATAACTTCTGGAATTTTCTTTCCCATTGCTTTACGAAGTTTATCCGCTTCAAGCCAAGAGTATCCAGCCAGCTTAATAGCTGTCATCATCACGTCGTCCTGATAAGTAATGATTCCGAACGATTGGTCGAGGATATCCTTGAGTCGAGGATCAAGGTAAGTAATTAATTTCGGATTATGTTTACGTTTAATGTACTCAGGAATGGATTCCATCGGACCCGGACGATAAAGTGCGACCATGGCGTTGATGTCGTGAATTGTCGATGCCTTTAGCTCTTTCAAATATCTAGTCATCCCAGAGCCGTTCAATTGGAAGAGACCCATTGTTTCTCCGCGGGCAAGCATATCGAAAGTTTTCTTGTCTTTTAAATCTATTCTGTCTATATCGATATCTACTTTATGTATTTTCTTTACAAGATTAACGGCGAGAGCGAGTATTGCCAGGTTTCTGATTCCAAGGAAGTCGAATTTAGGAAGACCCGCATCTTCAATACTATACATATCGTATTGAGTAATAATGTTTCCACCTTTAGGGTCGTATTGTATAGGAGTGAATTCATACAAAGGTCGAGGAGCCATCACTACTCCCGCAGCGTGTACAGAAATGTGTCGGACACAACCTTCCATTTTTTTTGCTAAATCAATAATTCTTTTTGTATCTGGCTCATTTTTGTAAGCTGCTTTCAATTCAGGAATAATTTTCATCGCAAGGTCGATGGTCATAGGCATACCTTGTGAGCCGAGAGGAACCATAGAGGAAATACGGTCACCGACGTTGTATGGATAGCCGAGAGCTCGGGCGACATCACGTATAGAACCCTTCGCCATCATCGTACCGAATGTACCAATCTGAGCGACTTTATCTTCCCCGTATTTTCTTTTTGCATAAGCAATGATTTCATCGCGTCTGTTATCGGCGTAGTCCATATCGATATCGGGTAGTGATGGACGTTGTGGGTTTAAGAATCTTTCGAAAGGTAATTTGTAAACAATAGGGTCTACTTTAGTAATACCAATGAGGTAAGTTGTAAGAGATCCAGCGACTGATCCTCGGATGTTTGTGTAAATTCCATTCTCACGAGCATATTTAAGAAGGTCGGACACTACGAGGAAATACGCAGGGTAACCTTTTTGTTTAATAATACCAAGCTCATATTCCAATCTATCGGTGTAAACTTGTGTCTGCTCAAGTCCTCGAAATTCGAATCCTTTATAAGCCAGTTCTCGTAATACTTGGTCGGCAGTTGTGCCCTCGGGAATAGGAAAATCAGGGAAGTATGCAGTGCCCAGCTCCAGGTCGTAATTCTCGCACAAGTCGGCAACCATCTTTGTATTTGAAACTGCTTCTTTTACATCTTTAAAATATTTAAAAGCTGTCTTTTCGTCTATTAATGAAAAATCATCTTCAGAGAATTCAAATTTTGTTCCTTCTTTACCATCTGCGCCTGTGTTTACTTGGAGAAGGGTGAAGTGCGCTTCATGATCTTCTTGGCAGAGGTAGTGTGAATCTTGGCCGGCAACTGTAGGGATGCCAAACTTTTTACCAAGAGCAACAATTCCATCTCGTAACTTCGCATCATTCTCTACATGAGGATGAGAGTGAACTTCAAGGAAATAATTTTCCTTGCCGAAAATATCTTGATATTCTTTTATGAGCTCTTCTGCTTTCTCTGGATTATCTGCAAGAATTGCTCGAGAGAGTTCACTTGCCATACATCCAGAAAGACAAATAATACCTTCGTGATGGAGACGTAAAATTTCTTTATCCATACGAGGCTTGTAATAGTAACCCTCAATGTTCGCCAAAGTAACAAGACGCATCAAGTTCTTGTAACCTTGCTTGTTTTTTGCAAGTAAAGTGAGGTGATACCTTCTGTTGTCTACGCCAGGTTCTTTATCTTTCCTTCCGCGTTCTGCTATGTATGCTTCCACTCCGATAATAGGTTTGATTCCAGCTTTCTGGCATTCTTTATAAAGTTCAATAGCTCCGTACATATTCCCGTGGTCTGTAACAGCAATGGAATCCATGCCGTTTTTCTTGGCTGTTTTCACCATATCGGGGATTTTAGATAATCCGTCTAGGAGTGAATAGTGGGAGTGAGTATGCAGGTGTATAAATTGGGAATCCATGGGGCTATTATAACAGAATAATGTAATCATTAAAAACTCAAAAATCAAAATACAAATATGTAAATTATGAGTCGTGTAGGGCCCCTCTGGGGTAAAGCGCGAATAATTTATATATTTGTATTTTGGTTTAGTGCTATAATAAAAAAATGGAAAATAGGTATATTGTAGGAATAGATGAAGTAGGCAGGGGGCCGATAGCGGGGCCTGTGGCTGTTTGTGCTTTTCTAGTTAAAGATAGTTCTTTCTCTACAACTCCAACAGATAAGAAATTACCTAAACTCAAAGATTCCAAAAAACTGACAAAAAGACAACGAGTAACTTGGTTTAATTATCTAAAAGATAAGAAAGAGGAGGGATTGTGTGATTTCTCTGTGACTTTTGTTTCCTCCGAGAATATTGATAAATTTGGAATAAATAAATGTATTCAGAAAGCGCTAAATGAATCTTTGGGTAAAATCACTACGCAAAATATTCTTTTTGCGAGGTCCTCGGATGAGGGAGGACAAGGGGCCAGACCATCGCAAAAAGAACATTTTGCTTCGTTCTCAGTTTTTCTCGATGGAGGACTTCATGCTCCAAAGGAATATGTAAACCAAGAGACGATAATAAAGGGGGATGAACTTCATCCAGTGATTTCTTGTGCATCAATAATCGCAAAAGTTTCTCGTGACCGAGTAATGCTTTCCTATGCGAAGAAATATCCAGAATATGGATTCGATAGTCATGTGGGTTACGGGACAAAGTCTCACTATACTGCCGTCAAAAAATACGGACAGACGCCAATTCATCGCAAAAGTTTTATTCACTAATTTAGAAATATTTTTTAATTTAAATAAACACTATCTTAGTACTTAAAAAAACAAAAAGTCTCGTAAGCATAATAGCTTACGAGACTTAATTTAACAGGGAGGTTAGGTTCTTGTTCTCTTAGACCTACGTTTGAGAGGTCGACATAAGTAGACCTGTACAGCTAGATCGGAATTACCCTTTTATTGAAGATTACTCTTCAACCTTACCTGTTATCATTTCATCGATTACACTCATGGTTTTATTTACAATAAAACCATACATTGCTTTGTGTGCTTCAGCCACTTTTTTTTCAGGAACACCCCACTCTTTCGCGCGATTTTTTATTTCACGCTTTATTTCTTGAGGTTTTAAAACAATTCCTTCTCTTAAAAAATGAACCATTGTCCATTTTGCACACACTTCATTAAAATCCTTGTCAAAAAGTTCCATTTATACCTCCTTTTTTAATTTGAAAATAGCATTATTTTCTCAGTATAGTATATCATATTATATGATATTTGTCAATATTTGATTAAACGGTTAGAAATTTTTAGTTATCCAGTTTTTGATATATTTTTTATCATCTCGGAGCCAAGCGGCGTTGGACTCTATTCTTTCGTATGCTTGTTCAAGGGTTCTCTCTGCTCCGGGTGCAGGATTCTTCGCAAAGAATTTCTTTGCATCTTGGAGATCTTTTAACTTTGTGTGATTCCCTAATGGGCTAATAAGTTTAGAAATAAACATTCCACCCTCGCCATATTTTTTGAGAATAATTTTCCAGTTATTTTTCACGAATTGCCAGGCAAGATAACGCCCTTCTTTCTTTTGCCAAACCATGCCGAGCAAGAATGGCGCATCTTGATCCTTCACATTATCAGAAAATATGAACGACAAAGTTTTCTTTATTAGATTTTCATCTTTAAATGAAGCAAGGGCATGACCCAGCCTGTCTTTTTCTTCTTGAAGTGTCTCTTCTTTGTATAATTTCTCAAACAAATTCCATTCTTTTGTGGAACCATTTCGAGCTACTATGTTGTATATAGTGCTACGAATATCGGCATGTATTTTTGATTTACTTGTTTTAAATATCTCTGTAGCTTCTTTTATTATTTCTTTGTCTCCATAGAATGCAGATTGTGATAAAGCTAAACTTCTCAAGAAAGTATCTGAATGCTTTTCATTCTTTTTCTTATTAAAACCCATTTGCTTGGCAAGGGGAGAGAATAATGAAAGAGCATATTTCCTAAATTCGAGGGAGTATTCTTCGTCTGCTATTAAGTTGTAAACTCTCCCAATTCCTCCAGCTATTTCTACCCAAACGATATATTCATCTTCATTCTTGTAGTTTAAAGCAAATTCTAATGCCACATCTGTGCTTATATAACCTCCTTCACTAAGAGCAAACAAATCTCTAATTATACCCAAGCGGTCTTTTGTGGACAGGGTGCCATCTTTCATTTCTTCACTAAGTCTTTGTAGTGTGAGTTCATCGTATCGCACTCTTGTGAATGTTTCTTCTTCTTTGTTTACTTTGCCAATGGAAGTACTAATAAGAGGAACAGATTTCTTTGTCATTAATAACCTGGTTATTCCATTATTGCCTGCCTGTCCGGTAGGCAGGCTTTCATATTTCACCGGTATATGCCACACATTTTTATTCTTTGTATTCTTCTTATAATTATCTGATGATATTCTGCTGGAGAAGAATCTTTCTTGGGATAAATAAAATTCATCTTTATTTTTAGTTAAAGAAAGGAGAGGGTAACCAGTCTGTTTTGTCCAAGAAGACATCATTTTGGTAATTGGCTTCTTGCTGACTTTTTCGAAAGCCTTCCATAGGTCTACTGTGTCGGTGTTCTTGTAGCTATGCTTCTTCAGATAGTGTTGTAATCCTTCACGGAATTTATCGGGGCCGATAAATTCCGCAAGTTGCCTTATCATTGCAGAGCCTTTCGCATATGAGACCATATCGAAAATCTCATTAATTTCATTTGGATGATTAACTGTTATCTCTATGGGGTGAGAGTTGGACAAGGCGTCTAATCGTAGAGCAACCGCATATCTGTCACTGATAAATAAATCCCAGACATGCCAATGAGGGAACAATGTGTTTATACACAAATTCTCCATATATGAAGCGAATCCTTCATTGAGCCAGAGGTCAGTCCACCAGCGCATTGTCACAAGATTTCCGAACCATTGGTGTGCTATCTCGTGAGCTATAACTATTGCTACCCATTGTTTGTTCGAAAGAGATGAATGTTCTTCATCAATAAGAATTGCTGTTTCTCTGAATGTAATCGCTCCCCAGTTCTCCATAGCTGCACTTTCAAAATCTGGGATAGCTATGAGGTCGAGAGTGTCGAGGGGATAAGGTATACCAAAGTAGTCATTGTAATATTCCAATGATTTGATTGCGATATCGAGAGCGAACTTTGCTTGATGCTTCTTGCCATTTGTTGTAAATACTCGAACGAGAACTTTATCCTTCGTATATCCTTCGATATATTCAAATTCTCCAACAATAAAAGCAAGTAAATAAGTAGACATTCTTGGTGTCGGAGCGAAAGAAACTATTTTGTACCCAGCATGGTGTTCTTGGATATGAATAGGAAGAGTGTTTGATATGGCAGTGTGACTTTCCGGAATAACTAGTGATACATTAAATACTGCTTTATGTGCTGGTTCATCGAAAGAAGGGAATGCTCGGCGTGCATCTGTGGCTTCGAATTGTGTGGTGGCAATATATTTCTCTTCACCGTTAAGAAAATATTTACTTTTATAAAATCCTCGCAAATTTTCTCCGATAATTCCACTGAAAACAATTACAAGTTTACATTTACCTTTCTTGATTTTATTTTTAAAATAAAAAGTTGAAGTTTCTTTCTCTATGTTATAAGTAATTTTCGTGGCGAACTCTTCATTCTTACCACTTATAGATTTCACTGTTTCTATGTCTATATCTTTGCTATGGAGAGTGATGTTATTTCTTTCTTTCTTTGTTTGTATTGTAATAGTTTCTTTACCTGAAAAAGTAAATGATTCTAAGTCGGGAGTTAGAGTTAAATCGTAGCTAATAGGGGAGATATCACTGTCTAATCTTACGGATTTTTTGTTATTTTTGGTTTTTGTTTTCGTCATATATTAATGCTTTTCATTATACTCTATTAGAAGGTTAATTCCACTTTTAATCAAATTATCGTTATTTTACAAGGGTTTTTGGCAGGTGTAAAGTACTTGACAAATGAGGTAGTTTTATGCTATAATACCCTCATGGAAAATACAATAACAAAAAAGTTCATATTAGTCCTCGGAATTGTTATTTTTTGTTTCGCTATGGTAAAAAGTGTTTCTGCTGCATATAATCCAATTTATGCTTTCTCAAACAATCCCGTAAGCTTTCAAAGTAACTCTGCCGCTGATTATTATGGAAATGGTGGTTATCCTTATCCACAAAACAATTATCAATATCCGCAGTCATCACAGTATCCAGTTCCTTATTACTATCCACAGCAAGTTGCAACTGCTAATACTACATCTACTACAGCAACCAAACCAACTAGCCAAGTGGTAAATAATTATTATTACTATCAGACCCCTTCTACAGCTAAGACAAGTACAACTTCTACAACAGGAACATATACTTATCCTAGTTCTACAACAAGTACATCAAATGGAAGTACTACAGGAGGAGTTATAAATGGAGTAAATACAGCAAATAACTTAGGTGCTTCTGCTTACAATCCTTATGCGCAAGTTTCTGGAAACGGAATTCCTGCACTTACATTAAGAGGTTCTGGTGGATTTATGCCTAGTTCAATCTGGCAATGGATACTCGTAGTCTTCTTAATATTAGCAATCATTGTTCTCGCTAGAATGTTCGTAAAGAAACCTTCACCAGCTGATCATGATGCTCACGGAGCTCACGCTCACTAATATTGAAAAATAAAACACCCCTAACCGGGTGTTTTATTTTTAGTTATAGAAAAGAAAAAAGAGGATTATAAAAATAATCCTCTTTGATAAATTAATGCTTGTCCCCATCCAGTGGCTCAGAGCTACGATCTAACGTTGAACCACATCTACACCCGACTCTATGTGAAGGAATATTACAGTAATTAATGTATTTACTCCGATGAGATACCTTTTTGTGACATGAATGATCACATCCTCCTCCCATTTTAAGTCTTTTGCAATTATCAGAAAATTCTTTCGCTGGACAACTCATATGCTTGAGATTTATTTTGTAAAAAACTTTTTATATAGAATAATATTTTTAATGGAAATTTGCAACTTTACAAAAATAAAAAGCCGACTTGGAATACATTGCTTTGTTTAGACATTTTTGATAATATATCTTTGTCTAATATTAATTAGGCAACATTCCGTGACCCGCCTGCAACGATGTAGCAACTTCGGGCAGGTAGCAGAGAGGTGGAGTGATGTTCAGTAAAAGTTAAATAAATATTCCGTGGTAGCTCAGCGGTAGAGCGATCGCCTGTGGATATTTTCCAGTCCGGCATATATAATATAATGTATATGGCTGACAATAGAAAATATGCTGATAGGCGCGAAGCACTTATCAAAGCTGTTGCAAAAAGACGCAAGAAGATAAAACAACTTGCAGTTGAATACAAAGGAAGTAAATGCGAACTTTGTAATTATTCTAAGTGTATAGATGCTCTTGAATTTCATCATATTGATTCTTCTAAAAAAGAATTTGGTATAGGGGATAAAGGGTACACTAGGTCTTGGGATAAAGTACGCAACGAATTAGATAAATGTATACTTCTATGTGCAAATTGCCATAGAGAAATCGCATCAGGCATTACGCAGCTTTCTATTGAAAAATAGATTGTAAACGAGGTGAATTCGGGGAAGCCCTAGTTTTAATAAAAAACGGGTAATTCCGAGCCAAGCTCTGAATAAATTCAGAGAAGGTGTAGAGACTATCCCTTCGGGGAGTACTTCAAAATATTTTATTTTGCGGGAAGCGCCTTGGTCCTAAGTTTCTTTTTAAAAAGAAATATGGATATGATATAGTCCATCCCTTTAAGTAATTTTAGGATAAATGTAAGCGATTGGTCGTAGGTTCGATCCCTACCCACGGAGCAAGGTAGAAAAAACAGGCGAAAACTCGCTTGTTTTTTCATTTAACCCTTGTGTAGTAAGAAAAGTTTTAGGTTCGAACTTTGAACTTATTGATTTTGCATCCTTTATTCCTTTAACTAGTTTATTTATTGCATTATT
>DATGWJ010000029.1:0-33516 GCA_035299545.1 Minisyncoccota bacterium | reverse complement strand
ATAAAATGTTCGTGAACTGTATGGCACAGCCATCGCTTGGCTACCAGAGTTACCGTTTACACTTGTCATTCCTGATGCAGTGACTGCAGATGTAGCAACTGCATTTGTGGTAGACCAATCTATTGTGACATTACAACTACTAGAACCTGCAGAAATTGTACAAGATGAGGCAGAAGAAGAGATAGTTCCAGACATGACAGGGCATGCTGAAGTCGTAAATGATGAACTTGCGGAATATCCAGTTCCTGTGGTATTTGTCGCGTAGCCACGATAATAATATAAAGTATTACAAGACATACCTGTCCTTGAATGAGAATAAGTTCCAGTTGTTGTACCACTTGCAGATGCACAATTTGTCGTTGGATTATTACTTGATCCCCAACAAGTTCCACGAGCGGAGATTGAAGCTGGATATCCAAGATTTGTTACATTTGCACCAAGAGTCGCACCTGTAGTTGTTATTGAACTAACTGTTGGAGTAGTAACTGTTGGAACAGCATTTGCAGGACAAGCTGCTGCTACTGTTCCGGATGTGGTAGCTTCCGCAGATTGTGGTTGTGGCCCTACAGCAGAAACTCGATATGTATATGTCGTACCCGCGGTAAGTCCTGTATCTGTAAACGAAGTACTAGATGATCCACTAGAAATAGGAGCTGCGGTACCATTTCTATATAACACATATGCGGTAGCTCCAGCTGAAGCATTCCAAGATAAAGTTAATGTTGTTGTGCCACAAGCCCCAGTTGTAGCTGTAAAATTAGTAGGAGTTGGAAGAGGACAAGCGGAAGTTGTAAATGAACTAGTAGTAGAATACCCTGTTCCGGTTGTGTTTGTGGCATAACCACGATAATAATATGCCGTATTACAAGACATACCAGATCTAGCATGAGAATATGTACCAGTAGTTGTACCTCCTGCAGAGACACAATTTGTCGTTGGGTTCGTACTTGATCCCCAACAAGTTCCACGAGCAGAAATAGCTGCTGGTACACCAAGAGATGTGACATTTGCACCCAAAGTTGCTCCTGTAGCAGTAATTGAACTCACATTTTGACCTGAAACAGTTGGAACAACATTGACTACAATACTAGTACTACCTGAACCTGCGTCTGAATAAATTTCGTGGGCTCCAGCAATAAATAAAACAATAATGAGGAGAAGTACTTTTATGATTTTCATAATAAATAAAAAATTAATAAATAAATTGTTAATTTAATTATAACAACAAATGAGGAACATAAGCAAACAAGATAATACAAAACAACCCCTAGTTTTAAACTAGAGGTTGTTTTGTGTTATCTTTCTATCACAGTTATTGAACTTACTTTTACAGTGGCTTCCTTATTTTCTGTCGTACCACCCGAACAAGTAATTCTATAAATAGTTGTCGCGGTAGGATTTACCACTATTGAACCATTTGGAGGATTCCCTGGACCTGTACTAAAGTTTGCATCTCCCATACAGTTATCAGCATTTGAAGTCCAAGTAAGAGTAGCAGATCTTCCTTTAAATATTTTGGTTGGAGTTGCTATGAAATTTATATCAAGTAATCCATTTTCTCCTCCTCCATAAGTACATAACTGAATGTAATTTGTACTTCCTGGACAATCTGCTCCTCCATTTGCTGGAGCTGGATTATTACATACTCTTGTACATTGCTGGTGACCAGTGGCATCACATTCCTCACAAACTCCACTACTCCAACCTCCATCAATAGGAGTAAGAACTGCTTCACAAATACTTCCATTCCAAACAGTTCCAGTTGCACAAGTAGCGATAGCGTTGTCTTGATCTAGAAGAACACCATTATTGTATAGATAGAAATTTCTATTACCAGGACCATTGGAAACCGTATATGAAACTCCTGAACCAGAATTTCCTGTTCTGACTGTAATACTTGTAGGAGTCGTAACCGCAGAAGTACCTACTGGATTTTGAGTACTCCATGATAATGAAGTAGAACAACTGCTATTACCTTCTCCAATTGTACAATCAGTAGCATTAATATTTCCTGTCATTGTAAAGACATCGCATGTAGGAGGATTTGTCGCACCGTTTGCACAAGGTGGAAATGAATCACAAGCGGGAGGATTTGTTGCTCCATTTGGACATGATGGAAAAATAGTACAAGAAGGAGGATTTGTAGCACCGTTTGCACAAGGTGGGAATGAATCGCAAGTAGGTGGATTTGTCGCTCCATTTGCGCAAGGTGGGAAAGTGGTGCATGTTGGAGGATTTGTCGCACCGTTTGCACAAGACGTTACAACACACGAACTCCCATTCCAAACAGTTCCAGCCGCGCAAGTGGCACTTATGGTTCTATTTGCAAGAGTTGCTCCATTATGATTTAGATAAAACGTTGTGCTTGGATAAGCCACGGCAATATTTGGCTTTGATGCAGGAGTGAGCCCAGATGCAACTTGAACGTTTGTTGGTTTAGTTATGTTTGTAGCTGCTCCACTTACAGGATGAGAAACACTAAGCGTTAATGTAGTATTACATGTACTGCTACCTTGAGCTATTGTACAGTTAGAACCAGTTAAAGTCCCTGTTGGTGTAAAAGCATCACATGTAGGAGGATTTGTTGCTCCATTTGCACAACTAGAAACAGAGAAAGTAGCAGTAACAGTACAATTAGCATTTATAGCTCCTGTAGTGTATGTATTCCCGGATAATGAACCTCCACAACCTGAAGCAGAAGCAACATATCCAGAATTTGGTGTAACTGTAAATGTAGTAGTAGCTCCTCTGTTAACAGTTCTAGATGATGGAGATATTGAACCATTTGCCCCAGCAGTCCCAGTAACTGTATAAGTAACAGGGCAAGCATTCGCTACTGTACCAGATGCTGTCGCAGGATCTGATTGTGGATTAGGTCCCATTGCGTACAAAGTATATGAGTATGTTTGGCCAAGAGTAAGTCCAGTATCAGAGAAAAATAGAGCGCTACCACTATAAACAGGTGCTGCTACTCCTGCCCTAAAGACTTGGTAATTAGTAGCCCCTGAAGCAGCATTCCAAGAAAGATTTAACCAATTATTACCACAAGAACTGGTCGAAGCCACAAACCCTGTAGGAGTAGGAGTCTTAATATTACTTGGTGTAGTAAATGAAGAATCTGCAGAATACCCTGTCCCTGTTGCATTTGTAGCATAACCTCTAAAATGATAAATTGTGTTTGGATTTAATCCTGTTCTTGTATGAGAGAATGCCCCAGTCGTTGTACCGCTTGCTGCTGTACAATTAGTTGTTGGATTTGCACTTGTCCCCCAGCAAGTACCACGAGCGGAAATTGATGCTGGTACACCAAGAGAAGTGACATTTGCACCTAAAACTGCACTAGTTGATGTGATAGAAGATGTTGTGGGTGTCGTGACAGTAGGGACAGAACCACAGGCTGAAGTTGTAAATGTTCCATTAGGAGAGTACCCTGTTCCGGTTGAATTTGTAGCATAACCTCTATAATAGTATGTTGTACCACAAGACATCCCTGTTCTTGCGTGAGAATAAACCCCAGTAGTTGTGCCACTTGCTGCGGTACAGTTTGTAGCAGGATTTGGACTTGACCCCCAACAAGTTCCTCGAGCGGAGATTGATGCTGGGAACCCTAGTGATGTTACGTTTGCTCCAAGTGTTGCACCTGTAGCAGTAATAGAAATGGCTGTAGGAGTAGTAACGGTAGGAGGAAGATTTACATTAATGCTTATGCTACCTGTCCCTGCGGTGGCATTAACATTGGCGACTTCAATAGTAAAAAATAAAACAAAAATAAGGAGAAGTGTTTTGATAGTTTTCATAATATATAAAAATTAATAATTAAATTGTTAAATTAAGTATAACACATAATAAATGTAAATAGAACACAAATCTTCTCAATTATTGACTAACTTATCGGTTTGGGGTAGCATATTAATTAGTGAAGTCCGTCATCGAACCGGGCTTTTATTTTTAAAAATTTAATAAAAAGGTGTTGAATTTTAACTAGCAATTGGAATTCAAGCCTCAAAATTGTTTTATGTTAGATTTAAAAACAATGAAGTCGGCGCTTGAGCAACTCGAAGCGGAAAGAAAGATTCCACGAGAGAAGATAATCGATGCTATCGAGCAAGCAGTCGCTGCCGCATACAAAAAAGATTACGGTAAAAAGGGTCAAATAATCAGAGCTAAGATTGATATGGATTCTGGAAAGATGGAATTCTATCAAATTAAAATAGTTGTTGATGATACTTTAGTCAGAATGACAACTGAAGATGAGGAAGAAGAAATTGAAGAAGGTGATGAAAGAGTTCGTTTCAACGAAGAACATCACATCTTAATAGAAGACGCAAAGAAAATTAAAAAAGATGTCCAACCAGGAGAAGAGCTTATCTTCCCTCTTGATACAAAAGAAGATTACGGACGCATTGCTGCTCAAACAGCAAAGCAAGTAATCATTCAAAAGATCCGTGAAGCAGAACGCGGAGCTATTATCGATGAATACGGAACAAAAGAAGGAGAAATAATCAACGGTTTCGTCTCAAAAGTTGAAAGAGGAATTGTTTATATCGATTTCAATCGTGCAACAGGAATAATTCTTCCTGAAGAACAAATTCCTGGAGAGTTTTACAAGAGAGGTGAACGTATTAAAGCTTATTTGTATCAAGTAGAAGAAACTTCTCGCGGAGTAAATCTAAAACTCTCTCGTACTCATCCTGAACTTATTGAAGGATTGTTTGCAATGGAAGCTCCAGAAATCGCAAGTGGTGTTGTGGAAATAAAATCAATCGCTCGTGAAGCTGGAAGTCGTTCAAAGATTGCGGTGTTCTCAAACGATGAACACGTAGACCCTGTCGGTTCTTGTGTTGGACAAAAAGGAGTTCGCGTAACTACAGTTATGAGTGAACTAAACGGAGAGAAGATAGATATTATTCCTTGGTCTCCAGATCCAGAAACATATATATCAAGTGCTATCTCCCCTGCGAATGTTCTTTCTATTAATGTTATTGAGGAAGAGCACAAAGCAGTAGTAGAAGTAGCAAATGATCAGCTTTCTCTTGCTATTGGTAAAGGGGGTCAGAATGTTCGCCTTGCTGCAAAGCTTACCGGATGGAGAATAGACATAAAAGCTGTGTCAGGAGATAATGTAAGTAGTGAAGAAATCATTGATAGTGATACTATATTAGACGATGGTATCGTAGATGATGGTACAGAAGAATAAAATTATTAGTGTTTTTATGTAAATTTTGGAATAGTCTTATCGTCGGGGCATGCGCAAGCGCGACGGCGCGAGCAATGAGGAAAATTTCAGCAGAAATTTATCCGGACCCGACGAGAAGAGCTATTCAAAAATTACAAAATTATAAGCTTAGTTAAAAAATAAAATATATGAATCCATTTATTATATTTGCTCTCGTTTCTTCAGTTATTGCAATTATTTATGGTTTGTTTTTAATCAGAGTGGTGATGAAAAAGGGTGCTGGCGACGCAAAGATGCAAGCAATTGCTCTCGCAATTCAGCAAGGTGCAAAGGCATACCTTAATCGCCAATACAAAACAATCGGTATTATAGCAATTGTTTTGTTTTTAATAATCGGCTTCGTGCCAATGTTGGGCTGGATGATGGCTATCAGTTTCTTGGTTGGAGCTGTGCTATCCGCTCTTGCTGGATATATTGGAATGAATGTTTCTGTTCGAGCAAATGTTCGAACAACAGAAGAAGCAAAGAAAGGACTTAAAGAAGCTCTCGGACTTGCTTTCAAAGGAGGTACAGTTACAGGACTCCTTGTTGTCGGACTTGCACTTCTTGGTGTTACTTTGTTTTATATAATCGCAACTAAATTCGTCGGTGCTTCTGCTGTTCGTTCACTTGTTGGACTTTCATTTGGAGCAAGTTTGATTTCTGTTTTCGCTCGACTTGGCGGAGGAATATTCACAAAAGCCGCAGACGTTGGAGCTGACCTCGTAGGAAAAGTTGAAGCAGGAATTCCAGAAGATGATCCTCGCAACCCTGCAGTGATTGCAGATAACGTGGGAGATAACGTTGGTGACTGTGCAGGAATGGCCGCTGACTTATTCGAAACATACGCAGTGACTTCTGTCGCAACAATGCTTCTCGGTTCTCTTGTTTTCTCTGGGTTTACGAATGCTATCATCTACCCTCTCGCTATTGGTGGAGTAGCAATCATTTCAACAATCATTGGTACATGGTTCGTGCGCTTAGGTAAGAATAAAAATATAATGGGTGCTTTGTATAAAGGGTTGATTGTTTCAGCTATTCTTTCTGCTGTTGGATTTTATCCAATCACAAAATGGTTGATGTCTACACAATCTACATACAGTGTTGGTGCTCTATATATGAGTGCTCTTATCGGAATAATAGTTACAGCTCTTATTATTGTTATTACTGAATACTATACTTCAACAAAACACACTCCAGTGAAATCTATCGCACAAGCATCTGTATCTGGACATGGCACAAACGTAATTCAGGGATTAGCTATCTCAATGAAGTCCACAGCTCTTCCTCTTCTTGTTATCGTTTTCGGAATTTTAGCTTCATATCACTTTGGTGATTTGTATGGAGTTGCTGTCGCAGCAATGTCGATGCTTTCTCTAACTGGAATTATTGTAGCTATCGATTCATTCGGTCCTATTACAGACAACGCAGGAGGTATCGCAGAAATGTCTGAACTCCCAGATTCTGTTCGTGCAGTTACAGATCCTCTTGATGCAGTTGGTAACACAACAAAAGCAGTTACAAAAGGTTACGCTATTGGTTCTGCAGGACTTGCAGCTCTTGTCCTCTTCTCTTCTTACACACAAGAATTTAAAGATTTAGGACACATATTAAATTTCGATTTAGGAAATCCTCTCGTTATCGCAGGACTTCTAATCGGAGGATTACTTCCTTACTACTTCGGTGCACTTTGTATGGAAGCAGTCGGTAAAGCAGCAGGAAAAGTTGTCGAAGAAGTTCGCCGACAATTCAGAGAAATAAAAGGAATTATGACAGGTGAAGGAAAACCTGATTACGCAACTTGCGTAGACATTGTGACAACTGGTGCTATCAAGCAAATGATTGTGCCTGCTCTTATCCCTGTGCTTGCTCCTATACTTGTAGGATTTATTCTTGGGCCAGAAGCACTTGGAGGATTACTCGTCGGTTCTATTGTTACAGGAATATTTATTGCTATCTCAATGACATCTGGTGGTGGTGCATGGGACAATGCAAAGAAATATATTGAACTTGGAAACTTTGGTGGTAAAGGTAGTGATGCTCACAAAGCAGCAGTTACCGGAGACACAGTTGGTGACCCTTACAAGGACACAGCTGGCCCTGCAATAAATCCAATGATTAAAATCTTGAATATTATTGCTCTCATCATCGTGCCTATCTTGGTTTCAATTTGGTTCTAAGATTGTTTCGCATATATTAAAAATTTCCTCGCTTATCCCTCTCCGCTTGCAAGCTCGCTCCGGCGCGCCCACACCTACTCAGAAATTTTCAATATATGCTTCACTAATGCAATAAAACAAAACAGCCCCGACGTAATGTCGGGGCTGTTTTGACAAAATGTCCCTGCCAATATAAGATGAAAACTATGAAAACAACAATTAAAAAATTAGAAAAAAGTGAGGTTGAGATAACTGGTGTTTTAGAGAAATCAGAATTTGAAAAGTATGAAGAGAAAGCATTAGAAAGAATTGGTGAGAGAGTAGAACTTCAAGGTTTCAGAAAAGGCAAAGCTCCAGCTTCTATTGTGAAAGAGAATGTGCAAGAAATGGAACTTTTACAAGAAATGGCAGAATGCGCCCTCACAGACAACTATGTAAAAATTTTAGAAGACAACAAGATTGATGCTATCGGTCGCCCACAAATTGCAATAACAAAGATTGGCAAAGGCTCTGATTTGGAATTCAAAATCACCACCGCTGTACTTCCAGAAGTAAAGCTTCCTGATTATAAAAAGATTGCTAGCGCTGAAAATAAAAAAGAAGAAGCAAAGAAAGAAGTTGTTGTTGATGAAGCTGAAGTAGAAAAGACAATATTAGAACTTCGCAAAATGCGCGCAGAGCAAGCCCGCGGTAAAGGAGACCATACTGGTCATGAAAATATGACAGAAGAAGAGCATGCAAAACTTCACGAAAATGACAAGAAAGAAATTCCAGAAAGTGAATACCCTATCTTTGATGATGCATTTGCAAAAACATTTGGAGATTTCAAAAATGCAGAAGAATTTAAAGACAAAATTCGCAGTAACATAAAAACAGAAAAGGAAACAGAACAGAAAGATAAAATTCGTCTTGCTATCGTAGAAGAGCTTGTGAAACAAACAAAAGGAGAAATTCCAGATATTCTAGTTCAAAGTGAAACAGATAAAATCATGTACCGTCTACAAGCAGATGTGACAAATGCTGGATTCAAAATGGAAGATTATTTGAAACAAATAAATAAGACAGAAGACGATTTGAGGAATGAATGGAAAGGAGAAGCAGAAAAGCGTGCAATGCTTCAAATGATTATTCATACTATTTCTGAAAAAGAAAATCTTAAACCAACCGAAGAAGAAATAGAGAAAGATGTTACACAAATTACAGCAATGTACAAAGATGCAGACCCAACACGAGCTCGTGCATATGTGGAACAGATGCTAGAGAATGAAAAGGTGTTCACATTCCTTGAGAAACAATAAAAAAAAGGCGAACCTCGCGGTTCGCCTTTTTACTTTTATATTTACTCCTGTTCATTTTCTTTTTTAGGTTTTTTAACTTCTTCTATTGTCCCCAAAATAATAGAAGCAATTAATATAAAGATTGAAGTACCCATTAACCCATACAAGAATCGATCATCTAATGGAGACAAAATGCAACCCAGAAGAAATAAAACAATTGAGATCGTCGGAAAGTTACCTTTTGGAACAATTTTATAAGTTTTCATATTTTTCAGAATTTTAATTTATGCATATTATATCATATTTAGTGCCTATTTGTCAAGGTCTACATAAAAACCTACTTTATTGTTATACTCTAAATGTAATTAGTCATTAGTAATTTTTAATCAGTAATTATTTAAACTTATGTTAATACCAACCGTTATAGAAAAATCACAGTTTGGAGAAAGGGCTTATGATATATACTCCCGTCTTTTAAATGAACGTATTATTTTCCTCGGAGGGCCAATAGATGACCACGTAGCGAACTTAGTTATTGCACAGCTTTTGTATCTAGATCACACAGATTCAAAGAAAGATATTCATCTTTATATCAACTCCCCTGGTGGTTCGGTGAATGCTGGTCTTGCAATTATAGACACAATGAACTTTGTGAAGAGTGATGTTTCCACTATTTGCGTAGGTATCGCAGCTTCAATGGGAGCACTCATTCTATCTTCTGGTAAAAAAGGTAAAAGATTTTCACTTCCAAATTCTGAAGTAATGATTCACCAAGTTATGGGAGGCACAGAAGGACAAGCAAGTGATATTGCAATTAATGCAAAGCATATCCTCCGCACAAAAGAAACTTTGAATAAAATTCTTGCTCAAACGACAGACAAAAAAGTAGATCAGGTAGAAAAGGACTCTGATCGCGACTACTGGATGACAAGTGATGAAGCAAAGAAATATGGAATTGTTGATGAAATAATTTCAAAACCAAGAAATATAAAATAAAAAACAACTCCGATTAAAACGGGGTTGTTTTTTATTTTATATCGTTAAGGGTGTAATCATTACTCTTGTAGCATTGTATTTAAGAGTAGCTGCTGTACCTGTAGAGGTAAGAGTACAAGCTAGACGAATTTCATTGGTATTGAAATTAACAGCGAATGTGACACCGACATCTCCTAGAGGGGTTCCCTCTTGCAGGGTTAAGTTTGTGCCATCATTTAATATACGTAACTGTGCTGTTTCGTATGTGGTACCTCTTTTTATTGTGTAATCTATGACAATGGATTGATTCTGTAATTTGTTTCCAATTATTACGTTTGTAGTGGTATTGTCGGCGAGGGTTGCAGAGAGGTTGCTTTCATATTCAGGGTATAATAAACCTCTTATTTGAACTTTTCTACCAGAAACTGAACTTACAAACTCAGTCTGTGTATCATAAAAATAACGAGTATTTGGAGTACCAAGTATATTATCTATATATAATTCTGTAGATACGGTTGATGCTCCCGATATACGTCTTACTAAATAATTTGTGTTAACTAATACAATATTTTTATACCAATGCCTAGTTAAGTTTTGAGCATATTCCATTAATGCAACATTTGAATTGACAATTTTAACATAAAAGTTATACGACGATATATTTCCCATGAAAGTAAGAGCTGATGCCCCAGAACTTGTATTTGGGTTTTCAAAGACATTAGTTCTTAAACTCCCTTGTGGAAGGCCTCTTTTTTCAAATGCCGTAAAATTACCATTCGCATAAACATAGTTAAAATTAAAATCTGGAGCATCACAAGTTAAAATGCGTAAATTCTGAAAGCAACTATATCTAAAAATTCCACCATACATATCTCCCAATTGTAATATTTTACTAGATGATGAATAGAAATAAACAGTTGAAAATTCATTATAATAAGATAATGTTGTATAAAAAAATGTACTTGAATTAATGAATGTTATTTTAACAGAATTAAAAATAAAAATAATATTACATTTAAGATCACCATTAAAAATTAAGTTTGTCTTCAATTCATAAATCTCTGTACCTGTTTTAGATTCTCTTGTATGACTTAAAGTTGATGATGTGTTGTGAGTAATTGGATAATATGTCGTTCCTGATTTAAGAAAATAATACTGCCACTGATTAGTAGACCAAGAACCTGTGCTTCCTCCACTTACAGTATAAGTTAGTGGATCGAGAGCTTGAGCAGAGCCCATAGTAAAACCAGATTCAACTAAAGATAAAATTCCTGTAAAAGCTAAAGTTCCTGCCCCTTGAAATGAAGAAATTATATTAAAATCATCTAAAGATATATCGAATGTTCCTTCACCAATAGATATAGTAACAGTAACTCCATTACCAATATTTTTCTTGATAGTCGATAACGCCTTCCCAATAGTAAGATAAGGTAATGCTTCTGAGCCATCCCCAGTAGTATCATTACCAGTAGCAGAGACATATATAGTACGAGATACATCTTCAGTAAGAAGCTTCTGAGTTCCATCTTCGTTATGTTCTACAGCTAGATAATCATTTAATACTGTACCCCATGTATTATTGTCTTGTCCTACTATTGGTAAACGTGACATATATTATTTAAAAAATTAAATTAAGATTAATGATTTTATTATATCACATTAAAAAAGATTCAAATCAAAAAAAGGTAATAAACAAAAAACAGTAAGGACTTACCTCGGGAGCATTTGAGGAAAGACCTTGCTGTTTTTTCATCTCTAGACAAAACTTCCTTTTTAGAGTATTATAAAAATATCGAATTTAAAAGTTTTATTGAAATGTTCGCTTTTTTAATGCAGTCACGACATCTATATATTTATGAACCATAATTTCCAGTTTCGACCCTGTTCAAAATCAATCATACTTGCTCGCTCATAACCCCAAAAATAAAGGGTTTATACCACTGTGTTTTTAAAGCGACAAAAAGTCGCTATGAATTTAATAACAATAATAATCATATCAGCCGGGGCCCTACTTGTAGGAGTCGGTGTTGGGTATTACTTGCGTCTGATTATTTCGCTTGGAAAGAAGGGCTCAATGGAGCTTGAGATCAAGCAGATAATGCTCGCTGCAAAAGAAGATGCCCAGAAAGTTATAGATGAAGCCAAGAAAAAAGGCGAAGCTCATCTGAATGAAATTAATAAGGAAACAAAGCTTAAAGAGGAAGAATGGAAGCTTACTGAGAACCGTCTCATAAAGAAAGACGAGCTTCTAGATGCTCGCCAAGCCGAGATCGACCGTGAGGTAGAAAAGATTAAATTAAAAGTTGAAGAAATTAAGAAAATTAAAGAGAAGGTTGATGGAATGGAAGAAGAGAAAGAGAAAGAGCTTGAGAAAGTAGCTCATCTTTCTACTGATGATGCAAAAGAACTCTTGTTTAAAAATATTGAAAATAAGTATGAGGAGGATTTGCTTATTAGAATGCAAAAAATGGAAAGTTTGAATTCTGAAAAGCTTGACCGAAGAGCAAAAGATATTTTGTCTACAAGTATCAATCGCCTTGCCTCTTCTACAGCAAGTGAAATGATGACAACTTCTGTAAATATTCCAAACGATGAAATAAAAGGAAAGATTATTGGAAAAGAAGGAAGAAATATTCGCGCATTTGAAAAGGAATCCGGAGTAGAACTCATCATAGATGAGACACCAGGCGCCATTGTAATATCTTCTTTCGACCCTGTTCGCAGACAGGTTGCCAGACTTGCTCTTGAGAACTTAATTTTAGATGGAAGAATTCAACCAGCAAAAATTGAAGAAGTAGTATCAAAAGCCCAAGAAGATATAAACAAAATAATTAAAGATAAAGGAGACCAAGCTGTTTATGAATGTGGAATATTCAATCTTGACCCACGTATTTGTGCAATAATTGGACGTTTATATTTCAGAACTTCATACGGTCAGAACGTTCTTCAACACTCTATAGAGATGGCACATATTGCCGGAATGCTCGCAGAAGAGCTTGGTGCAGACGTACAAGTAGCTAAAGCAGGGGCACTCGTTCACGATATAGGTAAAGCTCTAGACCACGAAGTGCAAGGAACACATATAGATATTGGTATTCGTATCTTACAGAAATTTGGAGCTGATCCACGCATAATTACAGCAATGAAAAGTCATCACGACGATATTCCTCATGAATCTATAGAAGCTGTGATAGTACAAACAGCCGACCATATTTCAGGAGGTCGCCCTGGTGCAAGACGTGATAGTGTAGAGAACTATATCAAGCGGTTACAAGACCTAGAAGCAATTACAAAAGGATTTGATGGAGTAGAAAAGTCATATGCCCTATCAGCAGGACGTGAAATACGCATATTTGTTACCCCTGAAAAGGTTTCTGACTTACAAGCTAAGGAAATGGCTCGTGATATAGCAAAGAAAATCGAGCAAGAGCTCACATACCCTGGTGAAATAAGGGTTACAATGATTCGCGAGAATAGAATTATAGAATACGCTAGATAAAATAAGGACAATATTCAGAACAAAATGCTTGAAATTTTTCAAAAAGAAAAATTTCAAGCATTTTTAGTAAAACATCTTCCTAAAAAGTCAAACTAATATAACCCTTGTTTTAAAATTAGCTTGGTATATAATAGTATTACACCTATTTATTAGGGATCGTTTGCAAACGGTCGAATATTATTCAGATAGAAGTTTATATTTTTGAAAGAAAGTATAAAAACTACAACAATGAATAAACAAGCATTAGTAGAACTCGTTCATGAAAAGCTCGGTGGAACAAAGGTTCAAGCTGAAGAAATCGTGAATGCAATATTTGATTCTATCGTCAGTACTTTAAAGAAAGGAGACGAAGTATCAATAGCAGGTATTGGAATCTTTTCTGTTAAGGCACGTGCAGCCCGCATGGCTCGCAACCCAAAGACAGGAGAGCAAGTTAAAGTAGCTGCTACAAAGGTTCCTAAATTTAGAGCAGCAAAAGCTCTTAAGGACGCAGTTAAATAATTTGATTTCTTAAGAAGTCGAATCTAAAAAGCCACTCTATTCTATCTATGAGTGGTTTTTCTTTTATAAAATGCGGAGAAAGTAAAATATATTTATAAAAAGGTCCGGATAAATTTCTGCTGAAATTTTCCTCATTGCTCGGGCCGTCGCCCTTGCGCACGCCCTTTTTATAAATATATTTTACTTTCTTTTTATTCTATTAACGTTAGTGCAACCATAGACAAGACTCCGAGTAATATTATAAAAACTTGAATTACAGAATGTTTTATATTTCTTGTCTTATGAAGTTCTGGAATCAAATCAGCAATTGCAATATATATAAATCCTCCTGCAGCAACAGGTATCAACCATATTGCAGCATTTTGTATTATATTTCCAAAAATAAAGAAAATCACTAATCCAAGTACAGCCGCAAGAGCAGAAATAAAATTAAACCATAGCGCCTTCATCTTCGAGTACCCTGCGTGTATGAGCACAGCAAAGTCCCCTATCTCTTGTGGAATTTCATGCAGAATGACAGCTAGCGTTGTAGCAATACCAATATGAGGGCTTATGAGAAAACTTGCCCCAATAATTGCCCCATCAATAAGATTGTGGAATCCATCTGTAAATAATACAAGCTTCCCTACTGGATGAATATGTTCATCTTGCTGGTCCTCCCCATGATGGTGCCAGTGAATAAACTTTTCTATGATAAAAAATAATATAATACCTCCTATTATAAGAATACTTGCTGTATTTACATTTAAAATACCATCAAACGCTTCCGGAATGATATGAATAAAAGCATCTCCTAGAAGAGCTCCTATAGCCAAGCTTATAAAAAATCCAATGTACTTCTTAAGTACATCTTCTTTTAAAGATATAAAAAACACTCCCACAAGAGAGACCATACTTACCAAAATGACACTTATGAATGCATATAAATAATTTATGGCCATAATATTTAAACTACACCTTTCTTTTTGTCGGGGTGCTGGGAGTCGAACCCAGCCCTCATGTTCCCAAAACATGGATACTACCGATATACTACACCCCGATACAATTTTCTTATAGTAGCATATTTTAGGATAAATACAATTACTACTTACAAAATAAAGTTAAATAAGTATCCAGTAAAAATAATTCCAATACCCACAATTCCTGCAAATAAAAGTATGAGCTTCGTCCTCATAACTTTCTTTAGAATCATAAATTCTGGTAATGATAAAGCTGTCACAGACATCATAAATGCTAGTGTTGTGCCCATAGATACCCCCTTCTCTGTTAAAGCAGATACAAGAGGTATAACTCCGGCTGCATTTGAATAAAGAGGAATGCCAACAAGAACAGCGAGGGGAACAGCATACCATTTATCACTTCCTGCATACTGAGCCAAGAAATTAGCAGGTAGATAACCATGAATCCAAGCCCCGAGCCCTATCCCTATTAAAACATACAACCAAACTTTTTTTAGAATGTTTAAGGTATAATCAAAAGCATAATTTATTCTTTCTTTTTTTGACATAGTTGGTAAGTTGATATTTCCATTTATAGAGTTTTCATAAATAAATGATTCAACCAGATTTTCTACTTTGAGTTTACCTATTATTATCCCTGAAAGAATAGAAATAATAAGACCGCTTATTATGTATATAAGAGCGATTTTCCACCCGAATAAACCTAGGAGTAATACAAGAGCAACTTCATTAATCATTGGTGAAGCAATAATAAACGAAAATGTCGTTCCAAGTGGCACACCAGCCTGAATAAATCCTAAAAATAACGGTATAGCAGAACAAGAACAAAAAGGAGTAACTATACCGAGAAGTGAGGCAAGAATATTGCCAACATATTTGTTTTTACGAGAAAGTATATGTCGTACTTTCTCTGGTGGTAAATATGAACGAATAATAGAAACAGCAAAAATAATTACGAAGAGAAGAATGAGTATCTTTATAGTATCGAAAATAAAAAAATTAACAGATGATGCAAATAATGTATCCCTAGAAATATTTAAAATATTAAAAGTTAACCAATCTGCAAATATTTGTATAGGATAAAACATAGTTATTGTATGTTTTTAGAAATAATTTCTTTTAATTTATCCTTACTAGGAAGAATACCGACAAGAATAGGGTTATTGTTTATGGTTACAATCGGACTTTGCATAATTCCTAAAGCAATTATTTTATTTATGTCCGTACTATATATAACATCATTTTTTATGTTTAATTCTTGAGCAACTTCTTTTGTTAGTTCAAATAATTTTTTACATTTCGTACAACCAGAGCCAATCACTTCAATTTTTATAGTTTCCATACCCTCAAATGTTAACACTTGGCTCCCCTATCTGCAATATTGTAAAAAATTCATTTTTCATATATAATCTCTGCAGTTAATTTAAATGCGGGGTTAGTTAAATGGTATAACTCTAGTTTTCCAAACTAGTGTCAGGAGTTCGATTCTCCTACCCCGCACAGGTAAAATCAGCGACAGCTGATTTTTTATTTTGCGGGGTAGTAAGCAAACTGCTTTGCTTGCGTAGGAGAATCGAAAGACTTTTCGTTACCGAGCTTGCGAGGTCGAAAAGTACCAGCGACCGTTGGGCGAGATTCTCTCCCCCGCACAGCAAAAATAACCCCTGACTGTGGGTCAGATTCTATTACTCTTCCACTTCATCAATCCCCTTTTTTAGTTCCTCAATCTTTTTTTCTCTTTCTTCCCTACTCTCCTTAGCTCCTGGTTTAGTTTTCTCTTTTATTAGTTTAACTAATCGTTCTTTTTCCTTTTCAATTTCTTCTTTACTTCGAAGTGGCCCAAGTTCTTTTTCCTGATCAGTTTTTGTTTCTATTTTTTCCTCATTATTTTCATTATTCTCGTTTTCATTTTGAGGAATGTTTGAAAAATTTTCTTTGAATTCCATAAAAACATTATACTACAATATTACATTATCTATAACTTTTACTCGAGCAAGTCTTTTTTCTATATCTAAATAAACAATAATTAGATCAAATTGCCAATTTATTTGCCCCAATCTTTTACTTATTAGATATGTCTCCACTACCCTTCTTAACCTTTTCATTTTCCAAATGTGCATATTTTCTTCTGGTCTATTTACATTATCTTGTCCGTTAGAACCAATAGAGACAAAATCTAAACTTGAAACACTTTTGGATTTCACTTCTATGAAGTATTTCTTGCCTTCCTTTTCAGCAATTATATCTATCTCTCCCCATTTCTTTGTATAGTTTCTTTCCAATATAGAAAAGCCATGTTTTACAAGAAAGTTGCAAGCCACATCTTCACCTATTTCTCCAATTTTTTGAGAATTTGAGGTAAAATTTTTCATAATAGTTACATATGAAACTAAAAAGTGTGTCACGTGAAACACTTAGCATGGAAATTAAAGGACAAAAGACTCTAAAACGACATGTTCTTTATAAAACTCTTATTTTACAACGTTTAATAGTACATCTCACACTCAAAATTCCTAGTGATAGACATCTATGAGGTTGTCTTTTATAAACAATGCACACAGAGTTATCCACATATATCATATTTTTAAAGGGTTTTAGGTGTGAATAAAGGACTAATAACGGCCACTTGTGCGCCCGGCAGGAATCGAACCCACATCCACGGTTCCGAAGACCGGTACTCTATCCGTTGAGCTACGGGCGCATAATGATTTTATAACAATAATATTATACATCATTTATCCTCCTTTACAAAATATCCTTAATAATCAAAGTAAAATACAAATTGCATTTAGTTCATAAAAATACTATAATAAGAACTAGTTATAAATAATAGCGGGGTTGGTTTAGTGGTAGAACACGTCCTTGCCAAGGATGAGACAGGAGTCCGATTCTCCTACTCCGCACAGAAAAATTTATATGGCAAATGAGCCAAAAATAAAAAACACTCAGATACCTGAATACGTTACACATGTAACAAAAACACTCCAAAATTCTGGATTTGAGGTTTTTCTAGTTGGTGGATGTGTACGAGATCTTATTATGAAAAGGGAACCCAATGATTGGGATATAACAACAAATGCGAAACCAGAACAAATTATCCCTTTATTTGAAAAGACAGTATACGAAAACAACTTTGGTACCGTAGGTATCTGTATGCCAAAAATTGATGAAAATAGCCAAAGTGTTACACATGAAACTAAATCTAAGGATAACTTTGGGGATAATACAGTTACATGTGTAACCGAATACAATATTATTGAGGTTACACCATATAGAATTGAAGCAAAATATAGCGATTTTCGTCACCCAGATGAAGTAAAATTCAGCGATAATTTAGAAGATGATTTAAAAAGACGAGATTTTACGATAAATTCCTTAGCTTATAATGTAGATAAAGGACAAATAGTTGACCTTTATAAAGGACAAGATGATATAAAGGACAAAGTTATCCGAGCAGTAGGAGATGCTAATAATAGATTCAACGAAGATGCTTTACGAATGATAAGAGCTATCAGGTTTTCCACACAATTAGATTTTGCCCTTGAATACAATACTATGCAGGCTATTGTGAATAACGCTGATCTTATTAAAAATATTTCGAGAGAAAGAATTCGAGATGAATTCATAAAGATTATTAACACAAAAAATCCAAGTATGGGGATAGCCATGCTTTCTAAATTAGGATTACTGAAACATATTATTCCAGAACTTGAAGAGGGAATTGGGTGCATTCAAGGTGGAGCACATATATACGATGTTTTTGAGCATTTACTTCAGGCCCTTGAACACTCTGCCAACAAAGGATTCAGTACAGAAGTTCGACTTGCCGCATTATTCCACGACATAGGGAAACCAAAATCCCGTAGACCTGGAGAAAAGAAAGAATTCACTTTCTATGGGCATGAAGTTGTCGGAGCAAAAATGACTCAAAAAATAATGGAGCGTTTAAAATTCCCAAAGAAAACCACGGATTTAGTTGTCTCACTTATTCGTAACCATATGTTCTTTTCTGATACAGAGCAGATATCCCTTTCTGCTGTACGAAGAATAGTCCAAAGGGTAGGGAAGGAGCACGTTTGGGAGCTAATGAATGTTCGAGAGTGCGACCGAGTAGGAATGAAGAAAGTAGAAGCCCCATATCGTCTACGCAAATACCATGCAATGATAGAGGAGGTTTTACGCGACCCTATTTCCGTAGGTCAACTTGCAATAGATGGAAATACGTTAATCCAAGAAATGGCAATAAACCCTGGACCAAGAATGGGTTGGATTTTAAGTGCATTATTAGAAGAAGTTCTAGATGATCCAACAAAAAACACCAAGGAACATTTAGCAGAACTAGTGAAGTCCCTCAATATGCTTGGTGATGATGAATTAAAAACATTAGGGGAGAGAGGGAAAGAAAAGAAAGAAGAACTTGAACAAAAAGAAATAAATAAATTACACACTAAACACGGCGTATAAAAAAAGAGGATGTTCAGAATGAACATCCTCCTAATCACTTTACCTATAACCTAAACCTGCTTTACATTACGACCAGTTTCAACATCGTTGATTTGCAAAGTTAAAATTTGAACTCACTTTTTTACCGTTTTCACAATTCTGCATGTTTACGGACATGACCATTCCACGATTCCGGGTATTTACCTTGCATTCAGGCGGTATCGCGATGGACCTCTCTTTGCTACCGGTTGTATTTATTTTATTACTATTGCCGGTTATTGCTTTCATTGCCTGTATTTGCTGGTAATTAAAAGAAGATTCGAAAGATGTCATCGGCCAGAGGTTCGGTCTGATAACCCCCTGATTCACCGTGGCTGTATAAACTTTATTCATCGGGTTTAAATCCAGGTACCTTTCCGCGTACATTTTCTTTATCGACGCTTCGGCAACCAGATTCTGCGCATTGACTGCATAATATGCATCAAAAGTATTCACTGCCACTGCATCTTCGCTAGCGATCGCTAGTGTGGGGACTCCCATGTCAGTCACAGCAAAACCATTCATGTCATTCGTGGCAACTACAGGGGGGCTCTTCGTATGAAATCCAGCAAGATTCACAAGGGCAACCAAAAACAAAAGGCAAATTGCTCCAAAAAATTTTTTCATGTCAAATTACTTTTTAGTTTAACAAAAAAAGATTAGGGCTTACTGTTTTCTCCTTGAGAATACAGTAATAAAGGCAGTTTATATTTCTGTTTCGTGTTTATTGGTTTTTAGTTTGGTTATAATCTCAAAGAATAATCTTATTTTTAATATACCAAGTATCAAAAATAAGTCAATACTTACTTCTTTATTTCTATCATAATGGGACAGTGGTCAGAACCGTAGTAATCTGATAAAGTTTTGAAACTTTTTATTTTAGGAATGAATGATTGGCTAGCAAAAAAATAATCTATTCTCCATCCTACATTTCTATCTCGTGCTCGACTCTTCTGGTCCCAGTAAGTGTATACATCTTTCTTGTTTGGATAAAAGAATCGGAAAACATCAACCCAGCCATTATTTACAACTTGATCCATCCACTCCCGCTCAATAGGCAGAAACCCTGTATTCTCGACATTCTCTTTTGGTCGAGCCAAATCTATTTCATTGTGAGCTGTATTTATATCTCCACAGAAAATTACATTCTTTCCTTTACTTTTTAATTTATTTACGAAAATTAAAAAAGCATCATAATAATCAAGTTTATATTTCAATCGAATAGGGCCTCCACCTCCATTAGGGAAGTAGCAATTTATTAGAACAAATTCTCCCACAGGGGAATCATAGTATGCGACAATAATACGCCCCTCATCATCGAGACTATCTACTCCAATTCCATATTCTACTTTTTCTGGTTTAATTTTTGAATAAATTGCGACACCACTGTAACCCTTCTTTTCTTTTGGATGGGAAAAATAAGAATAGTAACCTTTCAAATTTCTAGTAGCTTCATCAAGCTGTTCTGGAGTACATTTAGTTTCTTGAAGGCAGACAATATCAGGATTGTTAAAAGCGAAAAGGGGAATAAAATTCTCTTGTTTTACTGTTGAACGTAATCCGTTTGTATTCCAGCTGATAATCTTCATAAAAGTATTATATCATAAGGGTAAAAAGAGAAGTGCTTGACATTAATTCTAAATATTATATACTATTAGCACCTTTGTTCTTTAACTAAATTAAAAATTAAGGTTTATGAAAAAGATCGCCTATGCTGATGTGTCCATGCTCTGTCGTGGATCGACCAAATCAAGTTTTAACTTTTCAACCGCTACAGTATTTTACCGTTGATTCATCCCGGTCGCCGGAAAGCGGCATCATCTAGCCTAGACTCCGGCAAAAATGGAATGTAAATCTTAATCGTAAACCGCCGATGCGAATGCATACGGTACGATACCCCCAAATAAAATTTGGGGGTTATTTTTTATTTACTATGAAATTTTTTGTGTACGTCTCTTAATTGCTTATCTGTGATGTGAGTATATATTTGTGTTGTTGCAATATTTGCATGACCGAGCATCATCTGCACAGAGCGAATGTCTGCCCCATTTGAAAGTAAATCAGTAGCAAACGAGTGACGAATAATGTGCGGAGTAACCTTTTTAGATATTCCTGCTTTGATTGCATAAAATTTCACAATTCTTTCTATTGAGCGCGGAGTAAGGCGGTTTCCATCGGCACCATTCCTGGAATACTGAACGAAGAGGGGATTATCTAAATCTTTTCTATTCTTTAAATAATTTTTAATCGCATCTTTTGCTGAGTCGGAGAGGAAAACCACTCTAACTTTTTCACCCTTTCCACGAATAGAGAATTCGTCTTTAGACAAATCTAGGTCTCTATCTAAAGAGCATAATTCAGAAAGACGAAGACCTGTTGAGAAAAATAATTCAAGAATTGCTTTATCTCGAAAAGCTTTAAGCATTTTATTGCCAGTTTGATTTGTATCCGGGGCATTAAGTAACCTTTCTAATTCATCTACAGAAATTAAATCAAGAGACCTCTCTTTTATTTTTGCGAGGTCTATTCTGTCGGGCGAGAGGGAAGTGATTCCTCTTTTCATTAAATATTTCAAGAACGAACGAAGTGCAATAAGATGATAATTCTGAGTATTCTTCTTTAGTGTACTCGATTGCTGTCCGCGAATTTTCACTCCTGGTTGACGATTCAAGAAAAGTCGAAATTCACGAATCTTATCATCTGTTATTTGTTTAGGATCTGTAATTTTAGCAAACAGAAAGAATCGGGAAAGATAATGCTCGTAATTATTTACGGTTTTTAAACTATTTCCTTTTTCAATTTCTACATGTTCAAGAAATTCTCTTTTTAATTGTTCTAATTTTGTTGTCACTCTTTCATTGTATCATTTTTATAATTAATGTCGCAAAATATAATAGTAAAGGTGGGTTATATATAAAAATTTTCTCGCTTATCCCTACCGAATCCCCCGGATTCGGCGCGCGCCCACGCCTACTCGTAAATTTTCATATATAGCCCACCTTTTACAGCCCCTCTTGCATTTTTTAGTAATATATGCTAATATATAAGGGCAATGTTAACAACAAAGAAAAAGCAGAATATTATAAAAAAGAACCAGTTGCACGATAAAGACACTGGTAGTCCAGAAGTGCAGATTGCCATTTTGAGTAAAAGAATAGACGAACTTGCAGGTCATCTAAAAGAACACAAGAAAGACAATCATTCACGCCGAGGACTTATAAAAATGGTTGCTGACCGCCGAAATCACTTAAAATATCTTGAAAATACAGACAAAGAGAGATACATAGCGGAAAGTAAAAAAATAAAAGCATAATAAAATTCCTTCGACTTTGTGTCGAAGGAATTTTACTTAATAGTTAACATTGAAGAAAAGTAGTATCATAGAGTAAGCTTTTAATAAAAGCGGGGTCGATGTATTTATATATTAGAATGATACGAATTAATTTTTAAATAATAAAATGAGTATAATTAAACATAAAGAACAGAGAGTTGGAGTTTTCATAGACACATCAAATCTATATCACAGTGCAAAAAATTTATATAAAAGAAAAGTAAACTTTGGAGCAGTTTTAAAAGATGCCGTTGCTGGACGTAAACTCGTCCGTGCTATCGCTTATGTCATAACAAGTGAAGGAGGTGAGGAGAAGAATTTCTTCGATGCCCTTACTAAGCTTGGTATAGAAACAAAAACAAAAGAATTACAAATATTTGCAGGAGGAGCCAAGAAAGGGGACTGGGATGTCGGTATGTCCGTAGATGCAATGAAGATGGCACCAAAGCTCGATGCAGTCATACTGATTGCAGGAGACGGCGACTTTATTCCACTTGTAGAATACTTACAAAGTACTTCAGGGGTACAAGTAGAAGTAGTTTCTTTCGGAAAATCAGCAAGCATGCGATTGAAAGAACAGGCAGACGACTTTTTAGATTTGTCTAACAACTACAGAAAGTATTTAATTTATTAAATACTTAAATAAAAAACCTCGGCAATTACTGTCGAGGTTTTTTGTTTTATTTAAAATAAAGATACATGATACCTTTATTCCACGGAGAGCTGGTATTAAAGTATTCGGTATCAATACGCCATTTTTCTTCATCAAAAATAATGAATGACGTAACTTTCTCTCCACTTTTTAACAGATGATGAATAAGGTATTGTTCACCATTCTCAAAAGAAAAACCGAATGCTTCCCACCCAAATTCTGGTTTTTCATACAAAAACGCATAAATTAGGAACAAAAAAGTTTCTACACTCAGAAATTTATAGTTCCCAGTACGTTCCTGAATAAGAACATCACTCATGCTTGTAGGAAGTCGGTAACTCATGATTTTTTCTAAATCACGGAAAGGAAAACTGATGTCTTCTCTTGAGCTTGGTTCAATAACTAAACTTCTTGTGTGTTTACTGAAATGAATTGGGCTTTCTTTTTCATTTTCGAGACCAAAAAAGGACCCTACTGTGTGGTTATCTATAACTGTGTTTTTCATAGTACAAAAATTTAATTCGTTTCCTTCAGATTATAATAAAGAAATTGCGTTGTCAATTGGCCACTTTTTTGCTATTATACGGAGTATTAATAGTGAATAATTAGTTAATCTCTGGACAGTTAGAGTTGAAACAATAACAACTATTGGTTTCAAAACTAGAGTCCGGAGAGTAGCTCGAAATATATGAATAGTAAAGAATACGAAGTAGAAATCGGCGGTAAAAAAATTACAGCCATGTTTAGTGATTTAGCAAATCAAGCTAATGGTTCTGTTATTTTAAAAAGTGAGGGTACAGTAGTGATGGCCACTGCTGTCATCTCGAAAGATGGAAGCAAGAATCTTGGATTCTTTAATCTCACAGTTGAATACTTAGAAAAGTTTTATGCTAGAGGAAGAATTCTCGGAGGTCAATATAATAAGAGAGAAGGTAAACCAAGTGATCAATCAATCTTGGCAGCTCGGATGATAGACAGAACTATCCGTCCACTTTTCGATCAGCATATAAAGAATGCAGTACAAGTTATTGTCACAGTCTTTGCAGTTGGTAAAACAGATCCAAAGACACTCGCGATAAACGCATGCTCTATCGCTCTTCATATGTCCGACATCCCATGGAATGGACCAATCGGTGCAGTGCACGTAAGTAAAGCAAAAGATGAAAATGAAATTAAAATAAATAATTACATTCCTAGTGCAGATGAATCAGTTTATGATTTAGATTTACTTGTTTGTGGTAAAGAAAAAACTATCAACATGATTGAGGCTATGGCCTATGAACTAGAAGAGGATGAAATGGGTAAATGTTTCGACCTTGCTTCAGTTGAAATATCAAAATGGGAAGATTTCCAAATGAAACTTAGAAGTGAATTCGGAAAAGAAAAATTATCTTTCCCAAAGAAGGAAACTCCAAGTGAAATTGTTTCACTCTTTGCAGAAAAAATTATTCCAATCTTAGACAAAGGCTTATTTAGTAGCGAGAGTAAGAAGGTAGCAAGTGAAGCAGAGGAAGTATGGAAAGAAATTCTAGAAAACAAATATTCTGAAGAAGAGGAAGAAGAAAAAAGTGTTGCAGAAGACTATTTACATCAATACTTAGATAGTGAGTTTCACAGAAAAGCCCTTACAGATAAAGCGCGTGCAGACGGAAGAAAACTGGATGAAATTCGAAAACTTTATGCAAAAGCAGGAGGAATATCTGAAGTGTTACACGGTTCTGGAATATTCTACAGAGGAGAAACACACGTTGTTTCTATTCTTGCTCTTGGTGGACCTGAGGATATGCAAGTAATTGAAGGAATGGAATCAGAATCCAAGAAACGTTTCATGCATCATTACAATTTCCCACCATATTCTGGAGGAGAGACAGGACGCGTCGGTGGCATAAACAGAAGAGAGATGGGTCATGGATTTTTAGCAGAGAAAGCTCTTACTCCAGTGATACCTTCAAAAATAATTTTCCCTTATACAATTCGTGTAGTATCTGAATCAACAGCATCAAACGGTTCTACTTCTCAAGCATCTATCTGTGCGTCTACAATCGCTCTTATGGATGGAGGAGTGCCTATCAAGACACCAGTCGCAGGAATTTCTATTGGTCTTATGATGGATGAGGATAATAAAAATAATTATGTTCTTCTTTCCGATATTCAAGGACCAGAAGATCATTACGGCGATATGGATTTCAAAGTTGCAGGAACCACAAACGGAATCACAGCTATCCAGCTCGATGTGAAAGTTGATGGAGTTCAAATTCCCATTTTGAAAGAAGCTCTAGTCCGCGCAAAGCAAGCTCGCTTACAAATTCTTGAAACTATTACAAATGAAATTCCTGCACCTCGCGCAAGTATTTCTCCAAACGCTCCGATGATTCTAACAATCAAAATTAAGAAGGAGCAAATCGGTATGGTCATCGGACCAGGAGGGAAAAACATAAATGCTATTCGAGACCTCACCAGTACAGAGATAACAATTGAAGAAGATGGAACTGTGTTCGTGACCGGCAAGAATGGAGGAGCAGAAAAAGCAATAAAGATAATTGAAGAAATGACTCACGAATACAAAGTGGGTGATGCCGCAGAAGGTATTGTCGTGAAGATTATGGATTTCGGGGCATTTGTCCGCATTGGTCAAGATACAGAAGGCCTTGTACATATATCAGAGATTGCACCATTCCGCGTAGAGAAAGTTTCTGATATCATTAAAGAGGGGGACAGGGTTCCTGTGAAAATAATCAAGTTAGACGAAAAAGGAAGAATTAATTTATCTATTAAAGAAGCAGATAAAGATTTCTTCAAGCCAAAGAATTAAAACGTTTAGAAAAATGGATGAAAATAAAACACAACCAACAAATAAAAAGCTGGAAGTTCTAAGAACTTATACTTCCGATATGGCGGAAGCTGTGAGAACTAATGAAATGTCAGTAATAAAGATTGCTCTTGCAGAAAAAGAAAAGAGAGAGCAAGAAGACCTTTATAAAAAAGCTGAGGGTACCAAATTCTCAAAAGCATTATTTATCATTGGAGGGATTATACTAATATCTTTCGCAGTGTATGGTTCCTACTTCTTAATCGAACAGAAAAAAGTAAAAGAAGACACTAAAACAACAATAGATAATGTTGAGACTTTTATTTCTTATGATTCAAAATCATATATTGATACAACTTCAATAGGGAGTGCAGTTGACTTGATGTCTTTAATAAAGAAAGAAGGGGTTCCTAACGCTGGATTGGTGAAAGCATTATTCCTCACAAAGAGGACAGAAACATCTTCTTCTTTATTAACTGCAAATGATTTACTATCATTAATTGAATCCACAGCTCCAGGAACATTAACTCGATTTCTTTCAGATAAATTCTTGTTAGGAGAATATACAAGTGGAAACGTAATTGATGCAAATGAAAACTTCAAATCAGGCACGTTCTTGATATTCCAAACTACAGACTACAACCAAGCATATGCATCTATGCTTGTATGGGAAAAAACAATGTTGAAAGATATGAAAGTATTATTCAATATTGAAATACCAGAAACAGATCCAGGTGCAGTTGAAAGACAATGGAAGGATCTCGTAATAAGCAACAAAGACGCTAGAGTAATATATGATATAAACGGTAAAGGATTACTATATTATGTATTTGTGAATAAAAATAATTTTGTTATTGCAAATAATATGGAAACATTAAAAGAAGTAATAGCCAGAATTCTCATTAAAAATACCCCAATATAAAAATTGTCGTTATTTATTATTAATGTTAAGATACACGTATGGATACAAAAAATTACAAAATAAAACTGGAAGAAGAAAGGGCTCTTTTACAAGATGAGCTTGGTGCTCTAGGTAAAGTGAATGAAGATGGTGACTGGGAAACAACAGCAGATGACGAAATGAGTAGCCAAGAAGTTCAAGATGAAGCCGATATGGCAGAGAAAGCCACAGATTACGAAGAACGTTCCATTAAATTAAATTCGCTTGAATCACGACTCGCAGATGTAAACAAAGCACTACTTAAAATAGAGGAGGGAGATTATGGAATTTGTGAAAAATGCGGAAAACAAATTGAAGAGGACCGATTAGAAGTAAACCCTGCAGCGGTAACCTGTAAGGAATGTATGAATAAAGTTATGTAACTTGTTAAAAACCCAAAATATTTTTTGGGTTTTTATATTTTTATGTCATTTTCTAGAATTTATTCTGCGCAAACTCATTTATTAAAAGGAAAAATTGTTACGATTGAAGTAGATATCACAAAGAATACTTTGCATTCTTTTACGCTAGTTGGATTACCAGATAAAGCTGTGGATGAATCAAAAGATAGAATGAGTTCAGCTTTAAAAAACTCTGGATTCAACTCTCCTAAAAATCAAAACCAAAAAATAGTTATTTCTCTTTCGCCCGCGGACTTAAAGAAAGAAGGTCCATATTTTGATCTAGCTATCGCTTTGGCCTATCTTCTATCGGGAGAAGAAATCAATTTTGACCCTGAGGGAAGAATTTTCCTTGGAGAATTATCTTTGAACGGCGAATTAAGACCAATAAAAGGAGCGTTGCCATTAACCCAAGAAGCAAAGAGACTAGGGTATAAAGAGATATTTCTCCCTATTGAGAACACTGAGGAAGCTGCACTTGTAGACGGCATTACTGTTTATGGGGCAAGAAATTTAAAAGAAGTAATAGATCATATTTATATACCAAAGAAAGATAAGAAAGGAAACTTAATTGAAAAAGAAAGACCAAAATTATCTCCTCAACCACAAACACAAATTATTTTTAAAGAAAGAACGAATAATTTAGATTTCTCTGATATTAAAGGACAGGAAGGAGCCAAGCGTGGACTCGAAATTGCTGCTGCAGGCGGGCACAACGTAGCAATGTCTGGACCTCCCGGCACAGGGAAGACAATGCTTGCAAGAGTATTCACCCAAATACTTCCCAATTTATCCAAAGAAGATATTCTGGAAATTACAGGAATACATTCTATTGCTGGGTTGTTGGAGGATAATTTAGTGACCGAGTCACCATTCCGTGCGCCGCATCATACAGCAAGCTATGTCTCCATTATTGGCGGAGGAGTAAATCCAAAACCTGGCGAAGTCACACTTGCTCACAGAGGAGTACTATTCTTGGATGAATTTCCTGAATTTGAAAAAAGAGTTATAGAATCTCTCCGACAACCACTTGAAGATAATTTCGTTTCTATTTCCCGCTCGAAAGGTTCAGCAATGTTCCCATCGAACTTCATACTTGTCGCTGCGATGAACCCTTGTCCTTGCGGACACAAAGGAAGCAAACAGAAGGAATGTATCTGTAAACCAAGCGACTTGGAGAGATATAAAAGAAAACTTTCAGGCCCGATTATTGACCGCATAGATATATGGGTAACGGTAGGAAATATTGATTACGAAAAACTCTCAAATGATTCACAAGAAGGGGAGAAAACAATAACAATTAAAGAAAGAGTAAAGTGTGCTCGTGATATTCAAACAAGAAGATTTAAAAATTCTCCAAGAAAAATTTCTACAAACAGCGAAATGAATGTGAAAGAATTAAATATTTACGCACCACTCGATAATGAAACAAAAAAATTATTAAACGATAGTGCTGAACGCTTACAACTCTCTGCCCGTGCATATCACCGCATCATCAAACTCGCCCGCACCATCGCCGACCTAGAGGGAAGTGAAAACATTTCTCAATCTCATATATTGGAAGCACTTCAATATAGACCAAGAGAAAACTCCTAGAATAAAGTTTTTATTTGCTTCAATTACAGAAAAGGATTACTATTAAAATGTAAATAAAACTATATGCTGAAAGAGATTTGTAAAACCTGTAATAATGAATTCATAATAAGAGACGAGGACCTTGTTTTTTATGAGCAAATGAAGACAGCATCTCCTCTTTATTGTCCAGAATGCCGAATGGCGAGGCGTTTGATGTTCCGAAATGAAAGAATTTTATACAAAAGACCATGTGATTTATGCAAGAAAGATATGGTTACTCTGTATTCACCAGAGTCACCATTTACAGTTTACTGTAGTAAGTGCTGGTGGAGCGATAATTGGAATCCAAAGGACTATGGAGCAGATTATGACCCAAATAAAAAATTCTTTGACCAATACAAAGAACTTCAAATGAAGGTTCCGAGATTAGGTATTATAGAAGTCCAAAATGTAAGAAGCGAGTATACAAACGGTTCTGCAGAAAATAAAGATTGCTATTTAATCTTTGCTTCTGATTTTAATGAGGATTGTTTATATGGAAGACTTGTACAAAGAAGTAAGCAATCTATGGATGGTGCATTTCTACATGATTCAGAATTTTGTTATGAATGTATAGATTGTCGAAAATGTTTTAAATGCTTATATTCAGAACAGTGCCAAGATTCAACAGATTTATTATTCTGTTATAACTTAAGAAATTCTAATAACTGTATTTTTTGCACAAATGGCAGAAATCTTTCAAATGCAATATATAACAAAAAATATTCTAAAGAAGAATTTGAACAAAAGAAAAAAGAAATTTTAAATAATTATGAAACTATAGAAGAGGCAAAAAAACAATTTGAGGAATTAAAAAACAAAACAATTAAAAAATTTGCAGCTCAAACAAAATGCCATAACGTAACAGGGGATTATTTACATAATTGCCAAGACGGAGTCAGACTTTTTGATACATATGATGCAAAAAATTGTTCCTATATGAAAGATATTGATGGTGCGATAGATAGTATGGATTGTAATAATGCTTATGATAAACCAGAATTTGCATATAATGTAATGGGGGCTTTACAAGGAAGTAAATTAAAAAATTCTGCTTTTGTTTTTTACAGTAATGAAGTTGAATATTGTGATAATTGTCATCATCTTTTAAATGGAATTGGATGTATATCTATTAGAAAAGGTAATTACATGATTTTTAATAAAGAATATTCTAAAGATGAATATTTAAAATTAAAAATAGAAATAGAAGAACAACTAAAAAAGGAAGGGGTATTCGGACAATTTTTCCCGCCAGAAGTTGCACCGTTTGCTTATAATGAATCATTGATTCAAGATTTCTTTCCTCTTTCCAGAGAAGAAGCTGTTAAAAGAGGGTATAGATGGCAAGATAGAACGACTGGTACTTTTGGGAAGGAAACAATTAAAAAAGGAGAAATTCCAAATAACATAAATGATGTTGATGATGGTATTCTAGATGAAATTTTAATATGTGAGGATTGTAATAAAAACTACAAAATAGTAAAAGCTGAATTAGATTTTTATAAAAGAATGGGGTTACCTTTACCTCATAAAGATTTTGAATGTCGACATAAAGACAGAATGAGTAAAAGAAACCCAATGAAACTTTGGCACAGAAAATGTATGAAAGAAGGATGCAGTAATGAATTCGAGACAACCTATTCTCCAGAGAGACCTGAAGTAATATATTGTGAATCGTGTTATCAGCAAGAAGTATATTAAAAGTTAAATGCCCCGAAGCTTCGCTTCGGGGCATTTTCTGATTATTTATAATTCGTAATTATTAATTAGTAATCAGTAATTATTTTAAAACACAGGTCTCATCTTGGAACCGTTTGAGTTTTCTATTTCGAAGTGAAGGTGAGGACCAGTTGAACGTCCAGTATTACCGAGTGCTCCTATTATATCTCCCTGGGAAACACTTTGCCCGACTGAAACAGATGCCTTACTTAAGTGAGCATAGAATGTTCTTGTATTATTTGAATGCTGGATAATAATATGATTACCATAACGTCCTCCGCAACTTTTTACTCCTTCTTTACATCCACTAACAACTTCTACCACAGTTCCGGAGGCTGCAGCCATAACAGGGGTGCCTCTCTTGTTTCCAATATCAACTCCATAGTGGAATCCGCCTCTTCTTGAACCATAAGGAGAAGTAATAATTCCTGCGACAGGTCTTAGGTAATAACCGGAAGCAACTTTTGTGTTAGAAACAACTGTTGTTGAGGAACCAGAAGAAGTTGGTTTTACTGGCGCAACTGTCTTAATAATACCGTTTGGAACGAAAATTATATCACCCTTTTTAAGAGTCTCTCCTTTGGCAATATCATTAAATATCAAAATATCTTCTGTTTCAGCCTCATATTTATCAGCGATCTTACTTACAGTATCTCCACTTTTTACAATATGCTTAACTCCAGTTACAGGTAGAATGTTAAGTTTTTGACCGACAGATATTGTCCCTCCCGAAAGGTTGTTTTCCCACTTAATAGTGTTCATAGACACATCAAACGATTCAGCTATTTCTGAGAGAGTATCACCTTTCTTTACTGTATAAACATATATTTTGTCGGATAATGGGCTTTTCTCCATCCCTGTATTATCAGACCCAAATAATCCATTGCTATATATAAAGGAATCATCTTGAACTATTATTTCATCGTCATTTGAATTAATACTGTTCTTAATGTCTGGGTCAATAGATGATTCAAGTAAAGCTAATGTTTGTGAATTACGAACAACTTGGCCTGAGGCGGTTGCGTTTTCGTCCGCTTGGGCGTCTACGCCACCAAAGACAGTCTTTACTAGATCAGTAAGGCCATTAGCATTTGCAGATAAAGGGATAACAATCAAAATAGAAGCTAGAACAAAAAAAGAACAAGCCTTAGTGATATAAGTCTTGGAAATTAATGATATTTTCGTCGGAAGTCGTCCTATCTTAATAGAATAATCTTTCGAGTCTTTTATTGTTGATTTTATAGGCCTTGTTGAGTAATTACACTATCTTACCCCTTCCTAGGGAACTACAGTACGACCGCAATAATGCGAAAGCTGTAATATTACAAGTAAAATAAGCGTAATTGTTACTATCGGTCAGTATAGCTTGGAAAATAAAGCTTTTTTCTGGATTGTCTGAATAGATAAGTCTCTATACGAGAGCTTATATTAATAGGGTATCTTATGAGTGGTCATCCGTCAACAAAGTTATACACAGGGAGACTAACCACACCACACAAACTAAAATATACCTAAAACTTGATTTTTCAAGGAAACTATGTTATATTTATAAAAATAGCTAGTTATTTAAACAAAAAAATTCTGAAATTATGGTAGAAAAGAGAAAAGATTGGAAAAAAGCTGCAATAATTACAGGCACTGTATTGGCAGCCCTTCTGGTGTTTGTGCTTTTATTCTTGGTTATTACCAAAGGTAAGATATTAAGATTTAAAGAAAAGGCAAAAGAAAGAACTGAGTCTGTTATTTCCAAAATTCCTACGGTTATCATTCGAAAGGATAGTCTGGAAAAGATAAAAGCTGAAAGAAAGCTCTATCTGGCAGTACTAAATAGTGAAAGAGAGGAAATTGATAGCTTGAAAATGGAAAAAGCTAAACTAGAATTAGCTGTCGACAGTCTACAGAAACAAATTGCCGAAACGAAAAACCTGGTTCCAAAGCAAAAACCAAAGACCCAGGCACCGGTTACCCAGAAAAGCAGTTGCCCTTCACCTCCGCCACAAGTCGACCCATACACAGATTACACAGGGGAACGAAGAGAGCAAGCAAATGAGGGGTGGTAGTTTTATTACCCCAAAATGCTACAATACGAATCATGCAATATCTTGATTCTTTAAATGAAAAACAAAAAGAGGCAGTTCTTTATACGGACGGGCCTCTTTTAATTGTAGCTGGGGCAGGAGCAGGGAAGACTAAAACCGTAACACACCGAATAATTCATCTTATTCATAAAGGAGTAGATCCCGCATCTATACTTGCTGTTACTTTTACCAACAAAGCGGCGAAAGAAATGCGCGACAGGGTGATGGATATGCTCGAAGACAAGGAGCACGGAGTAAACGAGCCTTCGCTGCGCTCAGGCGCCGCCCCATTTGTTTCCACTTTTCATTCTTTAGGGGTACACATAATAAAAGAGAACTCGCACTTAATCGGTCTGAATAAATATTTCACTATTATGGATGAGAATGATGCTTTGGCTGTGATAAAAAATATAATGAAAGAACGTGGAATAGACCCAAAGCAACACGAGCCACGAAAAATAAAATCTATTATTTCAAAATCAAAAGGTGATTTTATCACAGTTGATAAATACAATGAGAACGTAAACAGTTCTATACAAAGTATAGTGGCGACAATTTGGCGCGGGTATGAAGCAACACTCAGGAAAGAAAAAGCTCTCGACTTCGATGACTTACTTCTTGAGACAGTTTTAATATTAAAAAAATATCCGGAAGTAAAACAAAAATATCAAGAAAGATGGAAATACATTCACATCGACGAGTATCAAGATACCAATGAAGTGCAATATGAAATGACAAAACTTCTAGTAGGCAAAGACGAGAACATTTGCGTCGTAGGGGACACAGATCAGAACATCTATAGCTGGCGTGGAGCAAATATAAAAAATATGCTTCACTTCGAGAAAGATTTTCCAAATGCGAAAATTGTAATGCTCGAACAAAATTATCGCTCAACAAAAAACATT
>DATGWJ010000028.1:0-15686 GCA_035299545.1 Minisyncoccota bacterium | reverse complement strand
GTCTCATTACAATTCGATGAAGAAGGTGCTCAATTGTTTGAAAAAATTACAAAAGAAAATGTAGGTAAAACAGTTGCAATCTTTCTTGATGGAGCTCCTATTTCAATACCAGTGGTGAATGAAGCTATCAGTGGAGGTAGAGCTCAAATATCAGGAAACTTTACACCTACAGAAGCAAGAACTCTTGTCGGACGTCTTAATTCAGGAGCTCTTCCTGTGCCTATTAGTTTGATTTCTACACAAACTATTGGTCCATCTCTTGGAGTGCAAGCTACAAGTGCCGGAGTAAAAGCAGCTCTGATAGGATTCTTGGCTATCGCAATATTCCTTATTATTTGGTATAGATTACCTGGTATTATTGCAGTTGTTGCTCTATCAATGTATGTAGTTATAATGCTTGCGGTGTTTAAGTTGGTTCCAGTGACTCTAACTGCAGCTGGTATTGCTGGATTTATTATATCGATAGGAATTGCTGTTGATGCGAATGTTCTTATCTTTGAACGTATGAAAGAAGAGCTTCGAAGTGGTGATGGGATTTCAGATTCTATTCATCATGGCTTCAAGAGAGCTTGGTTGTCAGTTCGTGACTCGAATATCTCTAGTATTATTACCGCTATTATTCTTTACTGGTTTGGTACATCTCTCATCAAAGGATTTGCACTTGTGTTCTTAATCGGTGTAATCGTATCTATGATTTCAGCAATTTCTATCACAAGAATATTCCTTTATGCTCTTAATATTAAAAAGAAAAATAAATTTACAGGGTTCTTATTTGGGTCGGGGTTTAGTAATGCTAACGGAGTAACTCTTCAAGCAAAATAAATATATGTTTATAATAAAACACAAAAAAATATTCGTTATCATCTCAATAATTCTAGTTGTAGGATCTATCATTGCAGTAGGACTTTCTGGATTAAAGTTTGGAATTGATTTCAAAGGAGGTTCTTTACTCGAAGTTGAATATAATACAACTCGTCCTGAACAGAGTGTTGTAGAAAGTGCTATTAAACCTCTTTCTCTTGGGGAAGTAGTTATTCAACCTATGGGGACAACCGGGTATAGTATAAAAACTAAAGAAATAAATGAAGTAGAACGTGCGTCTATAATAACTGCATTAGGTGCAGGTGTTACAGAAAAAAGCTTTAATTCTATCGGTCCATCTGTAGGAGCTGAACTTATTCGTAAGTCAATCATTTCATTTATACTCGTAGCTTTAGGGATTATTTTCTGGATTGCTTTTTCTTTCCGAAAAGTTTCAAAACCAGTTTCATCTTGGAAATATGGTTTAATCGCTATAATTACTTTAGTCCACGATATACTTATCCCAGTAGGAGCATTTGCTATTTTGAGTAGTATTTATGGAGTAGAGATAGATACGCTCTTCGTTGTTGCAATTCTTACTATTCTCGGTCTCTCTGTATCTGACACGATTGTTGTTTTCGATAGAATTCGAGAGAATATCCGCATTGGACACTTTAAAACATTTGATGAGACTGTCGGTCAAAGTATTAATCAAGTATACTCTCGTTCTATTGCTACATCATCAACAGTTATCATTGCGCTTCTTGCTCTAGTATTCTTTGGTCCTACAAGTACGAAAGTTTTCGCTATGATGCTTACAGCTGGGATGTTCTTTGGAACATATTCATCAATCTTTTTAGCAAGTCCACTTTTGGTCATTTTCAAGAATTTGCAAGGGAAAAAAGCTTAATAAATATAGCTTTTATATCAAAAATTTCCCTAGGTTGCTAGGGAAATTTTTGATATAATTGAAAGTAGTCACTAGTATTAACAGTATAATTTATTTAATTTTTATGTATATTGCATTAGGAATTATAGTTTTATTAATTTTGTACCTTGTTATAAAATATAACAGCTTTATTTCTTTGGTTAACAGGACAAAAGAAGCTTGGGCGGACATTGATGTTCAATTAAAGCGTCGTTATGATTTAATTCCAAATTTGGTGAATACAGTTAAAGGTTACGCTACTCATGAATCTACAGCCTTTGAGAAAGTTACGGAAGCACGTTCGAAAGCTATGCAAGCAGGTACATTAGCAGAAAAGGGGGAAGCTGAGAATGTTCTCTCTGGGACATTGAAATCTCTTTTTGCAATATCAGAAGCATATCCAGAATTGAAAGCTAATACAAATTTTTTAGAACTTCAAAGGGAACTTTCTGATACTGAGAATAAAATTCAAGCTTCTCGTAGATTCTATAATGGTAATGTTCGCGATCTAAATACATCAATAGATCAATTCCCTGGGAATATAATTGCGGGAATGTTTAAAATAGCTAAGATGGATTTCTTCCAACTTGAAAATGGAAGCGCTGAAAAAGAACCAGTCCAAGTTAAATTTTAGTAATTAACAATTTAAAAATTAATGAAAAATAAAAACTTTACAAAGATAATTGCTGTCTTTCTTGTAATTGCTATCGCTTTAGTAATATTCATTTTTATATATAAGAATAATAAACCTAACTCTCAAAATAATAATGTAAACATAAATACTGAAGTAGAGGGCAACAAGCAAGATTTAATATATTTCTCAATTACTCCAGGACAGAAAGTTTCTGGTCTTACGACATTTGTAGGTTCAGTTAAGAATGCTTACTTTTTTGAAGCAAATATTTTAGTGAATGTATTAGATGCAAATAAAAATGTTTTGAAGAGTGGTCATGCAAATGCCACTACAGATTGGATGACGACTGAGCCAGTGTCATTTGAAGGGAATATTGATTTTTCTGGCCTTCCTAAGGGTCCTGCTTATATAGAAATACATAATGATAACGCTTCTGGATTACCTGAGAATGATAAAAATATTTTAATTCCAATTATCATAGAATAATATTATGGCTACACTATATACACACCAAGGACAAAATATCCGCAGGACATGGATGCTGATGAGTATCTTCTTTATAATTGTTATTGCTCTAGGATTTATTTTTGCTCGAATATACGATAATGCCAACATCTTATATTTTTTCGTATTTTTCAGCGTTATGATGAATATAGTAGGTTACTGGTATTCGGACAAGATAGCACTTTCTCTTGCTGGTGCACATCCGGCAACTCGTGAAAGATATTTTGATTTTTATACTATTGTTGAGAATCTAGCGATAACATCAGGACTCCCAATGCCAAAGGTTTACGTTATAGAAGATCCATCTCCGAATGCTTTCGCGACAGGTCGCGATAAGGAGCATGCTGTTGTTGCTGTGACTACAGGGTTGCTTTCTATTATGAATAAAACAGAATTAGAAGGAGTTATTGCTCATGAAATGAGCCATATTGGTAATCGTGATATGCTTCTATCTACTGTTGCAGTTGTGCTTGTAGGATTTGTTTCTATAATTTCTGATGCGATGATTCGTATGACAATGTTCGGTGGGAGTAGAGATAATGACAATAGAGGAGGAAATGTATTCGCAATAATTGGGATAATATTTGCTATTCTTGCCCCCATATTTGCCACCTTAATTCAGTTGGCAATTTCACGTAAGCGTGAATATTTAGCAGATGCTTCCGGCTCACTTCTTACGAGGTATCCAGAAGGTTTGGCTTCTGCCCTAGAAAAGATTGGGCAATACGGTAGACCAATGAAAAGACAATCTACAGCAATAGCACATTTATATATAGCCAATCCTTCTGGCTCAGGTCAATTTGCTAAAAAAGTTGGGAATTTATTTTCTACTCATCCTCCACTCGAAGAAAGAATAAAAAGATTAAGAGGAAGTTTAAATTAAATTTTTAATTTTATTTAAAAAACTTGGCATACATCTTTATTTCTAGTATGATACTCGCAGATGTTCTTTTGAGAATACGGATTTTTATTATTAGAGTCCGTATGTGTCCCGATTTCGGTCGGGATATGGAGGGTTCGCATAGTGGTCTAGTGCGCACGCTTGGAAAGCGTGTAAGGTGTCAAAACCTTCGAGGGTTCGAATCCCTCATCCTCCGCAAATAAATAAAAGTGTTATAATGTAAAAATGAGAGGAATTAATTTAAATAAAGGATTCACACTAATAGAACTCTTAGTGGTTGTAGCTGTTATTGGGGTGCTTTCTGCTATAGTTATATCTTCAATAAATACTGCTAAAATGAGAAATAGAGATGCGAAACGTATATCTGACGTGAAAGCCTTGCAAGTGGCTATAGAGATGGCAAAAACTGATGGCATCTCTCCTCCGCAAGTTTATAATCATACAGGAAGTGGTATTTTTAATTATCTTGTACCGAATTATATCTCTGCCATTCCTGTTGAGAATGGTGCAACTTATCGATACCCTTATTATTACTACTGTAATGTTAATAATCAGGGGCCTGGTAATGCTTGTCATAATGACACTGACCCCTATACATATGCAATTTATTTTGGAATTGAGACCACAACTTCTTTAGGACCAGGAGCTGTTTATTGTTCAACAAGTATGGGAATATTTCCTCGAGAAAGTGGCAATAATGGTACAGGTAAATGTTTACAAAGATAGTTTTATTTTGAATCAAGTTTGCTTTACCCAAGGTGTTAATTTGGTATAATTTACTGACGAAAGGGTAAGCGTTTTATTCTTTCTATGGGTCGACTTTAGTTTTTTAAATTTAAACTTGGAATATTATTATGAAAATAACTAGTCCTATTTTTTTAGAAAAAGGTCTTATTCTTAGAAGATACACTTGCGAAGGAGAGAATATAAATCCACCACTTCAAATAGAAAATCCTCCTGAGGGTACAAAGAGCTTTGCTTTAATAGTCCATGATCACGATGCTCCAAGTGGGGATTTTGTACATTGGGTAGTATGGAATATTGATCCTTCTGTTCGTGAAATAAAAGAAGGAAAAATTCCTAAAGGGGGAATTGTGGGTATAAATGATTTCGACTTACAGGAGTGGAATGGTCCTTGTCCTCTAACAGGAACACATAATTATGAATTTCATTTTTATGCCCTTGATAGAATGCTTGATATCCCAAACTCTAGCGACAAGAAAGATCTTCGTGAGAGTATAGAAGGTTGTATTTTAGAAGAAGCTTCACTTATCGGTCTTTATAAAAGAGTGAATATCTAAAAATTAAGAATAGCATAAAAAAGAAACCAAAGGGTTTCTTTTTTATGCTATTTAATATCTCTCACACAACCTCATAAAATGTGGTATTATAAGCGTATAAGACCGAAATCTTAAAATGACAACAATAATTGACGGGAGAAAAATTAAAGATGAGATATTAGAAGAAGTGAAAGCTGGTGTTTTAGCTTTACCCTTTGCTCCAGTATTTTGCGATATCCTTGTGGGGAATGATATGTCATCTATACAATATGTTAAGATGAAAGCAAAAATTGCAGAATCTGTAGGTATAAAATTTCGCTCTGCTGAATTCCCTGAAGAGACATCTACTGATGAACTAATTGAAGAGATAGAAAATTTGAATAAAGTCCCTCATATTTGCGGAGTTATAATCCAATTACCTTTACCTAACCATATAGATAAAAGAAAAGTTCTTGATGCAATAGACCCAAAGTTGGATGTTGATTGCCTGGGAATTACAAACAGTGAAAAATTCTATAACAACGAAGGCGACATAGGTTTCCCGACTGCTTTAGCTTGCATTAAAATTTTAGATAGTTTGAATATTAATCCTGATGTGCTTACCACGAAGAACATTCTTGTCTTAGGGCAAGGGAACTTGGTAGGGTTGCCTGTTACTCATTTGCTCAAATCAAGAGGATTAAAAGTCACTACTGTTAATAGTAAAACAGAGAATAGTAATGAATTAATAAAGAATGCAGACATAATTGTTTCTGCTATAGGCAAAGCAAAACATATAAAAGGTGAGATGATAAAAGAAGGTGTTGTTATCATTGATGCTGGAACATCTGAGGATGATGGTGCGGTGATAGGTGACGTAGACCTCGAAAGTGTTACAGGGGTTGCCTCAGCTCTGTCTCCGACTCCAGGTGGGGTAGGGCCAGTAACGGTGGCAATGTTATTAAAGAATGTATTACAAGTAGCAAAAAATAAAGTTTTATGATTATAAAAGATAAAGTAGTTGTTATAACAGGAGCGTCAAAGGGTTTAGGTAAAGCATTGGCACAAGCTTTCATTAATGAGGGCTCAAAGGTTGTTGTTAGTTCGAGCGATAAAAGAAATATTAAAACTGTTGCGAAAGAAATCGGAGCTCTTGGTATGTGTGCTGATGTTACAAAAGAAAAAAACTTAACAAAACTTGCTAAGAAAACAATAAAAAAATTCGGGAAGATTGATATTTGGGTGAACAATGCTGGAGTATGGATTCCTAAAATGCCAGTAGAAGATTTAGATATGGATTTAGTGAAGAAAATGTTTAAAGTGAATGTCTTTGGTGTCATAAATGGTAGTCGAGTTGCTATTCGAGTAATGAAAGAAAATGAATCAGGAATGATTTTAAATGTTATTTCTGATAGTGCGCTCAAAGATAAACCAAGAGTATCTGCTTCGGTGTATGGTGCAAGTAAGTGGGCGGTGAATGGATTTTCTAAAGCAATAAGAGGGGAGGATAAGAATATTTCTGTCTTATCTATTTATCCAGGAGCGATGAAAACTGAAATATTTGGGAAAATGATACCAGAAAATTTCGATTCTTTTATGGAGGTAAGTTATGTGGCGGATAAGGTCATAAATAACTTAAAATTAGATAATCCTGAAGTGGAGTTAATCCTTCAAAAACCCTAATATTACAGGCTAATATTACCGTATCTTTATCTCTCTAATTTTGGTAAAATATACTTCTGGGCAAGTGGTCCAGGATGTGCTTTTATAATTAGCTTAATTGTTGGTCGAGTCGATACAGTTTATTAATTTTAATTTAATTTATATCTATATGCTTACAACAATTGCAATAATTTTATTGATTTTATGGTTACTTGGCTTCGTTGGTTTTCATGTCCTCGGCGGATTCATTCATATACTTCTAGTAGTGGCCATCATACTATTCCTTATCCGTATTATTCGAGGAGAAAACCCAGTCAAATAATATTATTCTTTCTAAGAATAATATAAAGCATTCTTATGCTATAATGATATACGTATGCTTTTGGTAATTTCCATTCTTACGTTAATCCCAATAGTTATATGGGCATCCATAGAACCTCTAAGTTTGAGGTTTTTGGATGTTAATACGGCAACTACCAGTATCGGACAAATATTAGGGTTAGCTGGAATGACTCTCTTTTCTATCAATCTTATTTTAGCTGGACGATTTAAATTTCTAGATAAATATTTTAAAGGTCTCGATAAGGTTTATGTACATCACAGTAAGATAGGTTCATTATCTTTTTCACTTATACTTTTCCACCCTATTTTTTTGGTTGTTAAATATTTAAGTATTTCTATCCGTGAGGCTGGCTTATTTTTTGTTCCATTTTTAAACATGCCTATAACATGGGGGATTATTTCACTTATTTTGATGATTGGACTTCTTTCTGTGACTTTGTATATCAATTTAAAATATCATGTATGGAAGCTATCACATAAGTTCATGATTTTAGCTTTCTTTTTCGCTATACTTCATGTTCTTAATATCTCTAGTGATGTTTCTAGAAGTAACTTATTAAATTACTATATTTTAACTCTTGCTTTTATCGGCCTTGCTGTTAGTTTTCATCAAGCCTTTTTGAATAAATTTTTATCAAAGAAATTTAAATATAAAATTGCAAATATAAAAGAACTAAATGAAAATGTTGCAGAAATAGAAATGGAACCAGTAAAAGAAGGTATAAATTTTGAAAATGGTCAATTTGCTTTTTTCAGCTTTCAAAGTGAAGGTGTTTCCTCTGAATCACACCCATTTACCATATCATCTTCCAGTAAAGATAATAATCTAAAGATAACAGTTAAGAATTTAGGTGATTTTACAGGATTGTTGAAAAATCTTAAACTCGGGGATAAGGTTATAATAGATGGGCCATATGGCAATTTCTCTTATAATAAAGTTGAAAGTAAAGACCAGATATGGATAGCTGGAGGAATTGGCATTACTCCATTCTTAAGTATGGTTAAAAATTTAGGAAGTGAATATAACGTTGATCTGTATTACTCTGTTAAAGAAAATAAGGAAGCGGTTTATTTGCAAAACTTGAAAGAAATTTCTGAAAAAACACCGAACTTTAAATTTAATTTATGGGAGGCCAAAGATAAAGGATATATAAATGGTAATGCTATTTCAGATAGGAGTAATGGATTGGATAGTAAAGATATCTTCCTTTGTGGTCCTCCTTCATTTATGGAAAGTTTAAAGAATCAATTTTTATCATTAGGGGTCGACCTTAATAAGATTCATTATGAGAATTTTAGTTTTTTTGATTAATTTATGAAAAAATTAGCAACAGTTTCTTTGTTTATATTTGGGGTGGTAGTTACAGCAATACTTGTAGCTGGACTTCTTATTTATCAAAATAAAAAAGACAATCAAAAAGTAAATTCTCAGACAGGTAATTTAGTACAGAATACGATAAATAATATTACCTCTACTGGAAAAAATATTACTTTAGATATGACAGAGATTAGTAAGCATAATAAACAGACAGACTGCTGGATGTTGATAAATGGGAAAGTTTACGATATTACAAGTTATTTCGGTTCGCATCCTGGCGGGAATGCCAACATGCTAGCTACTTGTGGAAAAGATGCAACAGATGCTTATAAAACTCAAGATCCATATGCTACAAGTAGTGGAAGCAGAACTGCTCATTCGAGTAGAGCTAGAAATTTGTTAGATAATTATTATATAGGTGATTTTAATCAAACTATTATTTCGAATAAAAAAACTACATCATCAGCAACAAATTCTACAAATGTATCAAAAACAGATACTCAAGTTGCAGAAGGGGCAACAACTATTCCTAACAATCAACCAATTACAACATCTGGAAGTATAACTTTAAGTACCGCGGAAATAGCAAAACATAATAAACAAACAGATTGCTGGTATTTAATTAGCGGAAAAGTTTATAACATAACAAGTTTCTTCGGTTCACACCCAGGTGGTAATAGTATAATGGTGTCTTCTTGTGGTAAAGATGCGACTGCTGCATATAATACAAAAGATCCAAATGCAACAAGTAGTGGAAGCCGGTCAGCTCATTCTTCTAATGCTGTTGCTCTACTAAACAATTATTATATAGGAGATCTTAACCAAACCATCGGACAACAAAAAGTTACAGAAACAAATACTGTAGTTGCGCCGGTAACTAGGGGAGATGATGATGGTGAATACGACGATTAGCTATGACTCATCAAGGAAATGTATGGGAAAAGGAATATAAAAATCCACTCCTTGTTACAAAAAATGAAGGTCCACAGGCGGATACTTTGCGCTTTTTAAAGTTTTTAAAAAAAGAACAAAAATATAATGTAGAAGATAGAGTCGTATTAGATCTTGGCTGTGGCACAGGACGAAATGCGAACTATTTGGCGGAAAAAGGGAATAAAGTAGTAGGAATTGAAATTTCTAAAACAGCACTTAACTTGGCAATTTCTCGTGCAAAAGATGCAGGGTTAAAAGTTGATTATCGGCTAGGTGATATAGGGGAAAGATATGAGGTAGAAGATAATTCTGTTGATGTTGTACTTGATGTAACTTCTTCAAATTCTTTAAGTGAGGCAGGTAGGGAAGTTTACTTAAATGAAGTAAATAGAGTTTTGAAAAATGAAGGTTATTTTTTTGTTCGAGCACTTGCAAAAGATGGAAACAAGAATGTGAAGAATTTACTTAAACAAAGCCCCGGGAAAGAATACGATACTTATGTAATAAAAGAAATAGGTCTAACAGAGAGAGTTTTCTCTCGCGATGACTTTGTGAAAATGTATAGTAAATATTTTAAAATTTTACACTTAGAAAAGAAGTCCAATTACACAACTTTTAATAATCGCATTTACAAACGTGATTATTGGATTGCTTATCTGACAAAATAATTTTATATCTAGCATAGTTTGAAATAGCTCTCCCAAAAGGGTACGCAAATTTTTTGGTAAAAATTTGCTCAGGTTTCGGCTCGTCAGCCTGCAAAGCCCCTTTTGAAAGACTATTTCAAACTATGCTTCTCAATGGTTATGTTATAATGCCGACATGACGAAAGAAAGTATAGGAGTATTTGATTCTGGGCTCGGAGGGCTGTGGATTCTGAAGCACTTAAGAGAGAAAATGCCAGAATATGATTATATATTTTTAGCAGACCAGCTAAATGTCCCATATGGTAATAAAAGTACAGATGAGCTTTTTGATATGGCTACAAAGGAGCTTGATTTTCTTTATGGCGAGAAGAATTGCGCTGGAGTGGTTATTGCTTGTAATACTATCAGCTCCACTATATACGAGAGATTACGGGATTGGAAAGATGAAAAATATTTTGGCAAAATTCTTTTCGGCATTGTTCATCCGACAGTTGAATCTTTAAGTAACGATGATACTGTTGCTATTTTTGCTACCCCGCGAACTTGTGAATCGGAAGTATATGAAAAGTTTTTAAGTTCTAACTTAAAAAACTATATAAAAATACCAATGAGTAATCTTGCGTCCATAATAGAGAAAGGCGAAGGTACTTATCCTTATATTTCTTCTTTTAAAGATAAAGTTCCAGATAACATTACAAGAGGGGCATTACTTTGTACTCATTATGGAATTGTTCGGGAAGATTTCAAAAAAGCTTTTCCTTCCATAAAAGAATGGATTTACCAAGAAGAAATAATTCCCAAGTATTTAAAGGATTATTTTGCTGAATTTCCAGAAAGAGAGGCATTTTTCTCTCACAATGGTAATTTATCCATATTTGTTACCAAAGAAAGTGATATATTTGATAACTATGCAAAAGAATGGTTTGGGGGTAATATTAAAGTAGAATTAAAGAAATAAAAATGAAATTAACTAAAACTGATTATCTTATATATAAGGATTGCGCAAAGAATGCTTGGGTAAAAGTATACAAGCCAGAAATTTATTTTGCGAAACCGTTATCTCCATTCGATGAAGGAATAATAGAGACAGGTAATGAAGTTGATTTACTTGCGCGTGATTTGTTCCCAGATGGTGTAATTCCTGCCAATCGTGATGCAAGTGAGGAGACAATGGAGTTTATAAAAGCCCAGACACCTGTTATTTACCAGCCAGTTTTTGAGACGGAATTTTATAAAGCTATATGCGATATTTTGGTTTGGGATCCACTCGCTAAAGTTTATGATTTATATGAAGTAAAGGCATCAAATAGTGGAGAAAATAAAAAAGCTAAAGATGAATTATATACATCCGATATTGCTTTCCAGTATTTGGTCTTGAAAGAATTAGGTGTGCCAATTGGTAAGCTAAATCTTGTTCGCTTAAATAACGAATACGTCCGAGAAGCTAGCTTGGATATTCGTCAACTTTTTTCTATTGAAGATTTCACAGAGAGAGTAATGGACGCAGTTGATATTGTGAAAGAAGATATGAAAAATGCATACGATATACTTTCAAATGAAGTGGAACCATTTGGTCCTTGTAAATGTATAGTTCGAGGAAGAAGTGCTCATTGTACAACATTTTCTTATTCCAATCCGCATATTCCAGAATATAGTGTTCACGATATTTCAAGGATAGGTAGTTCAAAAGCTAAATTAGCAGAATTGATTGATTCTGAAATTTTTACCATAGAAGATGTGCCAGAGGATTTTCCTTTAAGTGAAAAGCAACGCAATCAAGTAATGGCAACACAGCTCAACAAAGTGATTATAGACAAAGAAGAAATATCTGATTTCTTAGATAAAATATCTACACCAATATCTTTCCTCGACTACGAGACATTTGCTGCAGGGATTCCAAGGTTTACAGGGTATTCTCCATTTAATCAGATACCGTTTCAGTTTTCACTTCATGTTGTGGATGACCCTGAGAGAGAACCATCTCATTTTGAATTTATTTTTACAGCAAACAGAAATCCAGATGAAGATTTTATTTTAGCTCTGAAGGAATATCTTCCTAGTACGGGGCATGTAATAGTATGGAATAAAAGTTTCGAAATGGGGAGGAATAAAGACTTAGCTCTAAGGAACCCCGAGCACAAAGCATTCTTAGAAGATGTTAATTCTAGAATGATTGATTTGATGGATATATTTACTAACCAACATTTTATTCATCCGAAGTTCAAAGGCAAGACCTCTATTAAATATATTCTACCTGTTCTTGCTCCTGATTTATCATACAAAACGTTAGATATAAAAGAAGGTGCCACAGCATCAAATACTTGGAATGAAATTGTAGTTGGTGAATTAACAGATGAAGAGAAAGAAGAAAAAACAAAACACCTGTTAACATATTGCAAACTTGATACTTATGCAATGTATCGCATCTGGAAATATTTAAGAGAGTTAAACTAAATCATAAAATAAAAAAACCAGATTCTCATTGCGAAAATCTGGTAATTTGGCACATTGTTTGATAAAAACTCTTGTTTTTCTTTCGTTATTACACTACTAGATAAACAGGGTACTTAGATGCTTCAGTTCCCCTGTGACGTTCTGACTTTTGTCAGCTTCCTTATTTTTCAACATAAGGAAAGGTTACCCCATTCGGAAATCTTCGGATTAAAGGTTGTTTACACCTACTCGAAGCTTATCGCAGTTATCCACGTCCTTCTTCACGTTTCTTACTTATTTATCAAACAGTTATGTACCCCCCACTGTGCTTAGAAAAGCACATTTCAAAGAACTTAATTGTTTAACCATACTAACTCTAAATTACCCTAAAGTAAATATTTGAAAAAAGACTCCAAAGTGCTATATTTTACATATGGAAGAATACAAAAAGGGAAGTCTACATCCGCTAACTCTCATAATGAACGAAGCCGTTGCTATCTTTAAGGACCTCGGTTTTGTTGTGGAAGTAGGTCCAGAGCTTGAAGACGAATGGTATAATTTCGACGCTCTAAACGTGCCTAAGGATCACCCAGCTCGCGATATGCAAGACACTTTTTTCATTAAAGATAAAAAAGGTTTCGTCCTTCGTACTCACACCTCTAACACTCAAATTAGATATATGGAAAACCTCGTGAAGCAAGGAGGTAAGCCACCATTTGCGATTGTAGTGCCTGGAAAAGTTTTCCGTAATGAATCTACTGATGCGACTCACGAAATGCAATTTCATCAGATTGAGGGTCTTATGATAGGTGAAAATATTTCTGTCGCCCATATGAAAGGAATTCTTTTGGAATTCTTTAAAAGATTTTTCGAAGGTGAAAATGTAGATATTCGCTTACGCCCAAGTTTCTTTCCTTTCGTTGAGCCAGGTTTTGAAATTGATTTGAAAATAGGGGAGAAGTGGATTGAATTATTGGGGGCAGGAATGGTCCATCCAAATGTTCTTAACAATTGCGGAATCGATAATAAAGTTTATCAGGGGTTTGCTTTTGGAATCGGTCTTGATAGATTGATGATGATGAAATTAAAAGTTCCAGATGTAAGATTTTCTTATCGTGGAGACCTAAGAATGAATCAATTTTAATATTATGCTTGTATCATATAGTTGGCTAAAATCATATATCAAAGATATTCCAGAGGTAGATAAAATTACTGACCTTATTACTTTTCATCTATGTGAAATAGAAAGTGTGGAAAAGAAAGAGGATGGTGATGCTATTTTTGATTTAAAAATATTACCCGATAGAGCTCATGACTTACTCTCACATCAAGGTGTTGCTCGTGAGGTTGCATCTTTGCTTGGTTTAGAATTCAAACTACCAGAATATAAATTACCTGAATCTGAAAAAGACAGTCCTTTGCAGATTGAAATAGAAGATCCGGGATGTATTCGCTATATGGGTAGAATTGTAAGGAATATAAAAGTGGGTCCATCTCCAGAGTGGATGGTGAAATACTTGGAAAGTGTGGGGCAGAGAAGCATAAATAATATTGTTGATGCGACAAATATTGTGATGCTTGATTGCGGTCAGCCAATTCACGCTTTTGATTTATCTAAATTATCTAGTGAAAAGATTATTGTTAAAAATGCAAATGATGGGGACACTCTAGAACTTGTCGGTTCTGAAAAGATAAAAGCTAATTTAAAAGGCACTGATTTAATGATTACTGATGGAGTCAATAACTTGGCTATAGCTGGAGTAAAAGGTGGACTTCTTTCAGGTATTAGTGATACTACAACAGATATCCTTATTGAGGTTGCAAATTTTGATGCTGTGTCTGTGCGTAAGACTGCTCGACGCCTCGGCATCCAGTCTGATGCTTCAAAGAGATACGAGAATAAACTTTCACCAACACTTTGTGATTTTGCAATGAAAGAGATATCAGCTCTTGTATTAGAAATGTGTGGAGATGCAACTTTTGAAAAAGTTGTAGATGTTTATAATAATGTGCCTGTAGAAAAGAAAATATCTTTTGATTCAGTTTATATTTCAAAAGTTTTAGGAGTTAAAATTTCATCAGAAGATATAGAAAAAATTCTAAATAATTATAAGTACGAATTTACAAAAAACGGGGATTCTTTTGAATTAAAAGTTCCTAATATGAGGCTGGATATAGAAGGTGCTCATGATATGGCAGAAGAAATAGGTAGGGTATATGGCTATGATAAAATAATTCCCGAGATTCCGCATATTGATTCAGAAAGTGTAGATAACAGTACTTGGACAAATATATGTTTAGCTAAAGAAAAACTTGTATCGGATGGATATAAAGAGGTGATGAATTACGTATTTCAAGATAAAGGAGAAGTACAAGTTCTTGCATCAGCTTCGGATAAAAAGTTTCTTAGAGATAATTTAACAGATAGTCTAAAAGAAAGTATTAAGTTAAATACAGTAAATCTTCCTCTTCTTGAAATGGACGAAGTAAAAGTTTTTGAAGTCGGAACAATATTTACGAAAGAAGGGGAGCAAATAAATGTCGCTTATGGTGACAAGAAAAATATTACAGAAATGACCTTAGAAGAATTTATGAAAGAGAAGGTGTCAGCAGAGGAATTTGTAAAAAATGCTACTTTACAAAAACCTTTGAAGCAACAAATATTTAAATCTTGGTCTATTTATCCATTCATCACTCGCGATATTGCCGTATGGATACCTGAAAGAATGGGTCCAGAGAAGCTTGTAAGTATATACAAAGATTTCGGAACTGAACTTCTAGTAAAAGAACCAAAACTTTTTGATTCTTTTACAAAAGACGGAAGAACTTCATTTGCTTACCGATTAGTATTCCAGTCAGACGATAGAACTCTCACAAACGAAGAAGTAGACACAATAATGCTAAATATAACAAATGAGATTAAATCTCTTGGCTTTGAAGTAAGATAGCCTTTAAATATAAGGTAAAATTGAGCAATTTTTACTAGTATTTAATGTGAAATTTTGGTATAATACAGTAAGAAGTTATCCATATCTAAATGGATATTTTGAATTATATTTATGGCTAAAAAAGAAGAAAAAAACCCTAAACAAGGGGGCAAACCTGCCTCGCCGTCAGGCAGGTATGGTGCAGAACAAATATCAGTTCTAGAGGGTCTAGAGCCTGTTAGACGTCGTCCTGGAATGTATATCGGTTCTACTGGTATAGATGGGCTTCATCATTTAATATGGGAAATTTTCGATAACTCACGCGATGAGGCGATGGGGGGATTTTGTGACCACATTGAAGTTGTCTTATTACCAGATAATTCTGTCCGAGTAGCGG
>DATGWJ010000027.1:0-3401 GCA_035299545.1 Minisyncoccota bacterium | reverse complement strand
GCTTGAAGATGCAGCAAAAGAAAACCAGTTGAATTACAAGATTGGTCGCGATGAAGCTGCTTTCTATGGTCCAAAACTCGACTTTATGTTTAAGGATGCGATTGGTCGTGAATGGCAACTTGCCACAATTCAATGCGACTTTAATCTCCCAGAAAGATTTGAATTAAAATTTATGAATGAAAAAGGTGAAGAAGAAAGACCAGTAGTTATTCACCGTGCCATTTCTGGTTCATTAGAAAGATTTATGGGCGTTATGGTGGAGCATTTCGGTGGAGCATTCCCACTATGGCTATCCCCTGTCCAAGTTATTGTATTACCTATATCTGAACATCAAAAAGAATATGCTGATAGTATCTATAAATCTTTAAAATCATCAAATATCCGAGTGGAGATTGATGACTCTAATGAATCACTAGGCAAGAGAATCCGAAATGCAAAGATGCAGAAAGTGCCTTATATGGTAGTTATTGGAGATAAAGAAAAAGAAGCAGAAACCATAACTGTCGAAGGAAGAACAGAAAAGCTTGAAGGAATTACATTAGAAAAATTCCTTGAGAAACTACAAAAAGAAATCTCAGAAAAAACTCTAAATTAAGTATTTAAAAATCCCCAGTTCCCCGGGGATTTTTAAATATAGTTTATTTTAATTCCTAGTCTTTTTGCTTGTTCGTGCTCCCAATTGGCACCACGAGAAGATTGCCAATCAGGGAGAAAATGCAATTCGCTAACATATCTACTTTCAAAAATTGGCAAATAAAAGTCAGTTAGAATACTTTCCATATATTCTTCCTTCTTAGAATTTAAAATAATTCTATGCATGGGGTCTTCAAATGGCATTTGATCAAAAACATTAAATCCTTTTTCTTGAAGTTCTTTTATTTTCTCATTGAATACCTCCATATTTTTCTCTATACTACCCTTTCCACCCGTCGAAATAGGACCACAAACTTGGATTCTGGGTTCCGGAATACGGTTAATTATTCTATTAGCAACGATATACAATTCTTTCACTGATTGTGCCTTTTCTAAATCCTGCCAGTCTTCTTTATTAAAATATTTTTTTGTGATGTTACTTAATTCCATAATAATTTCCCATACAGTAATCTTCATCTAAAACAAGGGGCATTTTTAATGCTTCACTAGGGGTCACCCAAACAAATTCTTTATGTTCATCTTTTGATATAACAATATCAGGAAATTCGTTCAATTTTAAATTGAAATAATGATAGAAAAAATTAAAACCAAGATGAGAAACATAAAAAGTTTTATAAAAATTTAATTCTTTTTTATCTACTTGTATACCAGTTTCTTCACTTAATTCTCTACACATTGCTTCTTTTATTCCTAAGTCTTTTTTATCAACCTTTCCCGCAGGAAGGTCCCATTTATTCCCCTCTCTTTTATGGTCTTGTCTTAAAAGTAAAACAATTTTACCCTGACACTCAACCAAACAACCAACAACCTCCATATCAGGAGTAAAATCGGCTGGTTTTTCTTCGTAAACCATATTAGATATCTAGATTTGCCATTTTGGCATTAGATTGAATAAATGTTTTTCTTGGAGGCACTTCGCTACCCATTAACATTTCAAAGATTTTATTTGCATTTTCAGCATCTCCAACTTGAACTTGTTTCAATACTCGCTTACTTGGATCCATTGTTGTTTCCCAGAGTTCTTCAGCATTCATTTCTCCCAAACCTTTATATCTTTGAACATGAATCTTTGGAGACTTCTTAGATTTAACATCAGATTCTTCCTCTTCTTCTGGTGTTTGTTCTCCTTCTTCATTTGCGGATTCTTGAAGTAATTCTTCTAGAGAAGGAGCATCTTTGCCGAGCAATCTATCTCTCTCTTCATCAGAGTAAGCATAAGATATTTCTTTGCCTTTCTTAATTTTGAAAAGTGGTGGCTGAGCGATGTAAACAAACCCAGCATCGAGAACTGGACGGAAATATCTGTACATAAGAGTAAGTATAAGGGTGCGAATATGAGCTCCATCCACATCGGCATCTGTAGCTATAATTATTTTATGGTAACGCATTTTCTCAAGATCGAAAGTGTCGCCAATAGATGTACCCATAGCTATAACGAGGTTTTTTATTTGCTCACTTCCAAGCATTCTATCTAGACGAGCTCTTTCTACGTTCAATATTTTTCCACGAAGTGGAAGTATGGCTTGAGTCTTTCTATCTCTACCCATTTTGGCTGTACCACCTGCAGAATCTCCCTCCACAATAAACAATTCAGAACTTTCTGCATCTTTTACTTGGCAATCTGCAAGCTTACCCGGAAGAGTCATACCCTCAAGAGCTCCTTTTCGAAGAACTGAATCTTTAGCTGCTTTAGCCGCCTTTCTGGCACGAAGAGCAAGAAGTGATTTGTTGATTATTGCTTTTGCTTCATCAGGATTTTCTTCAAGGAAAGCAGCAAAAGCGTCTCCGAACACAGAAGCTACTGCACCTTGTGCTTCTGTTGAACCAAGCTTTGCTTTAGTTTGTCCTTCAAATTGAATTTCACGAAGTTTTACAGAAATGACTGCAGTTAAACCTTCCAGAACATCATCCCCAGTAAATCCTCCATCTGCTTCTTTTATTAAATTATTCTTTTTACCATATGTATTTAAAATACGAGTAAGCGCTGTTTTAAATCCAGTGACATGTGTACCTCCTTCACCAGTGTAAATATTATTAGCAAAAGGCACCAAATTAAAACTGATGTCGTCTATATACTGAAGAGAAACTTCCACTCCCACATTATCTTGCTCTTTCTCTACATAGAAAACTGTAGAATGAATTGGCTTTTCTGTCTTGTTGTAAAACTTCACCAAAGAAATCAATCCTCCTTCAAAATAGAAAGTTGTAGAAGGAATTTCAAGCTCAAGTTCTCTAAACCAAAAGATATCGTCAAAATCTTTCTTCCCTTTACCACCAGTTAATGGATCCCACTCTCTGGCATCCAAGATATCTATGCGTAAACCTTTCACAAGATATGCTTGCTGGCGTAAGTGATTGATAACTGTATCTAACTCAAATTTAACTTGTTTGAAAATTTCTTCATCTGGCTTGAATGAGATAATTGTACCGTGATGTTTAGAAGAACCAACTTTTTTCACAGCGGCTTTTCTTTTACCTTGAGAATATTCTTGCACATGTTTGCCTCCTTCTGTGTGAACTTCTGCGCGAGTAAAAATAGAAAGCGCATTCACTACTGATGCTCCTACTCCGTGAAGCCCTCCAGAAACTTTATATCCACTATCTTCGCCTCCGAATTTACCTCCAGCATGAAGAGTCGTCATCACTGTCTCAAGCGCAGAAACTTTTGTCTTTGGATGAATACCAACCGGAATACCTCGGCCGTTATCCGCTACTCGGACAGAATTATCTGGTAATAAGACAACTTC
>DATGWJ010000026.1:0-38782 GCA_035299545.1 Minisyncoccota bacterium | reverse complement strand
AATTATCGCTCAACAAAAAACATTATCGAAGCTGCAAATAGCGTGATAGAGAAAAATGTTTATCGTGTTCCAAAAATTTTATTTACAGAGAATGTAAAAGGGGAGGAAATAAATATTTGCGAAGCATACGATGAACAAAGTGAAGCATCTTATGTCGCACAGAAAATAGATGAATTGCTTCAAGAAAATGACCCTGAAAATATTGCGGTGCTTTATCGAGCAAACTTTCAATCTAGAATTTTAGAAGAAGCATTATTAAACAGACAAATTCCTTATCAAGTTCTCGGTGTAAAATTTTTCGAAAGAAAAGAAATCAAAGATTTACTTGCATACGTACGAGTAGCATACAACAAAGAAAGTTTGTCTGATATAAAAAGAATTATAAATATCCCTACTCGTGGAATAGGGAAAACAACTGTATTAAAACTTTTTGCAAATCAGATGAACGAATTACCAAAAGGAATGCAAGAGAAGATAAATAATTTTTATAAATTAATTGATGATATACGCTTATTTATTGATACACACAAACCATCAGAATCTATAAAATATATTATCGAGAAAACCGGCATACAAGATGAGCTTTCGCACGGCACAGCGGATGAACAAGAACGCTTGGAAAATATGAAGGAATTAGTTACTTTAGCTATTAAATATGACAATCTTGAAGGGGGTATTGGAATGGAAAAACTCCTTGAAGATGCGTCTCTTTCAAGCGACCAAGATACCTTGCTTCACGGCAAAGGCAAGGGAGTCCGACTTATGACAGTGCACGCTTCTAAAGGTTTAGAATTCAAATACGTTTTCATTACTGGGCTAGAGCAAGATCTTTTCCCTCACACTATGAATGATGGTAAGAAAAAAGAAGATACAGAAGAAGAACGAAGATTATTCTATGTGGCTATTACTCGCGCAAGAAAAAAATTATTTTTGTGTTATGCTACACTTCGAACAATATTCGGAATGAAACAAGTAAACTCACCAAGTGAATTCATCTATGACATCCCTTCACATCTTACAATCTTTGAGCAAGCAAATTCTTCAAACGGAGAAAAAATAGTTTATCTATAACAAAAAAATAAAATAATCTTATAAAAAGTCCAGATAATTTCTTGCTAGAAATTTCTTCATTGCTCGCCTCGACAGGCTTGCGCACGCCTTTTTATAAGACTATTTTATTTTTTAAAGACACGTAATAAAACTTCTCGAGAGAGCCACTGCGGAAGCTGACGAGCTGAGCAATGAGGGAATTTTCAGCAGAAAATTACCCGTTGGCGAATCCGAGAAGATTTTATGAAGTGTTTTTATAAAAAATAAGATTAATGCTAATATAATATTATGATTCACAAAGCAAAAAAATCCTTAGGGCAAAATTTTCTGAAATCTCACGAAGCTCTTTTAGAGATGTGCAGAGCTGGAGATGTGAACGATAAAGATATTATTTTAGAAATCGGACCAGGCAAGGGGGCATTAACAGAAAAACTTTTACAAAAAGCAAACAAGGTAATAGCAGTCGAGAAAGACCGCGACCTTATAGAATTACTTTCGGAAAAATTTGCAGATGAAATAAAAAGTGGAAAATTTATTTTATTAAACGAAGACATTCTAGATATTGATATTTCTTCATTAAAAAACCTCCCCCTTACCCCCTCCTTATCAGGAGGGGGTCTACCTCCCCTGATAAGGGGAGGCTGGAGGGGTTACAAAGTTATAGCAAATATTCCATACAATATTACCGGAGCAATATTTAAGAAATTTTTATCTGATGAAGTTCAACCAGAAAGGATGGTAATGCTTGTACAGAAAGAAGTAGAAGAAAGAATAGTCGCTCAAGATGGCAAAGAAAGTATTTTATCTTTGAGTGTGAAAGCATACGGGACTCCAAAATACATAATGAAAGTTCATAAAAGATTTTTCTCTCCTAGCCCTAAAGTAGATTCTGCAATAGTATCAATTACAAATATTTCTCGAAAAAATTTTAAAACAAAAGAAGAGGAGGAAATATTTTTCACTGTAGTGAAAGCAGGTTTTGCCCATAAAAGAAAAATTCTTCGTAAAAACTTGGAAAATATTAAATTTTCAAAAGGAAACGACACATTTAACATCTCGCAAATTGATGAAATACTAAAAAAAGAAGGAATTGACCCAAAAACGAGAGCTGAAGATATAAAAATTGAAACTTGGCTTTCTCTTGCCCAGAAATTAGCTCAAAATATCTAGGATATTTTAAAAATAAGTTGTATAATTAATGAGTCAAAACTGACTTATTTATTTATTGTTTCTAAATTATGCACAATCTAAAAAAATATCTTCCAAGTAAAAGATTTACATCTATCATTCTCATAATTATTATTGCAATAAGTCTTGTTTTCCTTATTCGAGAAATTACATATCTTATAAAAGGGAACAGGGATTTATCCAACTCTGGCAACGTAGTTCAAACCACCCCAGAAGAGAAAACCCGTAAAGATTCTAACAATAATGGTATAGCCGATTTCGAAGAATACCTTTGGGGGCTTAATCCTTATAAGAATGGTGAAGAAAACAAAGAATTCATCCTGGCAAAGAAAAAAGGGTTATATGAAAGTGGTCAAATATCATCAAAAGAGAATAACCCTGATAATCTAACAGAAAATGAGATTCTTTCCCGTGAATTCTTTGCTACAATTGTCGCCCTTCAACAAGGAGGAGAGCTAAACCAAGAATCTTTAGATTCTATAGGGCAAGCTATAGGGCAAAAGATAGAAATTGTTGAAATACCTAATATATATACAAAGAATATGTTGACTATAAAAGGGGACAGCCAGGATGCAAATGTCCAGTATTTCATTGATTTTATGGAGCTTGTAAACAAATATGAGGACAAGGATATTGGTAGCGAATTAACCCTTATTTCACAAGGGTTAGGTAATAATGACCCTCAAGCTTTATATGCAGCTATGACAGTAGCCAGTGCATACAGATCTTTCGGCAAAGAATTAATCAAAATTCCCGTACCAGAATACATTTCTACCGTCCATCTTAGTTTGGCAAATAACTATGAGAAGACAGCTCAAACAATAGAAGGTCTTACTCAAACCCTCGAAGACCCTATGATTGGAATGAGGTCAATCTTAAGTTATAAAAAATATAGCGATGCGATAGTTTCTGATATAGAAAAGATTTCAAAAATTTTACAATAGAAATAAAAAAGTGTTATACTATATATAATTATTTATGAAGAAACAAACTGTAGTAAAAATAATTGGAAGTGTATTAATTTTCACTTTCGCAATGTTTTTTGTACAAGCTGTTTCTCCATCTCCACTTTTTGCAGCAAACGAACTTAACTGGGAAAATCCAAATAAAAACGGTAAAAATCCTTATGCATTCAAACCTTCAAACGTTTTAAACTCTCAACTGATGATGCAAGTTGTCGGATGTACTGGGGTAGTAGACAAAGTCTCAACCGCTATTACAGATTTTGCAGCACAACAAGCAAATGAATTTTTAACTTCACAATTAAAATCAGCAGCAAAAGTAGCAATCTGTAAAGTGGGTAAAGTTTTAGGGATAACAGCAGTAGCTTCTATTCCTTATGGAAATTTAACAGACGTAACAAAAGAAATACCTTGTAATGAAATTCAACAAACAACAGATGTAAAATTAATAAAAGAAGCGAAAGAAACAAGAACAGCAGAAGAAGCTGCTAAAAAGAGGGAGGAGTGCTTTAACGGTATAGCAGTTACTCTAGCAAGAAACCAGCTCACAGCTATGACCCGCTATACAATGAATTGGGTTAATACTGGTTTTAATGGTGACCCTATGTATGTCCGCGATATAACTTCATTCACAAACAGTCTAGAGAGAAATGTACTAGAGACAGGAATAAACAAATTAACTAATACTCATATGGCATATCCATATGGTACAGCCTTTTCTAGAACAGCCATCAATAGCTACAAAGCAGGTAGCTCTCTACGAAGCGGAGCAACAAACTTCTTGGATTCTCTTACTTCTGATTTAGCAAATTTTATTACTGATCCAAATTCTTATTACTCTAACTCAGAAGAATTAACCGTTCTTGAAAAATCGAAAAGGGCAAACGATGCTTTCTCTGATGACTTCGCTGTTGGAGGGTGGGACGGATGGCTCGCTTTAACTCAAAGAGACCAGAACAATCCTCTTGGCTTCGCAATGCAAGTAAGCCAATATTTAGGAGACCAACAAACAATGCAAGTACAAAATACTAAGGATGAACTTCTTACAAATGATGGTTTCTTGAGTCAAAAGAGATGTGTACTCTGGGAATTATATGAAGCTGAAGGTGTACCAATTTACGCTTTTGCAATGGATCAATCAGAAATAGGTAAGATAGAGACGAGTGAAAGTAGAAAATCTGATTTTGATAAATGTAAAAAGTACGAAGTAGTAACACCAGGAAGCTTGATAAAAGATAAATTAAGTACTTATGTGAACTCTCCAGAACGACAGCTTGAGCTTGTGGATACCATCAATGAATCATTAAATGCATTGTTCAGCTCCTTAATCTCTAAATTCCAACACGAAGGACTTTCAAGCATTTCATCCGAATCATATACAGATGAAAATATGGGTGGAAATGGTACTAATACAGTTGATTTACTAGGGGATGGAAGTGATTTAAATGTTAATGTTGAAGGAATAAATGGTTCTACTAGTTCATATTCTAATGGTTCGTTTGATATTACTCGAGATTTAGGAAATACTTTCATACACAATTATGTAAAGCAATCTCAAGGGAATTGGGATGCTGAGTTTAATGTTCCTGAATTAAAAATAGGAGTTGCTCCTCTAGATGGAGATGGGAACCCTATGACAAACGTATACTACACAGTTACACGACCAGGTAAAACTATCCTTGTTGAAAATGGTGCCAATGATTGGCAAATAGGAGATAGAGCATTCTGGAATGGAAGTGAGTGGCAGAACTGGAAAAAGGATGTAGGTGGAGTAGAAACAAATCCTATTAAAAAGAGAGGAATTATTCAAATACAAAAAGACTTCATTACAGCAGCAAAAGAAATGCTAGCTACTTTGCCAAGTATAATGCCTCGAATTGGAGAGCTTGATTACTGTATTCCTGGACCAAATCCAAACTGGCAAACTAATTCAGGAGAAGCTGAGGTTGCGTTTACAGACCTGGCAGGAACTATGGCAGAAAGGCCACTTACAAGATACCGTTGTAATCAGGATAAAATTCTTGGTATAAAAATTTGGCGTCCAATACCAGGGCTCTTCTCTTCAACTCAAAAATGCTACAAGTGTTGTATTAACGGAGCTGGCTTTACTCAAGACAACAGGTCATACACATCTGGATATACATTTTCAACAGCATTAGAAGGAGAAGACGAATATGATACTTATTATAATATTTTCAAAGATACCTTATCTTCTTGGTGGGATGATATAGAAAATGGAAATTATTGGGAAAGTTTCCGTGCAACACATGTGGGCACAAGTCTTGATCCTCAACAAATAATAAACGACGCTGTTAAAAAAGTTAAAGATGACTTAAAAGCTTTCCATTCTATCTATAGCAATCATATAAATAGTATTTACGGCAAAAACGGAACAATGCAAAGAGAATATCTTGAATATGAAAACCGTTTAACAGATCTAGAAGCAGATAGGAACCCAGAGTTCTTGAGTATGGCATCAGAAGGTCTTGATATCACAAAGGATATTGTTTCTTATAATGAAAATATAACTGAATTAGCAAACAAGTATAAAGATTCAATTGTGAAAGCTAATACAAATATCAATAAATTATCTTTAATAAAGAAAGAAGTCAGCAGAATAATAGTTGCCGCTCAGGAAAGGAGAGAAGCTAAGATAAGAGAAGAGCAAGGTCTTTCAGCTCAAGAATATATAGAAAAGTATAAAACATGTCTCGATGAAGAAACAATCTCATACTATGATGATCTAGATATTATAGATGCTGAGAGTGCAGAGGAAAGATGTAATGATAATATGGATAATGATTTGGATGGATTAGTAGACGACCGAGATCCAGACTGTTCAGGATACGTGAATCCAAATACAAATAATAACAATAACGGCCAAAATGTTCCTTCAACTTATTACAGATTGCAAAGTTGCCAAGACGGAAGAGTTTACGGAGCAGGACCTCTATCGAGTGGAATATATAGTTCAGGATCAAGAGTACAAGGAGGATCAGGTATGTACTATGTAGTTACAGGTTCACAAACAGGACCAATTTCCGGAGCAGTAGATAACATTGGAATAAGTGCAACTGGTCAAATGGGATGCCCTTATTATTAATATTCGTTTTTAATTAGAAGTAAGAAGTAAATTATTTATGGAAAATTCACCCAAAAGAAGTAAAGCTCTCATAATAACAATCATCGTTGTTATACTACTTTTGCTAGTTGGATATTTCTTATATAAAAATAGAGATTCTTTTGGTGTAAAAACATCTGGTAATATTGCAAAAATATTTGAACCTCTTATTTCTTCTATTAACTCTAAGAATGTAAACAGAATTGATGAAAATGGAAAGAAAACTTTAGCTCAGGCAGGTGAAGATATAAAAAAGGGAGATGCAGTTTCTGCTTTTGGAGCAGGGACAGGTAGCAACCTAGTCGTTGTAAAATCTACTGACTCAAATAATATTTATGGATATGCAAATCAAGATATAAATAATGGTGAATTTGGAGAAATAATTTTATCTGGAGGTGGATCAAATAATTTTTGGGATTCTTTCTCTGGATTTTTAGATAATGTCTTTAATAATCAAGATAATTCTTGTATTAATGGAGCAGATAATTTCCCCGCATGTAGCACAGTAAATGGAGCTTGCTTAAATGGTGCTACGAACCCACCTAGTTGTACATCTATACCCGGAGGTGGATCTTGTATAAATGGAGCGATAAATCCACCTGAATGTACAGTTCAACCAGGAGGGGGTGGATGTGTAAATGGAGCAATGAATCCACCTGAGTGTACTATTTTGCCTGGAAGTGGTGGATGTGTGAACGGAGCAGATAACCCAGAACTTTGTACAACTATCGGTGGCTCTTGTATTAATGGAGCAGTAAATCCACCTGAATGTACAACAGGAGGAGACCCTGATCTTACAATTACCACAGACGTAACTCCTATGAGCACCACAGTAAATACTCCAACCACGTTATCTTCTACTATTATAAATATAGGAGGAGGCTCAACCTTACACAGCTTCTCTAGTATTTTCTCTATAGATAGTGTTAATGATAGTGAAGTAATAGTCACTGTAGTGCCTACTCTTGAAGCTAAGATTGGAAGTGTAGCTACTATTTCGTATACATTTCCTCAAGTAGGAGAGTACTCTGTCCGTGTTTGTGCAGATAAGAATTCAGCATCAGACACAGGGACAGTTCCCGAATCAAACGAGGGAAACAACTGTGGTCCATTTACTATAATTAAAGTAGAAAATTCATTACCTACAACAGGAGATCTTACTCAATGTAGTGATACTATAGATAACGATGGAGACGGAGCAATTGATGCTCTTGATCCTAACTGTCATACAAATGGTGACTTAACAGATGCATACATTCCTGAACACTATTCAGAATCGACTTCACCAGTCAACCCAAATGCAAATAACCCTCAATGTAGTGACACTATAGATAATGATGGGGACAAAACAATTGATGCTCTAGACCCTAATTGTCATATGAATAGTGACTTAACACAGGCTTATATACCTACTCACACATCCGAAACAGTTTCTCCAGTAACACCTAATGCTTGTCTAGATATAGACCAATACCCACTGGAATTCACAGACCAAGAAAAAGCTGATCTTGCAGAATTATTACGAAAATTTTATCTTATCGCTCCAAACCTACGAACCGAGGATGATATCGAAGTGGCATATAGTGATATTATTCAATATCAAAATTTCTCTGAGCATTTAGGTGTCTTAATAAATCAGTGTTACTTGCAGACTAACGATAGAATTGACCGTGCAATCTTCTGTGCAAATAAATCAAATAGAAGTGCTTGTGCGGGAGAGAATACTTTTGCCGACCAGACCGATTTCAATTATACCGGTCCTACCACACGATGGGGGAATCCTTGGTATCAATGGAGTACTAATAGAGGTTCTTACGGAGAAGACCTTAATATAACTCCGGACCAATATGATGAAACCAACATTAGTAATCCTGCAGACCTTAAGGAAAATATTCTTAATCTGGAAAAGATTCTTAATGTTTGGTAGAAAATAATTACTAATTATAAATTACTGATTAATAATTATAGGTGCAAGGAGAGAAAAGCAGTGGTGTTTTAAATAAGATGAAGAAATTTTTGCCATTTATTCTAATAGTTACTATTTTGGTACAAGTATTTGTACCTATTACTATTGGAAGTGGAGTAAATAATTTTTCAATACATAAAAATACAGCTGAAGCAGCTCCTACAGATATTGTATTAGAGGTATCAAATGTTGCAGTATCAGATACTACCGCTACTTCTGATATTGTAACAAATGCTCCTACTAATAGTATTCGAGAAGATTTACTGCCATTTGAAAGTTTAACCCTCATCGTAAGAATACAAAATGCTGATGGAACAAATGCTCAACCAGAAAGAAGAATAAATATTTTTAACAATCCTACTCCAAATTTAAAAACAGGGGTTGTAATACAAACAGTTTCATTTACGGGGCTTACCGCAAGTACTCCTTATACAATTTACACCGCCGTTGAAGGAGTTGATGAAGGAACAACTACAACATTAAAACAAACACAGAAATCAATTACAACAAATGCCACAGGGGAAACGACAGCAATTTCTCAAGGATCTTCTGCGGTACCAAGTAGTGACACCGATGGTTTACCTGAATGTTCAATAATGCCAGGGAACTTCCATCTTGGTGGATGTATAGCTCAAGCTTTATATTATTTATTCTTTAAAACAACATCATTTATTTTTGGACTTGCAGGAAAAGTTCTCGATTTTGCAGTAATGTACTCCATTCAAGATAGTTCATATCGTTCAACTTTCGTAGTAGAAGGGTGGGGGCTGGTTCGAGATTTCTGTAATATGTTCTTTATCTTTGTACTACTTTATATCGCATTCGGAACTATTTTAGATGTAATCAGTGGACACAAAAGAAAAGAGATGATTATAAATGTCATATTGATAGGACTACTCATAAATTTCAGCTTATTCGCAACTCAAATTATTATTGATGCATCAAATATTCTAACGAGGGTTTTCTATAATCAAAACACTATTGTCATTAAAACAGTTGAGAATGGTAATTCAAGTAACGTGTTAGGTGAATTTGGAGAAATAAAACTATCTGAAGCAATTGTTTCAAAAGTTGATCCCCAAAAACTTATAATCCAAGCCTCTGAAGTAAGTAAAATTCCTCAAAAGGGAATTGATAGTGACAAAGAAGAAACTTATGGTAATGAAGGAATCTCTGTTGGCAGCTTTATATTAGTCACACTTCTTGCCACTGCAGTAAATGTTGTAGGTATTGTAGCTTTTATGGCTGCAGGAATTATATTCATAGGCAGAGTTATTGGGTTATGGCTCGCCATGATACTTGCCCCTATTGCATTCTTTAGTTATACAGTTCCGGCTCTACAGAATATGAATATGGTTGGATGGAGGAAATGGTGGCCAGATACATTAAAGATGGCGTTCCTGGCTCCGATATTTACATTCTTTATGTATCTCATTGTCGGATTTATGGATAAAGGACTTGGAATAATGAATGCCGATAGTAAAACGGGTATAAATTTCGTTGTTGCAATAATTGTGCCATTTATATTTGTAATGATTCTCTTGTTGAAGGCAAAGGATATTGCAAAAGATATGTCTGGAACAATTGGTCAATCAATTACAAACGGAGTCGCATCAGTAGGAGGAATGGCTCTAGGAGGAGCAGCATTAGGGACTGCCTTTATGGGAAGAAAACTCATAGGGGGAGCATTTACTAGTCTTTCTAAATCAGAAAGTGCTGTACATCGTTCAACAGAAAAACTTGCTTTCAATAAAAAACTAGAGGAATGGCAGAATAATGGAATGCAAGGACCTAAACCTAATTGGACACAACACGTTGAAGAAAATAATGTAAAAGGAGATTTATTTACTAGAATTGGTGCAAAATTAAACGAAAAACAAATACAAGTTGGAGAGGTTGATCATGCTAGACATGTAGTAGATGAAGCAAAGAGCAAAGCAGGATTCAAAGATGTTGATTTTAATAGATTATCTGGAGCACAAAGAAATAAAGTTCAAGAAATATTTGTTAAAGAAAATAAGAGCAAATGGGCACAAGATGAAGAAGATAAGTTTAGAGCAAAAAATAATCTCAGTGATAAGGATAAATTGGATCCAGCACAAATAGCAGAACTTAGAAATAATGTCACATTAAGAGCAAACGAAGAATTTGAAAAAGAATTACATCACGCAACAGAAGCAGTGAGTGGTTTTACAAGAGCATTTACTCAAGTAAACACTGGGACTATGGACATCAGGAATCTTTCAGATATTAAATCTGATAAAAGAGAAGGTATTCTAACAAAATTACCAGTTGGACTTATTGCTGGAATCGCCACAGGAGTTCGTTCTGGGATTAAAAGTTCTGGTATGAGCAATGGTGGAATTAAAATACAAGGAGATTTTATGAAGGATTTAGGTAATACAATAAGTGATTCACTTAAAAGCATGAAGGTTAATGTAGATCTTTCTCATGTAGGAGAACATAAAAGTAGTGCAGATGCACATGGGGGAGGAGGGCATCATTAAAATAAAATGGATCAAGCACAATTACAACAGAAAATAGTAGAATATTTTCAGAGACTCCCAAAAGAAGCTCAGGAAGTGTTTTCATCTATGGGTTGGATGGAAACACTTAAAAAAATTGGTGTTACATATTCTTTAAACGAAAAACAGTTGGAGCTTCTAGGGACTGAAACTACTATAGTGTTATTAGGGATTATTCATATAGATGAATATGAAAAAATAATAGAAACAGAATTGGGAGTATCAGAAGAAATACTAAAAAAAATAACAAAAGAAATAGACAATAACATTCTAAAGACAATTAAAGGGCAACTTATTGATGCTTTTAAATCAAACATATTATATTTACAAGAACAAAATCTAGATCCAAATTTTTCTATGTTACCTAAAAACATACAGTTAGCGATCGAAAATTCTGATTGGAAAGAAAAGCTTTATAAAATAGCAAGAAGATATGCGCTGACTATTCCTCAAATGGGGGATTTAGAAGAAATTACAAAAAAAGTAATAAAGAATGAAATTCCAGCAGATAAATATATGGATGCATTGGTTGCTAAAATTCCAATTTCCAGTATAGACATATCTAATATTACAAACGCAGTAAACATCGAGGTACTATCTCCTATCAGGGAATTAATGAAAAATACTCCAACAAATAGTCAGGTAAATATAGAAAGCCGTAGCTTAGAAATAAACATGGATGAAGAAATACCAATTCCTCCATATGCGAAGACAATTACTAATGACAAATTACTAATTAATAATGAAGAAAAAGTGCCAGAATCCTATAAACCAATTGAAATTCCAATAGAAAATATTAGTGAGCCAAAAGAAGAACCAAAAAACATCATCGAGGAAAAATTAAAAGGAGCAACTATAAGTAAACACGATGTTACCGACTATTCTACTCCTAAAATAAATACAGCTGGGACAGAGAAGCCTTTACCTCGATCTTTCGACCCATACCGAGAACAGTTCTAGATTAATTAAGAATTAATAATTAGGAATTAAGAATTTGAAGAATGAAAGAAGACAATGTTATTAAAAATAAGAGTTATAATTTTAGTTTAAAAATTATAAAAATATATCAAGATTTAACTAAAGATAAAAAAGAATTCATACTTTCAAAACAACTTATTCGTTCTGGAACATCCATAGGAGCAAATATAGAAGAAGCCATAGGAGCACAATCTCGAAATGATTTTATTTCAAAAATATCAATATCCTATAAAGAGACCCGCGAAACACATTACTGGTTACAACTTTTAACAGATAGTAATTTTCTAAATAAACAACAATCTGATACACTTATATATGACTGTGAAGAATTATTAAAGATACTTGGGTCAATCCTAAGAACATCCAAATCTTGATTTTATAATTCTTAATTATTAATTCCTAATTCTTAATTATTCTCATATGCAATTTAAAGTACCACAATTTATTGATGTAGAAGATAAGCTCTTTGGTCCTTTTACGTTTCATCAATTTGCATATCTTGCTGGAGGAGCAGGGTTAATATACGTATTATATAAAGTGCTCCCGTTTTGGATCAGTATTTTTCTTATTTTACCTGTCGCTGCTTTATCTTTATTGCTTGTTTTTTATAAAGTAAACGAAAAACCTTTCATTTTTTACCTTCAGGCAGGTGTAAATTACTTTATTTCAAGCAAATTATACATATGGAAGCAAAGATTAGTAAAACCTGTTGTAGATAAAGACAAAGAAAAAGAGCAGGAAGGAATGCCTATGGTGTCTATTATCCCTATGACATCTTCAGACAAGATTAAAGACCTCGCTTGGAGCTTAGATGTACAAGAAAAAGAAACAGAAAAACAATAAGTTGTGATATAATTAATTTATGGCAATTAGTGCAAAAAGTTCTCAAGAATTTGTTCCAATTAAAGAAGTTCGAAATGGCATCATTATACTAAAAGATGGAGGTCTTCGAGCTGTTCTATTGGCATCTTCTTTAAATCTTTCGTTGAAATCTGCCGAAGAACAACAAGCAATCATTAATGAATTCCAAAACTTTCTAAATAGTTTAGATTTTCCTACACAGATTTGTATGCAATCACGCAGACTAGATATCAGGCCATACCTTCTTATGCTTGAGGGAAGGCAAAAAGAGCAAGTGGAACCACTTTTAAAAATACAAACGAAAGAATATATGGATTTTATTAAGTCATTCACAGATGAAGTGAATATTATGACTAAGACATTCTTCATCGTTGTCCCTTACAGTCCTACAATTATAAAGTCCAGTAATAAAATAATAGATGGTTTACTTGGTGGAGGAGCTCCAAAGAAGCAAGTAGAGGACACAAAGAAAGCAATGGATTTAGCTTCCTTTGAAGAAAAGCGTACTCAGCTCGACCAACGTGTAGGAATTATTATGAACGGGCTTGGAAGAGTAGGAATCCGCACTTCTCAGCTTAAAACAGACCAGATTGTAGAATTATTTTATAAGACATTTAATCCTGGAGACATTAGCCAAGGAATAAAGTTACAATAATATGGGAATATTTTCATCTATAATAGGAAAAGGGAAGGATAGCTCTAAAGAAAAGAGTAATGTTATGCCTATTCTACCAAGTGAAATATACAAAGCAGCTACACTTGAACTCCAGGATATTATTGCACCTTCAGCTCTTCAAATAACTCCAAAGTCCTTAAACCTCGGAGACAGAATAGCAAGAACATTCTTCGTTATATCTTATCCTCGATACTTGAGCGATAACTGGTTTTCTCCAATTATTAACCTTGATAAAGTTTTCGACGTATCAATCTTCGTTCATCCTATTGAAACAGCAGAAATATTAAGATCTTTCCAAAAGAAAGTTGCAGAGGTTCAAAGTCAGATTTCTATCCGTGAAGCAAAGGGCTTGGTTCGCGACCCAATGCTAGATACTGCATACAAAGATATTGAGGATTTGCGTGACAACTTGATGCAAGCTCAAGAAAAGATGTTTGATGTCGGTCTTTATATTACTGTTTATGCAGAAAATGATAATGATTTATTCAAGATTGAAAATGAAATTAAATCACTCCTAGAATCCAAGCTTATTTACCTAAAACCTGCTTTATTCCAGCAAAATGAAGGTTTTAAGAGTGTTATTCCTTTAGGCACCGATATATTAGGTATTCATCAAAAGCTAAACACAGAGCCACTTTCAAGTGTATTTCCATTCGTTTCTTTCGACCTTACAGAAGACAAAGGAATACTTTACGGAGTTAACCGTCACAACTCAAGTTTAATTCTCTTTGATAGATTTTCATTACCAAACTATAACTCAATTACTTTTGCCACTTCAGGTGCAGGTAAATCATATGCCACAAAGCTAGAAATTATTAGAACCTTGATGTTCGATACAGAAGTTATAGTTATCGACCCTGAACGTGAATATGAATACTTAGCAGAAGCAATCGGAGGAAGATGTTTTAATATAGCTCTCTCGTCTGAGCACCATATCAATCCTTTTGATTTACCTATTCCAACAGGGGAGGAAACAGGAGCTGATGTTCTTCGAGCAAATACAATCAGCTTAGTAGGATTATTCCGAATAATGCTTGGAGGATTAACTCCAGAAGAAGATTCAATCATTGATAGTGCTATTACTGAAACATACGCGTTGAAAGATATTACTCCAGACTCAGATTTTAGAAATATTGAGCCACCAATGTTGTCCGACTTTGAAGTTATTCTTTCAGGAATGGAGGGGAGCGAATCATTAATGCAACGTTTAATCAAATATACTCACGGATCTTGGGCATCTTTCTTAAACCAACCATCAAATATTGATATAAATAGAAGATTCATTGTCTTTTCTGTTCGTGATATGGAAGACGAACTTAAACCTATCGCAATGTATATTATTACTCATTACATTTGGAACGCTGTTCGAAAAAATATCAAGAAACGTTTACTTGTCGTGGATGAGGCATGGTGGATGATGAAGTCAGAAGATACCGCTTCTTTCTTGTATTCTATTGCAAAAAGAGGAAGAAAATACTATTTAGGACTTGCAACTATTACCCAGGACGTAGGGGACTTTATGAAGAGTACTTACGGGATTCCTATTGTTACAAACTCTTCTATACAGCTTCTGCTCAAGCAATCGCCTTCTACCATAGATGTGCTTCAGAAAACATTTAATCTTACAGAAGAAGAGAAGTACTTATTACTTGAAGCAAATGTAGGGGAAGGAATATTCTTTGCTGGTTTAAAGCACGTTGCCATCAAGACTATAGCATCTTACACAGAAGACCAGATTATAACTTCAGATCCATCACAAATTCTTGCGATTAAGAAAGCAAAAGGGGAGATGTTATCATCAAACAAGAGTTAAAATCCCTTAGAAAGTATAGTTGTTTAGTGTATTGGGTTATTATATAATGTATAAAGTGAAATCTACAAAGATAAAAACTTTTCTAATCGGATTTTTTATTCTAGGAATACTAAATATTCCTAATATTTCTTTCGCAGAAACACAGATTGAAATTCAAGAAGGGGAAATTGATGTAGAAACAATTCCTAATAATCCACAACCTTACGAGGAGGTGAAAATTGTCCTTTCTAGTTATGCAACTGACCTAAATAAAGCGATAATCTCTTGGCAGTCAGAAACTGGTACAGTTCTTTCCGGCATAGGCAAAACAAGTTATACCTTTAAAGCTGGAGGTCCAAACACTTCTAATACTTTTAATATTAGTATCACTCCTGCTGGTTCTATGAGTAGTATTACTAAATTTATTTCTATTATTCCTTCTGAAATAGAAATAATGTGGGAATCTGCAGATGGATACACTCCTCCTTTCTATAAAGGAAAATCTTTACCTGTAAGCGGAGGACTTATTAAAGCTGTGGCAATTCCTAATACAAACACCATAAAATCAGGCAGTGGTAGTATTACATACACTTGGAAAAATTTAGGGAGCACTGTTCTTGAAGCTTCCGGTTATAATAAAAATTCTTATACCTTCAAAAACGATTTATTTAATGACAAAAATGAAGTTACAGTGATAGCTTCATCTGTTGAAGGAGGGTACAAAGCAGAAAAAACTATTCGGATTCCTATTTATACACCCAAGATAGTATTTTATAAAAAATCTCCAACAGAAGGAACATTATATAATAATGCTCTTAATAAAGAAGCCACTATGACAGAAGATGAGATGACAATAGTAGCAGAACCATACTTTATATCTCTTAAAAATAAAGATAAGAATTTTACATATAAATGGCAAATTAATGGAAACAATATTACAACCCCTTCTAAAAAGACAGAGCTTACAGTTCGACCAACATCACGAGGAGGATACGCAACCATACAGTTAGATATTGAAAATATTAGTGAGTTATTCCAAAAAGTAGGGAATCAATTAAAATTAAAATTGTAATATGAAAAAAACAAACAGTAAAAATTTTTATACTAAAATATTAATATCTACAATAATATTTTTATCTTGTTTTTCATTTATTGTAAGTATAACTAGTGCTGCGGATCCTGTTCTTATTGAGCCAGAGAAAGGGGGAATAGATGGATCTGTATATAAACTTCTTGCTCCAATAGGTAGTTTTGTTCAAGCCCCAGATAATATTGGAGATTATTTTAATCTTATCTTTAAAATAGCTATTGGTCTTTGCGGGGCTCTTGCTGTTGTAATGATTATAATTGGTGGTTTCCAGTATATGGGGGATGAATCAATCTTTGGTAAAACAGAGGCCAAAAGTAAAATTATGTCCGCATTATTTGGGTTAATTATTGCTCTAGGCTCTTACGCAATATTAAACACTATAAACCCAGATTTACTAAATACGGGGATTAATGTTAAAAGTGTTAGTGCTGAGATAGCGGAAGCTCCTATATTAACCGATACAGGTAAAGCTATCCCAACAGGGTTAAGTAATACTTTCGCAGATTGCCCAGGAGGAGTAAGGGATGTTCAAGTTATAGGAATAGGGTCTCCTCAACATTTTATCTTCTGCTCTGCATATGCAAGTAAACTACAGCAAATGTTTTCTGATGCTTACAATGCTAACCCTCGTATAGTTCTTACTGGTGGAGGATTCAGAACATATGAAGAACAACTACAAGCAAGAACAAGTAACTGCCCCGACCCCTTAAATTCTCCAGCAGAAAAATGTACTCCACCAACCGCTAAAACAGGAACATCATTACACGAGCAAGGTCTTGCTGTTGATTTAAGATGTGATGGATCTTTAATAAATTGGGATGATCAAAATCCTAATTATACTAAAAATGAATCTACCAAAAAATGTTTCGACTGGCTTAAAGCAAATGCTAGTAAATATGGATTTGCAAATTTATCATCAGAGAACTGGCATTGGTCAGTAGGTCCTAAAGCAGGACATTAATTAATAATTATTTATGCCTAGAAAAACAATCATAATTTTCATAACAGTATTTATAATAATGGGAGCAATTCTTATGGGAGTTTCTTCTTGGTTAAAGAATAAAGATAAAACAACTACAGAAAACACTACTCCTTGGTATCAAGACTTTAATCCTTTCGGAACAGGAAACACAACCACAACTACAAACGAGCCTTCCTCAACAACAAACCCAGATAATACTATCGAGGAAACACCTTCTACTTTCGGACTTCATCAAATAACTGATTTTGCTGTGGCAGGGGCTACATTTCTAGAAGATACAAGGCCAATACCTAAAAATAATGGTGAAGTGGCAGCTACCCCAGAACCAGTAAAAACTATTATTGATGCTAAAACAAAAGAGGGGAGAAAAGAAATTCAAACAATTTTAAACACAACTCTTTCTTTAAAACCAGCACTCACTGCCGATGGAAACTTTGGAAAGAAAACAATAGAAGCCATTAAGAATTTTCAAAAATTAAATAATATTCCTACAACAGGTCTTATTGATGACAAAACAGCTCCTTATTTCACAAAGTTAGTAGATCCTTCAACTTTGCCAAAAGAAAATCAATTTGAAAAAGCTCCATCATTAAGATTTGTAGAAAGAGTTACTGGCCATATATATAAAATGTTCTTAGACACTAAGGTAAAAGAAAAAATTTCAAATTCAACAATTCCAAGTGTTTATCAGGCCTTCTTTAATAATAAAGGTGATTCAGTAATTTATAGATATGTCTCTACAAACGGGACTATAACAAGTTTCATTGCTACACTAGGCGCATCAAAAGGGGAGTTCCTTGTTCAAGATATCTCTGACTTTAGTGTTTCGAAAGATAAAACAAAATTCTTTTACATAACTGAAAATAGTAGCGGTACTATTGGAACAATTGGAGAGTTTGGAGCGACAAAGAGAAATAATGTTTTCAGTTCTCCTTTTACAGAGTGGCTATCTGAATGGGATGGTAATCAAAAAATTTATTTAACAACAAAACCATCATATACAGCCACAGGAAGTATGTTTTCTTTAAACACAACAAATAAAACTATTTCAAAAATACTTGGAGGAGTACTTGGACTAACAACGTCTATCAGTCCAAAGGGGTCTCTAGTTTTATATAGTACATCGACAGAAACAGGACCTCGTTTATCTGTGTTTGATATAAGTAAGCATACAACTAAAGATTTAAATACTTATGGATTACCAGAGAAATGTGTCTGGAGTAACGATAATATTAATGTATACTGTGCAATACCAAGTGTAATTATTGGTAATCAATATCCAGATTTATGGTATCAAGGGTTAGTATCGTTTGACGATTATTTTGTGAAAATAAATACTCAAACTGGAGATAAATCTACCTTATCAAATAAGGGAGAAAAGTCTTTAGATGGAACTTACTTGTTTTTAGATACGGAAGAGAGATCTTTATTCTTTATAAACAAAAAAGATTCCACGCTTTGGAGCCTAGATCTGCGTTAATTAAGAATTAAAAATTAGGAATTAAAAGTGTAAATAAATTAAAATGCTCGCGACTACATCGCGAGCATTTTCAATTCTTAATTCCTAATTTTTAATTCTTAATTATTTTCTACGTATTTGATAACTACTCGACGATTAGGACCATATCCTTCTGACTCTGTTCTGACATCTTTTGACCCTTCTAAAAACATATGGATAATTCTTCTCTCATATGCTGGCATAGGATCTATTTCAATATTACTTTTGAAATAACGAGCCCGTTCTGCCATCATATGTGCTATATTTTTTAAATTATCAAAACGCTTCTTTTGATAGCCATTAATATCGATAAAAATACTTGGATTTTTCTCTTCTGTAGAATGGTCATTTTCTTTAGCTTGAGGAAAGTTTTTCTCTATAATTTTTTGGACAATGTGATTTAAAGAGCGTAAAGTTTCTCCATCTCTACCAATCATAAAACTAGAATCTGGTGTTTCTATAAGACACCAAAATATTCCACCCTCAACAACCACTTCGCATTTAGTAATTGCGCAATTTGTGTGTTTGAATATTTGTTCTACTGTTTCTTTTATTTTATCTTGATACATAAAGCTATATTAAATTACATTATGTGTTAACTTTCTGCGAATAACCCATTCCTGTACGATAGTAAATATATTACTCACAATCCAATATAATGCAACTGCAGCTGATATTTTCCAAGCTACAAAGGCAATAAACACTGGTAAAATATACCTCACATTCATTTGCATACTACTTGAAAGCTGATCTTGAAATGTTGGAGCTTCTTGGGAATCTTTCTCTTTTACAACCTCTAATTTCTTAGATTTTACAGGAGAAGATAGATATCCTTGAATAAATTGGGTTACTCCAGCAAAAACTCCAAGGAAAATGCTTTTACTGCTCATTTCTACTAATCCTAGAAAATTTGTTTGTAAAAAGGCAGGTATTTGAATAAATGAATAGATTAAGCCTTCTTTAATAGTTATCCCGTTATAAAATACATAATATAAAGCAAATATAACAGGCAATTGAAGAATAACCACTAAACATCCAGAAAAAGGATTTGTGCCGTATTTCTTATAAAGTTCAAATGTTTTTTTAGCTTGTTCTTCTTTATTTGGATAGTCTTTTTTTATTTGTTTTATCTCTGGCTCCATTCTTTTCATAAGAATTTGGCTTTTGATTGACCTCTTTGTAAGAGGGGAAAGGGCAAGTTTTACAACAATTGTTAGTAAAATAATAGCAAAACCAACATCACCAAACGTGATGTTGTCTATTATAAAAATAAGGGCGTTATAAATTGGCTGATAAAATACTGTATTCCATAAGGATTGCATCGCTCTATTGTACATTAAAAAAACTTAAAAATCAAAATCAGTAAGATATCTTTTTACAGAAGAGGATCGTAGCGATTTTTCTGCCAAGGATGACAGCGAGAGATTCTTCTAATTCCCATAAAAACACCTTTTATTGGGCCATATTTTTGAACAGCCTCTTTGGTATATTCTGAACAAGTTGGCAAAAATACACACGAAGAGTGCGCCTTAAGTGGTATTTTCTGATACGTATTTATAAGCCAAATTACTATTTTAGTCATATTTTACAAGATTTTATATAGAATTATCCTATATAAACCCTTACTATTTTAATAAACTAGCTTTTTTAAGTAAAGATACAATTTCTTCTTTTATTTCCTTTTGGGGAGCTGTTATAGCTGGTTTTTTATAGATAAAAATACCTACTCCTTCTTTTATATCTAAAAAACGCATTATATTATAGCCTATTCTTCTAAACTTGTTTCTTTTTACAGAGCTTTTAAATAAGTTCTTAGGCGCCACAAATGCATATTGGGGGGTAGGGCTCTTCTTGTGATAAAACAAAAAAAGCTGGTTAGAAAGAGTTTTTCCTTCCTTCAAGAGGACACGAAAAGCTTCTTTTGTTACCCGCTTTTTCTTTGGGAGCATATTATTTCTTTATAGATACATTGGCGCGACCCTTTCGGCGGCGGCGAGTATTTACCTTTCTACCATTTTGTGTTTTGGTACGAACAAGAAATCCATGTGTTTTTGCTCTTTTCCTTCTATTTGGTTGATACGTTTGAGACATATTGCATAATATATACTATATTGGACAACAATGCAATCTATGCCTTAAAACATATCCACATGATATTAACATGTTAATTAAGGTATTAAATTTTTAGTGTTTTAAAAAACAATGTATAATACGCACTATGGATACAAAAGAGCTCTGGAATAAGTGTTTATCTGAGATTGAATTAAGCATTTCAAAGGCTAATTTTACTACTTGGTTTAAAAATACTTCTATAATAAAAGAAGAAGTTGGTATTGTTTCTATTGGTGTGCCCAATGAATTTGTTAAAGATTGGCTTTATAATAAATTTCATAAACTTATTTTAAAAACACTTATTAGTAATAACGAGGCTATTCGGGGAGTTGAATATATAATATCTAAACAAGAGCCAAAAAGTGACCAAACAAATAAAGATGAAAAGATAAACCATAAAGAACCACTAAATATCAACAAAGAACTCCCTCTTGGTGATTTATATGTAAATAAGGATGATAATTTAAACCCAAAATACAATTTTAATTCTTTTATTGTCGGACCTTTCAATGAACTCGCCTATGCAGTTGCTCAAGCAATCATTACTAACCCTGGTCAGAACTACAATCCATTCTTTGTGTATGGAGGTACTGGGCTAGGGAAGACTCATATGATTCAGGCAATTGGTAATACTATTAAAATAAAACATCCTCTAAAGAAAGTTTACTATGTTTCTTTAGAAAAATTTGCAATTGATTATATTAATTCAATTCAAAACAAAAACCCTAATTCTTTTAAGGAAAAATATAGAAAATACGACGTTATTATAATGGATGATATACAATTTATTTCCGGTAAAGACAAAACTCAAGAAGAATTATTCCATTTATTTAATACTTTATATGAAAAAGATAAGCAGATAATTTTTTCATCCGATAAACACCCTAATTTTATCCAAGGGTTAGAAGAGCGTCTTCAATCTAGGTTTGCCTCAGGTATGACCGTACAAATAGTTGAGCCAGACTATGAATCACGTGTTGCAATTATAAAAGCAAAATTTGAATCAACAAATTGTATGGTTGATCCGGAAATTGTTTCTTATTTAGCAGAATCACTTAATGATAATATCCGTGAGCTTGAAGGAAGTTTAAATACTATTATTTGCCAATCTCAATTAAAGAATAAGTCTTTAACTCTTAATGAAGTTAAAGCTCTTATTAAGAACAATATAAAACCTAAAAAAACCGTTGCAATAAAGGATATTGTGAAGGTTGTAGCCGATTATTACAACTTAGGTGAAGAAGTTATTTATGAAAAAACAAGAAGGAGAGAGATTGTGAGAGCTCGCCAAGTCGCAATGTATTTACTTCGTGAAGATTTTAATATCTCTTATCCATTAATTGGACAAAAATTAGGGGATAGAGATCACACAACAGTAATTCATTCCCACTTAAAAATAAAAGATGACTTGAAGACAGACCCATCATTACTACAAGAGATCGAAAAAATTAGAATCATGTTTAAATAGAAATAATAAATATGTGGAAAAGATGTGTTTATAAAAAATAAAAAAGTGGATAAGTATACTAAATTAGAAATAAATAAAAATAATTAACAAATTAAATTTATAAAAATAAAAATAAAAGCAAAAAAACATTTAATTTTATTGAATAAAAAAATAATCCACATATTCACACCCATAGTATTAGTAATAAGTATTTATAAGATAATTTATAAAATAATATGAAAATAGAATGCTCAATAGAAAAGATAAAGAAGGCACTGGTTTCAGTAGAGAGAATAACTGGAAAGAATCTAACACTTCCTGTTTTGGGTTCTGTTTTATGGGTAGCTACAGGTAAGACACTTAAACTTAGAGCTACAAATTTAAATTTAGGTATTGAGATAGAAATTCCTGCAAAAGTTGAGAAAGAAGGAGTGGTGGCTGTAAGAGGTGATATATTATCTTCATTATTTTCTATTTTACAAGGTGATTTAATGGTTAAATTTGAACTAATAAATGGAAATTTATTAGTTAAAACAAATACTAGTACTATTTTATTAAAGAGTATCTCTCATGAAGATTTTCCAACTATTCCTATTATAGAAGGGGAAAGTCTCATTATTTCAACTAAGAAATTTATAGAAGGAATTAAAGCTGTTTATTATAGTGCTTCTATTTCGGAAATAAAACCAGAAATTGGAAGTGTCTATATTTACCCTGAAGAAGATATGTTGATATTCGTTTCTACAGACTCTTTCCGTTTAGCTGAAAAGAAGATAAAAATAAAACAAAAATTATCTTTTAATGGGATATTAATTCCTTTCAAAAATGTAGTTGAGATAATTAAAGTTTTTGAAGGGGTAGAAGATGATGTTAAAATTATTTTACAAAACAACCAAATATCTTTTAAAACAGAGAATATTTATCTTACTTCAAGGGTTGTAAATGGTAGTTTCCCTGATTATAAGCAAATTATTCCTCGAACTCCTACAACTAAAGCTGTTGTTTTAAAACAAGACTTCATATCTTCTCTTAAAATATCAAATATCTTTTCAGATAAGTTCAATCAAATTATTTTAACTGTTAAACCAAGTGAGAAAGTTTTTGAAATAGAATCTAAAAATACAGATATTGGTGAAAACACAACCCAAATAGCAGGTGCTCTATCTGGTGATAGTGTTTCAGCTAATTTTAACTACAAATATATCTTGGATTGTTTCCAATCAATCGGAGGGGATAGTTTAAGTATAGAATTAAGCGGGAATAATAGAGCGATGATAATCCGGGGAGTTGGAGATATATCTTTTATGTATTTAGTTATGCCTATGAATAGATAATATGGATTATAACCACATAACAAACTTTCTAGATAAATTCAAAAAACTTGTTAATCAAAAAGAAGAAATAAAAGAAATTGTCCTTAATACTATCAAAGAAGAGATACCTTATCCTATAGAAAAAGAATCTTTAATTATTAAAAAAGGTTTTATTTTAATTAATAGCTCTCCTGTTTTGCGTAGTGAAATTTTAATTCACAAAGAACAAATTTTTAAAAAGCTTAAAATTTTACTTCCAGATACAAAGTTTCTGGATATTAAATAATTTATATATTATTTATTTTAAGAGAAGTAGATATTTCTGTCATATTTCCCAATACATCTACTCCAATCACACGAACAGTGTTGGTTTTAGATAAATTATCTACATTACTTAAGGAGAAATTTGTGGTATATGGGTATGATCTTAAGGAAGTTATATAAGTACTATTAACAAAAACATCAATCTTTTTGATAGGGTTTATGCCTTTTGAATTAATAGATAAGAAGACACTATCATTCTTACTATATGCTTTATCTCCAATACCTACTACTTCCAGTATTGGCTTTGATCCCATTGTATGAATATTATCATAGCTAGTTGGTTTGTCTGATAAAGTTATCATCTGATATTTATTTTTATTTAAATTCCACCATCTTTGGACTCCATATTCCCAGTTCTCATATTGAGAATCACTTTCTCTAGATGATTTTTTTTCCTCAAGTGGATTTTCTTTATCTATCCAATATAGGATTGTGTGAACGTTGGTTATTGATATTTCTTTTCTTGATTCTTCTGGAGTGTATTCTGTAGCTAATTTATTTGAAATAGAATCAACGGTAAATGTTTCTCCTCCTTGCCAAAAACCGCGAAGGATAGGGGGTATAGATGGATCGATTTGCTCAGGTGCATTAAATGATTCAACAGGAGAATCCTTAAGAGCCTCAGTCATTACACCGTTCCAGATAGGCCCAGCAAGCGCAGCACCACCTTTTTTCATTGGTTTGTTGTCATTATTACCTACCCATACTCCAACCGTTACAGAAGGCGTATATCCAATTGTCCATGCGTCTTTATTATCGTTTGTCGTACCAGTTTTCACTGCAACTTGTCTTCCTGGAATCTTTAATACAGAGTTTGCTCCAAAAGTAGGAGTTCTCGCTACATCATCAGACAGAATACTAGAAAGAATGTATGTTGTATTAGGTTTAATAACTTGTTGTGACTTATTCTGATATTCTTCAAGGATATTTCCTTTACTATCTTCAACTTTTAGAATTCCTTGATAAGGATTCCTAACTCCACTATTTGCGAATACACTATAAGCAGAAGTCATATCGAGAAGTGTTGTTTCTCCACCTCCAATTACCAAAGAAAGACCATATCTATTTGGGTCATTTAGAAGTGTAGTAATTCCAAGGTTTCTTGCCATTTTAATTGAGTCAGAAACACCGACTAAATATAAAAGCTTAACAGCAATAACGTTTATAGATTGAGCAAGGCCATCACGAAGAGTCATTGGCCCCCTGAAAGCATTATCATAATTGTCTGGTGTATAACATCCATCCCTCGTCTCACTGCCATCAGGCCTACAAGATGAATTAAATTCTGTTTTAACATCAAATAATGTTGTTTTCTCTGTATATCCTTTCTCGAAAGCAAGAGCATAAACAATTGGCTTGAAAGATGATCCTGGCTGTCTTGGAGCAGTCGCTACATTAAAATTACCATCAATAGTTTTATCAAAATAATCTCTAGAACCTACCATAGAAAGTATTTGACCTGTCTTAGGGTCAATCACTACAACCGCAGCATTATTTCCATCCCAATTTTTTTCGTTTTCACGTGCTTTAGTGAAAGCAATTTCTTCGGCTTTCTTTTGCAATTCATAATCAAGAGTAGTTGTAACTTTTAATCCACCTTCTTCCAGAGTTTCCGCTCCGTAACGATTCTCTAAATAATCTTTTATAAAAAATACAAAATGAGGTGCACCAATATTCATTGGCTGTTTAGGAAGGAATGTTACTTGTTCACTTTTTGCCTTGGTATATTCTTCTTCTGTGATGAATTTTATATCAAGCATTCTTTTAAGAACAAGATTTTTACGTTCATCAAGTTTATCTTTATTCTTACCATATGGAGAATAATAAGTTGGTCCATTTGGGATAGCGGCCATATATGCAGCTTCAGCGAGAGTTAATTCTTTTGGTTTTTTACCTAAAAATGCTTTTGTAGCTTCTTCTATACCGTAAATATTTCCACCGTAAGGAGCTTCGTTTAAATAAAGAGCAAGAATTTCTTCTTTCGACATAACCTTCTCGAGTTTTACAGATAAAATCCACTCTTTTATTTTACGAGAAATCGAAACCTCGGGTGTGAGTAAAGTATTTTTAATTAATTGTTGAGTTATTGTTGAGCCGCCTTGAATTCTTCTGCCTGTCAGTTTTGCCCAAATTGTTGCACGTATAATAGAAGTGATACGAATACCTTTGTGTTGATAGAAATTGGAATCTTCAATAGCGACAGTAGCATTTAAGATGTTGACCCCCATATCTTCATAAGGGATAACTGTCCTTTTTATATTTTGATGTACGTCATAGAGTAAAATTTCACCCGTGCGGTCATATATTTTAGTGGAACTTTGTATTTTTCGTTCAGTGAAAGATTTAAAATCAGGAAGCTTTAGAGTACTTACCCAAATCACTAATATTCCTGTAATTACGAGTCCGGCTGCTAAGAGAATTAATATTATATTCTTAATTGATGGCTTTTTAAGGTATTTCTTTATCATATTATAGTAATCATATCACAAAATTTAATTTTGCGGACAAACACTTATTAATGTGGTAAAGTATACATATGAATAAGATAAACGACGATCTATTAAACAGGGGAATATCCTCTATTTATCCATCTAAAGAATTCTTACAAAATAAAATTGATAAAGGAGAAAAACTCACAATTTATTTAGGAATTGACCCTACTGGTCCAACTCTTCACCTTGGTCATGCTATCCCAATAAAGAAATTGAGTGAATTTCAAAAAATGGGGCATAAAATAATTCTATTAATGGGGGATTTTACCGCAATGATAGGGGATCCTACAGATAAAAGTGCTACACGTAAACAACTTACTCATAAAGAAGTAATGTCTAATTTAAAAAACTATAAGAAGCAAGCTAGCACTTTGATTTCTTTTAAAGGAAAAAATGCTGCCCAATTTAAATTCAATTCTAAATGGCTTAAGAAAATGAAATTTGGGGATGTTCTTTCTCTTGCTTCAAAGATGACTGTTCAGCAAATGCTTGAGCGAGATATGTTCGAGAAAAGAATTGAAGAAGGCAAGCCAATCTATATTCACGAATTTATGTATCCTCTTATGCAAGGATATGATTCTGTCGCTATGAATGTGGATGGAGAAATTGGAGGAAACGACCAGACATTTAATATGCTTTGTGGACGTGATTTATTAAAGACAATAAAAAACAAAGACAAATTCGTAATAACAATGAAATTACTAGAAGATAATTCTGGTAAAAAGATGGGTAAAACAGAGGGGAATATGGTCGCCTTGTCAGATACTCCAGAAGAAATGTATGGCAAAGTTATGAGCTGGACAGACGAACTTATAATTCCAGGTTTTGAATTATGTACAGATGTTTCAAGTGTAGAAATTGAGAATATGTCTGAAGAACTTAAATCTAACAAAGTAAATCCTCGTGATTTAAAAATGAAACTAGCGTATGAACTGGTTAAAGTTTTTTCTGGAGAAGAAAAAGCTCAAAAAGCCAAAGAGGGCTGGGAAAATACTTTTTCCAAAAAAGAAATTCCTGAAGATATTTCAGAAATAGGAGTAAATAAGGGAGATTTATTAGTTGATGTTTTGTTAAATAATGAACTAGTATCTTCCAAGAGTGATTTCCGCAGATTAGTAGATGAAAAAGCAATAACAAACTTAGATAATGACGAAAAAGTTTCTTCTTATAATGAGGAAGTGAAAGATGGCGTGTATAGAATAGGGAAGAAACGATTTTGTAAGATAAAAATAAAATAACAAGTAAAATAAAATTCCTCCGATGGGAGGAATTTTATTTTTAATATTCTGAATCTGTATCTGTGTCGCTTAGTCCAATGAATTCGTCATCTAAGAGATCGTCTTCGACAGGAATATCATCTTCCAGTTCAGGGTTGAAATCATCTTCGACTTCTTCTTCATCTTCTTCATCGTCTACATCTACTTCGTCTATTTTTAATTCGTCATCAATGTAACTCATATGAATAAGTTAATTTGTAATGCATTATTTGTATCAAAATATTATTTTCTTTGCAAGACCTTTAACGCTGTGGATAACTGATTTGATATATTCTCTAAAACCCTTTAAAAATAAGCTTTTCACAAGCAAGACAGGTGAGTCCGACAGCTATAGCATCTATCTCATCATCAGAATTTATTTTTGCATCCATATCTATAAGTTTTGGCACCATAGACATAATCATTTCTTTGGTTGCCTTGCCGTAACCGGTGACCGCTATCTTTATCTGTGGGGGAGTGTATTCACAAACAGATAATCCATACTTAGAAGCTACATAAATAATTGTTCCTCGCGCTTCAGCCACACCCATCGCTGTCTTTTGGTTGGTTGTGAAGTATAATTTTTCAATCGCAAGAACTTCCGGCTTGTATTTTTTGATAATTTTTTCTATCTCAGATCCGATATTCTTTAATCTTTCTGGAAAAGAAATTTTTGCAGATGTTTTAAAGCAATTTGAATAAACCAAAGCATCTTTTTTGAGAGATGTTTTCTCTATAACAGCTATTCCGATTCTTTCAAACCCTGGGTCAATTGCAAGTACTTTCATAATTTTTTAATAAACCTCCTTTTGATAACAATATTCACAGTAAATGATTTCAGGTCGTTCTGGTGCATAAGATGTTTCAAATTCATTATTACATCCTTTATTCATACACTTACGATGCCAGAGTTTTGGAGGGTTTCTTTGTTTTATTCTTTCGCCATATCTGCAATTAGCACATAGTCTAGGTAAAGGTAGATTCATTCTTTTATAAAACTGAAATTCCTCTTTAGTTATTTTAAATGCCTCTGTGCAGCTTGATTTGCAGACATCAGTATGTTTATTGTTATCTAAGTGCCCACACTCTATGATTTTATCACATATTCCAATATCAATATTATTGATATCATCCTCAATATCTTCACTCTTTATATCTACAATGTAATTTCTTTGCTCTTTTTCTTCCCATTTATATCCCTCATCTAAAACTTTTTCTTTTATTAAAGGAAAGAATTCTTGCGCTACAGTATCGTTGTAATTGAAAGGACTTAATTCGCTTGGGAAGAATTCTCCATACTTATAAACTCTACCTTTACTGTCTATATAGGGCATATCATTCATGTGTTTAATTATCTTTGGTATTAATTCTGTGTATTCTTCTTTACTGTACTCTTTATTTAATATGTAATATTTTTTATTTTTTAATCCAACACATCCGAAAATATTGGAACAATTTATACATAAATGTACTAAATCAGAATTCTTGTTACCTCTTGAGTGGGAGAAGAATTTTGTCATATATCCTCCATCAGCAGCCAAGGACGATTCATAACACAACTCATTATTTAATCCGCCCGTTATATCATAACTATCTTTTATTTTATTAAAGCATCTCCAGCAATATTTTAAATTCTCTCCTTCAACCATAAAACAATCATGTGTATTTTTTGAATTAATTATATTGTCTCCTGTTACATCTACACTATTTGTTATGTTTGCAAATTTATGTATTTTTTCTTTAATTAAATTATCAAATTCACTCTTATATTCTTCTAATTTTTTAAAAGAGGATAACTTATAATTTTTCAATTCTTCTCCATAAGTTTCTCTTGTATACTGTTTGTTTCTAATATAATAATTTTTATTTCTTAAATTTGAGCACATAAAACAATTACTACAGTTTTTACAATCAAATAAGAAGTATGAATCAACACAATCACTACAATTATTTAGAAAAGAAGAATTGTAAATTTTTTTTGTTATAAAATTCTCATAACAAAATTCGGAACCAGTAGTATAGTAACAATCCACCAGATTTTTGCTCCTATCCACAAGTCTAGAATAGTACACATCTTCACAATTGGTGGCATTTGAGAGATAAATATTTTTAGAATATCCAGTGTAATTTGAATATTCGGAGTTTAAATTTCCAATACCCCATAAATTTATATTTGGAGTTCGCTCTAATAATTCTTTCCATTGTAAGAAAAATGGCTTTGAAAAGTCATAATCTTTTCCATAATCTCTTGCTTCCCATTTGTCTCCATGCCAACACTCGCTACAATATATTGGAAAGTTACTAAGAGGGGGATTATTGGTTATAGTGTTTTTTTTACATAAACCGCATTTTGTTTTATAGAAGATACATTCATTTCTCCACGCAAACCTTCTTTGTAATCTGCATTCCGGACAAAATGTAGGAGGAGGAACTTTTATTTTTTCATAAAAAGAAAAATCATCAGGCTCAATAACAAAGCTGTTTTTACAATTTTGGCAAGTTTTTGTTTCACTTTCCATATTATTTCTCTACGTATTCGTACCCCAAGTGTTCGTAGCCTTTTTGGGTGACAATTCTTCCGCGAGTTGTACGATCAAGAAGGCCAAGTTGGATTAAGTATGGCTCGATAACATCTTCAATAGTTGCTTCTTCTTCGCTTGTGGCAGCAGAAATTGTTTTCAAGCCGACAGGTCCACCATTAAATTTAGAAATAATAATGTCTAATATTCTTCTGTCCGATGAAGATAAACCAAGCTCATCTATTTCAAGTAATGCCAGAGCTTTCTTTACTGCCTCTCGTGAGAGAGGTGTCTTGTGAACTTGAGCATAATCTCGGCAACGTTTAAGCAGATAGTTTGCTGTACGAGGAGTGAATCGTGCACGTTTGGCTATCTCATCAAGAGCATTATCATCTAGTTCTACCCCTAGTATTTTTGCGGAGCGGGAAATAATTTTTTTAATTTCTTCATTATTATAGAACTCAAGACGGAACACTCCACCCGAGAATCGAGAGCGAAGAGGGGAGGAAAGAAGAGCAATACGAGTCGTAGCTGCAATTAAAGTGAAAGGAGGAAGCTCGAGCTGGATAGTACGAGCCGAGGGACCCTTGCCAATGATAATATCCAAGACCCCTGACTCCATAGCAGGGTAAAGTATCTCCTCTACCATTTTATTTAGTCGGTGAATCTCGTCTATGAAGACAATATCTCCAGGTGAAAGGTTTGTAAGTATAGAAGCAAGATCCCCGACTTTCTCAATTGCAGGACCTGAGGTGATTTTTATCTGTCTTTTTGTTTCCTTAGCAATCAGATGCGCTAAAGTTGTCTTCCCTAAACCTGGTGGCCCATAGAAAAGGATGTGCTCTGCTGGGTGAGAACGCTCTTCTGCTGCGGTGAGTAAGATTTTTAGGTTGGCTTTGATGTTCTCTTGCCCGATATACTCTGACCAAGCCTCTGGACGGAGTGTTTGGTCTAAAAAGCCTTCATCTTTGGTTGTTTTATTGGGGCTTGACATTATATTCGTAATATGATATACTCTCTTTATAACTGTTTGATATGTATTCATTATAGCATTTTATAGAAGAGGATATAAATCTCTAAGCAATCGGCCCCGTGCTCTATATCTGCGCATAGGACGTTCTGGTTTATCTCTGATTTACTGGGGCTATCCTGTAACCTTATATTACTTTGTAAGTGTATTCTTAGAAAGGATTGTTTAGAGATTTATGCTTTCTTCTTAAAATTAAAACCCCCGACCATGGTCGGGGGTTTTAATTTATTCTTCTAGAAGGTCCACTACACTTTTCACTTCCTCCATTGATGTTATTCCTTTTAATACTTTTATTATTCCATCTTCTCTCATACTGAGAGACTTTTGTTTCGCAGCTGCTCCTTTTATTTCTCTCTCACTTGGGTTTTTGATTATTAATTGTTCTATATTTGCATCATTGTGTATTGCTTCAAATATTCCCATTCTGCCTTTATATCCTGTCTTATTACATTTATCGCATCCGACTGCTTCATATATTTTTAATTCGGCATTTGTATCTACTCCGTAGTTTGAGAAATCTTTATTATTTCCTTTAGCCACATTTTCTATATTTTTTATAACTTGTGCTTCTTCTTCATTTGCGATTTTCTCTTTTTTACAATTATTACAAAGTTTTCTGACTAAACGCTGTGCGATAGATAAAGATAATGCTGAAACTAAAATTTTTGGATTTACTTCAAGGTCTATAAGTCGGGGAATGACTCCAGCTGCGTTGTTCGTGTGAAGGGTAGAGAATACCAAGTGACCAGTAAGGGAAGATTCCACGGCAGTTTTAGCTGTTTCAGCATCTCGGATTTCTCCCACCATTATTACATCTGGGTCCTGACGCAAGGCAGACCTTAGCCCAGTTAAGAAGGTGTAACCTTTTTCATCATCGGTTTGTGTTTGTGAAATACCAGGCAAGTGGTATTCGATTGGGTCTTCAATTGTAATAATTTTTATTTCCTCCGAATAAATTTTCTGTAAGAAGGAGTAAAGAGTAGTCGTTTTACCGGAACCAGTCGGACCTGTAAGTAAGATAAGTCCATTTGGTTTCTTAATTTCATTCATAAATATTTGATATAGGTTTGGTTCTATTCCCATATCTTCAAGTTTTACGCGAATTGATTTCGGATTAAGGATACGAAGAACGATAGACTCGCCGTAGGCTCCTGGCATTATAGATACACGAAGGTTTATTTCATTCTGATCTAAGAAAATACTAAAGCGTCCATCCTGAGCAATAGAAGAGGTTGTTATTTTTAGTCCAGAGATAAGCTTAATTCTTGAATTTATAAATTTATGAACGAAAGGAGGAAGCTCCATTAACTCATGGAGAACTCCATCGAGTCGGAGACGCAAGCGAATTGTATTTTCTTCTGGTTCAAAGTGAATATCGGAAGCATCAATTGCAATTGCACCAGCAAGAACTATCTCAAGGATGTGTGATGTGGTATGTGTTTTATCTTTCTCTGCTTCTAGGATGGCGTTCTTGATATCCTCCATAGTATTTATGGTGCCCATTATTTTCTTCAAGGAATCACCAGAAATAGTAACAGCACCCATTTTTGATTCTGATGCATAGGAAATTTCTTTGTATCTATCCCAAGCTTTATGTAAACTTGCCATAGATGTCATATAAAAATGAGGAGTAAGTTCGTGACTAGTAAAATACTCAGTTAAACTTTTTATTTTATCTGGTTGAGGAGATCTGACGGCGACGTGCACATTCCTGCCGATTAATTTAAATGGTGCAATCTCTAAAGCGATAGCATCTTTCTCTGGAATAGAACGAAGAGCATCGTTGTCTATAATTATGCCAGCAAGATTTATAGGGGGAACCCCATATTTTTCTTCAGCAATAGCTTCTATTAAATCTTCTTCTTCTTGCTTTCTTAAGTCTTCTAAATTCTTTTTCTGTTTTTCATCATCGAATTGGATCGTCATATGCTTTATTATAACAACTAACGAGGAGCATAAGCAAATGAACCCCAAATTCATTTGTTTAATGTCCGAGCGCTGTTGTTATATAGTACTCTATATATCGTATAAATTTTCCGAAAGCGAATATGGTTCACTATTCTTTTATTTATATGTTAAAATAAACTTATTAATCTTTAATTTTTCACTAATAAACAACATATGTCACGTTTACCAACAGTAGGGCAAGATAACAACGAGTGGGGAACAATACTAAACGATTATCTATCTGTAGAACATAACGAAGATGGAACTCAGAAGCTTCTTACAGAATCTGTCTCTCGTACTATATATGTCTCTGCTACTGGTGATGATGATACAGGGGATGGATCAGAAGCATTACCTTATCTGACTATTGGGAAGGCGTTAGGGACAATAAAAAATATTATAAATTTCAATGTCACTATAACCATAAGTGTTGGTGCAGGAGTTTTTTTACTTACTGAATCAGATCATAGAATTATTCAAACACTGAGAGGAGCTGGTGAAGTCATTTTTCAAGGCTCAATGACTTTGGCTGATTCAGGATTTACTGTTGGGTCATTTTCGGATCCTACAGATCAATTGGCGTTAAGTGTATCGGGGGGTAATACTAGTTCATGGACTGCGAATCAGTGGCAATTTTATTTTATTAAGAGATCATCATCAGTATTTTATCATCCTATAACTCACAATACATCTACAACTATAGGATTAGCAAGTCAACCAACTGGACTCTTGTCGGAGATTTATCAAACAAGTACACAGCTTACTATTTCTTCAAATTATCTTATTGCTGAAGTTAGTGTTACTTTTAAGGAGCTAAAATTACAATTTTCAACTGGCTATATTATTGGGCAATCTGTACTAGATGGTTCTGCTTCAATTGCGGTAACATATGTATCGTGTTTTCTTAATAGTGCTACATCAAATACAATATCATTATCTAGTAAAGTAGCAATGAATGCTTGTGCAGTTAATAATTTAGCTTTAGCATTATATAATAATATAAATCAACTCAACATAATTTACATTAAAAGAACTAATGCTTTTTGTGTAGCTTTTTATAATAAAGGAGGAGAGAAAAATTACAATCTACACAATGCTGTTATAGAAAATTCTGGGACTGGCACATCGGATTGTGGGATATATTCAATTGGAGAGTTTATTTATCAGAGTAGTTCAATAAATTACTACATAAAATTTATTAACTGTAATGTAGCCATATTGTACGGTGATAATTCTGTATTTACCCGCACACCCTCAACCCTCAAATTAATCTTAAAGAATGTAAACTATTTTATTCGTAAGCATTCCACGGTGTTAACTGATTATGTTCCAGTTATGTCTAGGTTTAATTATGCCTATATAACAGGTGCTCCAAACACCCGCTGGTTCTACGATCAAATGTATGAATTCGTAAATCCAACTTCCGGTCGAAATATTCAAATCACTGGTTTAATTTATCCTGAATATGAAAGTAACCTCTCTGCAACTCTTTCCGATAATGCCACTACAAATGTAATAATAGGGAACAAGCTCCAAAATCGTTCAATAATAATTGATTACACAATAACAAGAGGAACTACATATGAAATGGGTAGATTGCAGATAGTTCACAATGGTACCACGTTAAGCATAGCTGAAAGCACCCCAGTAGGCGATGATGTCGGTGTCACATTCGCTGTAAACTTCAATACCAATGAAATCCGTCTAGCTTGTACACTCACTTCCACAGGTACAGCAGCTACTCTTAAATACAATGCTACAAGAGTAATGATTACACCTTTAACGATATAAAAACATTCCAACATTCTGCAGAATGTTGGAATGTTTTTAATTGAGTAAGGTAGACCTACATAATATTGACAAATTAGCTAAATAATGATATTATTCAGTTAAATCTAAACTCAATGTACCATGAAAAACGGAAAAATCTTTTTGTTGTTACAAATAATATTTGCAACACTTTTCACAAACTGTGCTTCAAATAAGAAAGTAACAGAAGTATCACCTCCTACTACCCAAACTGAAGTAGACCAACCTATTATCTGGAAACAATCCTATTATCCCCGGCTCACCCTTGGTGACCCGCTACTGTTTTACAACAGTTCAGAGATATACATTGAAGGTAATTTTGCCAATCAAACATTTGTCTTGGATGGTAAATTACACAGAACAGATAATATCAAGGAAATCATTAAAACAGTCGAAGTAATAACTCCCGGAAAACTTTTCAATCTCAAAAAAGACGGGAATGGGAGAATTACAGATATGTTTATCTCCTTTTCTCAGAATGATGCTACCTACCAGTTTAATTTTAAACTTACTTCAGACGGAAGTTATAAATTAAATGGTAATGCAAAGCTACTTTTTGAAGGCAAGGAATATCCGGTGCTCGCAAAGATAAAAGGGGAGGAATGCAAACTTCTTTTTATGCTTGAGGTGGATACAAATGTTGAAAAAGTTAATGAAAAAGCAGAAGGGGAAGATGTGTCTGGCACAAAGACAGTAATTGCTCCTTAAATTGTAATTTTCACCTAAAGTCCTAGATTTACTAGGACTTTTTTGATGCTAAATAGACAAAAATACCAATTTATTGGATATTAGTTTAGGGGTTGACAAAAACTACCGAATATGATACCATTTAGCTAAACGTAAATTTCTAGTATTGTTATATTTCTCTCTCATTTTTCGATATATTTTTTCGAGTATTTGGGAGAAAAATATAACAATACTATAAATCTATAAAAACTATATAAAATGAAGAAAGTAGTACTTTTTTTGATTTTGAGCATTGTTTGTTCAATATCAAAAGGGCAGCTGTTCCCACCTGTACAGCAATACAATGAAAGTGGATATACAGTTAAGCAATTTGAAAATTTTGCACTGGGAACCACTGATCTTTCCTGCAGCTATCGTGCCGAATTGTTGTATCAGGTAAATCAATTTTTACAAAAAACTGGTTTATATACGAAGTACAATAATGGTCAGCCACTTGATGACGCGTGGGTATCCTGGATTTTTTGCCCCTGTAGAACATGGGCAGAGCACCGGGTATATTCAAACGGATTTTGGAACACACATCAAAGCAGTGATGGAAAGAAGACAATCCCATATTGGGATAAAAACAAATTTGAAGGAATGATAATGGTTCTTCACTTGGATGGCTATGAATTAGATTTAGCCAAAACCATTTGTATGAATTTAGTGAAAGTTCCGTATGAAGAACCGGTTAGTCAACAGGAGGAAAAATTTACACAGCCTTCTCAAGTAAATGGAACAAATTGGACATTCAGAGAGCCAGAACGGGTAAATCAACCTTACATTCCTATTACTCCCCAAAAAGAGGAAAAGAAGTTTAAAGTTGGATTTGTTGTTATCCCTCTTGCGGCCATTCTTGCCGGAACTACCGCTTATCTTCTTTTAAAGGATGCCCATCATGGACATCCTGGTGGAGCCCCTCCCGTAAAACCTGTGGATCCTATTGATCCAGGAGGACCCGGCGGAGCACCTCCGTCACCCTGATTATGTTCTTTGATTTAAAAATTGTAGGGATGAAAAATTTTTGTAAAAACAAAAACCATCCCTTACTTTTTTAAGCCCTTAACTGGTTTAGTTGAAGGTTTAAAATTGTAAATATACAGTAAGTCGAAGTAGAATTAATAGCATTTAATAATATTATAAATATGAAAAATTATATAAAAAAAATAATGGTCGGATTTCTTGGTTTTGTGATGCTTATATCTTCACAAAGCGCTTTTGCTGGTTCTGTAACTTGGAATCAAGCATCAAATGATTGTAAGGGTTTAAGTATAATCAATGCTACAACCCTAGAAGGATATGAAAATCCTTGTTGGCCTTCTTCTTCTGTTAGTGCAGATAAGGGGGAGACAATAAACGTTCGAATTTATTACCACAATACAGGGACAGTAACTGCGACAAATACTCGTGTTATGTTGATTCCTACCACATCTTTAGATACTTCATCTAAGACAAAAACTTTCACTGGTAGAATTGTTTCAGACCAAGGAAGTATTTCTTTCAGTTCTTCTGTTAGAGCAAATATTTCTTCTTCACAATCCCTAACTCTTTCTTCTGTTAAATGGTATACAAATAACAAAAGTGAAACTTTAACTCCATTACTAAATGGTCAGACAGGAAGTGAAGTTCTAACAGACAGAGGTCTTAGTATTGGTTCTATAACTGCAGGATGGCCTTCTCAAGGTTCTGTTGTAGTTGCTTTTAAGATAAGCTCAAACACTACTCCAGAAGTTTGTCAGGATACTTCAGCTACAAACTATGGTGGACCATTACCTTGTACTTATCCTCCACAGGTCTGTAAAGACCCTAATGCTACTAACTATGGTGGAGCTTTACCATGTGTTTACCCACATCCAGTATCTTGTACAATTTCAAATTTCGAAGCTAACCCAAATTCAATAACAACTGGAAACTCTTCAGTTCTAACTTGGAATACAAATAATTGTAATCAAGTTGTTATAACTCCAAATGTAGGTACTTATGGACCATCTGGTTCTAAGACAGTTTACCCAGCAGTTACTACTACTTATACACTTAAAGCATATGCCCCAAACGGAACACTTGGAGATACAGACAATGTTACAGTTACTGTAAATAGTATTCCAGTAAATATGACAGGCAATCTTTCTGCTTCAAGTTCTTCTTGTACAATAGCAGAAGGGAATAGTACTTGTGGTATTCCATTTTCTTGGACAACTCAAAATCCTGAGGCAACTTCTTCTATCACTCATGATGGTATGACTGTTGCAAATGGAAACAATGGAAGTAAAACATTTGCTATTTCAAAAGGTACTCAAACATACTACCTATATAACAATTCTAAATTACTTGATACAGAAACAGTAAGTGCAAGTTGTGCTTCTGGAACTTCTTGGAACGGATCAGTTTGTGAGAGAGTTGTTGTAAATAATTGTACTATAAATAACTTTAATGCAAATCCAACTTCAATAACAAGTGGGGAATCCTCAGTTCTTAGTTGGAATACAAGTAACTGTGTAAACGTAGTTATTTCAAACCTTAACTACAACGTTCCTAACTCAGGTTCACAAGCTGTTTATCCTACAGTTACAAAGACTTACACTCTTACAGCATACGGTCAGAATGGTGCATCAGATACACGAAGTGTAACTGTGTATGTAAATCAACCTTCAGTATGTCAGATTAATCATTTTACAGCTTCTCCTAGTTCAATAACAAAAGGAGAATCATCAACTCTATCTTGGGATACTACTGATTGTAATTCTGTAAGCATATCAAGTATTGGAACTGTAAGTACTTCTGGTTCACGAAGTGTGTCTCCTACAAGTACAAAGACATATACACTCACTGCATATGGAGCAAATAATGTAACTCAAACAAAGAGTGTTACTGTGTATGTAGACGATTCTTCAATGTGTGTAATTAATGATTTTATGGCTTCTCGTTCACATATAACACAAGGACAATCTTCAATTCTTAATTGGAGTACAGAGAACTGTGTGAATGTAGTCATCTCAAACCTTAACTACAACGTTCCTAACTCAGGTTCACAAGCTGTTTATCCTACAGTTACAAAGACTTACACTCTTACAGCATACGGTCAGAATGGTGCATCAGATACACGAAGTGTAACTGTGTA
>DATGWJ010000025.1:0-9603 GCA_035299545.1 Minisyncoccota bacterium | reverse complement strand
GACATCAACGGATTTGCTGTTGCTTTAACTTCTACAACCACTCCTCCTGTCTGTACTCCAGAATCAACAACAACTACTTGTTCTGGCAAATGTGGTACGCAGACAAATAACTGTGGTACTAGTGTGAGTTGTGGGGCGTGCCAGAGTACTCCAACAGGAACGGATGATATGGTGGTATTGTACTATAACAATTTTGAACAAAATACAATTGGGACAGATGATTACAAAGACGATTGGTATTATTGCCAAGTAAATCCTCAATCGAGTATTTATAGAAATGTATCAGATCAAAATTCAACAAAAATATTTAGGCAAGTATACCCTAAAGGATCTGTTGGATTAAATGATACTAAAGGATTTCATTGTGATGCTCTCCCTACTGGAAATCTTTCTGGTCGTGATGAACTTTACCTAACATATAAAGTAAAATTTGCAAGTGATTTTAATCCTGTACTTGGAGGCAAGATGCCTCGTTTAGAAGGTAGATCTTCTTTGGTTAGTTACGAGAGTTATACTGGAAATTGCCCTAATGGTACAGATTTCTTTACTTCTGGAATGATGTTTAAGTCGGCAAACCCAGGCATATATCCTGTATTTTATTTATATTATCCTGATCAGTGGAATGCTGAATATTATAGAAATATATATTTCAATAAAACAGGAACATATGCTACAAGTTGTGATCAGGCGACAAGTGTAGTAGGGCATACATACGGAACTACTCTCTATTGGAATAAAGTTCTTACTCCAGGGCAATGGTATACAGTTACAGAAAGAATAGTTCTCAATACTCCAGGACAAAAGAATGGATTTGTGGAAGGATTTATAGATGGAAAATTAGTTGCACAATATACAGGTTACAGATTTAGAGATATTGATAGTTTTAAAATAAATTGGCTTGACTTCACTGGATTTTTTGGAGGAAGCGGAGCAGAGTGGGCTCCAGTGAAAGACGAGTATAATTATTATGATGATGTGATGGTGTATTATTATACTTCAGGGTCTGGAGAACCTACAGGAAGTACGTTAAGTTCTTCTAGTAGAATTCTTCCTATAAAATACCCAACAAGTAGTGTATTGAGTGGATCTGCAACTGTTGATTTGTAAGAATAGAAAGCAAGTTATCCACATATATTACCAAAAGACCAATGAAATTTGGTATAATACATAAAGTACTTAAAAGGTCGAACTTTTGTTGGTACTTTATTATTTTAAAAGTATATCTATTATATTATTATGATGTTATTACAAAGTTGGGGCGAAGTTTTCAGTCAATCTTTAATCGGTTTATGGTATGGATTTGTGAACTTCGTTCCTGGTCTATTGGGTGCAATAATCCTCTTTATCGTAGGATGGGCAGTAGGTTCTATCGTAGGAAAAGCAATTGCTCAATTAGTTGCTGTTCTTAAAGTTGATAAACTTTTCGAAAGTGCAGGTGCACATGACTTCATGAATCGTGCAGGTGTTCGCTTAAGTGTTAGTGGATTCATCGGAGGACTTGTAAAGTGGTTTATCATCGTTGTATTTTTGATGGCAGCTCTACAGATCATTGGACTAACTCAAGTTAATGATTTCCTTCGTGAGGCAGTATTGTATTACTTACCAAAAGTTGTAATCGCTTCTCTTGTATTAATCATTGCCACTGTTCTTGCTGAAGCAATGAAGAAATTAGTTCGTGCTTCTGCACAAGCTGCAAATATAAGTTCAGCAAACATGCTCGGGTCTATCACCTTGTATGCTATCTGGATTTTTGCATTTATCATTGCTCTATCAGAGCTTGGTATCGCTACTGCATTTATGCAAATTCTATTCACAGGATTTGTAGCAGCACTTGCTATTGCTCTTGGACTCGCTTTTGGTCTTGGAGGTAAAGACGCAGCAAACCGCGCAATCGACAAAATTTCAAACGAAATGAAGAGATAATTTTAAATCTCAAAAAGCAATAAATAGCCCTATAAAATACCCATATTTTATAGGGCTATTTATATGTCTTAAAAGATAGGAAAAAAGCTTGACTTTCTTTTTCATTTCCTATAATATACGAATCACGATGTTAATAAACAAAAATCACCAAAAAATGCGGTTCAAGTAAGACCATTTGGTTTTCCTTCGTCCGCCCTAAAGGCGGTTTTTTATTTAGAGACATTGAATATGATATTTGAAAACTGAATGCTGTTCCGACTCACTGTTATCCTTTATTTTAGAGGGTCTTTTGAATCGAGTCGGAAACAGAACACAACAATAAAAAATATTAATATTTGGAAGGAAGCGGTTCCAGAAAAATATTAATGAATTCGAATTTTTCTTCTGGAGAGGAGAAAATGAAGAATGGTTTTCATATTTCCTAATAGGAAATATAAGAGTATATGGCGGATGCCTAGACTAAAAAAGGCGATGAAAGACGTAGCATGGCGGCGATACGTTTCGGGGAGGTGCCTAGCAACCTTTGATCCGGAAATTTCTGAATGGGGAAACCCCCTTGAGTAACCCTCAAGGACTCTTGCGCTTGACGTAAGAGAGCAGACCCAGGGAAGTAAAACATTTCAGTACCTGGAGGAAAAGAGAAAAATATTTATTTTCTGAGTAGCGGCGAGCGAAAAGGAAAGAGCCCAAACTGCATTTCGCAAGATTTGCAGGGTTGTAAGGTGACAATGTAGATTTATCTAGAGAAGTTACAAAGTGTGTTGTTAGACTAAGCTTCTGGAAAGAAGCGCCACAGATGGTGATAGCCCAGTGGTCGAAAACTTCATACCTTCTTGATTGTCATTCTTGAGTAACTCAAGACACGAATAGCTTGAGCGAATCCACCAGAACTAACTGGTAAGGCTAAATACTTTTTTAGATCGATAGTGAACTAGTACCGTGAGGGAAAGGTGAAAAGAACCCCGATAAGGGGAGTGAAATAGACCTGAAACCATATACTTACAAGGAGTCGGAGCGGACGTATTTATACGATCCGTCACGGCGTGCCTATTGAAGAATGAGCCAACGAGTTTATCTATGCTGCAGGCTAAGCTGTTAGAACAGTGGAGCCTTAGGGAAACCGAGTGTTAATAGCGCGAAATTAATGTAGTCTAGATAAGACCCGAAGCGAGGTGAGCTTGCCATAAGCAGGTTGAAGTTTATCGAAAGATAGATGGAGGACCGAACCGGTGACCCGTGCAATAGTCTCGGATGACTTGTGGTAAGGAGTGAAAAGCTAATCGAACCTCGTAATAGCTGGTTCTCTCCGAAATAGCTTTAGGGCTAGCGTTGTGTGTTCCTCTTGGGGGTAGAGCACTGGAAGGTTTCGACAGGGAGCAATCTCGCGAATTCTATCAAACTCCGAATACTAAGAGTTAAAAACACAGCAGTTAGGCTATGGGGGCGAAGCTCCATCAGCCAAAAGGGAAACAGCCCAGATCTCTAATTAAGGTCCCTAAATTTATGTTAAGTGCAAAACAAGGAGGTGAAATTTCTCTGACAATGAGGATGTTGGCTTAGAAGCAGCCATCATTTAAAGAAAGCGTAACAGCTCACTCATCCAGAGATTTCGCACCGAAAATAATCGGGGCTAAACATAATACCGAAATTGAGGACTTCCATTTTTTTAAATTGGGAGTGGTAGGAGAGTTTTCCGCTCAGCGTCGAAGCCAAAGGGGTGACCCATGGTGGAGCGTGCGGAAGTAAGAATGTTGGCACAAGTAACCGCAAGGAAGGTGAGATCCCTTCCCGCCGAAAGATTAAGGTTTCCTGGGCAATGGTAATCACCCCAGGGTTAGTCGGTCCTAAGGAGATGGCGATAGCCGCATCCGATGGGCACAGGGTTAATATTCCCTGACTTCTATTGTATTCGATGATAGGACGGAGTGTAGTATATAAAGCTCATTATTGGATTTGAGTATGTTAGTAAGGATGGTTTCCAGGAAAATCCGGAAACTGACGTAAAAGTAACATCCAAGCGAAGCATAAATGTCACGATTCGTCGTGGTAAATTTTATAAAGCACACTTCCAAGAAAAGTATCTAAGGTTAATAAAATAGAATCCGTACCGTAAACCGACACAGGTAATCAGGTCGAGTAGACCAAGGCGAACGAGTGAGAGGTCTTCAAGGAACTCGGCAAACAAGCAGCCGTAACTTTGGAATAAGGCTTGCCCTTTTAAATTTATTTGAAGGGGCCGCAGCGAAAGTATCTCTGGCAACTGTTTATCAAAAACACAGCTCCCTGCGAACTCGCAAGAGGATGTATAGGGGGTGATGCCTGACCAATGCCAGAAGGTCAAATATCGATGGTGATATGTCGCAAGATGTATTGCTGGTTGATATAAGCCCTGGTGAATGTCGGCCGTAACTATAACGGTCCTAAGGTAGCGAAGTACCTTGTCGGGTAAGTTCCGACGCGCACGAATGGCATAATGACTGGAGAGCTGTCTCGAAGACCTGCTCGGTGAAAATACAATACCGGTGAAGATGCCGGTTACCTGCAGATAGACGAAAAGACCCTAGAAGCTTTACTGCAGCTTGATATTGAGTATATGGTTACTCTGCGTAGCATAGATGGGAGAGGTTTGATGGAGAGGATTTCGGTCTTCTTCTACTCGTCAGTGAAATACCATTCTTTGTGACGATATATTCTAATCTCTAAGGCAAAAACTTAGAGAAACAGTATCTGGTGGGTAGTTTTACTGGGGCGGTATCCTCCTAAAGAGTAACGGAGGAGTTTATTAAGGTTAGCTAGGCGCGAATGGAAATCGTGCCGATAGTGTAATGGCACAAGCTAGCTTGACTGTAAGACGTACTTGTCGAGCAGATACGAAAGTAGAACATAGTGAACCGACATTTCGCATTAGATGCGGATGAAGATTAACGGATAAAAGCTACTCTAGGGATAACAGGCTAGTTCCGCCTAAGAGTTCATATCGACGGCGGAGTTCGGCACCTCGATGTCGGCTCACCTTATCCTGGTGGTGGAGAAGCTGCCAAGGGTTTAGCTGTTCGCTAATTAAAAAGGTACGCGAGCTGGGTTCAAACCGTTGAGAACGTAATTTAAAAAATTATTTTTTCGACAGTTTGAACCAATTGAGGAAAATAAAAACTGTTTTAATCTGAGATTAAGTCCGTGTGTACTCGGGTACACTCACGGCGGCATACATTAATTTGTATGAGAAGTTCACTTATATCGGTGAAGTCCTGAATAAGGATAATACCGAGGGAATAAGTAATTAACAATGACTAATTACCAATTACTAATTTAAATGCATTTTGTGTTTAATTATTAATCAGTAATTATTAATTAGTAATTATTCTTGCCCGTAGAGACTAAATGTGAGCCAACTTTAAAAGTTGAAGTTATAGTCCGATCCCACAAGTAATTGTGGTTCTATCATTATTATTGGAACGCTGTAATGATGGAAGTAAAACATAGATGCGTGAGACAGGTTGGTCTCCTATCTACTGCAGGCGTTGATTCTTGAGAAGATCTGCTCTTAGTACGAGAGGACCGGAGTGGACTGACCTCTGGTGTACGGGCTCTGTTGCCAAACGGAATGCCCGGTAGCTATGTCGGGAATGGATAAGTTCTGAAAGCATCTAAGAACGAAGCCAACTTCAAGATGAGGAATCGTTTGAGAAACCTAAGAGATGATTAGGTTGATAGGCACTAGGTGTAAGCACAGTAATGTGTTGAGCCAAGGTGTACTAATCGTTCGATTCCTGTTAGGAAATTTGGAAATCATATTGTTGCCTGCCTACCGCAGGCAGGTGTTCTACAGCATTCAGTTTTCAGGTATCATATCTGTTATTACCAAGGGGGTAGTAGCAGTCATTGATAAATGAATAGTTGAATATTTTGTGTTGGTGGTTTAACGTGGTGGTCACACCTGTTCTCATTCCGAACACAGAAGTTAAGCTCCATTGTGCCGATGATACTCTATAAACGGGGAAAGTAGGTTGCCGCCAGCACAAAGTATTTAACGAAACAATTATCCGCTTCATATTGAAGCGGATTTTTGTTATACTAGGAGTATATATGTCATGGGCATCTAGAAGACAATTAAAATATTTTTCAGGGTTTATGTTTTTTGTGGCTCTTGTGGTTTTTATAATTATTTCTCCTATAATTTTCAGGAAGCCAACTTGCACTGATAATAAAAAGAATGGAGATGAGACTGGTGTAGATTGCGGAGGTTCTTGTTCTTTAATGTGTAAAGAAGATATAGTAGCTCCTGTTGTAATTTGGAGTAGAGCATTCCCGGTCATTGGTAATACATATAATCTCGTTTCTTTTATAGAGAATAGAAATAAGAATTCATCAGTACGTTTAGCTAAATATGAATTTAGAATTTACGATAAGGATAATAAATTAATCGGGCGTAGAGAGGGAAGTACATTCATTCCTCCAAACCAACAATTCGCTGTTCTTGAGTCTCGTTTTAATGCTGGACAAAGTGAGATTAAAGCAGTGACTTTCGAATTTCTTGACCCACTTGTATGGGTAAAGAAAGCCCCAACACTGGGGACTCTTCCTATACGTGTAAGTAGCATCGTCTTCGATAATAATAAAGATACACCTACACTCTCTGCAGTGGTAAATAATGACTCCATCTATGATTTGCCAGAATTTGATGTAATTGCTATCCTTTACGACATTGACCATAATGCAATAAATGCTTCCAAGACACACAAAGACGGTCTTTTAAACAACAATAAATTACCAGTAGTATTCACCTGGCCAGAAGTTCTATCCGCTATTCCTGTGACACAAGATGTGTTAATTCAAGTTAATCCATTTTCAGTTTCTTTTTAAAGATTTTTAGTTATTATGATTTCACAAAAATTAGGGACACACAAAGTTTCTGGTGGCATTGATTGGCTACTTGTATTATTTATGATTCCTGTCCTTGGGGCAGGGCTTGTGACTATGAGCTCTTTCACTGGTGAAAGTGCTTTATTTAATCGTCAATTAATGTGGATAGGGATTTCTTTTGTTTTTCTTTTTTCTTTTTCTTTTATTGATTTTAGATTTTTAAAAAGAACAAATATTTTAGTTGCCTTATTTGCTACTTTTTCTTTTTTACTTCTATCTTTATTCTTTATTGGGCACACAGCAAAAGGAGCCCAGTCGTGGTTTTCTTTGGGAGGATTTTCTTTCCAGCCGTCAGATATGATGAAGCTGGTCGTTATCCTAATGCTGGCTAAATACTTTTCTAGAAGGCATATAGAAATAGGGAATTTTAAACATATTTTCATATCAGCAATATATGCATTTATCCCATTTCTTCTTGTATTTTTACAGCCCGACTTTGGGTCTGCTATAATAATTTTTTGTATTTGGTTTGGTATGACTTTAGTTTCTGGAATCTCAAAAAAGCATTTGCTTGTAGTAATTGGAGTTATGGTTGTGTCATTTGTTTTCTTATGGGGGTTTGTTTTTGAACCGTATCAAAAAGCGAGAATTGTAAATTTCGTCCAACCACTATCAAACATTCGTGGCTCAGGATACAACGTGTATCAATCCACTATTGCAGTAGGAAGTGGGCAAATTTTCGGGAAAGGAGTCGGTTTCGGTACTCAATCTAGATTAAATTTCTTACCAGAATATGAGACTGACTTTATTTTTGCTGCATTCTCTGAAGAATGGGGGTTTGTAGGAGTTATGATTCTCTTCATTCTTTTGGGACTTATCGTTTGGCGGATACTCCGTATGGCTCTTTTAGGAACAACTAACTTTGAAATACTTTATGGTTTAGGTCTTGCGATTTACTTCATGACGCATTTTATTATCAATATAGGAATGAATCTTGGTATAATGCCGGTGACTGGGATTACTCTGCCATTTATGAGTTATGGTGGCTCACATTTACTGACTGAGTTTATGGGCTTAGGTATTTTAATGGGGATGAATCGCTATAGTCGTGTAGCTCATCGTGATGATATGCATAATGAGTTTCTTGGTATATAGTTTATATATGAACATGAATATATCTTTATTTTTTAATTTATATAGTTTAGCTCACAAATCAAATTTTACTGATTGGTTAATAACTTTTGCTGCAAATGAATTTGGCTATATTATGATTTTCTTGGCGGTAGTATTTTTGCTTTATCATACAGACGGTGTATTTGATTACAGAAGACCCTTTTTGCAGTGGAAAAATAAATTTAAAGAAATATTTTTTGTATTTTTCTCTAGTGCATTTGGTTATATCTTGGCTAGTATCCTAAAGCATTTTATTTTTTCTCCACGGCCATTTCTTTTATTTGAACAAGTAAAGCCACTATTCTTGCATGGGGGAGTGGATTCGTTCCCTTCCGGGCATGCTGTTTTCTTTGGTGCGCTTGCTATGTCACTATTTTTAATACATAAGAGAATAGGAATCTTCTATTTTATTATTGCTCTCGTTATTGGCTCTGCTAGAGTAGCAAGTGGGGTGCATTTTCCATTTGATATAATTGCTGGATATATTATAGGTATCGCTATTGCCGTAATCTTCTCTGTTATTTTAAGAAAAACAAAAAAAGCTACAAGTTAAACTTGTAGCTTTTATCTTTAATGTTTAAGTGAAAGTTTCGGTGGAATTTCTACATCTCCTCTTTTTGCTGTAAAATTTCCCATGTTATCCTCATTCCCAAAGCAAGGATTGAGAGAAACCCCGACATCTTCATCGTAGTCCCTTGTCAATGATAAGGGTGTTCCATCATTATTACACAACAAACAGTAAACACTTCTCCCCACTATTTCCTTTACGAGAAGAGTGTACCCACCTAATTCTTTGTCATTAGATGTCATTGTGATACGAATCTGCATCTTCTTTTTAATTTCTCCGAATCGTTGATGAGAACTATACCTGCCTGTTATCCCGCCTGTTTCGACTTTGTACAAAAGAGCAACCAACTTTTTCATAATTAAATTTTTAATTATACATATATTTACCTTAACTATAGCATATTTAGTCAATAAAGTCAAAAAAAATAGCATTGATTTTTAAGGCAAAACAGACTAGAATAACTCTATTATGTGGAAAACAAGAATAATTGCATTAGTAATACTCTTATTAGGTGTGGGGCTCGGGTTGTTTGTTTATAAGTCGGAAGTTAATCATAGAAACTTAGCTCCAGAAGCTAAAGCCACTGGGGTTGCAAAGTATCCTTTCAAGTTAGGTCTCGATCTTTCTGGAGGGACACATTTGGTTTATAAGGCTGATCTTTCTCTTATTGACGCTACAGAAGTAAGTAATTCTATGAATGCTCTTCGTGATGTTATAGAGAGACGTGTGAATGTCTTCGGCGTTTCGGAACCAATTGTACAAGTTCAAAATGGTGGCTTCTCGAATGCGGGAGAAGAGCGTTTAATTGTAGATTTACCAGGGGTTACAGATGTTGCTAAGGCAATAGAAATGATTGGTCAAACTCCAGTACTTGATTTTCGAACAGAAAATCCTAATCCAAAAGATACTAAACAAGAAGTAACAGTAGGAAAAAATGGAGAACTTTCTCTTAATGTAGATCCATATGCTTCTAAGTATATTAAAACAGAATTAACTGGTCGCTTTTTAGATAAAGCTATTCTTGATTTTGACCAAAGAACAGGAGAACCAATTGTCTCATTACAATTCGATGAAGA
>DATGWJ010000024.1:0-108099 GCA_035299545.1 Minisyncoccota bacterium | reverse complement strand
GGTAGCCAAGCGATGGCTGTGCCATACAGTTCACGAACATTTTATTTATATAACAATTCTGTTGAACTGGACTCTGTTGCAGTCACATCAAGTTGTGCATCAGGAACTACTTGGAATGGAAGTACGTGTGCAACAAATACTTATACTGTTACTGGAACAGCTGGTGCAAATGGATCAATTTCTCCAGCTACAAGAACAGTCAATCATGGATCAACAACTACATTCACAGTTACTCCAAATTCCGGATATAACATTAGCTCAGTTACTGGGTGTAGTGGTTCTCTTGTAGGAAATACTTATACAACTGGGGCAATTACATCTGCATGTACTGTCACAGCTTCATTCTCCTCTTCTCCTGTGAATGGTGTATGTTCGACAACACACTATAGTTGTAATGCTGGAACAAGTGCTAATAATGTAAGTAATCCAACAAACTGGACTTGGAATTGTAATGGTACAGGAGGAGGAACAAATGCATCTTGTTCAGAAAATAAAGTTATGTCTGGTACTATCTCCTCTTCTGCCTCATCTTGTACTATCGCATCAGGAGGAAGTAGTTGTAATGTCACCATAGACTGGTCTACTACAAATCCTGTCGCTACATCAGCTGTCACTGCAACAGGTATGACGACGGTAAATGGAAACTCAGGTAGCCAAGCAATGGCTGTGCCATACAGCTCACGGACATTTTATTTGTATAACAATTCTGTGCAGCTTGATTCTGTCGGAGTTACATCAAGTTGTGCATCAGGAAATACTTGGAATGGAAGTAGTTGTGCTCCAAGTGCTTGTGCTAATGGTGCAACAAATCCTCCTACTTGTAATACTTGTGTATCAGGATCAGTTATAATTGGTGGAGTTTGTACACCTGTAACCGTATCAGTAACTGCTTCTCCTACGACATATAATGTTTCTCCTGGAGCTACTGTTTCGTTTGCTTACACAGCAAGTACAAATTCTGGATCAACAGAATGTAGATTACTAGACAATGCTTATGGTGCATTAACCTCATATCAAGCAAGCAGTCCAATTTCTTACTCGGCTCCAAGTGTTACGGGAGCATATGGTTATTATGTCCAATGTAGAAATACAACTACAACATCAGCAACAGCTACTTCTGGTATGATTACAGTTAACGTAGCAAGTGGAGGTTCTGTTCCTATTGTTGCTTCTCCTACAGTTACTTCTATAAACACAACTAGTGCAACATTAGGAGCAAATATTACTTCACTTGGTTCTCCAGCTTCTGTTTCTGCTCGTGGAACTTGCTGGGGGACAAGTACAAATCCAACGACAAACTGTTTGAGCTTAACTGAAAGTAGTGATTCTACAAATCCAACCGTAACTGCATTTACAATCCCATCAACATCATCTTCTCTTACTGTTCCAGTATCAACATTTACAGCAACAGATAATACGGGAGTTACAGGGTATGCATTAACAGAATCATCTTCTACTCCTTCTGCGACAACTGGTCCTTGGTATTCTTCTGCTCCATCATCTTATACCTTTGTCTCATCAGGAACTAAGACACTTTATGCTTGGGCAAGAGACGCTGCTGGTAATGTTTCAAGTTCATTAAATGATTCAGTAACGATTACAATAAGCGCTCCAGCATGGCAATCAGGCTTAGTTTCTTGGTGGAAATTAGATGGAAATGCTCAAGATTCCATAAGTACAAATAATGGGACAATAACAGGAGCAACTTTGACTAGTACAAATTGTAAATCGGGTCAATGTTATACCTTTGATGGTACTGATTATATAAGTATTCCAGACAGTGCATCTCTTGATTTAGGTAGTTATACTATTAGTGCTTGGATTTATCCTACTGATGTCACTAATTGGGGGGCTCTAATAGGAAAAGGGATAACAGAAATGACAATAAACTATGTTTCGCAACTAGGTGGTGGGAATATAATTGTTGAGAATGGACACGGAACAATTGGATGGGCAAAATCTTCTTCTCCAACTTATGCCATAAATAATTTATATCACGTAATAGCTATTGCTGATGCTTCTACTTCAACATTAAAATTATATAGGAATGGATCACAACATACTTATAGTACTCAAACTTGGGCTGGCGCCTCAAGAAATAATAATGACCCTATCACCATCGGTTATACTCAAACTTGGCCAGCAGAAGCTTTCAAGGGAAATATTGATGAAGTAATGATATGGAACAGAGCTTTAAGTGATAGTGAGATATCATCTGTTTACAATTATTCATATGCTCCGTCTTCTTGTGTCCCTGAATCTAGTGCAACCACGTGTAGCGGAGCTTGCGGAACTCATCTTAATAATTGTGGAACAAGTGTAGATTGTGGAGCTTGTACTGTTAGTGGAGGTTCAGTTATAACTACAGGAGCATTCTCTCATTCAAGAACTGGATTAACTTCTGGGGTAACTTATTATTATAGAGGTTATGCAGTAAATGCTACAGGAACTGGGTATTCTCCAAGTTCATCGTTTACTACAACAGGGGCAATGTCGGGAACACTTTCAGCTAGTGGATGTACAATTCCAGAAGGAGGTAATAGTTGTACTAGTACAATAGATTGGACTACGGCCAACCCTGTTGCTACTTCGACAGTTAGAACCCCTAATGCAAGTGGAACAGTAGTTGCTACTGCAAATTCTGGATCTACAACTTATACTGTTACTTACCCAAGCGGAGTATTTGTTCTTGTTAATAATGGAGTAACTCTAGATACAAAGACAGCAATAGCTGCATGTGCTTTTGGGACAGCTTGGAATGGTTCGCAATGCGTATCTAATGCTCCAGTAACAACATTTACTGCAAATCCATCCTCAATATTTAAGGGAGGGTCTTCAACCCTTATTTGGAATTCAACTGCAGATTCTTGTACAAGTACAGGTACAGGATTTAATGTAAGTGCCCATTCACCGACTACCTCTGGAAGTATAGTTGTATCTCCTTTGGTTACTACAGTTTACACTCTTCAGTGTTCAAATGTAGCTGGAACATCGGAAAATTCTGTTACTACTAAGGTTATTACATTAAAGATAGAAGAAAATTAAAATACTAAAACACAAAACTGGGCATAGCCCAGTTTTGTGTTTTATAGTAGCCCCTTGCAAAATTTTTTATATTTGATAGTATAAGAGTTCAATTATGATTCATTAAATTTCATCAATATAGATGAATAGAATCAAATATTATTAATAATTTATGTTGGTAGTTTGGATAAAGTAGTGTTCTCGTATATTTTATTCTCTTTATCAACCAATAAAAATATATGGCAGAAGAATTTAACAGAGATAAGCCTCATGTGAATGTAGGAACAATTGGTCACGTTGACCACGGTAAAACCACATTAACTGCGGCTATTTTAAGTGTATTAGCAAGACAAGGAGGAGAGTACGGTGCAAAGATTAAAGGAGTAGACCAAATCGACTCAGCTCCAGAAGAAAAAGCTCGTGGTATTACCATTGCTCTTTCTCATAATGAATATTGGACACCAGCACGTCACTATGCGCACATTGATGCTCCAGGACATGCTGACTATATTAAGAACATGATTACAGGTGCCGCTCAAATGGACGGTGCTATCATCGTAGTTGCTGCAACAGATGGAGTAATGCCACAAACACGTGAGCATATTCTTCTTGCAAAGCAAGTTAACGTTCCTAAAATAATCGTATTCTTAAACAAGTGTGACATGGTTGATGACCCAGATATGCTTGACCTCGTTGAAGAAGAAGTCCGTGAACTTCTTACAAAACAAGGCTTTGATGGCGCAAATGCTCCAGTTATCCGTGGTTCAGCTTTGAAAGCTCTTGAATCAAAAGATAATAATGATGAATACGCAAAGAAAATTCTTGACCTCGTGAACGCTCTTGATACTTATATTCCAGTTCCAGAACGTGATATTACAAAACCATTCCTAATGCCTATTGAAGATATCTTTTCTATTGAAGGCCGTGGTACAGTTGTGACTGGTAAAATTGAACGTGGAATTATTAAGGTTGGAGAAGACGTTGAAATTGTTGGTATTAAAGATACACAAAAGACAACAGTTACTGGTATTGAAATGTTCAATAAGAACTTGAAAGAAGGTATGGCAGGAGACAACGCAGGTATTCTTCTTCGTGGTACAAAGAAAGAAGATGTTACTCGTGGACAAGTTCTTGTTAAGCCAGGTACAGTTACTCCTCATTCAGAATTTGAATGTAACGTTTACATCTTGAAGAAAGAAGAAGGTGGACGTCACACACCATTCTTTACAGGATACAAACCACAATTCTACATCCGTACAACAGACGTTACAGGAGAAGCAGCATTACCAGCTGGAACAGAAATGGTTATGCCTGGTGATACAGTAAATCTTTCAGTTAAATTAGTTACACCAGTAGCTCTTGAAGAACAAATGCACTTTGCTATCCGTGAAGGAGGTAAGACTGTCGGTGCAGGAGTTGTAACAAAGATCATTAAATAGTTTTATTCATTTCGTTCTTTTTAATTACAAACGTATGACAACAAAGAAAGTTCTAAAACCAAAAAAAGGGAAAGAAGATGCAGTTGTGCAACTTCGTATTCGAGTAAGGGCTTACGAGAATAAGATTCTTGACACTTCAGTCAAGCAAATTATTGATACAGCTCTTCGCTATGATGCAAAGATTGTAGGACCAATTCCTCTTCCAACCGAAATCAAAAAATACACTGTAAACCGAGCATCGTTTGTATTTAAAAATGCTCGAGAGCAGTTTGAAATAAGAATCCATAAACGTGTCATTGATATTTTGAATCCAAATCCAAAAACTATCGAGGCACTCACAAACCTATCCTTACCTTCAGGTGTTGATATTGATGTGAAAATGATGTAATTATATGAAATTTATTCTAGGTAAAAAACAGCAAATGATGCAATGCTTTCTAGAAGATGGCACTGCAGTTCCGGCAACAGTGATATCTGCTGGTCCTCTTATCGTAACTCAGGTAAAGAATCCTGATGTCGATGGATATACAGCAGTTCAAGTTGCTTATGAAGAGCAAAAAGCAAGTCGTGCTACAAAAGCACATCTTGGCCATATTGCTTCTTCTAATGTATCTGCCGGAGAAACAGAAGAAGGTAAAGCATACAAGCATCTTCGAGAATTTCGAGATATAGAAGAAATAAAAGAAGGCGACAAAATAACAGTAAGTGCTTTTAAAAAGGGCGATATTGTTATTGTTTCAGGAATTTCAAAGAGTAAAGGCTTCCAGGGCGTAGTTAAGCGTCATGGTTTCCATGGAGGTCCAAGAAGTCACGGACAGAAACATTCAGAACGCGAGCCTGGTTCTATCGGAGGAGGTCTTAGAAACAAAGTTCCAAAAGGAATGCGCATGGGAGGTCGTATGGGCGGAGACCGTATTACAGTCAAGAACTTGGAAGTTATTGGTGTAGACGAAGAAAATAATCAATTACTCATTAAGGGTGCTATTCCAGGACGCCGTGGAACACTCGTAGAAATCATCGGCTAACTTTATGACAACAAAAGAAACTACACAAAAGAATAAAACTGTAAAAGAAAAGAAGTCTAAGGTAGCTCCAGAATCTCTATCTGCGCAAGTTTATGACCAAAAAGGTAAAGGAGTAGGAAGTATTGATTTACCAGAATCAATCTTCGGATTATCTTGGAATGGTGACCTTGTTCATCAAGTTGTCACTGCAATGCAAGCCAATGCTCGTACTCCTGTAGCTCACACAAAAACACGAGGAGAAGTTCGCGGAGGAGGAAAGAAGCCATGGAGACAAAAGGGTACAGGACGTGCTCGTCATGGTTCAACTCGCTCACCAATCTGGGTAGGAGGTGGAATCACTCATGGACCTCGCAATGATAAGAGTTACGAACAAAAAATAAACAAGAAGATGAAAGCAAAAGCCCTCTTCACTGTTCTATCTGAAAAGTTAAGAAAAGGACAAATTCTTTTTGTTGAAGAATTATCTCTTAAAAATATTAAAACTAAAGATGCTGCCCAAATAGTAAAAGATTTGAGTAAAGTTTCTGGTTTTGAAAAAATAGTAGGAGGTAAGAATCCAAATCTCTATATTACTACTCCAGCAAAAACTGATACAGTAAAAAAGAGTTTTGCAAATATCAAAACAGTGGAGATTGATGAAATAAAAAACATAAATCCTGTCGATTTACTGTCTTTCAAGCACATTATTATCTCACAACCTAAAGAAAGTATTGCTTTTTTGGGTGGTAAAATAGAAAAGAAATAACCTGCCTACCGCAGGCAGGTATGGCCAAATACTATGGAAACAAAAAACACAAAAACAAAAAAGAATACAGAGAAAGAGGTAGTAGAAAAGAAGGAAAAGACACACCCACTTATTAAAAATCCTCGCATCACTGAAAAGTCAGCAATTTACGCAGAAAAAGGCGTTTATACTTTCAATGTTGCTAATAATGCAACCAAGAATGAAATCAAGAAGGCTATAAACTTCGTTTATGGAGTTACTCCAGAAAGAATTTCTGTTACACGAATTGCCGACAAGAAAGTAACACGACGTGGGATTGTAAGTGTAAAAGCTGGCGGTAAAAAGGCGGTCGTACATTTAAAGAAAGGAGATAAGATAACATTTGCATAATTATGAAAACATATAGACCTACAAGTCCAAGCCGACGTCATCACACTACAGTCACATACCGTAATGTTTTGACCAAAAGTACTCCGGAGAAATCTTTAACAAAAGGTTTCAAAAGATCTGTCGGAAGAAATAATCAAGGACGAATTACTACTCGCCACAAAGGGGGTGGACACAAGCGTCTTTACCGTGAAATTGATTTCATGTACAACAAGCATGATATTCCTGCAAAGATAGTATCCATAGAGTACGATCCAAACCGCAATGCTTTCATAAGTTTGGTTTGTTATAAAGATGGAGAAAAGAGATACGTGATTGTTCCTAAATCAATGAAAGTTGGAGATACTTTTGTGGTTTCAGAAAAAGCTCCACTTCAAGTAGGAAATCGTTTACCTCTTAAATTAATTCCAGTTGGTACATTTGTTTACAATATTGAAATGAAAGCTGGCAATGGTGCAAAGCTTGCACGTTCAGCTGGTGTATTCGGACAAGTTGTTGCGAATGACCTCGGTTACACAAATATAAAGATGCCATCAACAGAAGTTCGTAAGGTTCCAGAAAGTGCATGGGCATCTATCGGAGAAGTTTCAAACAGTGAATACATACTTCAGAATTTTGGAAAAGCTGGACGTTCACGATGGAAAGGTATTCGTCCTAAGGTTCGTGGTACAGCTATGAACCCAGTTGACCATCCACACGGTGGAGGTGAAGGACGCCAAGGTCGTGGACTACGCCGCGCAAAGACAATGTGGGGTAAGCCATCCGGAAAAGGACAGAAGACACGCACACCAAAGAAATATTCAAATATGTGGATTGTGTCTCGCCGAAAAGTGGGCAAGAACAAAAACGCAAAATAATTCTATCAACAAAAAACACCCTCCGGGTGTTTTTTTGTTTTATTGACATTATAATGCGAGAAATGTAATATCAATTAAAATTCTTCTAAATACCAAAATCATGGAAACAAAAGTAACTTTTACACCTCTTAAGAGAGGGAGGTATCGTCCTATTGTTAACGGAGTTTTAAAACCCATAACAAAAAACCCGAAAAGGATACGCTTTATAATTATCAGAGCTCATGATAATGAAAGGATTCGAGCAATGAGGGAAGAAGAAAAGAGAAAAGAGGCAGAAGAAAAAAGAAGAAAATGGGGTTGGTATTAAAAAATATCAACAAGCACCTCGACTTTTATGTCGGGGTGTTTTTAATGTATCCCCGGTAGTAGATTTTATTAAAAATTCACTACGGGGTATAATACAATTATGCCTGAAGCTAAACTATCAGAGAAGAAAAAGTTTTCACTTATTGCTCGCCTTAGAAGCACTACTCATGCGTGGCGAGGACTTGTAATTTTTATAAAAACAACACACAACTCTTGGGTTCACTTATTTTTTGCTGCGCTAGCAATTTTCTTGGGTTTTCTTTTGAATATATCAAACATAGAGTGGGTTCTAGTTGTATTTGCAATTGGATTAGTTATCGTCACAGAAGCATTAAATACTGCTTTTGAATTTGATATAGACCTTACCTCGCCAACTTTTCATCCTTATGCTCGTGACACGAAAGATATAGCTGCAGGAGCAGTACTTCTGTCTGTAATCACAGCTGGAGTTATAGGCCTCATAATTTTTTTACCTAAAATAATTATTTTTCTTTAGTTTTGACTTTTGAAGAAAATAATGTAATATAAAGAAAATTTGTTTTATTTTATAACATAAAATTGGAGGTCATTATGGATAATATGTTTACTGAGAATCTTTCTCCGAAAGATAGGATTATTGTTGCCTTGGATGTAAATACGGAAGATGAAGTAAGAAAGTATGTGAAAATGCTTCATCCTTACGTAGGTATGTTCAAAATCGGATTTCAACTTATTCATACAGTTGGGGGTCCTCAGGCAGTAAAAATTGTTCACGAAGAGGGAGGAAAAGTATTCTATGATTGCAAACTTCATGACACGACAGACACAATGCAAAAATCTGCCTGTGACATAGCAAAAATGGGAGTAGCTCTTTTCAATTTGCATGCATCTGCTGGGATTCCTGCAATGAAAGCCGTTATGGAAGTTTGTGAAAAATCTTTGGTTGCTGGTGTTACTGTTCTCACTTCCTTAAAGGAATCAGATTGTGCTGAAATTTATAATTCCAGTATTGAGGAGAAAGTACTGAAGTTCGCTCATAACTTGATGAATGCTCGTGTGCCATGCGTAATCTGTTCACCGAAAGAGTCAGAAATGATTAAGGCAGATGAGTATCTTGTTCATCTTTTGACTGTTACTCCGGCAATTCGTCCTCTTTGGGCTGTCCCCAATGATCAGAACCCTGACAGAATTATGACTCCAACGAGAGCTATCAGGGAAGCAAAAGCTGACTATCTTGTTATTGGTCGGCCAATTTTGCAACCTCCCGAGGAAGTTGGGGAACCGGTAAATGCAGCAATAATGATTCTGAATGAAATCGGACAGGCAGAGTATGCCTAATGTAAACAAAAAATGAGCGTACAGATTTATTCTGTACGCTCTTTTTATTTTACGTTTTTCTTAGAGCCGGAAAATTATGTCTATCTCCCCAATATTCTGGGTTTTCTATCCATTCCAGCAAAATTTTCTCTTCCTCTCTTTCAATGAAACCATTATCCCATGCCACTTTAATTAATTGAGGCAAATTGAGCAAGGATTTCTTTTCACAAGAGCTTTTCAGTGACTCAATAGGCGCCTCAAACCCATCTCTTTTAAAAGGAAGTTCTCCAGCGAAAACCTTTTCAGCTTCAGAGAACCCGCAGTCAATAATCGAAATACACAAATCACAAATTCCATTCATTTTTCGTATACTTGCAACAGTCGAAGCATTTTTTCTACCAGTCGAGATTACATCATCAATTAAAATTACTCTATGTTTTGCTAAATCAATCCCTTCTTTGCAATCTTTTTGTTTTTTTGTGTCGCTGTCCCCATAATCACTTTGTATGTATATGAGTGAAGCTTTGAATATTTCTGCAATAGATGAAGCCCAAGGTATTCCGGTCTCTGAACCACTAATTCCCAATGAGCGATGGTGCAAATTCACAGAATTTCTGACTATTTCAACAATTCCGATGATAACAATATCACGGTACTTTGGGTAAGGTAAAAATAGATTACAATCAATAAAAACAGGCCGAAATTTACCATAAATATCCAGAAAAGGTTTTTTGGTATTGATTTTAATTGCTCCACTTTCTAATCCAATCAAACCAACCTTACTGCTGATTTCATTTGCTTTATTCATAGTATTAAGTTTTAAAGGTAGTTATTTGACTCTTATACTACAGGCAAAAGAAGTTTTGTCAATTAACATTTAATATTGATGTTTCTTTATTATTATGTTAATACTAAAGAAAACTTACCTTAAAATTTAACAAAATGGAAAACACTCACTACTTTCAATCTCCTGTGATTGCTTCATCAGGTCTTATGGGAATTGTAGGGGAAGGATATAAATATCATAAAATATTTAGAATTCTTTTCCCGTTCCTGTTTTCTTTTAAATGGATTACTTTCCAGATTAAAACTATCACTTCAAATAAAAGAGAGGGAAATATGCGTCTTTGGTGTGCTGACGGGATTACTCCCATTGATTTTCATCCCAAGTGCATCTATGCTAATTTCTGGAAAGGTTACGGTGTAAACAATGTTTCACTTTCTAATCCAGGGATTTATACCATTCTTAATATGGGAGTTTTACAGAAAATTGAAGGAGAATTACATCTTTCAATAATGTTAGTTGAAAAAGAACTAAAGAAAAGAATAGATGAAATTGTCTATATTATTGCTGCTCTAAGTCCTGAATTAAAAAACTTTAGAGCAAGCAAAATTTTCCTTCATTACAACGTTTCTTGTCCAAACACAGGGGATAAATTGTTCCTTGATGGTTTAAAAAATGAATGTAATTTATTAAAATTACTTAAATTGCCACTCTTTTTGAAAGTTGGATGGGATTTCCCGGTTGAAGTTATTTTACATCTTCAACAGTGCAAAATGATTGATGGGGTTGATGCTATTAATACCATCCCGTTTAACGATCTTCCTTATTTCACAAAAGAAAAATATTTTAAAAAAGATAAGGAAGGTAATTTCATTTCTCCGCTCGACAAATATCAGTATTTATTCAATGTAAAAGGGCGAGGGGGTGTCTCAGGTAGTCCAATCCGGCCTTATGCTTTAAGGTGGATAAGGAAAGCACGTAGAAAAGGTATTACCCTTCCTATTATTGGTGGTGGAGGAATCCTTTGGCCGTGGCATGTTTACCAATTTAAGAAATTTGGTGCAACGGCAGTTTCTCCTGGGTCAGTCGTCTTTTTAAGACCATGGAATTTGTTACTTATAACTTTAACAGCATTGCTTATTTTCAGGAAGCATTAAAGTAAATATCAATTTTTAATCCCCATCACACGAGTGTGATGGGGATTTGACTTTATTTTTAGATTTGATAGTATAGACGAACGAGCTCAGTTGAGCTTATTTATATTGTTATGACAAGATCACTCAAGAAAGGTCCATATGTAGACGAAAGGCTCTTGAAAAAGATTGCCGGAAAGAAGCCTCTAGAGACAGGTGTAATAAAGACTTGGTCTAGAGCTTGTGTTATTTCCCCAGAAATGGTTGGATTTGTTTTTGGTGTCCATAATGGTAAAACTCACGTTGAAGTCCTAGTCAGTGAAGATATGGTGGGGCATCGGCTTGGAGAATTCTCACTCACTAGAAAGTTCGTCAGACACGGAGGTAAGATGCAGAAAGAGCTGGAAGTGAAGAAGAAAGAAGCAGAAATAGCCGCAGCTCAGGCAGCAAAATCAGCAGTTGATTCAAAGAAAAAATAATTTAGTATATGAAAGCATTCTTTCTCAAAAAATTAGTTATAGTCACAACAAATAAAGGTATCAGTAAAGTAGTTTAATTACACACATGAAAGCATTTTTAAAAAATTACAGACAGTCACCCCGTAAGGTTCGCCTTGTAGGAGACTTAATAAAAAGCAAAAGGGTTGCTGAAGCTCTTACTATTTTAGATAATTTACCAAAGAGAGCATCAAGTCCTATACAGACACTGTTGAATTCTGCTCTTTCTAATGCAAAGCAGAGAGGTGTAAAAGAAGATAACCTTTTCATAGAAAATGTTACAGTTAATAAGGGTATTGTTTTAAAGAGAATTATGCCTCGTGCTCGCGGAAGTGCTTCTCGCATTAACAAACGCACAAGTCATGTAATGCTTACTCTTGTAGAAAAAACAGTAGAAAAGAAAGCAAAAAAGGCAGTAAAAGAAACATCAAAGAAGTCGAAAGTAACTAAAAAGGTAGAAAATAAGGCCTAATATAAATCATTTATGTCAAAAGTAGTTCACCCATATGCTCATAGATTAGTAACCCTCCGTGATTGGAAATCACGCTGGTTTGGTGCTAAAAAGTATAAAACACTTTTACAAAGTGATGTTATCATTCGTGAATTTTTAACAAAGAAACTTCGTGGTTTTTACATTTCTCGTATAGAAATTGAACGTAATGCAAAATCTACAAAGATAATGGTTTACACATCACGCCCAGGAATGATTATCGGACGTTCAGGAGAAGGAGTTACTAACCTTAAAGCTGAACTTGTTTCTACTCTAAAGAAAAAGGGCATAGCAATTCCTGAAGATTTCAAATTCGATATTATAGAAGTTACAAATCCAGATGCTGATGCTGCTATTGTTGCTTGTTCTATTGCTGAAGGACTTGAGAAACGTCTTCCATATCGCCGAGTTATAAAGCAAGCAATTGAAAAAGTAATGTCAGCTCGTGGAGTAAAAGGAGCACGTATTTATCTTGGTGGACGTTTAGCTGGAGCAGAAATTGCTCGAAGTGAACAAATCAAGCGTGGCTCTATTCCTCTTCAGACATTGCGTTCAGATGTTGATTTTGCTCGCGAGAAAGCTCATATGAGTTATGGAGATATTGGTATCAAGGTTTGGATATATCGTGGAGAAATTTTTTCTACACCAAACCCAGCAGTAAATAGAAATGATAATAATAAATAATTTTTATGTTAATTCCAAAGAAAGTAAAATTTAGAAAGTGGCAAACAGGTCGTACCGATATGACTAAGGTTACTCCTGATACTCGCGGTACAACTATATCGTTTGGGTCATTTGGACTTAAGGCAACTAGTGGTGGACGCATTCGCTCAAACCAGATAGAATCAGCACGTAAAGTTACTTCAAGAACTCTCGGAAAGACTGGCCGTATGTGGATTAGAATTTTCCCAGACAGACCTTTCACTGCAAAACCTGCAGAAGTAGGAATGGGTAAAGGAAAAGGAGATCCACAAGGATATTGTTTAGATATTCGTCCAGGAAGAGTAATCTTCGAAGTCGATGGAGTTACCGATGCTGTTGCAAAGGAAGCATTACGAAAAGCAGGAACCAAATTACCAATTGCTACTCGTGTAGTGGCTAGATAATATATTTATATGGATACAAAAGTAAAAAAATCAAATAAGGTTCTAAAAGGAGTAGTTGTTTCCGATAAAATGGATAAAACAGTTGTTGTTCTAGTTACTCGCTTTGTTGAACACAAGAAATACGGCAAGAGAATAAAGAAGACCAAGAAATACAAAGCTCACGATGAGAACAATAGTAAAAAAGTCGGTGACAAAGTTGAAATTGAGGAAACACGCCCAATTTCAAAAGATAAGAAATTTAAAGTAATAGCATAATTATATGATTCAAGATGGAACAATAGTAAATATCACAGACAACGCTGGCGGTAAAGTCGGAAAGGTATTCAAAATACTTGGTTCTTCAAAGCGTCGCTATGCTAGTATCGGAGACAAGGTTATCATTTCTGTTAAAATAGCTGACCCAAGAAAATTGGTAAAGAAAAAAGATGTTCACCAGGCAGTCGTTGTACGAACAGTTAAATCATATCGCCGAAAAGATGGTTCATATATTAGTTTTGATGATAATGCTGTTGTTATCTTAGAAAAAGATAAACTTGATCCAAAAGGAGGACGTGTATTCGGTCCTATTCCAAGAGAGCTTGCAGAGCGTGGCTACCAAAAGATTATTTCATTAGCACAAGAAGTTATATAATTTTATGAAAATAAAGAAAGGAGACAATGTAATAGTTATTTCTGGAAGCAACAAAGGAAAGAAAGGTAAAGTATTAAAATCTATGCCTTCTATTAATAAAGTTGTTGTTGAAGGTGTGAACTTGAGAAAGAAAGCTCATAAATCCAGAAAGAAGGGTGACCCAAGTCAGATTTTAGAATTAGCAATGCCAATACACGTATCAAATGTTGCTAAGAACGACTAAAGTAATTACGAATTAAGATTTAAATACAATGGAAACAGTTAAACAAAAAGAAAAAAAATCATACAGTACTCTTAAGGCTAAATATGGCTACAAGAATGTTATGGCATCACCTCGACTCGTGAAGGTGGTTGTTGCAAGTGGAACTGGTTCTGGAATAAAGCGCAACAAAGACCATAACAAGCTTGTTATCGATAGATTGGCAAAGATTACAGGTCAGAAGCCAGCTACAAAAAGCGCAAAGAAATCTATCGCAAGTTTCAAAATTCGTATTGGTGACCCTATCGGTGTAATGGTTACATTAAGAGGCGACCGCATGTATGGATTCTTAGATAAACTTATCAATGTTGCAATCCCTCGTACAAAGGACTTCCGCGGTATTGAAAGAAAAATTGTAGACAACATCGGTAATCTTACAATGAGTATCAAGGAACATACAATATTCCCTGAAACAGGAAGTGAAGATATCAAAGATGTATTCGGATTAGCTATCACTATCGTTACAACAGCAAAGAATAAAGCCGAAGCCACAGATTTCTTTGAATTAATCGGAATTCCATTTAAGAAATAATACAAAACAAAAAATCCCCTTACGGGGATTTTTTGTTTAACCCAATAGTATATTTTGATATCACTTGCACTATGAGTTTGACTTATTTTAGGCTATCTGCTAGTATAGGGGAACGTGAGTTTTAGATCCGTTTGTCTACTTAAGGGGTAAATACCTTTAAGCAAATAAACGAGATATCAAGATTCATGAGGGTAATACCCAAATAATTTTATATATGGCAAAAACATCAGTAACAGCAAGACATTTAAAGAAATCAAAATTTAGCACACGAGAAACAAATCGTTGTTTTCGCTGTTCTCGCGGACATGCTTATATGAGAGATTTCGGATTATGTCGTATTTGTTTCCGTGAGCTCGCAAATGAAGGAATGCTTCCAGGAGTTCGCAAGTCAAGTTGGTAATCAATTAATTCTCACAAAATACAATGGATCAAATAGCAAACATGATAAATATGATAAAGAATGCAAGTCGTGTAGGACACGAGCTTATTGTTGTTCCTCATTCTAAAATGAAATTTTTAATTGCCGAGTGTCTAGTAAAAGAAGGCTATCTAAAAAGTGTAACTAAAAAAACAAAGAAAGGTTTTCCTGTTATTGAGCTTGGTTTAGTTTACGCTGAAGATGGCACTCCAAAAGTCACAGGAGCTGACCGTGTTTCAAAATCATCATGTCGCGTATACAAAGGAGTAAAAGATATAAGAAAAAGTTATGGACTAACACTTCTTTCAACTCCAAAAGGCATTTTAACAGACCAGCAAGCACGTAAAGAGATGGTCGGAGGAGAAGTTTTGTTTAAATTATGGTAATCAATAATTAATTATATGTCACGTATTGGAAAACAAACAGTTATAATCCCAACAGGCACAGAAGCAAAACTTTCTGGTACTGTTTTCTCTGTAAAAGGACCAAAAGGCTCACTTACAAAGGATTTTCCCGGAGAAGTAACCTTACATCTTAATGGGAATGAAGTAACTTTCACTCCTAATAAAATAGGAGACCGTACAGTAAATGCTCTCTGGGGTACATATGCTTCACTTGTGAAGAATATGGTAATCGGAGTAAACGAAGGATACAGCAAGAAACTTATACTTGAAGGAGTTGGTTATAAATCAGATGTTTCTGGCACTACTTTAAATCTTGCTCTAGGTTTCTCTCATCCAGTGAAGGTAGCTATTCCAGCAGGTATTACAGTTACAGCAGATAAGAACAATATTACAATTACTGGAATCGATAAAGAATTAGTTGGTTCTTTCACTGCATCTATTCGCGCAATGAAAAAACCAGAACCATATAAAGGTAAAGGTTTCCGCTACTCTGATGAAGTTATCCGACGCAAGCAAGGCAAGAAAGCCGCATAATTACGAGTAAGTTAAATCAATAATATGAAGAATATAAAATTAGAAAAAAGAATAAGATTAAAGAAAAAGATTCGTACAAAGATTCTTGGTACTGCAGAAGCACCTCGTCTTTCTGTTTTCCGTTCTAATAATTATATGTATGCTCAGATTATTGATGACGAAAATTCTCTTACTTTAGCTTCTGCTTCTGATATGAAGGCAAAAACAGGTACAAAGACAGAACGTTCAAAAGCTGTAGGTACAGAAGTTGCAAAGAAAGCTATAGCAAAAGGGATTAAGAAATGCGTTTTTGATCGTAATGGTTTTAAGTACACTGGTAGAATTAAAGCACTTGCTGATTCTGCTCGTGAAGCAGGTTTAAAATTTTAATATAAATATATGGATACAGAAAAACCAAAACAAAATAAGAATACTAACCGCAGCCCTAGAACATCAGGTCAAGGAAAGCGTGAAGGGAGTGACACTCGTAAGCCACGTCCATCTTTCGAACGCCCAAAACCAGAATTTGATCAGAAGATGGTTTCTATTCGTCGCGTAACTCGTGTGGTTGCAGGAGGACGTCGTATGACATTTGCTGTAGCTATAGCTATCGGTGACAAGAAAGGTTCAGTTGGTCTAGGTACAGGTAAAGGAGGAGACACAGCTATCGCAATTGCAAAAGCTCTTCGCCAAGCAAAGAAGAATATGTTCAAGATTAAGACTACAAAAGATATGTCTATTTCTCATGAGGTTAGTGCTAAATATTCAAGTTCTTTCCTTACAATTATGCCTAACCGTGGTAAAGGATTGGTAGCAGGAAGTACTGTTCGTGACATGTTAATTCTCTCTGGAATTAAAAATGTAACTGCAAAGCTTCATTCAGGTAGTAAGAATAAATTGAATAATGCTCGTGCTGCTTACAAGACACTCTACCAATTAAAAGACAAATCTGGAGCAGTTAAAGCAGTTCCTTTCGTTGTTCCTGAAGTTAAGGAAGAAATTGTTAGTTAAACACAAAAAATTTTATGCAATTAAACACATTAAAAAGACAACACCCAAATAAAAAAGCCCAGCAAGTTGGACGAGGAGGTACTCGTGGTAAAACATCTGGACGTGGAGGCAAGGGTCAGACAGCTCGTGCAGGTAATAAACGTCGTCCAGAAATACGTGATATAATTAAGAAGCTTCCAAAGTTAAGAGGATATCGTTTTCATTCTGGTGCTGTTAAGCCTTCACCAGTCAATGTAGGGGACCTCAATATATTTGAAGCAGGCGCAGTTGTGAATCCCGCATCTTTGTTTGAAAAGAAATTGATTCGCCGAATTAGTGGTGATTTACCTTCTGTCAAAATTCTAGGCGCAGGTGAACTTGATAAGAAGCTTTCTGTAGTTCAATGTGAAGTTTCAGCTTCTGCTCGCACAAAGATTGAGAAGGCAGGGGGAAGTGTAAAATAAATATGGAAATTGTTTTAAATAAAATAAAGGCAATATTTGCAGATAAAACTCTAAGAAATAGGGTTCTATTTGTGCTTGGAGTTCTTGTTATTTTCCGACTTTTATCTGCTATACCTATTCCAGGAGTAGATGCAATAAAGCTTCAGAATTTCGTAAACAATAATCAATTTGTTGGAGTTCTAAATCTCTTTTCTGGAGGTGGACTTGCAACTCTTTCTATTATAATGCTTGGAGTTGGACCTTACATTACTTCTTCTATTATCATGCAGGTTTTGACTATGATATCTCCAAGATTAAAAGCAATGTATCAAGAAGATGGAGAAATTGGACGCAAGAAGTTTACTCAAATTAGTAGAATGATTACAATCCCTCTCGCTGCTATCCAAGGAATAGCTTTGCTTGTCCTTCTTCAGCGTCAAGGAATCATGGCAAATGTTTCAGCGTTTGGAATGTTTACAAATCTTTCAGTTATCGTTGCTGGAGCTATGCTTATTATGTGGATTGGAGAATTATCTTCTGAATTCGGTATTGGTAATGGTGTTTCACTTATAATTTTTGCTGGTATTGTGGCAAGAATTCCTCAGAACATATCACAATTTCTTTTTACTTTTGATGTATCAAAATTACCAATCTACATATTGTTCGTAGCTGTTGGTCTACTTATGGTTGCTGGAGTAGTTATTGTTACTGAAGCAGAACGACCTATTCCTGTGACATATGCAAAACAAGTAAGAGGTGATCATGTTTCAGGTGGGACTCAGACATATTTACCTATTCGTGTGAACCAAGCTGGAGTTATTCCTATTATCTTTGCACTTTCTATTCTGTTATTCCCTCAAATGATCGGTACAGCACTATCTGGTGTAACCAATGGCACTCTCCTTGCTATTTCTCGAGGGTTACTTTGGTTTGTCGCAAATACATGGCTCTATTCTCTCTTCTACTTTATCTTTGTATTCTTGTTCACATATTTCTATACTGCAGTTACTTTCGACCCTGAACAAATTTCTTCAAACTTACAAAAGAATGGCGCTTTCGTTCCCGGTATTCGCCCAGGCGTAGCTACAAGAGATTATCTTTCAAAAATTTTAACTCGTACGACTACAATGGGAGCAGTATTCCTAGGTGTTATAGCAGTTATTCCTCTTGTTATAAAATCGGTTACAGGAATTACAGCTTTCGCTATCGGTGGCACATCCCTTTTGATTGTGGTTTCAGTTGTTCTCGACATAATCAAGAAGACAGAAGCGCAATTATCAATGAGAGAGTATTAAAAAAAGACCTAACACTGGGTCTTTTTTTATGTTTAATTAATAGTATATAATAAGTTTATATGAATAAACCACAAACATTTATATTCGTAGGGAGGTCTGGTTCAGGTAAGGGTACGCAGATTGAACTTTTAAAAGGATACTTGGCAGATAAATATAAAGATACACCTGTCAGAGCTATTGTTATGGGTGAAATATACAGAGAATTTTTTAAAGAAGAGGGATATGTTCAAAACATTGCTCGTGATGTAAGTATGAATCAGGGTAAATTCCAGCCAGATTTTCTCACAAATGGTTTATTCGTTAGAAGTGTAATGGATATCATAGATGACAAATCCACTTTCTTCTTTGATGGTTATCCTCGTACGATCAAACAGCTTGAGATTATAAAAGAATTGTTGCAGTATGTAAAAAGAGAAGACCCTATAGTTATAAATATTGATGTATCAAGAGAGAATGTGAAAGAAAGAATGCTTCTACGAGGTAGAGGTGACGATAGTGAAGGTGCAATAGAAAGCAGATTGAATGAATATGATAAATTTATTTTACCAATGCTTGAAGTTATAAAGTCTGATTCATTCTTTAAATATCTTGAAATAAATGGAGAAGGGAAAATAGAAGACATCCACACAGATATTGTAAGTAAATTAAATATATAATATGGAAAATAAAGAAACAATTATAATTTCACTTGGCGGGTCACTCATTGTTCCAGATGGGGTGGATGTCCCATTTGTAAAAGAGTTTGTTTCTTTTATTAAAGAATATGTGAAGAAAAATTTTCACTTCGTACTTATCACAGGAGGAGGTAAAATTTGTCGCATATATAACGAAGCTGCAGAAAAGATTACAAATCCAACAAAAGAAGATTTGGATTGGATAGGTATAGCAACAACAAAGGTAAACGCCGAACTTCTCCGCGTGTCCTTGGGAGAACTTGCTTATGAAGAAGTGATAAAAGATCCGACTTTAATAACTAAGACAGACAAACCAGTGATTGTAGGTGGCGGATGGAAACCTGGATGTAGCTCCGATAACGATGCAGTAATAATTGCAGAAAAATTAGGAGGAAAAAAAGTTATAAATCTTTCAAATATTGATTATGTCTATGACAAAGATCCTAAACAATATATGGATGCAAAACCTCTGAAAGAAATTTCATGGACAGAGTTCCGTAGTATTCTTCCTAGAGAATGGGTTCCAGGACTAAATTCTCCTTTTGATCCTACAGCTGCGGTCCATGCAGAACGCCTTGGTCTTCATGTTGTAGTTATGAATGGTAAAAACATAGAAAATATAAAAAATTATTTAGACGGCAAAGATTTCGTAGGAACAGTAATAAAATAATTCCCTATCCCGGGGATAGGGGGGGAAATAGGAGAGTGTAGTATATAAAATATATGAGCTCAGAGACAAAAACTTGTCAGAATTGCAAAAAAGACTTCACTATTGAGCCAGATGATTTTTCATTCTATGAGAAAATAAAAGTTCCTCCTCCAACTTGGTGCCCGGAATGTAGATTTCAAAGAAGATGTCTTTTTCGTAATGAAAGAAAGCTTTTTAGAAATGTAGATGCTGTTACTGGTAATACTATATTATCGCTGTTTCCACCTGAATCTGGTTTTCCAATCTATGAAGATAGTTACTGGGCTAGTGATAATTGGGATCCTTTTTCTTATGGAGTAGATTTTGATAGGTCACGACCATTTCTTGCTCAGCTCGGCGAATTAAATTCAAAAGTTCCACGTCCAAGATCGGATGCAATTAATATGGTAGCAAGCGATTATTCTGGAAACGCTGCTGATTTAAAGAACTGCTTTTTGATATTTAATGCCACTGCAACTGAGGATTCGGCTTATGGCAATGCTGTTGATTACTGCAAGAATTGTTTTGATAATTCACATATACAAAATTCAGAAAAATGCTACGAATCTTTTTGGCTTAAGAAATGCTTTGACACAAGTTTTTCTTCTCAATGCGAAGATTGTGTTTCTGTTTGGTTTAGTAAAAACTGCCGTGGATGCATGGATTGTTTTGGATGTGTAAATTTAACAAACAAATCAAATTATTTTTTTAATCAGCAGTTGTCGAAAGAAGAATATAAGAAAAAAATAAAAGAATTAGATTTGTTTAAATGGTCAAATCTTGAAAAAATAAAAGAACAAGTTAAAAAAGAATGGTTAACTTTTCCAGTAAGGTACCTTCAAGGAATAAAAAATTATTTATCAGAAGGAGAATATGTCGCTTATTCAAAAAATGTTCGCAATAGTTATTTGGTGCGAGGAGGTGAAGATCTTGCTTATGTTCAATATAGTCAGGTTCCAACATTAAAAGATTCAATGGATGTCTTAGTTGGAGGTTGTAATAGCGAACTTATATATGAAGGTGCAACTTGTGGATGGAATTCCTCTCAGATTCGTTTTGGTTGGGAGTGTTGGGACGGTGGCATGGATTTTGAATACAGTATGTTTTGTGGGAAGAAAGCCAATCATGTATTTGGAAGTATTAGTGTGAATAGTGGTGAATATGTAATTTTAAACAAAAAGTACACTAAAGAGGAATTTTACAAACTTCGTGATGAGATAAGGAAGCATATGGATGATATGCCTTATATTGATGCACAGGGTAGGGTTTATAAATATGGTGAATTTTTCCCTCCCGAATTTTCTCCTTTTGCTTACAATGACACTATAACTCCAGAACACTTCCCACTCACTAAAGAAGAAATTATTACTTATGGTGGTAAATGGTATGAAACTTCTAAAACAGAATATGAAAAAACAATGAAATCATCGGATCTACCAGATGATATAAATGATGTAACTGATAATATCACAAAGGAAATAATTTCTTGTGAAAAGTGTGAACGAGCGTATAAGATTATACCTTCCGAAGTTCAATTTTTAAAACAAAACAATATCGCACTTCCTCGTTATTGTGTAAATTGTCGGCATAGTATACGAATTTCTCAAAGAAATAGTAGTAAATTATATCACCGCAAATGCATGAAAGAAGGATGTCAGAATGAATTTGAAACATCATACGCTCCGGAAAGACCTGAGATCGTGTATTGTGAGCAATGTTACCAGCAAGAGGTATATTAATTGCAAAATATGATTTATTTAGTTAGTATAGAAAAACATGTCAGTTATAATTAAAACACCAACAGAAATAGAAATAATAAGGGAAGGGGGAAAGATTCTTGCCGATATTTTGGCGAAAGTTGCTAAAAAAGTGAAGCCAGGAGTTTCTACTTATGAGCTCGACAAGTATGCCTTTGATTTAATAAAGGAGAATGGTGATATTCCTGCATTTTTAAACTATAAACCACAAGGAGCTCCAAAAGCATTTCCGGCTACTATTTGTATTTCAGTGAATAATGAAATAGTTCATGGTATTCCATCCAAAGGAAGAGTTTTAAAAGAAGGGGATATTGTTTCTCTTGACCTTGGCCTTAAACATAAAGGACTTTTCACTGATCACGCGGTCACAGTGCCCGTAGGCAAGATTTCCAAGAGAGATGAGCAACTTATCGAGTACACCAAGAAAGCTCTAGAGGCGGGCATTTGGGCTGCTCAGGGGGGTGCTACAGTTGGAGATATTGGCCATGCAATAGAATCATCAGTAAATAGAAAATATGGCATAGTTCGTGAGCTTGCAGGGCATGGGGTAGGAGTGAAAATTCATGAAGACCCATATATTCCAAATTATGGCAAACCAGGCAAAGGACAGAAATTAATTCCAGGAATGATAATTGCAATTGAACCAATGCTAAATATGGGCGGTGAGCACATAGTAAATGCTGATGATAATTGGACTATAAAAACAGCCGACGGTTCGCACAGTGCACACTTTGAGCACACTATCTTAATTCGAGAAGGCGAAGCAGAAATTCTCACAAAAATATAAAAATATTGTCCGTCCAAATAGCTCTTTTTAGAGGGTCCGGAAATTTCTTGCTAGAAATTTCCTCATTGTTCGTGTCGACACACTTCACGAGCCCCTCTGAAAAGACTATTTGGACTACCAACTCTATATTTTGCAGTCGGAAGTAAAATAGTCTTATAAAAAGGGCGTGCGCAAGGGCGACGGCCCGAGCAATGAAGAATTTTTCAGCAGAAAAATATCTGGACCTTTTTATAAGAGCTATTTTATGTACGACTGTTTTTATTATGCTATAATTACAAAATATGGAAGGATTTAATTTGAATAATGCTCCGAAATTTAAAACACCTGAAGAAGAGTTAGAATTTTTACGTGCACATATTGCAGAGAAAGAGAAAGCTCTTCTAGAGAAAGGGCAAGAAGCAAATAAAGAACAGCTTGCTCATAATGTAATTTCCGAATACCGCAAATATGAACCCGAAGAAGTAATGCATAAAAATGCTGTTATCAATAAAAATGAAGCAGAAAATTTAGTACTAAGGTTGCATCCAGAGACACACGACAACAAAATGGAAGAATTACTCGGAGTTCTTCTTAGTAAGGGTGTTTCAAATACTCTTTCAATAGTAAGTAAAATGAATAATCCGCACTTAGATGACGATTTCCATCGTTTCTTGGTCCAATATCTATCAAGTACACACAAAATTCCTGGGTTAAAAGAAAGTACTCCTCTTTGGAAATCCCTTGATATGAAGCTTTTCGAGATTACTCTCCCCGATGTAAATGATAATGAAGCCAATAAGAAAACTTTGAAAGAATTACTTGGGGCAATGGAGCAATTCTATGCCGGCATGCATTCTGTAGGTGAAGGAAGAGAAAATTTTAATCGCAATCACTTCACTTTAGAGATAGCGCTAGCTGAAGGCAGTGATAGTTTCGTATTTTACGCTGCCATTCCTAGTAGTAAAGCAGATTTATTTGAAAAGCAATTACTGGGAGTTCATCCAAATGCAAAAATAGAAGAAGTTCCCGATGATTATAATATTTTCTCTGATAATGCATCCATCTCTGCGTCATATGCAACGCTTGCTCATCATGAAGTTTATCCTATTAAATTATATGATGCTTTAGATCATGACCCTCTCAATATTATTCTAAACATTTTCACAAAATTGAAGAAAACAGGAGAAGGTGCTTCTATACAGTTCACTATTTGCCCAGAAGATGACGATATTATGAAAGATTTTCATAATGTTTTATCAGATGTAAAAAGTGGAATGTCTGTCCGCACAGCTTCAAGTTTCACTAGACAATTAACTAAAGAATTCAAGAACGTAGCAAGCGAATTCCTCTTCGGTTCATCCAAGAAGGAAGAAAAGAAAGTAAACGAAAAAGCGGTAGAGAATATTACAGAGAAGATGAAGAGCACTATAATGTCCGCAAATATTCGTATTGTTGTCTCTGCAGAAGATAGAGCAAGATCAAAGCAAATCCTTTCTGATATAGAATCATCTTTTAACCAATTTACTGAGGCAGACCGCAATGGATTTAATTTTCATCATCCAGAGGGCACAGAATTGTCTAAAATGGTTCATGACTTCTCGTATAGAATGTTCTCGGAAGAGTATGCAATGCCTCTAAATCTAAAAGAGCTCACAACAGTGTTCCATTTCCCTTATGGAGTTGTCTCATCTCAGCTAAAACAAGCAAAGAGTGGCATAGCAGGAGCCCCTATGGAGATGGGGAATGAAGGAATAATTCTCGGAATAAATAAATATCGTGGTAAAGATACAGAAATTCATATGAGTCGCGAAGATAGAATGCGACATTTGTATGTTATTGGTCAGACAGGTACAGGTAAGACAAACCTTTTGCTTAATATGATAACAGAGGATATCAAGAATGGAGACGGTGTCTGCTATATCGACCCTCACGGCACAGATATTCAAACAATTCTTTCTCGTATTCCTCGCGAACGTGTAGATGATGTTATTTATTTCGACCCTGCTTATACAGAGAGACCTATGGGGCTCAATATGCTTGAATATGACCCTAAATATCCAGAGCAAAAGACATTCGTTGTGAATGAATTAATGAGTATTTTTAATAAGCTCTTTGATATGAAGACATCTGGAGGCCCAATGTTTGAGCAATATTTTAAAAATTCAGCTTTCCTTGTAATGGAGCATCCAGAAAGTGGTTCAACCTTGCTTGAGATAGGCAGAGTCCTATCGGATAAAGCATTTCGTGATATGAAATTGTCTCATTGCAAGAATCCTATTATTACTCAATTCTGGAAAAACGCAGAACAAACGACTGGCGACCAATCTCTTTCCAATTTTACTCCTTATATCACTTCTAAATTCGATAATTTCATCTCCAATGACATTATGCGACCAGTAGTTCTCCAAGAAAAGTCAGTATTTAACTTCCGTGATATTATGGATAACAAAAAGATTCTCCTTGTGAACCTATCAAAGGGCAGATTGGGTGAATTAAATGCAAATCTTATTGGGTTATTAATAGTAGGTAAAATTCAAATGGCTGCACTTTCTCGTGTAGATATGTATGGGCAGAAAATGAATGATTTTTATTTATATATTGATGAATTCCAGAATGTTACAACAGATTCTATTTCATCAATTCTTTCTGAAGCACGAAAGTATCGCTTGTCTTTGAATGTGGCTCATCAATACATTGCCCAACTTGGGGAGGGGATAAAGAATGCTGTTTTCGGGAACGTAGGTTCTATTGTTACTTTCCGTGTAAGCCCTGAAGATGCGCAATTTTTGGAAAGTAAATTCAAACCGACATTTACTGCCGCAGATATAATCAAACTTGATAATTACAATGCTTACGTTAGCATGCTTATAAACGGTCAGCCAACGAAGCCGTTTAATATGGAAACGATTAAACCAGTGGAAGGTAAGATTGAAATTGTAGATAAAATAAAACAGCTATCTTACTTCAAGTATGGTCGCCCTCGCGATGAAGTAGAAAATGAAATAATGGAGAAATATAAGAAATAAAATTTTACTTGTTTTTAAAGGGTTTTTGTGATATGTTTATATAATCTTATTAATAACTTAGATAAATTTATATTATGTCAACCATAGAACGTACATTAATTATCTTCAAACCTGATGCAGTTCAACGTGGTATTGTAGGTGAAATCTTATCTCGTTTTGAAAGAGCAGGATTAAAAATTGTTGGAACAAAAATGATTCAACCAGACAAAGATCATTACTATCATCATTATGAAACAATTGGTCAAATGGTGACACGTCGTGGTCAAAAAACCTTTGAAGCAACATTGGCTATGATGTCTGAAGGTCCAGTTATTGCATTTGTCCTTGAAGGAGTTGAAGCTATTGCTCTTGTTCGTAAAATGGTAGGTACAACAGAGCCAAAATCTGCTCTTCCTGGTACAGTTAGAGGTGACTATGCCCATATAAGCTTTGCTCATGCTGATGCAAACGATGTTGGTGTTCCAAACCTTATTCACGCTTCGGGAGATGCCAAAGATGCAGAGCAGGAAATAGCTCATTGGTTCTCTGAATCCGAAATTTTCTCATACGAAACTGTTCATGAGAAATTTACACAAGCAAAAAAGAAATAATTTATCAAAAAAATCTCCTTCGGGAGATTTTTTTTATAATTGTTTTTCAAGAGGAATTAAAAACTTGATTTGAAAGTATGTCAAAGGTGTGCTCTATAATTAAAATTACTTGCAGAGTTATATCCGAAGAGTATACTTTAAATAGGATTATTTGAAATGTGTTACTTAGAACAATTTTTTAGGGGATAGAAAGTTTTGATAAAGTGCTGTATACAATTTATGTGAACAAATCTTTATCATTCTTAATCCCACGTATATATGGTGCTACAGTAATACTTTGTTCGATAGTCCTAATAAGAGATTCTTCCATAAAAGGGAAGGATTTTTTATTTGCAAGTGGAACAAAATAGTCTAAAATTGGGGCGTGCGCAAGGGCGACGGCCCGAGCAATGAGGAAATTTTCAGCAGAAAATTATCCGGACCCAATTTTAGACTATTTTGTTCCACTTTCTCCCTTTATAATGTATAATAAAGGGCACATGGAAAATGAAAAAAACCTAAAAATAACGTTTTGTTCTGGAGCTGGGACCGTGACAGGGTCTAATTTTTTATTAGAAGGCAATGGGAAGAAATTTTTAATAGATTGCGGGTTAATTCAGGGCGATAAATTGGCTGACGACTCAAACTGGGATAAATTTCCATATGATGTTTCCTCTATAGATATACTTTTTGTTACTCATAGCCATGTTGATCATATTGGACGTATACCAAAGCTTATAAGTGAAGGGTTTAAAGGCAAAATAGTTTCTGTTGTTCCCACAAAGGAACTCACAGAAATACTTCTCGAAGATACAGCTCACTTATTATCTCGAGATACTGAGCATAATTTATCAGAAATATATACAGCCGAGAATATTAAGAAGGCGATGGATATATGGGAGACATTAGAGTATGGACAAAAGTTAAATGTGGACCATGGGTTTCAATTTTCATTCAAAGATGCTGGGCATATTCTGGGGTCTGGAATGTTGGAAATAATTTATAACGGAAAGAAAATAGTTTTCACGGGTGATTTAGGTAACTCTCCATCACCTCTGTTACCAGATACGGATGTCATAAATGATGCAGATTATATGGTGATGGAATCATGTTACGGTGATAGGAATCATGAAAAGAGAGAAGAAAGAAAGAAGAAGTTGGAAGAAGTTATAAAAAAGAATTACAAAAATAATGGCACACTAGTTATTCCAGCTTTCTCTCTTGAACGTACACAAGAATTACTTTATGAAATAAATTCTTTAGTGGAAAATAATGTAATTCCGAAAATGCCTATATTCCTAGACTCACCTCTTTCAATTCGCCTTACGGATGTTTACTTGAAATATGATAAATATTTTAATCAAAGGGCTAGGGATATAATCGCGACAGGAGACAAACTTTTTGAATTTCCAGGGTTAATAAAGACTATGGAAACAGAGGAATCCAAAGCAATACTTACAGTTCGACCTCCTAAGATAGTCATTGCAGGGAGTGGAATGTCTAATGGTGGTAGAATTATTCATCATGAAAAGAATTATCTTCCAAATAAAGACGATACAATATTATTAACAGGGTATCAAACACTTGGAACTATGGGGCGTTTAATTAGTGATGGGGCAAAGAAAGTCCATATCTTAGGGGAAGAAGTTCGTGTTCGTGCCGAGATCGCTATAATTGATGGTTATTCTGGTCATAAAGATTCAGATCATTTAGTAGAATTTGTCGGGAATACTGTGGGTACATTGAAAAAAGTATTCCTGGCTATGGGGGAGCCAAAATCATCAATGCATTTGGCTCAGAAATTAAAGGATACATTCGGAGTAAATGCTCTCACTCCTTCATCTGGAGAGTCGGTAATAATAGAATGCTAAATAAAAAGCCTCCAGATGGAGGCTTTTTATTTTTGATTTATATACTTTTTACTATTCTTGCGAATGTTTCAGGATTATTCTTTGCTATGTCTGAAAGAATCTTTCTATCCACAGTAATATTCTTTTTCTTTAATCCATCAATGAATTTACTATATGAAATTCCAAGTGGTCGAACTGCAGCATTAATATTTGTGGCCCAAACTGCGCGAGCATCTGCCTTCTTATCTTTACGGTGAGCGAAAGAATAATTTCCTGCGTGAAGAAGTGCTTCTTTGGCTTGTATCTTTTTTGTACTTCGTCCAAAACGGAATCCTTTTGTTTGGGAAAGTAGATTTTTTCGACGCTTATTTTTTATTGTTCCTCTTTTTACTCTTGTCATAATATTGTTTTATTGGTTTGTAATTTTATTTATGCGTTAGGGAGATAAGTTCTGACATTTTTATTTGAAAATACTTTTGTGTTCATCTTTTTGCCTTGTAATTGTTTTGTTCGTGATTGCTTAGCATTAAAATGGTTAAATCCAGGAGCACGAGCCAAAACTTTACCTTTTCGGGTAACTTTCAAACGCTTTGTTAAAGATTTATTTGTTTTTATACTCATATATTTACTTGGATTCCGAAGTTGTTGCTCCTTTATCCTTTTCTATTGTAATGGTTGGACCTTTAGGACCTTTTTTATAGTCCTCTGCTATTTTAAAATTTTCAGTAATAAGGTGAATTACACGATCTAAACGTTCTTTTAAGAATGAATCTGGCATAAATTTGGAACGTCCTGATAAGAATAATTCTATTTTTATGCGATGACCTTCTTTAAGCCACTCCGAAGCCCTTTTTGCTTTTAAAGCTAGGTCATTGTCTCCAGTCCCAATCTTTATTTGAATTGATTTGGTTTCTGTTGTTTTAGCTCCAGCTTTTGCCTTTTTTAACTTCTTATTTTGCTCGTATTTGTACTTACCGTATTCTGCTATTTTTACTATCGGAGGATTGGTATTGGGGGAAATTTCAATCAAATCTAGTCCTTGGTCGCTTGCCATATTTAGAGCCTCCTTGATACTTAAAATACCAAGATTAACTCCATCATTTGAGATTACGCGAACCTCTTGCGCTCTTATTTGATTGTTTATTCTTTCTCTCAATTTTATATTCCCGATAGATATAAATAGATTCTTCTGACTACCTAAGGGCAGTCCCACATCTGTTAATTTAGCATATTATTGCTTTCTAGGCAAGTACCCTTTCTGTATCCTTAAAAAGCTGGTCTATACCTTCCTTAGTCCTTGCTTCTCCTATTAATCGGACAACAGGTTCGGTATTTGATGGGCGTAAATGGATCCAAGAGCTATCTTCAAAGTCTAACCGTAAGCCATCTAATTCGTTTATTTTTTCATATTTAAGCCCACTTTTCATTTTTGTATACATCTCTCTAAGTTCTCCAATTACTGGTATTTTATTTTTATGCATTTCATATTTAGGTAAAAGTTCTATACATTCGGTTACAGTTTTTTCTCTTTCTGCTAGTAATTCTAGAATTAAAGCTAGACTTACGAAGCTATCTCGTGCAGTGTTAATAGTAGGGTATATAACTCCGCCTCCACCTTCTCCGCCAATAACTGCATTATTATTTTTAATTCCTTCTACTACGTTTGCCTCACCGACTTTTGTACGGATACATTCACCACCGTATTTCAGAGCTATATCTTTATTCATTTGAGATGTACTCATATTTATGACGACTTTTCCTCCTCTGTTTTCAGGTCTAGACATTACTGCTTCTACTCCGAAAGCAAGTGTATATTCCTCAGAAATAACTTCACCCTTTTCATTTATTACTACAAGTCGATCTGCGTCTGGGTCATGAGCAAAACCAAGGTCGCAATTTTCTTCTTTCACAAGCTTTGCTATATCTCCCAAGTTTTCTCGGAGTGGTTCAGGCGTATGAGTGAATTTTCCATCAGGGATATTATTTAAAGGCACAAGTTCTACTCCAAGTTTTTCGAAAAGATATGGGTCAACAACACAAGCCGAAGCGTTTATCATATCTACAGCAACTTTAAATTTACGAGAACGAATTTTCTCTATGTTGATATGTTTTAGAATTTGGTCAGCGTGTTCCATTGGAAGATTAAAATCTTGCGAAAGAATATTATTTTGGGAGGCACGGATATTTTTCTGCTGAAAAATTCCTCGTGCTCGCGCCGTCGCGCTCCCAAGCCCTCCCAAAACAACATTCTCTCGCAAGATTTCTTCATAATTTTCTTTTATTTTTTCTACCTCTTCTTCATTTGTGAATAGTGCCTTGTTTGTTACAAATTTTAATCCATTATATTCTCTTGGGTTATGACTTGCTGTTATTATTATTGCTCCATCGTATCCGTGTTTCTTTACTGCAAATAAAACTGTTGGAGTTGGAAGAATATCACCGTCTATAAAAGTAACTTCCAGATTGTTGAAAGTTTTTATTATTGTCTCTTTTATAACTGGTCCGCTTTCTCTCCCGTCTCGACCTATAAGTATGGTCGGATTATTATTTATGTTTTCTTTTACAAACTTTATAAAAGCAAGAGTGTAATTTTCTACAATCTTATCCGTCAAACTTACTTGCCAGACACCCCTGTATCCTGAAACTGTTAATTTTGGTTCTGTTTTCATAATGATATTCTAGCACAAAATGATTTTATAAGGTTATTACAAAAAGCTATTATTTTACTACTATATAATGCAGATTTATATCTTAGGGACATTGGGACAGATATGTTACAATTAAAGTCCGATGTTGTCTATAATCTATATAGACAACCAACTAGATATTCGATGCTAGTTTATCTCAAAATTTCATAATCGCAGAGTAAGAAGAACACAAGCTTTATTATTAGATTAATTAATGCATAAGTAGCTTTTTATGTCTCTCAACTATGAAAAATGGAGTACAAACAATGAGAAGAACAGCAAGATGGATAGTAGGGAATTATATTTATTATATAAGTCTTGCAATTATTGGTTTATTCTTTTTATTTTTGATAATTTTAATTAAATCTAAGGCCACTGTTATAAATCATACCGGTCCGTTACTTTTTGCTTATACAATATTAATTACAACTTTTGAATTATCTAGACTGATAGCAGCAATATTTTATAATAATGAACATCACATAACCCACGCTGAATCTTTGGTGGCAAGAAGGGAAGATTATGAACCAAGAGCTTCTTTTGTTATTCCTTGTTACAACGAGGGAGAAGCCATAGAAAAAACCATAACTAAATGTTTTGAAGCAGATTATCCCAGAAATAAATTGGAAGTAATTGTTGTGAATGATGGAAGTACGGACAACACCTATGAAGTTCTTCATCGTCTTAAAAATACGAAATTCCCCGAGCTTATTATTATTGATTTCAAAAAAAATAAAGGTAAGAGACATGCAATGTATGAAGGGTTTAAAAAAGCAAACGGTGAGATAGTTGTTCAGCTTGATTCGGATAGTTACATAGTTCCGGAAACATTTCGAGAGCTTATAGATCCTTTTAGGAATGAAGAGATAGGAGCTGTATGTGCTCACGCTGACCCTGAAAATGCGGATGAAAATTTTCTTACCAAAATGCAAACAGCATATTACTTTGTATCTTTTAGAGTTCTTAAAGCGGCAGAGTCATCATTCTTTACTGTATTTTGTTGCTCGGGATGTTCTTCTGCTTATAGGAGGAGTTTAGTTGTGCCAATTTTAGATAGCTGGATAAATGAGAAATTTTTATCTTTACCAGTAACTTGGGGAGACGACAGAGCTCTAACTAATTGGGTGATCAAACTAGACCGTAAAACAATTTATACTAATAAAGCAAAAGCTTTTACTATATGTCCAAATACTTTAAAAAAATTATTAAAACAACAAGTTCGTTGGAAAAAAGGATGGCTTGTCAATTCTATTTTTGCATCCAAATTTATTCTCAAAAAACAATTATTCGTAGCTCTAACATATTTTTTCCCCTTAATTTTCATTACAATACTTGCCCCGTTTATGGCTCTAAAAGCATTATTTTATAATACTTTAGTTCATCAAGTTGCACCTTGGTATTATCTTTTGGGAGTGTTTCTTATTGCTGCTCTCGTAACGGTTTTCTATAGATTTGTTGAAAGAAAAAATAAATATTGGCCGTATGTTTTCGCATGGTCTACACTAAATATGTTCATCCTCTCCTTCGTACTTTTTTATGCCGTATTATCAATTCAAAATAGAAAATGGGGAACTCGTTAATTATATGAAAGCTTATATTTTAAAAAGAAAAAAAATTTTCATCTTATATATAATATTATTAATAGCTGTAATAGTTTTAAGTGGTTTTCTTTTAAGAGATAAACCTTATTTTTCTTATAAAGCATTAACACAACAAATATCTTATCTTAGATATAAATTTGCTTTAGGAGATATTCTAAATAACCAAGACAGTAATTCAAACAATGCTTCTGCTATCCCTGTTTTGCTGTATCATGGCATCACGGAAATACCAGGCAGATTTAATATAACAGAAGATCAGTTCTTGGAGCAGATGAGCACATTAAGAAAGGCTGGATATAAAACAATTACAATGAATGATTTGTATCTTTTCTTAAATAATAAGAAAAATTTACCAGAAAAATCTTTTCTATTAACATTTGATGATGCTCGTCTTGATAGTTTTCTAGGAGGGGATCCAGTATTAAAATTACTTGATTATAATGCTGTAATGTTTACTCCAACTGAAAGCACTTTAAGTAGAGCTAATAATGGGACTGGTTATTACCTTAATACTAGTCTATTAAAGACTATGATTAAGTCAGGTAGGTGGGAACTAGGTTCACATGCAGTGCAACAAACTGGCGGATTTATTCCTATCTCTAAAAGCGGGATCAAAGCCAACTTCTTGAGTAATAAAATGTGGATTTCAGATGAAGAAGGAGTAGAAAGTGATGAAGAATACGACAATAGAGTAAAAACAGAGCTTGGTCAATCAAAAAATTTATTAGAGAAAACTTTCAATGTTTCAATAAATTCCTTTGCGTACCCGTTTAGTGATTATGGTCAGCAGTCAGTAAATAATGGGGGGAATGCTATAGATACTATTCTAAAATATGTTAAAGAAAATTATGCCATGGCATTTAAACAGGTTTCTTTAAGTGATGATCAATACACATTCAATTATCCTAATAATAATATGTATTATTTACATAGAATAGAGCCTGAAAACAATTGGGATGGAGCAAAATTATTAAATGTTTTAGAAGCTACCAAGCCAAAAACTTTACCCTATAATAATATGTTTGGTAAATTAAATATATGGAAAAGAATATGGGGGAATATTATCCAAGAAGATTCATCTTTAATTCTTACGACTACATTAGAGAAATCTGGTTCAGGGGCGTTTCTGGATGGAACTTATGGGTGGACAAATTATAATTTCCAAACAAAAATAAAAGGAGATGCGGTAGATTCTGTCACAGTTTATTCTAGATATAAAGACGAAGAGGATAATCTATCTTGTACTTTTACGAACGCATATATAAAAATTTCTGAAAAAATAAATGGTATTTCTTCTGTTCTAAAACAGATAGAATATCATAATAAAATAGCTTTCAATAATAATACTTTAGGTATGTCGGTCGATGATAAGATGATTTCGTGTTATCAGAACGGGAAAGAACTTATTCAAATGAATCATTCTAATAAAATAAAAAATGGGGGTATTGGTTTGAGTATATGGGATTCTGTTTTAAAAGAGAGATCAATAACTTTTTCTGAAATGTCGGTGCAGGAAAAATAAAGATTATTGTGTATAATTAAAAAGTAATAACAATCAATATTAAATGAAAATTTTTAATAAAAAAAATATAGAAATAAGTATCGCAGTAGCACTAATATTAGTTATTGGTGTTCTATTAAATAGTCGTTTATCTAGATATCCCATATCTTATACCTGGCTTACATCTATGGTGATTAATAGTAGAAACAATCAGAATGAAGTTTTAGACAGAATAAATAATTCACTATTCACTTATTTATTTAATTCGGTCGGTGTTCTCCAGGAGTCAGGTTCGATTATGACAAGCACAAGTCCTTACTGGTGGGTGAACTCTGGAGGCAAACTTATACTTGAGGATGGATTAGGGAAGACAATCCAAGGGGAACTGCCTACCGATGATAAATGGAGGAAAATATATTCTAGAGCTAATAAAGAAGATACGGATAACGGCTATCATCCTCAGAATATTTTTCGTCTTATTACAAAGGGTAGTTGGTATAATCTTTCTGAACAAGCATTTTTCAAAGTCACTTCAAGTAATTTAAGTGAAAGTTCAAATAGAAATGAATCAAACGGACTTTTATTATTTAGTCGTTATATTGATTCTGATAATCTTTATTATACTGGGATTCGTGTCGATGGGCATGTTGTTATAAAAAAGAAGAAAAATGGTGTCTACTATACTCTCGCAGAAAAAAGAATAATAGCAGGAGAATATAATCGTCTGACTTCCCCAAATCTTATTCCCAAAGAGACATGGATAGGAATAAAAAGTGAAATTCGAACAACTCTCGATAAAAAAGTAGAAATAAATCTTTATACAGATATCAGTAATACTGGGGTATGGGAGCTTGCTTTGTCTGCTCTTGATGATGGTGTAGATTCTGGTGGTATTATAGATGCAAGTGGTAAAGCCGGAATAAGAACAGACTTTATGGATGTTCTATTTAATGATTACAAAGTTGAAGAATTACACTAATATTTAATTGAGTAAAAGAAAACCCGCAAACGAGTTTTCTTCGTTTAGCGGGTTTTTTGTTTCCTTTTTAAATTAAGAACAGTTTTTTCTCTTCCCTCCCATAGGTAAGAAATAAGAGCTATTCCCCAAAGTAAAACATAAAAGAATCTATCAAAGCGCCCTAGTGGCTTTTCCTTATTACAGGTCATATCATAATTAAAAGTTATGATGAAACCAATTCCCAAATAGACCATTAGAATCAGTATTTTTTGATATAAAGTAAGGGATTCCATTTCTTTAGTTTTTAACCCTGAAAGGTGGGTCACCTATATTTAGTAGAATAATAGCACTAATGATTTAAAAGATAAATAGATGCTTAAAAGATATAAATAAACCCACTAATAATTAATTATTAGTGGGTAATTTTTTTAAGAACTAAAGATTTTTCTAGTTGTTTTTTTAGTTCTTTTCCATAAACTAATGTACTTTACATAGTTATTACTTATAGGAAAAACTTTTCTTGGAAAGATGTAAGGTATAAATGCTTGATAAACATTATGAATGTCTGAGAAGCATTTACTGGAAATAATGAGATTAAATAGATGCGGAGGGCCTTGATACCACCTTATTTCCATTTCTTGTGATAAGAAAGTGAAATCTTTACACTCTCGTAAAATTTCCGCAATCTCTTCCTCTCTAATAGAGAAAATTCTAAGCTCTACTCTACTAGATTGTTCGCCAAGATACTTTTCAAATTTTTCCGGGATAAAAAATTTTGTACTAAAAGGAAAAAATTTTCCGGAAAATTCAATAAAGTTCCCATTAACAACTCTATCAGGATAATTATTATCTGATAGTTGTCTTTTAAATTCCTCTGATTCCATAATGTTCCTTTCAATATGGAATCTTAACTTAGCATCATCCATTTTTTTGGGTTTGATGTGACTTAGGTTTGGTTAAATTTCTTCAGTCACGATTATACAATTGCGAATGAACTACCCTGATTATACCTTATTTAGGGTAATTAATATATAAAGAAGAATTTAATTGGGAATAGTTGTCATTCTTGGGAAGTATGATAGGATAGATTTAAATACACTACAATAAAAACTATTTTCATATGGATACAAAAAACTTGGTGGTTGAAGATTATTGGAGTCAATATCCAATAACATCCAAAGAAGAAGGGTTACGTCTTCTTATGGATATGGCTTACAAGAGGATAATAAATAAGGAAGAATTCAATCTATTAGCAAATCAGCTTCGTGATTCAGAAGTATTACCGGATAATGATTATATGAGTAATCATGTTGCTGGTTATAAAAAATCAAGTAAGGGTTTTACTGCACTAATAGAGCTTCTATCTTTCATTTCTTTTTCTGATCCAAATAAAAACGTCGCTCTTTTCAAAACATGTAACTGTGAGATGAAACATGGTAGGATATATTACAGGGGAGGTTTTACTTCTTTGTTGGATAGTAAAGAGAGGGCTATCTCTCTTGCTAAAACTCTCCATAATCTTTCGAAAGAAGAACTTGAAAATGTAAAAAGACAAATCGAAGGATCTAATCTTTTTCCGTAAAAGAAAAAAGGCCTCGTTATACGGGGCCTTTTAATGTTGGGTAATTAATCGTTATACCTGTGCACTTGATTTGTTTTTCTCAGTGGTCTCAGTTTTTTCTTCAATTTTTACAATTTTACCGTAAATGATTGATAAAATAAAAAATACACATGCGGCACCGATTGAAAGTATCGAAGCAAGCATCACTCTTATCGTTTCTAGTGAAGTAAACATCACCAGTAACAGAAGTATTCCGACTGTTAATATAAGAAAAAAGATTCCCCACAAGAATAAAACTTTTTCTGGCTTTATTTGCATGATTTTAAGAATTTAATAATTTAGTGAATGATAGCATATTTTAGGGTAAAAGTCAAGGGGGTAAATAGTTATGAAAAAATAGCAATAAAAAAGCCCCTGACATAGGTCGGGGGCAGATTTTCCAGGTTGAATTAATTATTCACTAAGGTTAAAACTCACCTCAACTTTCCCATCTTCAGTCCAGAAAGAAAAAGTAACAATGTTTCCCTTCTGTGAAGTTAAACATTCTCCTATTTCCTGGTTGACTCGCACAAAATGTGCTGTAGGGGAATTGCATTCATAAGATAATCTTCCGATTGCATTTTTCAAATCTTCTTCGGTCGCGAAGTTCTTATAGAAGTTTGCCATCTGCTTTGTTTTTAGGGTCGACGAATTTCTTAATATATTAGAATATTCCAGAGGGAAGTCAAGGGGGAGCGGGACCGCGGAGTACCGCTTTCGATTCCGGGTTCATCGGTCAGGAATAATTTGCTTTTCGTCAAAAGCAAATTTTCACGACCCTAGCTCGCTTGTTTTTTGTACTCAAAAAACATAGCTCCGCTTTTCGATTTCCGCACGCAAAGTATGCAGATACTTTGCTCATCTCCACAATTAAAAAACCTCTCATTGCTGAGAGGTTTTTTAATTGTGGAGATGGCGGGAATCGAACCCGCGTGCAAAGGGAACTCTTAGATACATCTACATGTTTGTTATGTTCGATTGGGTTTAAATGTTTATCCTAGAGAACATACAAGAAAGATAAACACCGAGCTTTTTACCCCGCCTGAAATAGGCGAGGGTGAGTTGTCGGATTTTACATCAAGCTGTTGTAAAATCTTAACCCGATAAATTATGCCCGCATTCTATATCGGATGTCTAGAAAGCGGACACTCGCTTGGCCTAAAGTTAGGCGAATGCGAGAGCTAAGTTTCCAAAATATGGAGACTTCACTGAAGCGACTTTGTTTGCACTTAGTCATTTCCAAGAAGTTTTAAAAGATTCCTGGGTACTTTACATGCATATATAAGATGATTCAGTTTGTCGAAGCCGATCATCCCCCTATGAAATTTTTAAAGAAAAATTTCAATTACTAATTACTGATTACCAATGACTAATTAAATCCAGATGAATTCAAATTAGTAATCAGTAATTGTTAATTATTAATTAATCTTATACTCTCTTTCCATTTCTCTGTCGAGGTCACGTTTTTTGATTGTTTCTCTTTTGTCAAAAGTTTTCTTACCTCGTGCTACTGCCACAGAGACTTTGATGTAGCGTCCCTTACTATACAGTGATACAGGCACAAGTGTCAAGCCTTTAGTATCATCTTTTTCTCCAAGTTTTTTTATTTCTTTTTTAGATAAAAGAAGTCGGCGATTCCTTTCAGGATTATATGCAGGGTCAACGTTGTGTGGCTGATAAGGAGGAATATTCATTCCGATAATATACGCTTCTCCTCCACGCACAATACAAAAAGCCGAGTTTATGTTTCCAGAACCCTTTTTTATTGATTTCACCTCAAATCCATATAGCTCAATTCCTGCCTCAAATGTTTCTTCTATTGTGTAGTTGAAGTGTGCTTTTCTGTTGTCTATGTATGTTGTCATAATTTGTCAATTTAATGAATTTTAACCCATTAAATAAATTAAATATATCACATATTAATTTATATGATAAATAGTATTGATAGTTGCATTTATGCTTTTTATACTATATTTATTATTTACATCGTAGTATAATAATATTATTAATGGCATTAACAAAAAAAATATGAATAATAGTAACTTTAGTTGGGGTAAATTGGTATTGTATTTTTTTGCAATATTTGTATTACCTCTAACATCAAATGCTCTCATCTCCTTTCCTGATAAAATAGATACTAAACAAGAAAGAATTAATATACAAACAGTATTAAATACTGTAATGATTCCATCTCCTAATCTAGTAATAGATGGGGTCTTAGGTAAAAAGTCAATCCAAGCCATCCAAGCATTTCAAGAATTACTTGGTTTAACGCCTGATGGGAAAGTGGGTCCCCTTACTCGTTCTGCTTTAGAAAGTTCGCAGACAAATAATATAACAATTTCAAGCTATTCCGCCACTTCTTCTTCGCATCCTGGATGTTCTACAGGCGCATTATTTAGTACTATAACCGGTAAATCATGTGTTTCTACTACTAGTGGGGGTATTACAACATCTTCTACTTTAGGTTGTAATGGCTCAAATAAATTCAGCACCATAACTGGAGCTTCTTGTACAAGTACTTCTACTACCAAAAAGACAAGTGGAGGAGGTGGAGGTGGTGGAGGTGGAAGTTCTTCATCAAACACAACAACTACAACGACCTGTTCAGGTTCATCTACTCAATCCTGTACTATCACAAATGGTTCAGGTACTCAATCAAGAAGTTGTACCAATGGTAGCTGGGGTTCTTGGGGTACGTGTAGTGTATCTTCTTGTAATTCGGGGTATCAGATTAGTGGAAATACTTGTATAACTGTTGCAACAGGAGGGTGTAAATCTGGAGAATATCTTTCTGCTGAAACTGGAGCTTGTTTACTTCAAGTTCCTGGGAACACATATTTCGTTTCTACTAATGGTAATGATAGTAACCCTGGGACATTCTCTCAACCATTTGCAACATGGCAAAGGGCAGTTGAGGCATCACATCCTGGAGATATAACTTATATAAGAGGAGGGGTTTATCAGCCAACAACACATTTGTATGGAACTAACACAGCAATTGGTATGGTGATAGATCCTGTGGGATATCATAAAGGATTTAGTGGAACAGCTCAGGCCCCAATACGTTATTATGCGTATCCACCAGATTGGAATGCAGGGAACTTCCCAATCCTAGATGGCAGTCTTGTTGGACCAAATGAAAATCGATGGAATGGTGGAATAGCAGTAGATAATGCTGAATATATTTATTTTAAAGGATTAACTGTTAGAAATATAAAGCAAACTCCTCCTGATTTTAGTCATTCAAAACCATATTCTGAAGCTTTTGGAATAGGAACCAGTGGAGCCAATTTTATTTTTGAAAATATGATCGTTCATGATATTGATGGAAGAGGATTTGTCCATTGGAGTTTCGCTTGGAATTCTTTTGATGGACCAGGTTCTCTTTTCTCATCAAATACTACAAAATGGATAAACTGTGACGCTTATAATCTTTACGATCGTTATGCCCAGCTTCCTGGTAATGCGGCCGATGGTTGGAAAGTTCATGGATATTATGGAAATAATTTGTCGTGGGAAGGGTGTAGAGCCTGGAATTATTCTGATGATGGGTTTGATCCAAGTGGCCAAGCATATAGGACATTCAAAAATTGTTGGGCTATGTCTACCGATAAATACAAGGGTTTATCTACTGCTTGGGATATAGAAGGAAATGGTTTTAAAGTTACAGGAATTAATAAAGATTTGGTTCCTAAGTATGTTATGGGAGAAAAAAGTTTTGTTACAATTCAGAATAGTATTGCTGCGGATAATGTTGGAAAAGGATTTGTTAATAATCTTCTAGTCAGTTATGATAATAATAACGTTTGGCCTAATGGAGGAAAAATTTATAATAATTTTGCTTATAATAATGATGTTGGTTTTTATGATGCCAAAGCTTCTACTTTGAGAAATAACATTTCATATAAAAGTAGAGGTATAGGTCCTATTGGAGATAAAGTAGAAGTAGAAATATATACTGAGGATTATACTGAAAGTAATAATACTTGGAAGGCTCAACATGCTCCAGGTTCATCTTGGCCATGGGCGATTACTAATCCTGCTTATAATGTTACAGATAATGACTTTATAAGTTTAGATACTTCTCAATTAACTAGACCAAGAAAAGCTGATGGTAGTTTGCCAGATATTACTTTTGGTCATCTTGCTTCTGGTTCAGATCTAATAAATACAGGTATAAATGTGGGGTTACTGTATAATGGCAGTGCGCCAGACTTAGGAGCTTTTGAAGCAGATTAGTAAATATTTATTGATAAATTATGTTAAAAAAAATTATTAGCGGTAAAAAAAGTTTAATATTTTATCTATTTCTTGCATTTATATTACCTTTAACATCAAATGCTTTAATCTCTTTCCCCACCAAAATCGACACCCTCGAGGAACGCATCAACATACAGGTAGTACTAAATAGGGTATTAAACCCATCTCCCAATCTAGTGGTAGACGGAGTAATAGGAAAGAAAACAATACAAGCCATCCAATCATTCCAAGAGGGTAAAGGTCTAGTACCAGACGGTAAGGTAGGACCTATCACTCGTAGTGCTCTAGAATCATCTCAAGCTGGTATCACAACTATAACTCCAACAACAACTCCAACAAATACACCATCTAATACCATTACTAATAATGGTTGTATATCAGGAGGACTCTATAATGTATACACAGGTAAATCTTGCAGTGTTGTTCCGTCTCTACCTAGTGGTTGTACAACTTCGACTCTTTTTAGTCCAATCACAGGTCAAAAGTGTAATAATACAACAGTTGCTCCCATAGTTAAAAAAAGTGGAGGGGGTGGTGGGGGAGGAGGTTCATCTTCCTCGTCATCTCCTACTTGTTCAGGTTCTACTTCTCAGTCATGCTCAATTTCAAATGGAACTGGAAGTCAAACTAGAACTTGTACAAATGGTGTATGGTCATCTTATAATATGTGCACAGTGTCTTCTTGTGATACTGGTTATGAAATTAGTGGGAATGCCTGTTCTGCTCTTACTTGTTCTGGTTCAGCTACTCAATCATGTGCTATCACTAATGGTACTGGCACCCAGACCAGAACTTGTAATCTTGGTTCCTGGTCATCTTATGGATCATGCACAGTCTCATCATGTGATAATGGTTATAGTATTAGTGGTAATACTTGTGTTCAAGATACTCCAGTCGTGAGTACTCAAATAATAGCTGATCATACTATTGTTGATAGATATGATGACATTCCAGAAGTATATCTTAATGAAGTTAAGAAGAAATTAGTATGGTTTCCAGGTGAATCTCACTCTGCTGCTTATAGGCAAGGTCTGTTAGATTTAGAGGCCATTAATCCAACATATGATTCTACAACCCAGTGGGGTTTTCCAGCGCATGTAGATGATGCTCATCTTCGATCTGCTGGTTTAGTTTCTGGTCTTGGTGAAGAAGAATGGTTTACATGGAAAGCCTATGATATAGGTTCTATGCCTGCGGAAAGAACTTTTTTAACTGATTATTTAGATGCTCAATTTAATGCGAACAATCCCGTCGATGTTGTAGGTTTTGCTTGGTGTTGGGATATGTCATTTCAAGGACCAACATCAGGAGTAGATCCTGTTACAGGGAATCATTGGTATGGAGAAACAGTAGGAGGTCCAAATGGGAATCTTCCTTGGGGTCTTAATTCGGCAGATTCAGCTATTACAAATAATAGTGTTAGTATGGACACATATTTAGCAGCAACCGAAGATTACATAAATTATGTAGATACTAATAATTACGGGACTAAAGTAGTTTTCACTACAGGGCCCGTAGATAATTATTCCGCTTCTGGTGAAGCAGGTTACCAAGCATATTTAAAAAATGAATATATTAGAAACTATGTAGAAAATGATTCTACAAGAATATTATTTGATTATGCTGATATATTATCTTATGACGATAATAACTCTTTAACGACAGCAACATGGAATGGTCACGTCTATCCAGTAATAACTGCAACGAATTTAGGAGCAGGAGATATTGGTCATATTAGTAGTGCTGGAGCAGTAAGATTAGCTAAAGCTCAATGGTGGTTGATGGCTCGTATTGCAGGCTGGGATGGAGGAGATGTTGTTACTGTTCCAGTAACTAGTATTACTTTATCTGCAGCAGGTAATGCTACTACTATTACACAAGATGATGGCACATTACAGATGAGTGCAACGGTCCTACCTGCTAATGCAACAGATAAAACTGTGGTGTGGTCGGTAATAAATGGAACTGGTCAAGCTACAATTAATTCCTCTACTGGTCTTGTTACTGCTGTATCAGATGGAACTGTTACTGTCCGTGCTACTGCTAATGATGGATCTGCTGTTTATGGCGAATATGCTCTTACCTTATCTGGGCAATTAAATCTAGCTCCTTCTTTTTTGACGACTGACGGTTTAACAGAAGGATGGTGGGTTGCTGAGTCTGATAATATAACTATGGGCACAGGAGTTTCTTCTTTGGCGGATTCATCGACTAATAATAGAAATTTAACAGAAAATAGGGCTTCTAATCAGCCATCGTTTTCTAATAATACAATAACATTTGATGGTAATGATCAATTGGATGTAGGTATGACTTTATCACAACCTTTTACTATATATGAAGTTATAAGAATAGACGCGAATTCTTACTTTAGAACAATTTCAGGTTTTTACCCTGCTTTAGACTTAAAGGTTGGGAATGGTGCTGGTATTCTTAATATTATAACAAATGGAAATACTCGAAGTTATACTTCTTCGTTTACAGATAACGAATGGGTTATTGTTAAAATTGTTGTAGATGGAGCAAATACATTTATACAAACAGACAACAATACTCCATCTTCAACCGTTGATGCAGGTGTAGGAAGTTTAAGCCATATATACCAAGGAAATGAAGAATTCACGGGATCATTTAAAGAGATGATAATAAGAGGAGCTAATGAAAGTGCAGAAAATGAACAAGCAATAATGGATTATCTTAATTCAAAGTATTCTGCGTATTAACTTACATATTCTTTATCATAGAAATGCATTAAATTCATAATTTATTCATTTTTATTGTTTGTGTTTTGATAAGGATGAGTTTTGGGGAGGTTTAATTTTTAGTGTATAATCGGATTATGGAAAAGAATACAAAAAATCAACCTAAAATACCGAAACACCTAAAAGCACCTAAAACTCCCAATATTATTAATCAGATTATTATCGCAATTTTTATATTTGCTAGTATTACAATTCTCTACACTTTCTTAGTAAAACCATCAGAAGATATTAAAGAGCTTACGATTTCAGATGTCGCACACGATGTGACAGCGGGGACAATAGAGAATATAAAAGTATCTGGTAATGAAGTGAATGTCATTTTCAAAGATGGCACAAAAGGTAAAGCAAAAAAAGAAATTGAAAGTTCTCTTTCTGAAACACTCTCCAATTATGGAGTAACAAAAGAAGAGCTTGCTCGTACTCCAATAGAGATAAAAGATGAATCAGGTTTCGGATATTGGTTGCTCAACATTCTTCCGTTTCTTCTTCCTGTATTATTGATTGCTTTCTTTATCTGGATGCTTACTCGTCAGGTGAAAGGGCAAGGTATGCAAGCTTTCACTTTCGGACAATCAAAAGCTCGTATCACTGACCCAAGTGATAAAAATAATAAAGTTACATTTAAAGATGTAGCTGGAGCAAGAGAAGCAAAAGAAGAATTAAAAGAGATTGTTGATTTCTTAAGAAATCCTAAAAAATTCCTAGACATCGGAGCTCGTATTCCGAAAGGAGTTCTCCTTACTGGTTCTCCAGGCACAGGGAAGACATTACTTGCTCGTGCTGTCGCCGGAGAAGCGTCTGTGCCATTCTTTCATTTATCAGGTTCAGAATTCGTCGAAATGTTCGTCGGAGTTGGTGCATCTCGTGTGCGTGATTTATTCAAGATGGCGAAGCGCGCAGCACCTTCTATAGTTTTCATCGATGAGATAGACGCAGTTGGTAGAGTTAGAGGGACAGGAGTAGGTGGTGGTAACGATGAACGCGAGCAAACATTGAATCAGATTCTTGTGGAGATGGACGGTTTCGAACCAAATGAAAAAGTGATAGTGATGGCAGCGACAAACAGAGGTGATGTTCTTGACCCAGCACTTCTTCGCCCAGGGCGCTTTGATAGAAGAGTAATGCTTGATTTACCAGATAGATTAGATCGTGAAGAAATTTTGAAAATTCATGCAAGAAAGAAACCATTTGCAGAAGATGTTGATTTGAAAGTTGTAGCGGAAAGAACTCCAGGTTTCTCTGGTGCTGATCTTTACTCCCTTATGAATGAAGGAGCTATACTTGCTGCTCGTGAAGATCGCAAGAAAGTGGCTCAATACGACCTCATTCGTTCTATAGAAAAAGTAATGATGGGCCCTGAGCGCAAGAGTCATTTGCTTTCAAAGAAAGAAAAAGAAATTACAGCTTATCATGAAGCAGGTCATGCACTTCTAGCTTCGACATTACCTCATGCTGACCCAGTGCATAAAGTTTCGATTGTTTCTCGTGGACGTGCTGGTGGTTACACACTCAAGCTTCCACTCGTAGAACGTCGTTTACAAAGTAAAAAAGAGTTTCTCGATGATATCACAATGTCACTCGGTGGATACGTGGCAGAAGAAATGACATTTGGAGATATCACCACTGGACCTTCGAACGACCTCCAAGTGGCCACAGGCCTCGCACGTGCGATGGTTACACGATGGGGAATGAGTGAAGAGATAGGCCCTATCGCTCTTGAGAATGATGGCGGGCAAGTAATGTATGGGCAAGGTATGAATGATAAAGAATATTCCGAGAAAGTAAGCTCACTTATTGATGCTGAGGTTTCGAAAATTATGAATAACTCACTTGCCTTAGCAAGAAAGATTCTTACAGAGAAAAATAAAGTTCTTGAAGCAATAGCTATGAAGTTAATTGAAGTGGAAACTCTAGAACAGAAAGAATACAACGAACTTATAACTGCCAATGGAATAATTCCAAAGAAAAAAGATACGATAGTAAATGCATAAGAAATAGCCCTATACCCGGTATAGGGCTATTTACGTTTGCAAATAAAAGATTTTTTATGTAATATGTTCTATAACCAATCCGCCTTTAGCTCAGTTGGTAGAGCGAGCGCCTTATACGCGCCAGGTCCTAGGTTCGAGTCCTAGAAGGCGGACAATAAATGGCTTATTTTTTTAAAATCCTAAAAATATACATATTCGAATTTCTTTTTACAGAAATTCCTAATATAATTCAGATAATTACTGGGATGTTTATTGCTATATACATTGTTGATAACGGTAATTACTTTTTCTTACCGATCTTATTCACTATTATTTTGGCAGCTTATTTAATATCTAAGGGTCTGTATTTTATTAGAAATAAAAATAATAATACTTATTTATATTTTAATCATGCCATTACAGTATTTTGGATTTTATTTTTATCAACAACTATAGTTATTTTTTCTTTTATTTTTAATATTATTTTTGTTTCCTTATCTGTAGAAAGAATAACTGACAGTATCACTAATAAATGTGAACTTTTGATTTCTTTAGAAAAATATCAAGATATTAATGATTGTTTTGAAAAAGAAACAGTAAAATACATAAAATAATTTTCTACTCAAAATGCAATTTGTAGTTTTTTGATTTTAGGGTGTTTGATAGTAGGGGATAAGATTTCAAATCTATATCTTTCTCTATTATAGATATCGCTTCGCTTCGTGCAGCTTCTACCATTTTTATATTCTTCAGTGCTTCCATTCCGAGGTCTGAGATACCCCATTGTTTGTCGCCACCAAGCAATCCTGCTCCGCGAAGCGATAGGTCGAGTTCTGCAAGTTCGAATCCGTTGGCTGCTTTTGTGAGAGCTTTCAGTCTGTCTGTGGTCTTATCCGTTTTTGCGTTTGCAAATAAATAGCAATATGATTGATGAGTAGAGCGGATAACTCGTCCACGAAGTTGGTGTAGTTGAGCTAATCCAAATCTTTCTGCTCCTTCTATTACTATTACTGTCGCATTTGGGATATTTACTCCGACTTCTATGACGGAGGTGGAGACGAGTATATCAATTTTCTTCTCAGCAAAATCTTTCATTACTTTTTCTTTCATTTGCTTCGTCATCTTGCTGTGCATTATTTCAATGTTGTATTCTGGGAACACTTCCTTTTTTAATCGCTTAGCTTCGCTAGTCACTGACTTCACGTCGAGTTTTATTTTGTCTTCTTCATCCAATTCTTCATCTATCTTTGGGCAAATAACATAAAGTTGCCTACCTTGTTTTAACTCTTCTTTTATTTTTTCATAAGCTTCATCTCTTTTATTTTCGCCGACAATTTCTGTAATAACTTTTTTACGTCCTTCGGGCATCTGGTCGATAATAGAAAGGTCGAGGTCGCCATATATAGTAAGAGCAAGTGTTCTAGGAATAGGGGTAGCTGTCATAGAAAGATAATGAGGTGAATGGCCTTCTTTCTTTGCTAACTTCATTCTTTGATTGGTGCCGAATCGGTGCTGTTCATCTATAATAACTAAACCTAAATCTTCAAATTCCACCGATTTTGATATCAGTGAGTGCGTGCCTATCACTATCGGAATCTCCCCATTCTTAATCCATTTTAAAAGTTGATTCCTTGCAATACTTGTCCATGTTCTTATTTGTTTGCCATTCTCCCATGCAGCACTTTTGCTTGGGAATTTTCGACAACCACTAGAAGTGATAAGGGCGATAGATATGCCAGTATGATCAAAATATTTTATAAAATTTTCAAATAATTGAGTGGCGAGAACTTCTGTTGGAGCCATATAAGCCACTTGCAAATTGCCGAAATCTTGACCCACTGGTCTATTCTTAATCACTGCATAAGAAACAGTCGCAGCAACAAATGTTTTCCCACTACCTACGTCTCCTTCGACAAGTCGAGACATTGGTTTATCTTTTTTAAGATCTTCCAAAATTGTTTTTATTGCATTTTCTTGAGCTTGTGTAGGAGCAAAAGGGAAACGCGATACGAAATCTTTTATATCGTTATCTTTAACTGTAAGTTTATAAGAAAATAATTTATCGAATTTTTTTCTTTCTTGTTGGCGAGCAAGCTGGATGAAGAAAACTTCTTCGAAGGCGAATCTTTTCCTAGCAATCTCGGCATGCTCTTTCTTCTCGGGTCTGTGTATCCAGACAAGGGCGGCATATAAACTTGGCAGTTTATATTTTTCTAAAATATCTTTATTTAAATAATCTTCAATATTTTTAACTTCTTCATTTTTTAGAATTTTCCCAATTGTATGATAAATCCATTTAGAAGAGACACCTTTAGATTCAGGGTAAACAGGGAAACCGTAATGATTTCCTAGTTCTTCTTTTTGTTTGAATAGTGAATCGTTTAGATCAATAGGCAATATGTCCTCTTTGTTTATTTCTGGGTTTGTAAGAGTTAATCCATAGCTCTTGCTTTCAGATACTTTACCTGTCACTCTTACTGTCGTTCCTTCCTTAAGCATTTTTGCTAGATACGGTTGATGAAACCACACAATATTTATTTTCCCAGTCAGATCTGTAATCGTAGCCTGACCCATAGGAATCTTGCTTCGAAAACCTTTTTTTGTTTTTAAATTTGAAATAACTCCCACAATTGTGGCTTGGTCTCCGTCTTTAAGAGTATTGATGTGGCGAAATTCACTAATACTAGTGTAACGAGAAGGGAAATAGTATAACAAATCGGAAATTTTATTTAATCCGAGTTTAGAGAGAGCTTTTTTGGAATTTATATCTAACCGAAAATGAGATTCAATATTGTCATTTAAATACATAATCAAGGGGAGAAAAATTATTAATTCTGTTTTCTCCATAGAGAATTAATCCGCCGATAGCTATGAAGATAATAAGTAAAATGATAGTCTCTGTTTTGGTAAGTTCTTTCATACTTAAAATACCAATAAATCCACTTTATGTGGATTTATTTAAGAATTGAGTTGATTCGTTCTACGAGTTCGTCTAGTGTAAAATTTGATTTAATCATAAAGTCTGTAGCCCCCAGTTCTCTTGATTTGGTTATAGCACTATCTTCAGATAAGTTCGAGAATACAATAACAGGTATATCTTTTGTTTTTTCAGTTGTTCTAACTTTTTTAAGAATCTCAAAGCCATCGAAATTAGGAAGCATTAAGTCAAGTAAAACTAAATCTATATCAGGCTCGTTTATTTTATTTAAGCCTTCTTCTCCTGTTGAAGCAGTAATCACTTTGAAAGATTTCTTCTCAAGCTTATTTGCCTCAAGCCCTTGCAGAAAACTATCATCTTCTACTATTAATACTTTTTTCATGTATCTTTATTATACTACACTATATATAATTAGGGCAAGAAAGTCCCCAAAACTCCACCTTGCTTTTTAGTAGATTTGAGGTAATATAAATCTCAAACTTGTTCTTAAAAAGATAAGAGTATGAAAAAAACTGTAACTAGGTTGTTTATGATTGTTTTTCTTCCATTTTTCATTCCGCTCAATTTAGAGGTTGCAACTCAGCTGGATCCAATGCTTAACGATAAAGTTGTATTACAGCTGAATAATCGTATGTTTCTCCAAGAATTTTTTAGAGATGATACTTTAAAAGTTGAAAAGTATTTATCTTTAAATTCTTCTGGTTTACAGAAGGTTGTGATTGTAAGTATTCCGAAACAAGAATTAATTGTCTTGGATTTTACAGACACCTTTAAGATAGCTTTGCAAACAAAAATTTCTAGCGGAAGATATAAGAATTCGACTCCTCGAGGAGAGTTTAAAATTTCTAAAAAAAGACTCTCTCGACTATCAAAAGCTTATGGCGGGACAATGACTTTCTGGAATTGCTTAACTCCGGATGAACGCATCGGTATTCATGGCTTAAAAGATAAATCCTATGAAAGAAATCTAGGTAAGCCGGCTTCTCATGGTTGCATTCGAATTAGTTCTACTATTGCTCCTGTTTTTTATACTCTAGCACCGGTAGGAACTCCTGTGTTCATTGAATGAAATTAATTGCTGGTCTGATTTATAAATCAGACCAGCTTTTTGTTTTATTGCACGTTTCTACTTTGTTATGGTAGAATTACCCCAATATGGAAAAATTACCAAATTTTAAAAACGAAGAAGAAAAGAAGAAGTTTTTTGAAGCAACAAAATATGTCGAGAATAAACAAGGAATAAACCCTGAAGAAAAATATAAGACAGGTTCTATACAAGGGTTTAATGAAGAAGCTATGAAAAGTGGTGAGTACGAACCTTACACAGATAAAATTATAAAAGAAACAAAAGAGCAGATAGACCAAATCTTGTCCGAGGTGGAGCAAGATAAAAAGGCTACTTTTTCACTTAGTGAAGAGCATAAAGATCCTGAAGCTTTCAGAGAAAAAAATCTACAAGATTTAGAAGAAGATAATGCTGCTTAATCTTTGAATATTAAATACAATAAAACCCTCAGTTGAGGGTTTTATTGTTTATAAACAAGTCCACCCCGATTCTTGATAAAATGGATAATAAACTACGTTACCAGTTAATTCGCTTGTGTATCCAATAGCAAGGCCTATTCCATTATAACAATAATATCTATATGCATATCCTGTTGTACTACTTTCTAGTCTATCATTTACAGGGTCTATAGGAACCCTTGATGTTATACCACTTGTCACTAAAAAGTTCATAAAAGTTGGAGCTGCTGACGGTTGAGAACTGAAATCCCAACCCCCTGTATTTGAATCACCATAGACGCTAGTCCTTGGAATTCCTCCATATTCATTTTGATATTGCACGAGCATTGTATATATAGTTCTCATATCTGCTTTTCGTACAGCGTCCCGAGATTTTACTCTTGCTGCATTTAGATTAGAAATAACAACAGTCGAAAGTATTCCGATAATAGCAATAACTACCAATAATTCAATTAAAGTAAAACCCTTCATGGATTTCATATGTAAATTATACCAAAATAGATTTAGATTTAATAGAATTGATTATTCCTCCTTGCGAAGTACAAAAGCTTGGTTCCGTATATTAAAAAATCCTCCAAAGAGGACATTTTAATATGCGGAACCGGCTGGATTCGAACCAGCGAGGGATTTTACTCCCTGCCTCTTTAGCAAAGAGGTACGTTAGACCACTCCGACACGGCTCCAGTACACTTTTACCTTAGCATATTTGAACGTAAAAATTAAATTTTTATTTATGAATAAATATGCTAATATGGGAGACATAAACGAGTGAAACGAGGAGGCGTGGATGAGTGGTTTAAATCAACGGTTTACTAAACCGTCGTACCTTAACCGGTACCGTGAGTTCGAATCTCACCGCCTCCGCAAAAACAAGAAAATCCGAAAGTGTTTTTCTTTTTGCGGGCGAGAAAGAGAACTGCTTCTCTTTCGGGTGAGATTCGAAAGACTTTTCTGTGTTTTGTTTCAAAACCAGAAAAGTACCTGCCTATGTAATAGGCGAAAAGTGTACTCAAGTTCTCACCGCCTCCGCATATTTAAAATCTTTTTATATCATTGACAACTCATATAAAAGGTGTATAATTAAGGTCGAATAGAATGTTCTATCAATTTTAAAAACTAAGAAACATGAACAACGTTACAGTAGAAGTTGCAGTTGCTAGTTCCAGAACTAGATTTTCAGATGAGGAGCTTAATGAATTCCGTCTAAACATTCTCCGTAAAATGGAGATAGCACAGTTTACCCTTAATGATCTTATGGGGTCATTAAGCAACAGTGCTGGTAACGGAACAGAAGACACCTCTCCCACATTCAAAGTTCTTGAGGAGGGGAACAACACAATGTCAAAAGAAGAAAATAGTAAATTAGCTCTTAGTCAGAGTAATTTAATCCAGAATCTCAAGGCAGCTCTTGTCCGTATTGAAAACAAAACATACGGCATATGTTCTGTCACCGGGAAACTGATGCCAAAAGAACGACTGATGGCTACGCCTCATGCGACAAAATGTGTTGAAGTAAAATCGAGTCCCAATCATCAACAACAAAGACTGCAAAGAAATTGAAAACTTAGTTTTTCTCAAACCCTAAAACAACCGCTCTCTCTGAGCGGTTTTTTTATTTTTAATTTTCGATATTTGGTGCTATTATAAGCTGTATGGATTTACGAATTAATAAATACTGGATTTATGTATCTTTATTAATTATCACAAATATTTTAATTTTTACTCTTCTTTCAAAAAAATTAGAAAATTATGTTTTTTATATTACTTCCGGGAAATATGTGCAAGTTAAAGGGATTTAGACTAATTTATGAATAACACTAATTTAACAACAAAACAAATTATAAAGAAAAACATTTGGAGACATTTATACAGTATTTTCCCTTGGCTCCAAAGTCACTTCTTGAAATGGCATTTAGTTTGGCACGAAAAAGGTAGGCAACCATATCATATTGGCTGGCTTGCCCCTGGTAAAACACTGAAAGATTTAGAAAAACATTTGCATGAAAAATGGGGGTTTGGTAATCATTTCGTAGCTTGGATGGATAATGGGCAAGTTCTTTCTTGGCGTAAGCTTGAAAGTTTTGATTTTCAATATCATTTACGAGTTTTTAAAGATGGGGAAATAAGAGGACACTACGAATATACTCCTGAGAGTAAACCGGTTGCGCACTTCGTAGAAATAAATGAACAGGCACGAATAGAAGAATTTAGAAAATTCCTTGGAGATTATATTGTATTAAGAAAACACATTTCGCAATTAAGGCCCGATGTGAATATTGCTCCAGAGTCAGAGCTTACTATTGATGAGGCGCTGAAGAATTAGGTTCTAGCAACTAGGTTCTAGGTTTTAGAAAAAATAACAATACATGAATTAATAAAATACACTAGGCTTTGCCTAGTGTATTTTATTAATTTACTAATCACTAAAAACTAGAACCTAGCTACTAATCTTTGATTCAGGGTAAATAATATCCCAAAGTGCACTTGCTACATTACGAGGTTTACCTACAAGAGGGAAATGATGAAGGTCTATAAACGGTGCGGAATTACATTCAATAACTCCGCATTTTGGTTGGTCACGCCATGATACAGAGACATCATCCATTATGAAGTCTACCCCAATAAGCGGATCATCGAGAACACTTGCGACTTTCTCAAGCATTATTTTATTATCTTCGTGTACTATGTCGGTCATATCTGTAATTCCTCCTCCGACAGCTCGGCTTGTCTTTTGACCAAGAGTAACAATTTCATCTTTTTTAGGAATGGTATCTTCTGTGCGTCCCCAATGTTTTAATTCTTTCTTTGCCTCGTCGTCTAGTTTTAATTGGTGGAATATTTTTCCATTACGAAGTGGATTTTTATTTTCTATTTCAATAAGCTCACGGACGTTATGTTCGCCATCGCCTATGACATAAGCTGGCTCACGGCGAAGGACTGCTATAAGCTTTCCTCCTATCAATGTTCCTCGGAAAACGTAACCCGAAAGTTCTTCTTCTATCATTACCCAAGGAGAAAGTTGTCGAGCTTTTTTGAATGCTGTAATAAATTCTTCACTTTCACTTATATGAGTTGTAGTATGGCGACTTCGTGAGCCCAGATTTGGTTTTGTAATTACTGGTTTACTTAAAGAATCGAATATTTTTAATGATTTATGTACAGAATGTGTCACTCCTCCGCGGGCTACCTTTATTCCTTCTTTCTCAAAGTGTTCTTTCATTTTGCCTTTATTATCCATCCATTCAAGTCCTTCTGGATTATATTTTTTAGGACGAGGGAGAACATCGAAAAATCTTTTCTCTCCTTTGTAATTTGAAACGAACATATCATGTCCAATTCCGAATAATCTGAATTCATACATATCTATACCTCTTCTTAGAGCTTCCTCCCAGAGTACTCTGGTGCGTCCGCTATCATCACTTTCTGGTTTGTAAGTAATTTTACCAAGCTTTAAAAACTTAAGTGTCTTTGTTACAAATGGACCTAGCCAATCAAAAGATGATTCTGGGATAAGTTTACCCATCCAGTTTGTCCAAGGTTCTATTAAAGTAGTTAGTAATATAGATATGTATGCAATATTGTGATTTACCTGAGCTCCTCCGCAATCAGGGCAATACTTTTTTGTTTTCGTCATAATTACTCTGTATAATAACATATTTTTTATAATTGTTTTATCGCTGCATATTTTATTGACAGTATATCTTCAAGTGCTAAGATTAAAGTAATATTGTTCTCCAAATAATAAATCTAAATAAACTGAAAAAATGAAAATAAAACATTTTAATCTGGGTAAAACTACAAAAATAATTTTAAACTGGTTTATTTTTGTGGGGGTTTCTGTAATATTTGTTCTTGTTCCTATTCTGGTAAAAAGCGAGAATACGGTAGTAAATTCCAGAATTTGGTATTTCTGTGGGCTTGGTGTTTACCTCACAATTTTTGTTTTTCTAATTTATAAGATGAATAAGAACAATGCCTTCTCTCTTCTTGGAAGTACACTTTCATTGATGACATGGGCAAATATTGCTCTTTCGGGTATTTCCTTTATTGGATTCATTTTACATTTTTTCAGATTCTTACCTCTCCCTCTTCAAGCTATTTTTGCATGGCCGGCCTTTGTTTGTGTACCACTTTTATTATTTTTTGCATGGAAATCAATCTGTGCTTCTATAAAAATAACAGAAGGTATTGTAGAGGATGCTATTAGTCCTATATAAATTTATTTTTAAAACCTGACATTAGTCAGGTTTTTGTTTTGAATATGTCCATTAAAGCCAATAATATTTCTTGCCATTCTTTTCTATGTATTAATATGTTAAAATAAACTTATTAATCTTTAATTTTTCACTAATAAACAACATATGTCACGTTTACCAATCGTAGGAGAAGACAATAATACATGGGGTACAGTATTAAATGAATATCTATCTGTAGAACATAACGAAGATGGAACTCAAAAGCTTCTTACTGAATCTGTTTCTCGTACTATATATGTCTCTGCGACTGGTGATGATACTACTGGGGATGGATCTGAGTTATTACCATATTTAACTATTGGAAAGGCGTTATCGACAATAAAAAAAGAGATTATTGCCGGAGTTACTATCACCATTAATGTAGGAGCAGGGACTTTCACAATAACTCAAAATGATTATTCTGTAATAAGTTCAATCAAAGGGAAGGGAACATTAGAATTCACTGGAGTAATTTCATTAGTTGAATCAGGTTTTACAATGGGGGCAGCTGTTGCTAATGATGCCTTTTCCCATTCTGTATCTGGGGGAAGTACTGGCTCATGGAGTGCTAATCAATGGAGGTATTACTTATTAAAATCTGGAAGCAATTATTATCCAATAACTCACAATACTACTACCACCTTAAGTATTGCGGGTACTGGGACGGGTAATGAAATTTATCAAATAGATTCTATTCTTGACGCTTCAGCAATAACGACAATATCTACAATAGAAAGCAATATGTATTCTTTAAAGTTTACATATATTAATTTTTCTTTTGCCGGTTCTCCTGTTCTTGATGGTAATAGTATTATATTTACCACTTGTAAATTTACCTCTACAGGAAGAATTTTATCTTCACAAAACCAAATAACAAGAAGTGTGGGTTTATATCGTTGTTCTTTTGATGGAACAAAATTTTCAATGAATGGTTCTGATGTTGTTATTAATAATAATTATTTCAACTATTCTTCAAATACTCCTCTTCTAGCGATTAATACTCTTGCCAATACTATAGAAGATAGTGTTTTTGAAAATGATTTTGTTGAACATGGTTCTTGTATTTATGTTGATAAAGGGGGTTCTTTATCATCTAAGGCCACATCTACTGTCTACACAAAATTTATTAATAGTGCAGGGCCACTCCGATATTCCAGAATGGCAATAACTATAGATAAATTCATATGCCCATACGATAAAATGATACTAGTTAACTGCGACCATATTTTCCAAAACTATAATTCCAGTGTGATAGGCAACACTGATCCTATAGAAATGTTAGCTTCATATTCAAATATATATGGGACAGTAAATGTTTCGTGGTTTGGTTCTCCTATGTATGAGTTTGTAAATTTATCTTCAGGTAGGAATGTTCAGTTTACCGGTATAGTTTATCCAGAATTTGAGCAAGGCCTCTCATCAACCCTTGCCGATAACACCACCACTCAAGTAATAATAGGTAACAAACTCCAGAATAGATCTATAATCATAGACTATACAATAACTCGGGGAACAACAGTTGAAACTGCACGATTATTAATAAATAATGATGGCACAAACCTAACATTACAAGAGGGTACTCCTCTAGGAGACGTCGGTGTCACATTCGCTGTTAACTTCAATACCAATGAAATCCGTCTAGCTTGCACTCTCACTTCCACAGGTACAGCAGCTACTCTTAAATACAATGCTACAAGAGTAATGATTACACCGTTAACTATATAATTATTAATATTAATTTAACTAAAATATATGTCACGTTTACCAACAGTAGGGCAAGATAACAACGAGTGGGGAACAATATTAAACGATTATCTATCTGTAGAACACAACGAAGATGGAACTCAAAAGCTTCTTACCGAATCTGTCTCTCGTACCATATATGTCTCTGCGACTGGTAATGATGATACAGGGGATGGAAGTGCAACACTTCCGTATTTAACTATTGGAAAGGCACTGTCTACTATTAAGAAAACTATTAATTCAGGAGTAATTATTACTATATCTCTGGGGGCAGGAACATTTGATATTAGCGCATCTGATTTAGTTGTTCTATCATCTTTTCGTTCAATTGGAGGACCTGAGACAATTACTTTCCTTGGGACTATGGTTCAAGTTGATTCCGGTTTTACCATGGGTTCAGCAGATGCTAATGATCCTCTTACATATACTGTCTCTGGAGGTAACACCAGTTCTTGGTCTACCAATCAATGGAAATTTTTTATGTTATGGGATGGTGTACATTATTGCCCAATTACACATAACACTACTACTACCTTAAGTGTAACTTATCCTTCTACAGGCACTTCTATTTATGAAAATCAGACGATAATAAATATTAGTTCGTTAGTAATTGAAATAAACATAAGTGTATATTTTGAAAGAGTTAGAATTAATTTTACAAATTCTATTTCCATATACTCTAACGGTAAATTATTTAAAATAGGAGAATGTTATCTGTATTCTACTGGTAAATCGATATCTATTGTAGAGGAATCAATGTATGATATGGGCTATACAGCTGTTAATTCTTTAAACTTCTTATTTTTTTCAGGAGCAATGTTGAAAAATTTTGAAGCACTTTATCTTTACTATAATGGTAATATCAGATTAATTTCTTCAATAAATATTAACTTTTCGGTATTTAGGAATACTGTTTTAGAAAACCCTAATACGGGAGCAAATGCTTGCTGTATTGATAATTTTGGAGATTTAACTAATACGACCCTTGTAACAAATTATTACTTTAAATTTGTGAATAGTAATGTTTGTTTCCGTATTCCTCCAAAAGGCATTTATATTAATCCAAAAACATCAAATAAAATAATAATTGTAAATTCTAATTATTTTATTAGAAAACAATCTACCAGTGATACTAACTATGAACCAATGATATTTAGTTTTGCGTATTCTAATATTTATGGCACTCCAGCTGTACGCTGGTTCTATGATCAAATGTATGAATTCGTAAATCCAACCTCTGGTCGCAACATCCAAATCACAGGTATAATTTATCCTGAATTTGAAAACAATTTAAAATATACTTGGAACAATAACACATCGGGTTCAGTAACAGTAGGAACAACAGTTCAGAACTTAACTGTGAAGGTTACTTATTCAATATCAAGAAACAGTGTAGTAGAAAGAGGAACAGTATTACTTACTAACCTAGCCGATACTACTGTAACAGAAGTAAATGAGATAGGGGACTGTGGCATAACTTGGAGTAAAGCAATCTCAGGATCCAATATAAATCTTGGCTATGTTGTTTCTAATGCTACAGGGAATGCCTCTGTTACTTTTGAAAAGATTGAGAGAACAATGATTACACCGCTCACAATATAAAATAAAAAACAGCAATTACCTCGGGATCCCTTGAGGAAATTGCTGTTTTTTAATGCGCTACGGCAAAGCCGATAACTTTCTTTGCTCCGGCTTTCTTTAGAATTTTCATGATCTCATTTATGGTTCCTCCTGTTGTAGTCACATCATCCACGACAATTATAGTTCTTCCTTTCACTACATCACTATCTTTTATTCCGAAAACGTCACGAACATTTTCTAAACGCCTTTTTCTGTTAGTAATTTTTGCTTGTGGAAGGGTATCTCTCTTCTTGTAAACAATATTATTTTGTAATTCGAAAGTTCCTCGATCCGCTCCATCACAAAATCCTTTTGCTATAGCATTAGCTTGGTTGTATCCGCGAAATTTTGTTCTTTTATTTGATATTGGCACAGGAATTACATATATAGCTCTGCCTGTGACGTATGTTTTTATGTCTGCGATATCTTCTATTAAGAATTCGTATAATAATTGTCCAAGTTTTTCACCAAGATATCGTTTATGGTGATATTTTAATTCCCATATAGCTCTTTTTATAATCAAATCTCTATAATCAAACACTGCCAGGATACTTTTATCAGTTTCTCTCTCTGCTAAACGTATTTTAAATACACAATTGTTGCACAGTATTTCATTCTTTGTGTCACAACCTATGCATTTTGTAGGGAATATAATTTCTAAGACAAAATTCTCAAATTTCTTTAGGTAAGAGTACATTTTCATTTCTTTATTTTACAATATATATGGTATAATGAATATGTTAATTATGGACAATTCACTTAAAAAAATAATTTCTGAAGGATTGGCTAATTTGTCAAATGTTTTAAAAGCTGATAAATCGAACAAAGATTCACTTGGTATAGATATCGGCTCATCCTCTATAAAAGTAGTACAACTAAAGAAAAAATCTGGCAAAGCAGTCCTTGAAACATACGGAGTTCTTTCATTGGGTCCCTATGCTAACCTTGATGTTGGAGCTGTCACAAATCTAAAGCCCGATGATATCTCTCGTGCTCTTATTGACGTTATGAAGGAATCAAACGTTACTACTAAGTCAGCAGTTATATCTATTCCATCATTATCAAGTTTGATTTTTACAATCTCATTACCTAGTACAGTAGACGAGACACAATTATCAAAAATAATTCCAATTGAAGCTCGTAAATATATCCCAGTTCCTATAACTGAAGTTACTCTCGATTGGTTTGTAATTCCAGAAGAAGCAGAATCAATAGAAGGTGCCAATGCTACAACAACAGCTAAAACCAAGATAGAAGTTCTTGTGGTGGCTATACATAATGACATTCTGGCTCAATATCAAGATATCTTGAAGAAGACAGACTTACAATCTGATTCATTTGAGATGGAGATTTTCAGTAGCATACGCTCATCTTTTAACCATGAGACAGCCCCAACCCTTTTGATAGATTTTGGAGCATCGAAAACGAAAATTTCTATAGTAAATGCAGGTATTGTTCGAGTATTTCATGTGGTTAATAGAGGTTCTCACGATATTAGTAGGAATATATCTCAATCACTCAGTGTTCCTTTTGAAGAGGCAGAAAAACTTAAAAGGTCTGTAGGTCTGGATGCAAGTATTGATAGTCGAGTAGAGAAAATTGTTCGTTTATCTATAAATTACATATTTACAGATATCAACAGTATTGTGTTTGCATATGAGAAGAAGTATAATGAAAACATCAGTAAGGTTTTTTTGACCGGTGGAGGTTCTCTTTTGAAAGGGTTATTAGAAGCCGCAAAAGAAAATTTCCAAGCAGAGGTCTCCTACAGCAATCCTTTTTCAAAGACAGAAACTCCTGCTTTCCTGGGTCCAGTTTTAGAAGTAAGTGGTCCAGAGTTTGCAGTTGCAGTCGGTCTTGCATTGCGACAATTATTATAAAATGTAATTATGGAAAATTCATTTCAAACATCATTTATTCCCAAGAAACCAGTAACTTCTGCTGGTCCTGATAAAGAGCCTAAAAGTCTTTTTTCAATAATTTCCATATTTTTGTTTATTTTTTCTATTTTATTATCTGGGGGTTTGTTTTTATATAAAATTTATTTAACTGGGCAACAAGAAACCCTTTCTTCTACTCTCTTAAAAACGCGTGAAAGTTTCGAAAAGGATACAATAGATGAGCTTGAATTATTTAACAAGCGTACAGAAGCTACGAAAACTATTCTAAGTAAGCATATCGTGCTCTCACCGCTGTTTTCACTTTTAGGGGAGATAACTATTCCTTCTGTTCAATATACTAAATTTGAGCATCAAACAAATGAAAAAGGTTTCTATGTAGAAATAGAAGGTATAGCTCGTGATTACAGATCTATCGCTCTTCAGGCCGATATGTTTAATACTCAAAAAGGCCGCTACTTCAAGAATGTTCTCTTTTCTAATTTAATGAAAGATAAAAGTAATAATATTACCTTCAATTTAAAATTTAATGTTGATCCAGCAATTCTTTCTTATGAGAACAGTATTAAAGCAGAAGATGCAAAACCAGTAGAAGTTCCTTCCACTACTACAATTCCTACTTCTACTACTACAAGTACAAGCACTACTACGGATACATTATCAAATGGTTTAGATAAAACTACACAATAGTATGAAATTAATTTCCTCAATCATATTCATAGTAATATCCCTAGTCATATTCTTTGTTTTCATTGACCCTCTTTATGGAGAAATAAAGCAACTTAGAGCAGATGTGTCTGCTTATAATATCGCATTAAGTAATTCCACCGAATTACAAAAAACAAGGGATTCACTTATAAATGTATACAAGGAAGTAAAAGCTGAAGATAAAGATCGCTTGGCTCACTTTTTGCCTAGTAGTATTGGCAATATCGATTTAATTCTTGAAATTGAAAAAATTGCCAACTTACACGGAATGCCTATTGGGAATATAAAATTTGATCCAAAGAATTTAGAGAGCAATAAAGATGCTGCGAGTGATAATAAAGCAGATAATGTAATAATGGCAGAAAATGATGAACTTGATAATCTTCCTTATGGTATTTTCCCTATGGAATTCATTATAGAAGGAAGATATGAGACATTTCTATCATTCTTAAAAGAATTAGAACAAAACTTACGTTTAGTCGATATAAAGTCTGTATCATTTAGAGTCCCTCAGCAAGGTTCTGGTGGAAGTGAGGGTGGGGTTTCTGTTGACCCAAATGTATACAGTTACACATTAAAAGTTGAAACATACTGGTTAAAGTAAATAACATGAAAAAAACATATCATAAATTTCTAATAGTATCTACAGTCGCCATTATGTTAGGTGGAGCGTATTTATATTTCTCTCATGATTTAAGCTCTACAGAAATCTTACCTGTTGCCTATGGCAGTTCTCTTGTAAGTTCTACTGGCGTAGAACAGACAGATAATATCGTTACTCAAAGTGATAAGATCTCATCTGATGTAGCATTTCTTACCACACTTGCTTCTCTTAAAAGGATAAAGATAGATACATCGATATTCCAAAACAAGTCTTTTACAAGTTTGAAAGATAATACAGTAAAAATAGAAAAGGTAAGTGCTGGAAGAATTAATCCTTTTGCGCCAATGGGTGTTTCTTTCCCTGTTAATGCAGGTCTTCCTAAGGTTGTCACAGATCAACCTACTCAAATCACAGATAAAACTGTTGTCTTTAATGGAACTATAAATGAAAGTGGAGCTAGAGATACCTACTTCGAATATGGTACAACTCTAGAACTAGGAACTGTTACCCCAATGGTTAAGCAATCACTTGTCGGCACATTTATTAAAAATGTTTTAGGACTTACTCCTAAAACGAACTACTTCTACAAAGCATGCGCAAAGATTAATGGTTCGTCACTTTGCGGAGATGTAGTCTCATTTACTACAAACTAATTCATGGTATTCATAGAAGAGCTTGTAAAACATGGTATTCTCGATGGAGACGAAGCAATTAAGGTTGTCAAACTAGCAGAAGAAAAATATGAAGGAAGCATAGATCAGGCACTCCTCGAGTTTAATTTTGATGAAGCAAAAATCCTAAAAATAAAAGGAGAAATTTTTGGTATTCCAACAAAAAATGTTAATCCTCGTGATGTTCCTCCATCAGTAATAAAATTAATTCCAATAGATGCAGCACGAATGTATAAATTTATCCCTATCAATATGACGGATAGCTTTTTGGAGGTTGGGATTATAGATCCTGAGAATATTCAAGCTCTTGATGCACTTACTTTCATTACAGCAAAATTAAATAAACCATTTAAATTATTTTTAATAGCAACTTCTGTCTATAATAAGTTGATAGAATTGTATCAAGGGGATTCAAATATGGAAGTGGATCAAGCCTTGAATGAATTGGATTCCGAAATTGCTGGTACTTCAGGTGGTGATGGAGGAGTTGTTATAGAGTCAAATCTAAAAACTTCGGATAATTTAAAACCAGGAGAAGAAGAGAAAATTGTTGTTGATGCTCCAATTATAAAGATTGTGGCAGTGATACTTCGCAGTGCTATAGAAGGACTTGCTTCTGATATTCACATTGAAAATACCGGTGAAAAAGTCAAAGTACGTTTTCGTGTAGATGGCATTCTCTATACTTCTATAGTTTTACCACTCAATGTTTACAATGGTGTAATAGCTCGTATAAAAATTCTTTCCAAGCTCAGGTTGGATGAAAAGCGTAAGCCACAAGATGGTGGATTCTCTGCAAAAATCGATAATCGTAAAATAGATTTTCGTGTTTCCACTATGCCAGCTTATTACGGAGAGAAAATAGCAATACGTATTCTCGATTCCCAGAAAGGAATTCGTTCACTCGATGAACTTGGGTTATCAGAAGAGAACAAAACTCTTATCCGAGAAGCAATGAAGCGTCCTTACGGATTAATATTAATGACTGGTCCTACTGGTTCAGGTAAGTCTACTTCCTTGTACTCAATGTTGAGTGAGCTTGATAAAGAAGATAAAAATATAGTCTCGTTGGAAGATCCTATTGAATATAAAATTGATGGAGTAAATCAATCACAAGTTATGCCAGAAATTGGTTATACTTTTGCAAATGGTTTACGTTCTATTCTTCGTCAGGATCCGAATATTATATTAGTAGGAGAAATCCGCGATAAAGAAACAGCCGAACTTGCCATTCAGGCCGCTCTTACTGGTCACTTAGTTCTATCTACTCTACACACCAATAATTCTATTGGGGCAATTCCTCGTCTTATTGATATGGGTATAGATCCTTACCTCATAGCTCCTACTTTAATCCTCTGTATGGCTCAGCGTTTAGCTCGTAGAATTCATCCAAATTCTAGACACGAAATACCAATAGACGAAGCAACAAGGGCTATGATAGATAAGCAATTTGCAGATTTACCACAAGAATATAAATCAAAATTAGAAATAAAGGATAAAATTTATGAAGCTGTACCTTGCCCGGAAAGTGCCTCTGGGCTCTCAGGGCGTGTAGCTTTGTTTGAAATGTTTAAAATAGATAAAGAAATGCAGAGTCTAATTCTTAAGAAGCCACAAGAACAAGAGTTATACAAGCTTGCTCGCTCTAGAGGAATGCTCACTATCCGCGAAGATGCCATAATAAAAAGTGTAAGAGGAGATATTCCATTCCAAGAAATATATAACTTCTAGTTCTAGTATTATATTTTTAATTATATTATATAGATTACTATATAATAATGTCTCTCGGACATTAAGCAAAAGTTATTAAACTATTTGCTTATGCTCCTCGATTATTGTTATACTAATAGTATGGGAACAGAACCTAAGAAAATCTTAATTGTAGATGATGACAGTTTTCTCTTAGATATGTACGCATTAAAATTTAGTAAATCAAATTTTGATGTTTCTACTGCTCTTGGCTCTCTACCTGCATTAGAAAAACTCAAACAAGGTTTCTCTCCTGAAATAATCCTCATTGATATTACAATGCCTCATATGGATGGTTTTGAATTATTAGCAAAAATAAGAGAGCAAAATTTAAGCAATGATTCCTCAATCATTTTTCTCTCTAATAGAGGACAACCATCGGAAATAAATCAAATAGAATCCTTAGGAGTAGCTGGTTATATAGTCAAAGCATCTACCACTCCAGGAGAAGTCATTGATAAAGTTGTTAATATAATTAATAAAATAAAAGAATAATATGGATTACCAAAAATTTTTAAATGAATTGTTAGAAAATTTAATCAATGAAGATGGGTCCGACTTACATTTAGGAGTAGGAAGAAAGCCAGCTATCCGTATTAATGGACAATTAGTTATGCTTGTAAACCAAGAAGTACTAAAGGAGCAAGATATTTTGGGCGTATTAAATGTCCTTGTTGGTCCTGAGAGAGTTAAGAAATTTAAAGAAACTAAAGACATTGATTTCTCAAGTAATCTAAAAGATGGGCAAGTACAATTAAGAGGGAATGCCTTTATTCAGCGAGGGATGGCTTGTATTGCTATTCGTCTTGTCTCTAAAGCAAAATCATTTGAGGAATTAAATTTACCAGAAATTCTTAAGGAGTTTTCTAGAAAAAAACAAGGATTCTTCCTGGTTGTTGGCCCAGTAGGGCAAGGTAAATCTACAACTCTTTCTACAATGATTAATACTATAAACAGTGAACAGACATCACATATAATTACAATAGAAGACCCTATTGAATTTATATATCAACCAGATAAATCCATTATAGATCAACGAGAAATTGGTATAGATGCAGACAGTTTCCTGGGTGCTCTCAAAGCTGTCTTTCGAGAAGATGCAAATGTTATTCTTATTGGAGAAATGCGTGATAGTGCTACTATTGCTGCTGCTGTGACAGCAGCTGAGACGGGTCACTTGGTTTTGTCTACTCTTCATACTAACAACGCTTCTCAAACGATAGACCGTATTATTGACTCTTTCCCCGCAGAACAGCAGGGCCAAATCCGACTTCAGCTTGCAGCATGTTTACTTGGAATATTCTCGCAGCGTCTTATCCCTCGTATAGCAGGTGGACGTATACCAGCTTATGAACTTCTCATAAACAACAAAGCAATTGCAAATCTTATTCGCGAGAAGAGAACTCATGAGATAGATACTGTCCTTGAGACGTCTTCTCATGAAGGAATGATGGATATGAACAGATGTCTTATCGACCTAGTGCAAAGAGGTGAGATAAGCTTAGAAAGTGCGTATCAGTATTCTATTAATCCTAAGGCCTTAGAGCAAATGTTTTAATATATGTTATTTAATTACGAAGCAATTACAAATACAGGTGAGAAAAAAGTCGGTTCTGTAGATGCCAGTTCCAAAGATTTGGCTATTGCGGCAATTCAACGCAGGGGTTATATTATATCTTCCATAAAACAAGGTGGAGAGAAAAAGGGTATCCTAAACATAACTCTCTTTGGCGGTAAAAATATACCAATGAAGGATATAGTTATGATGTCTAGACAGATGTCAACACTCTTTGAATCACAAGTCTCTGCACTTAAAGCCTTCAATTTACTTTCTGAGAATACTGAAAACAAAATACTTTCACACATATTAAGTGAAGTTGCTGAAGATATTAAAGGTGGAGTATATATTTCTGTAGCTTTATCGAAACATCCTGAAGTCTTCTCTGAATTTTATGTAAACATGGTGAAGTCAGGAGAAGAATCAGGTAAGCTAACTCAATCCTTTGCATACTTGGCGGATTATTTAGATCGTCAGTATCAACTAACTTCAAAGACAAAGAATGCACTCATATATCCAGCTTTCGTAATTGGAGTTTTCGTTATTGTTATGGTGATGATGTTTACTTTCATTATTCCTAAGCTTTCTTTAATTATTAAGGAATCAGGTGTAAGTATTCCTTTCTTTACAAAAGTGATAATGAAAGCCAGTGATTTAGTTGTTAACTATGGCATCTTTTTGCTTGTGGCAATAGTAATTTTCATTGTATATGTAATCAAATATTCTACTACCGCTAAAGGTAAATTATATTTTGATAGATTAAAGATAACGCTTCCAATTTTCAAAAACATATATAGTAAACTTTATTTATCTAGAATTTCCGATAATATGGATACAATGCTTTCATCAAGTATTCCAATTGTGAGATCAATAGAACTTACAAGTAATATAGTGGGGAATCGTATTTACGAGAATGTATTAAATGAAGTTGTTGAATCGGTGAAAAGTGGAAGTTCTCTTTCTGATGCTTTTTATAAGCACAAAGAAATACCATCTATTATGTCTGGGATGATTAAAGTGGGTGAGGAGACGGGGTCATTGGGGAATATTTTGAAAACTCTTGGTCGTTTTTATAGCCGTGAAGTAAATGAAGCAGTTGATACGATGGTAAGTTTGATTGAACCATTAATGATTATCATTCTTGGACTAGGAGTGGGTGTTCTGTTGTCGTCTATATTGATGCCGATTTACAATATTGCTGGCGGTATTAATTAAAAGATATCCACACTAGAATGTCATTGTATTTTTAAATAGGTTTTATGATATAATTGTATTATTAAAATATAAGGTCGTGTCTTTCAAAGAAAGACAAAATTATTAAAATTTCCGTGAAAAGCGGACCCGCCTTAAGCGGAAAAAATTATGAATAAAAATAAAGGTTTTACATTAATCGAACTCTTGGTTGTTATTGCAATCATTGGTATTTTGTCATCAGTTGTTTTAGCATCATTAAATAGTGCTCGTACAAAAGGAGCAGATGCGGCTACAAAATCAAGTCTAGCAAATATGCGTGCTCAAGCAGAGTTATTCTATGACACAAATAGTGGTTATAGTTCTGCTGCTATTGCTACTCTACCAGATTCTTCTGCTTGTCCTTCAGGTACAGGAGACGCTACTACTGTTTTCGCTGATCCAACTGTCACAGCGGCTGTAGCTTCTATATATAATTCTTCAGGAGCTTACCCTGTATGTACTCTTGGTGGTACATCAGGACAGAAAGCATCAGCATGGGCAATGTCTGCAACACTAAAAGGTGGTGGTAACTGGTGTGTAGATAGTACTGGGGCATCAATTTCAGGAACAGATTCTGGTACAGCTGATGGAGACTGTGGAGCATAATAAAAATTATTAGAAAGAAAAGCCACCTTTGGGTGGCTTTTCTTCTTGTGTTTTATATGGCTTATCTTGTATAATATACACATAAGAAGCATAAGCATCTTTTTATAAATATTATTATTAATTTTTTAAATATGAATAAAAACAAAGGTTTCACTCTTATTGAATTATTGGTCGTTATCGCAATTATCGGTATCTTATCATCAGTCGTTTTAGCATCTTTAAATAGTGCTCGTACAAAAGGAGCAGATGCTGCTGTAAAATCAGGTATGGCAAATTCTCGAGTACAGGCGGAACTGTTCTATGATGGTGGTAGTACTTATGCGACCGTATGTACTGGTGCTGGAGGTATTAACACTATTTTGTTGGGGGCAATAGCATCAAGTGCTGATACTACACCTGCTACAATTGCTAATGATGCAATAACTACAGCCACAGAAGGAACATGTAATGATGTTGCAGCTTCTTGGGCAGCAGAAATTCCACTCAAGGGAGGTGGTTATTATTGTGTCGACTCAACAGGAGCATCACAATCAAATGCGGCTGTTCAACTTACCGCAACAACAACTACTGCTTGTTAATTCTAGATATTAAAGACAACAAAACCACTTTAATATAAAGGTGGTTTTGTTGTCTTGTTGTTTTTTAAATATATTGTTATTATTATATATATAAAAAAGCACAGTAACCTTTTTATAATATATTATTAATAATTTTTAAAATATGAATAAGATTAAAGGTTTTACTTTGATAGAACTCCTTGTTGTCATAGCAATTATAGGAGTGTTATCGTCCGTCGTACTTGCATCATTGAATAGTGCCCGTGCAAAGGGGGCAGTTGCTTCAGCTAAGTCGAATTTAGCCAATACTCGCTCCCAAGCAGAGCTATTTTATGATGCAAATTCAAATAGATATGATGGAGGTACAAATGCTACGAATGTATGTGACCCTGCTGGATTAATAGGTACGATTAAAGGGATTAATGCAGGAGTCCTAGCTGCAGCTCAAGCAAATTCCTCTTCCGCTACAGTCTCATTAGATAACGCTGGTCCAGCAACTTCTACCTTAGGGATTTGCAATTCTACTGCAAATGGTTGGGCTGCAGAAGTCCTCCTTAAGGACGGGAACTTCTTTTGCGTAGATTCTAATGGTTCTGCTAAAACATCTGCCTCTGCTATGTTAACAGCAACAACTGATGTAACTTGCTAAAAATTTATTTAGTACAAAAAACCACTTTATAAAGTGGTTTTTTGTATACTCGAATGGTATAATATTAAACATATGAGCATAATTGTCTTTATTTTTGTTTTCTTACTTGGAACTATTATTGGAAGCTTTCTTAATGTCGTTATCTTTCGGTTAAATACTAGTAAAGCAATTACAAGTGGAAGGTCTATATGTATGAGCTGTAATAATACATTAAGATGGTTCGAGCTAATTCCAGTTTTTAGTTTCCTTATTCAAAATGGCAAATGTCGTCGTTGCGCAAGTAGAATCTCCCATCAGTACCCTCTGGTTGAAATCATAACTGGATTTGTTTTTGCATTTATAGTGTTCAAATTCATGCCCATTTTATATTCCTCTTACAGTGAATATATGTTACAAGTAATATTATTTATGCTCATTTTTTCTCTTCTTATTGTTATTTCTGTTTACGATTTAAAACATAAGATTATCCCAGATAAGTTATCATATTCTTTCATCATTCTTTCTTTATTTTCAATATTCATAAATTACTCTCCAGTAGGTCATACTTTTATACTACCTTCTTTATCTAATTTAATTGCAGGTCCAGCAATTGCTCTTCCTTTCATTCTCATTTGGTTATTTTCAAAAGGGCGTCTTATGGGGTTAGGGGATGGTAAGCTTATGCTTGGTATCGGTTGGATGCTTGGGTTATCATCTGGAGTTTTTGCAGTAATAGTAGCATTTTGGGTAGGAACAATAGTTAGTTTGTTTTTAATTATATTATCAAAGAGGAAAATTAATATGAAAACGGAAATACCATTTGCTCCTTTCCTTATAATAAGCACTTTCATTACATTTTTATTTAGTTTTGATTTATTTTCATTAGTAAGATTTTTAAGCATATAATAAATGTCAAAAGTTTTTCATAAAAATAAATACAATAAAGGTGTAACTCTTATCGAGCTCTTAGTTGTGCTATCTATTTTTGTGATCATATCGGGGATTACTGTTTTCAGTTACGGTAAATTCAATTCATCTTTATCAATTCAGAATTTAGCCGACGATATTGCTCTGGCTGTACGTCGAGCTCAAGGATATGCTATTGGTGTTCGTGGGACAAGTGGAATGTTCACTGATGGATACGGAGTTCATTTTACTGCTAATCCTAGTGCTTCTATATACTCTGGATCTAATAAATCATTTATTTTATTTGCAGATATAAGTGGTAATAATAGGTACGATAATTCTTCTAATGTCTGTGGTAGTCCGTCTGCTAGTAATGAGTGTCTTGAACTATTAAGTATTACAAGTTTAGATAAAATAACAGAAATATATGTAAATGATTCCACTCTGATATCTTCTACTTCTACTGTAGATTTAATATTTAAACGTCCTAACCCTGAACCTTATTTTTGTTACCGTGTAAATGGCACAGGTTCTTGTAGTGCTTCTACTATATATAATATGAAGATAAAGATATCTCCAGATGCAAATCCTAGTACTTTTAAAATAATAAATATTTCCAATAATGGGCAAATAAGCGTATCTTCTTAATATGAAATTACAAAATACAAAAAATAATAATAACGGGTTTACTCTGATAGAACTAATGGTTGCTACATCTATCTTTGTTGTAATAATGCTTGGTTCTATGAGCTCCCTTTTTGTTCTATTAGATGCAGGTAAGAATTCAAGAGCATTGCGCTTTGCTATGGACAACGTGAATTTTGCTATGGAAAGTATGACAAGATCTATAAGAATGGGTACAAATTATTATTGTGTGGATACTTCAGCCGGTATAAGTATGGATTCTCATTTAGAAGATAGTATGGATTGTCCGACAGGGGAAACATTTGTAGCTTTTGTTCCTCAGCAAACTACCACTTCACGAGTAGGATATAGGCTAACTTCCCGTAATGATGAACGTAACACTCACTCTCTACAACGATGCGATATTAATGGTTGTGTTGATATTGTTTCACCCGATGTTGATATAGAAAAATTAAAATTCTTTGTAAATGGTTCTAATAATAATGATAATACCCAAGCTAGTGTCTATATTATTGTAAAAGGATCTGTCTTAGTGAAAGAGGTTCCTGTGTCGTTTTCTATTCAAACTTTAGCTTCTCAACGTAATTTCTAATATGAAAATAAAAATAATAAAAAATAATAAGGGATTCACTCTAGTAGAAACAATGTTTGCAGTTATGATACTTACATTTACTATTGTCAGTATGATGACTGTTGTTGCGAATAGTTTATTTGCAGCAAGATATGCAAGAGATGAAATTACTACTAGTTACTTACTTCAAGAGGTTATAGACTACATCAGAAATGACCGCGATACAACTGTCTTTCTTCAAAATACTCAAAGTATAGATACAGCGTGGAGTACTTTTGTGAATAAATATACTAATTGTTCAAATGAAGATACAGGGTGCTACTTTGATATATTAAGTCCAACTGTCACACCTGTAGAATGTTCTTCTTTAGATGGTTGCCCGTATTTATATTATGACGAAAATGCTAATAGTACACCTTTTTATGTAAGCGATGATGGGATGGGTAATTCAGGTAAAGTAAAAACTGACTTTCAGAGGAAAATTGTAATTACCCAAGTTGGAGATGAGTTAAAAATTGTAGTAACAATTTCCTGGAAAAATGGTAGTTTAACTAAAACAAGGTCGCTATCTACTTCTATGATGAAATGGCAATCATAATTAATTATGAAAAAAATTATTGCAAAAAATAAAGGGAATAAAGGTTACGCAATTTTGTTCACAGTTATCATTGTGAGTGCGATCTCTGTGATTACTGCGGGTCTTACAAATGTAGCCTACAAACAGTTAATTCTTTCTTCTCTTGCAAAAGATTCACAATCAGCTTTTTATGAGGCAGACACTGCGGGGGATTGTGCTTTATATGCAGACAGGATAGAATCTCTTAAAACTCCGCCAAATATTTTTACAACAGGTACGTTTAATTGTGGAGGGTCCAATATGGTCGTTTCTACTCCAACAGGCAATGGGGATTATACTATTTATCCTGTTTCAGGAGATAGTAATTCATTAAATCCTTGTTTTAGAATTGATGTTACAAAGACCAATACTTCAGGTTCTCCTTCTTGGCAGACAAACTTATTATCTTGGTGGAAGTTTGAGGGGGATGCTTCTGATTCTGTTGGATCTAATGATGGGACAATATACGGAGCTACTGGGACTAGTGCAAGATGTGCAACCTCTAATTGTTATGATTTTAACGGAAGTAGCGATTATATAGATATTGGTAATCCGGCATCACTAGGCCTTACTGGAGCAATGACTGCCTCTGCTTGGGTTTACATTGATAGTGTAGACAACAGAAGAATTGTATCAAAATTAAATGCTTCGAATGGATGGAGTTTGAATATTGAAAGTAGTGACGCCTTTGCTTTCATGGTTTCTTCTTCATCGTCAGATATAGTATGGATAGAATCAAATGCGGCACCATCTGACTATATAGGTGAATTAGTGCACGTAGTAGGCGTATATGAACCATCAGTAGGTTTAAGAATCTATGTCAATGGTGTTTTAGATAATGAGCTTACTACAGGTGTTCCGGCAAGTCAGTATAACAATTCCAGCAATGTAAATATCGGAAGACGCTCAAATGCTACTGTGAATTCTTATTGGGATGGAACTATAGATGAAGTAATGATTTGGAATAGAGCTTTAAGTACTCCAGAAATTCAAGAATTAAATGGTTATTTTACAGGAGCTTCAACTCCTACTATCCAGACGACAATATCAGCAAAAGGGTATAATATATGTAATGTGAATAATCTAAGAACTGTTGAGCGTGAAATTGAAATTAACTACGAAGAATAGTTTATTTTACTTGTCCCGTACTAAAATTTAGATTACGGGGAGTAAGGGTAATATTATAAATTTAAAATTTTTAGTACTGGGATGAATAATAAAGATATAAAAAACCGAATACAAAAACTTCGGGAAGAGATTTCTCGGTTAAGACATTTATATCATGTAAAAGATGATCCAGGGGTCACAGATGATGTTTATGATTCTTTAAATAACGAATTGAAATCTATTCTAGAAAAATATCCAGAATTTATTGATCCAGATGCACCTGAAAATAGAGTAGGGGGCAAGGCCTTAGATAAGTTTGAAAAAGTTAAGCATGAGGTAAGAATGCTTTCTCTTAATGATGCTTTTTCTTTCGAAGAAGTTACAGATTGGGATACACGGATTTCTAAATTAATAAACAAAAAACATTCTTTCTTTTGTGAATTAAAATTAGATGGATTATCTGCTTCACTTATATACAAAGATGGAGTTTTCGTAGAAGGCTCTACTCGCGGAGATGGGTTTATAGGAGAAGATGTGACAGAAAATTTGAAAATGATTATGACTGTTCCATTAAAACTAAAAGCCCCGTATCCTCCGTTTATTGAAGTTCGTGGAGAAGTAGTTATGCCGAAGAGATCTTGGATTGCTTTAAATAAAGCACAAGAAAAAGAAGGTAAACAGTTATTTGCAAATACACGTAATGCGGCTGCTGGAAGTTTGCGTCAACTTGATCCAAATATTGTAAAAGAACGTAATCTTGATTTTTTTGCTTGGGATATTGCCCAAATAAAAACTGATGGGAAAGAATTAACAATTAAAAATCACTCAGAGAAACATAATCTTTTACGTAAATTAGGATTTCAGATGACACCTTATGAAACAAAAGCAGAAAATCTAAAAGAAGCTTTTTCTTTTATTGAGGAAATAGAAAAAATCAGACCTAAGTTACCATATGGAACTGATGGGATGGTTATTTCAATAGACGAACTCGATTTACAAGAAATCCTAGGGGTTGTAGGCAAAGCTCCCCGTTATATGTTGGCTTATAAATATCAGGCAGAAAGAGCTACCACAATAGTGAAAGATATTTCTGTAAGTGTGGGTAGAACGGGAGTATTAACCCCAGTGGCACATTTTAATCCTACACTTGTGGCTGGATCGACTGTTTCAAAAGCGACACTTCACAATATGGATCAAATAGATCGTCTAGATGTACGGGTAGGAGACACTATTGTTATCCAAAAGGCAGGGGATGTTATCCCTGAAGTTGTAGAAACATTAACTAAAATGCGAACAGGTAAAGAAAAGAAATTTAAAATGCCAGCGACTTGCCCAGTATGTGGAGCAAAAGTTGAACAAAGAAAAGCTGGATCAGGCGGGAAAGGTCTTTCCTCGCGTAACGAAGTGGAGAGAGGTAAGTCCTTGAGGAGCCTGACCACCACTTCTGTGGCATTTTACTGCACGAATAAAGATTGCCCAGCTCGTAACAGAAGAGGTCTACAACATTTTGTAAATATATTTGAAATATATGAAATAGGTCCGAAAATTTTAGATAGATTAAAAGACGAAGGGTTGGTTAGTGACCCATCGGATTTATTTACTTTAGAGAAAGCAGACCTTTCGGGTCTTGAACGCTTTGGAGATAAATCAGCTGAAAATATTATTAATTCAATTTCAGAACATAAAAGAATTCCACTTTGGCGATTTATATATGCGCTTGGTATTGTTCATGTGGGGGAGCAAACTGCACGAGATGTGGCAAATCATTTCGGTTCATTAGAGAAAATAATGAAAGCTGGAATAGAAGAAATAAACAATTTAGAAAATATTGGGCCAGTTGTCTCAGAAAGTATTTATAAATTCTTTCGAGATAAAGCAAATATTAATTTAATAAACAAACTTATTAAAAATGGAGTGAATGTTCACCATGAAGAAATTAAGAATAGCAAATTATCAGGTAAAACTTTTGTAATTACGGGTACACTTTCTACTATGGCTCGCGAAGAAGCCAAGAAAAAGATCATTGAGAATGGAGGAAGTGTATCTTCTAGTGTGTCTTCAAAGACTAGTTATGTGGTGGCAGGGGAGAACCCCGGAAGTAAATATACTGATGCAAAAAAATTAGGGGTGAAAATTCTTAAAGAAGATGAGTTTTTGAAAATGTTATAAATATGCTATTCTAAAATTATGAAGGTAGAAGATGTAAAAAAGCTAGCGGATTTAGCTCGTATAGAGATGAGTGAAGATGAAATGGCCACAATCGCAAAAGATTTTGACCATATTTTAGCTTATGTTGGACAGGTTCAAGAAGCTTTGAAGCTCAACGAGAATACATTTATAGATAAAAAATCAGAAGGCGATATGATGCACAATGTTATGAGAGAAGATATTGCAGTAAATAAACCTGGTGAATATACAGACAAAATTTTACAAGAAACACCCAAAACGGAAGACGGATACTTGAAAGTTAAACAAATATTATGATTGATTTAGAAAATCTTACAATAAAAAAAGCGCACGAGTCACTTAAGAATGGTGAATACACTGTTACTGATTTAGTGAATGAATATTTAAAGGTCATTAAAGAAAAAAATGGAGAAATAAATGCATATTTAGAAGTTTTTAATGATGTTCTAGACCAAGCCAAGATTGCCGAGGAAATGTTCCGAAATGGTACTGCTACTCTCATGACTGGTATCCCTATGGCTTTGAAAGATAATATATTATTTGAAGGGCACATTGCTTCTGCTTCTTCTAAGATTTTAGAGAATTATAAAGCAACTTACGATTCTTTTGTTGTAGAGAAGTTGAAAAAAGAGGGAGTAGTTTTCATTGGTAGAACCAATATGGACGAATTCGCTATGGGCTCCTCCACAGAGACAAGTGCTTACGGGAATACTAGAAACCCAATCGATACTACCCGTGTGCCTGGGGGCTCTTCAGGGGGCTCTGCAAGTGCTGTTCGGGCAAATATGGCATTGGTAGCTTTAGGTACGGAAACGTGCGGTTCTGTTCGTCAGCCGGCATCTTTCTGTGGGCTTGTGGGGCTAAAGCCGACTTATGGAGCAGTTTCTCGTTCTGGAATTATTGCTATGGGTAGCTCTCTTGACCAGGTTGGTCCTTTGGCTAAAACCGTAGAAGAAGCAGAAACTATTTTTAATATAATAAATGGATTTGATAAAAAAGACAGTACTTCTATAAAAGATGAATTAAGAAATATAGAGAAATTACCTCTCAAGAAAAGAATTGGAGTTCCTCGAGAGTTTTTAGAAGGAGGGGGAATTGATCCTGATGTTCTAAAAAACTTCAATGAAAGTTGTGAAAAATTAAAAAAAGCTGGATATGAAATTATAGATGTTTCTTTACCTTCAATTAAGTATTCACTCGCAGTTTATTATATTGTGATGCCTGCTGAGGTTTCAAGTAATTTGGCTCGCTATGATGGTATACGATATGGTTTATCTGTAGAAGGTAATAATCTATTAGATGTTTATATGAAGAGCAGAGGTAAAGGTTTCGGGAAAGAAGCTCGCAGAAGAATCCTACTAGGAACTTATATTTTATCTCACGGTTATTATGATGCTTACTACAACACTGCTGTAAAAGTACGAAAAATTATAAAGGATGAATTATTGGGTATGTATAAAGAGTTAAATCTAGACGCTTTTATTACTCCAACAGTTCCATTTTTACCTTTTAAATTAGGAGAGAAATTAAATGATCCTATTTCAATGTACTTATGTGACATCTTTTCTGCTCCAGCAAACTTAGCAGACTTGTGTTCAATATCTGTGCCATCTGGGTACAATAAAGATGGCTTGCCATTTGGGTTACAGTTCACCTCACCATTCTTAAGAGAAGACATCCTTTTCACAATTGGGAAAGATTTTGAAAAACTAGTATAAATTCGTGTTAGAATTTTTGAAAAAAACCTACTAAAGGGTATAATATATGTAATATAATTATGGAGCAAACAGGCATACAATCAGTTATAGATAAACCACTTTTTACACCTACTTACTTAAATATGGAATTCGTGTTTAGTAAGATTGTAGAATATAGCAAGCCTATCATCGACTTTCTTACTAACCCTGAAACATGGTCTACGATTGGAGTAATATCCGCTCTTTTATCTATTGTTTGTATAGCAATTATTATATTTTCTTTAGTTCGATTAGTTGAAATACAGATATATGACAAAGAAGAAATTGACCACGAGATACATAAAGCACTTTTGAAAGAGAAAGAAAGGGAACGCAACGCCAATCCAAAGTGGCACTATATACTTACCTTAGTAGAAAGTCCAAATGAATCGGATTGGAGAGTAGCAATAATAGAAGCTGACTCAATGATGGAAGATGTTTTAAAGGAGCAAGGTTTGTCCGGCGAAACTGTTAGTGAACTTCTGGAAGGAGCTCGAGGAAGCGGGTACAGAAGTGTGCAAGATGCTTGGGATGCTCACTTGGTTCGTAACTTGATAGCACACGATGGTTCTGATTTTCCATTAAGTCAGATTGAAGCACGTAAAACTATAAAATTATTCCAAAACTTCTTTGAAGAATTGGGGATAATATAAAAAAGGAAGCAATTGCTTCCTTTTTTGTTTTTGAATATATTTATTTTTTAATCTCTTCTAAATAAAGATGGTAGCTAGGGTCAAGTAGCTGATTGTTAATATAAGCTATTGCATCTTTAAATTCGAGTCCTTTAAATAAAGTTTCCCATGCCCGGCGGATTTTTGTCGGGTTTTTGGAATTGTTTTTCCCTTTCAAAATTACTGGAGTTCCATTAATGAAAACACAAGTAATATTGATATTTTCCGGTTTGAATTCTATGTGATTTAAAAAATCACATATTTGGAGAGCATTCATGTTCCCAACTAATACGTGCCATGCCTTATGGATTTTACCTTTTAAGTAAGAAATATTAGATGGCGCTTCTGTACCCATAAGAGAACGGGCTCTCCGATGATGCTCTTCTGTGATTATTCGGAGTATCAATCTTCTCATCTTATTAAATTTTAGGTTAAACAACTTTTGCTTAGTTTATTCCTAAATAGAGATAATGTCAAATAAAAAAGAGTAGGGACTTTCTCCTCACGGTCGCTGGTATTTTTCGGTTTCGCAAGCTCAACAACGAAAAATCTTTCAAGATCCCTCACGAAGCCAAGCAGTTGGCTTCTCGTCTGCACAAATAAAAATCACTCATAAAGAGTGATTTTTATACTTGCGCAGTCGAAGGGACTTGAACCCTCAACCTCCCACGTGACAGGCGGGTGCTCTAACCAGTTGAGCTACGACTGCAAATTATTCTCATTAATACTAACCTAATATAAAAATCCTTGCAACTTATCGTGTAAGCTTCGCAGTTTACTTGCTCCACGACTGTGTCGGTGGGAGGGCTCGAACCTCCGACCTTGGGCTTATGAGTCCCACGCTCTAACCAGCTGAGCTACACCGACAAAAAGCAAACTGCTTTGCTTTTTGTCGAGAGTGTTACCACTGTCGCATAGCAATGGTGGCGATATGAGGCTTTAGCCGAATAGCCACTTTAAAGCAATTTAACTTATCTAAGCAGGAGACATTTGGCATGTCACTTGCCTATTGTTGCGGGACTTGGAATCGAACCAAGGTCTTAAGGTTATGAGCCTTACGAGATACCATTTCTCTATCCCGCTGTATAACTAATTAAAGAGACATTTTCTCCTTATATATGTAGTTTAGCCATTATACTAAAAAATTCATATTTTGCAAATTGAAAATATGAATTAGTTATAGTACTATTGGTTAAGTTGTTTGGCCGTCATAGCTTAGTGGCAAAGCACTCCCTTGGTAAGGGAGAGAGCGTGAGTCCGATTCTCACTGACGGCTCAAAAGATACTTGAGTATCTTTTAGCGTGAGAATCGGAAAGCTTTTCGATGTATATGAGGAATTACTATTCCGAATATACCGAAAAGGTGTACTGCTCCTGTAAGGAGAGATTCTCACTGACGGCTCAAGGGTTAGCCGATGTAGCTCAGTTGGTAGAGCACGTCTTTCGTAAAGACGGGGTCGTCAGTTCAATCCTGACCATCGGCTCCATTATTAATTATTTTATTTTATGCAAAAAGATACTGAAGAAATAAAGAAAGAGATAGAAAAACTTGAAGGGGAAATGGCTCAAGGTAATTTCTGGGAAGATAAAGTGAAAGCTCAAGCCACAATAAAGAAAATATCTGCTTTAAAAGATGAACTTTTGGGCGCAGAGAAATACGACAAAGGGAATTGCATACTTTCTATTCTTTCAGGGGCAGGGGGTGATGATGCGGAGGACTTCTCTTCAATGTTACTTCGTATGTATGTGAAGTACATAGAAAGTAAAAATTGGAATTACACTTTAATCCACGAGAACAAGAATGACCTAGGCGGGTATCGCAATATCTCCATAGAAGTCGTAGGTAAGAATTCTTACGGATTATTAAAGAACGAATCAGGAGTTCATCGCCTTGTGCGCATTTCTCCTTTCAATGCGAAGTCACTTCGACATACATCTTTCTCTTTAGTGGAAGTGGTTCCAAAAATAGAAGTTAATGATAGTGCGATAGAAGTGCCTCCCGAAGATATAAAGGTTGAATTTTCAAAATCTGGAGGTCCAGGCGGGCAAAATGTGAACAAGCGCGAGACAGCAGTTCGCTTAATCCATGTTCCTACTGGCATATCTATCCATGTCACCACTGAGCGTTCTCAAGAGCAGAACCGTATTCGTGCACTCGAAATACTTAAAGGTAAGCTTTATAAGAAAAGGGAAGAAGATAGAGAGAAAGAAAAAGCTGGAATGTCTACTACAAAGACTATGGAGATAGAGTGGGGAAGCCAAATCCGCTCATATGTCCTTCATCCGTATAAAATGGTGAAAGATCACCGCACAGATGTGGAAATTCGTGATGTTGACTCTGTGCTTTTAGATGGTCAGATTGACCCCTTTATTGAAGCAGAAAAAACGCTTTAATCTTCTTTAGTAATAAGTTATATTTTATACCTCTAATTTTTGACTTTTATACATTTTGTGTGATATAACATACACGAATATGGCTAAACTTGGATTTTCTAAGAAGCCAATAATTATTTAAAAATTATAAAAATGTCAGAAAAGAAAACCGAAGTTTCAAGCGTAGCACACGCACGGGCTTCACAGAAAGTAGTAGGCATGACTGCTTACACAATGCAAACCTATGGGTTCACAAAAGAACAAATAGACACGCTCAATCAAATGCCTGAAGATGCAATGAAAAGGCGTATCATCAGTGCTCTTGTGAAAGAGAACACTCAAATGATACAACATAACGAAATTGCAATTCCTGAATATGTTCTAAACAGATGGGAAAAATGGGTAAAAATTTGGAAACAAATTGACTCCAGTATTTCAATTGATTTGAATAATCATAAAATTCAAAACTGGAAACCCGGATACGATTGGCCAATTGTGATCCCAAAACGTGATAGAGTTGGACCACTACGCTCATGGCAGCAGAAACTTTCATTATTTAAAGAAGGGGTAAAGAACAAATACGAAGGTATAAATCCTGCAAATATTCGGGATATATCTCCCTACAGAAGTGTTTTCTGTTGCAAACCAAATTTTGAATGTAAAGTTGAATATCCAAACATTTCATCTGAGGTATCTCGTGATATGGGTATTACAGGCACAACATTTACTGAATATAATATTCTTGATATATTTGTTTTTCTAGAAATAGGGAAACATATTGATGAAAGTTCATTGTGTATATGTAGTAGTTCAATTTCTGAGTTAAATGATGCTGTGTTTGTTCGCTGGCTCGACAAGCCGAAAATCCATGGTTGGGATCATCGCTTTTATGATGAGGATAGCTCGGTTCGTCAGACAATTTAATTTTTTATTTGTACCCTTTTAGAATTTATTTCTGGAAGGGTACTTTTGCTATATAATATAGAGTTATAATAATGAATATTTATTGCATTTGTTATTTTTTATTTTTTTAGTTACAATAGACAGGTATAATGATTTATTTTAATAATGTTACAAAAAAATACTCAAACAGTATATCTTTAGAAGATATTAACATTTCAATCACACAGGGAGAATTTGTGGCAATTGTGGGCCACTCTGGAGCAGGGAAGACAACTCTCACCAAATTAATCTTAGCCGAAGAATCACCCACAGATGGGACTGTATTTTTCGAATCCACAGACATTCACAAACTTTCAAATAAGAAGCTAACTGATTTTCGTCGAAAGATAGGCGTTGTCTTCCAAGATTTTCGACTTCTTGCAAATAAAACTGCGTACGAAAATATCGCTTTCGCTATGGAAGCTATAGAAAAAGATGAAAAAGAGATTCTTCGTGATGTTCCTCATGTTCTTGAATTAGTAGACCTTACTGCAAAGGCACATTTGTTCCCACATCAGCTCTCCGGAGGGGAAAAGCAACGCCTTGCGATAGCTCGAGCGATAATAACTCAGCCCAACCTCATTATCGCCGATGAGCCGACAGGCAATTTGGACCCTATAAATACGAATGAAGTTGTAAATATTTTGAAAAAGATCAATGACCTTGGCACTACTGTCATCCTCACTACTCACAATAGGCAAGTAGTAGACCAAGTGAAAAAACGCGTTATAACCTTGGAAAATGGTCGTGTTGTGCGTGATGATAAGGACGGTAAATATATGCTATAATAATCGTATGTTTTTCACTAAGTTGAAAAGAGTAATAGTTTCTGGTTATCGTAATTTTACGCGAAGCGGTTTCACTTCCATCGCAAGCATACTCATAATGACGATAACTCTTTTTGTTATTACCTCACTTATATTCATACAAGCGGCTTTAAATTCATCACTCAATGACATAAAAGAGAAAGTTGATGTCACTGTTTATTTCGTTCCTGATACGGAAGAGTCATCGATATTAGGAATCCAAGATACTCTTAAAAATTTGCCAGAAGTCAGAGATATTACTTATACATCAGAGGAGCAAGCTTTAGCAGAATTCAAAGAAAAACACTCCAATGATTACCTTACCCTGCAAGCTTTAGATGAGCTCGATGAGAATCCACTCGGTGGTTCTCTAAATATAAAAGCGAAAGATCCATCTCAGTATGAAAGTATCGTTCGCTATTTCGATAATAATGGCACACTATCTGCCGCTGAGATTTCAAGTATCGATAAGATCGATTATCATCAGAATAAAATTGTTATAGATCGGCTTACTTCTATCATTAATGGCGCAAGGAAGCTTGGCTTCGCTGTGTCATTCGTCCTTGTAGTTATCTCACTATTAATAACTTACAGTACAATTCGCCTTATCATTTATATGTCTCGCGAAGAGATTAATGTGATGAAGCTTGTCGGCGCTGCGAAGAGTTATATTCGCGGACCATTCGTTGTCTCTGGTGTATTTGTGGGCGTTGTCTCATCTATTGTTACTATCTTAATATTCATACCGGTTTCTATCTGGCTAGGCAACCAAATGACTGATTTCGTTGGAATTAATTTATACACATACTATAAATCTAATTTCATACAATTATTCATTATTATGCTTGGGTCAGGTGTAAGTATTGGAATTATTTCCAGTATCTTTGCTATCCATAGATATTTACGGAAGTAATGACTTACTTGTCCCGTACTAAAATTTAGATTACGGGGGAGTAAAGATAATATTATTAATTAAAATTTTTAGTACCGGGATGAAAAAACCATCAAAGAAAAGTGTAGAGAAAGGTCTACTTAAATCTAAATATATTTTCGTAGTCGGAGGAGTTATATCAGGTGTCGGGAAAGGAGTCGCTTCATCATCCATTGGTCTTCTTATGGAGGCAAGAGGGTATACTGTCACTTCTATAAAAATAGACCCATATGTAAACATAGATGCAGGTACTATGAACCCTACAGAGCACGGGGAAGTTTTCGTATTGGATGACGGTTACGAGTGCGACCAGGATATGGGTAATTACGAGAGATTTTTGAATACTACTCTTACAGAGCGTAACTATATGACGACTGGTAGAGTTTACCAGCAAGTTATAAACAAAGAAAGAAATTTGGAATACAAAGGTAAGAACGTAGAAGTTGTGCCCGATGTCCCACTTGAAATCATCAGCAGAATCAAAGGTGCGGCAAAGTTTGCTGATGCAGATATTACAATTATCGAGATTGGAGGAACTGTTGGTGAATACCAGAACGTTCTTTTCCTAGAAGCTGCTCGTATGTTGAAATCACAGAATCCGCAAGATGTGGCGTTCGTGCTTGTGTCATATCTTCCTGTACCTTCAAACTTAGGTGAGATGAAAACAAAGCCGACTCAGTATGCTTCCAGAACTTTGAACTCTGCGGGAGTCCAAGCCGATATTATAGTTGCACGTGGTCCTATTGCTCTCGACAAGAAACGCAAAGAGAAAATCGCATTGTTCTGTAATGTGCCTGAAGATAATGTTATCTCTGCTCCAGATGTGAAGAGTATCTACGATATTCCTCTTAATTTTGAAAAGGATAAAATAGGAGAAACAATAGAGAAAGTTCTCGGCTTACCAAAGAGCCCAGCCAACCTCACTAAGTGGAAGAAATTTGTAACCAAGACAAAGAATGGCGAACACAAAGTGAAGATTGCTGTAGTAGGGAAATATTTTGACTCTGGAGATTTCGTTCTGTCTGATGTTTATATTTCTATTCTTGAAGCATTGAAATTCTCTTCTTATGAATCCGGTGTAGGCATCGAGATTGCTTGCGTGAATTCGAAAGATTTCGAGTCTAAAAAACTTCCGTTATCAATGCTAAAGAAATTCGATGGAGTTATCGTTCCTGGTGGCTTCGGAGAGACAGGTATAGAAGGGATAATTTCTGCAATCGGTTATGCTCGACGTGAGAAGATTCCATATTTCGGATTGTGCTACGGAATGCAGTTGATGGTTATCGAGTATGCTCGCAATGTGCTTGGACTCAAAGATGCAAATACAAGAGAAATAAATCCAAAATCAAAAAATCTTGTGATTGATGTAATGGAAGACCAGAAAGAGAAAATTGAATGCAAGAATATGGGGGGAAGTATGCGATTAGGTGCCTACCCAGCAGTTCTCGCAAAGGGAAGTGTTGCATTTGAAGCATACAAGAAGGAAGTAATCTCTGAGCGTCATCGCCATCGCTACGAAGTGAATAATGAATATAAAGAAATATTAGAAAAAGCAGGGTTAATATTCTCTGGCACATCACCAGATGGCAAGCTCTGTGAGATTGCCGAGCTATCACCGAAAGACCATCCTTTCTTCCTAGGCACACAGTTCCATCCAGAATTTAAAGCAAGACCTCTAGACCCTCATCCTCTCTTTACTGCATTCATCAAGGCCTGCATAAAATATAAGAATAAATAAAACACAAGTGTTTTCCTAAACAAAAAACAAGGTCTTTCCTCAAATGAGCCCGAGGTAAGTCCTTGTTTTTTGTTTTCTATTTAGATTAAAGAATCATCCCCGTAACGCATCTTACTGTTCTTAATCATATTAAGTATTTCATCCTCGTCGTCCATTATGGTGTATATTTGTGTATCTTCTTTGGCGATAGTATGAAATCTTTCTAAGAGGATTTCGTTAGTTAATTTTTCTAATGGTTTCCAGAATTCAGAACAGAAAAGAATTACAGGAATTCTGCCTATTTTATTGGTTTGTTCTAATGTAAGAATTTCGAAAAGTTCGTTCAGTGTGCCGTAACCTCCAGGGCAGAAAATACAGACCTCAGTAGAGAACGACATCGATGATTGCCTTGTGAAGAAATAATGGAATGGAATTTCGTTTGTAAGGTATTTGTTTGAGAGTTGCTCTTCTGGAAGCTTGATTGTGAGCCCGACGGACTTGCCTCCGGCTTCGTATGCTCCCTTGTTTGCTGCTTCCATTATGCCGGGACCTCCTCCCGAAAGCACGGCGTAGCCGAGCTCTTTCGCTATTCTGTAAGCCAGGTGCTTAACTTTCTGGTAGTATTCACTTTTCTCATCCAAATGAGTGGAGCCATAAAAGGTGACGGAAGGGTTGAATTTACTTACGGCGTCTATCCCTTTATAGAACTCGTCTTGAATCATCTTAAATTTTACTTCTTCTACTGATAGTTCTTTGTGTTCTTCTTCTTTTTGTATGTCCATATTGGGTTATTGTAACTTAATTTTGATTAATTTAAAAGATGGTTTATTATCTTGACTGAATAACTTAATTATATTATATTACGATTAATTAATTTGAACCTTAATAAAAACTAATCATGAAAAACATTGCAAAGACCATGTTACTAATCCTTGCGGGGTTAGTATTTTTCTTTAATGCAAATGCCCAATCCCTTGTCGGATACACGTGGCAACTACAAAATCCGCAGAAATTTTCTCAGTCCATTATGCTCTCATTCAACAGCCAGAATGAAGTGGTTTTCACCTCTGGTGACCTGCAATCTTTAATTTTGCCTGTCAGTTATTCCGGTACGTATGAATTGTATGGCGATATCCTTGAAGTAAAATTGGGGAATGAAGTTGCGCGGGCTAAAATCTTGTGGATGAACCAGGACAGAATGGTTTTGGTTAATAAGCAGGGGAGATCTGTCTATGCCAAATGCGGGTCATCGGAAGACCAGTTTTATAGTAACTATTTAAATATAACCAGTGGTTACAGTGGCGGCGGGTATAATAATTATAATAACTACAACAATGGCGGTAGTTATAGTAATTCAAACAGTAGTAATACTGTATGCTATACCTGCTATGGTAGTGGCTCATGTAAGGTTTGCGGAGGTACAGGGAGGTACTCAATGTATGGCCAATCCGGGACATGCTCTGCTTGCGGAGGAAGTGGTAAATGTTGGCATTGTCATGGTAGTGGAAAACAGTAAAAGTAACAATAAAATCGGCGTTGCCCCAACGCCGATTTTTTATTTGCCGACCTGTCTTTTTTGCTATTTTGTGGTACTATGTGCTTGTTAAAAGGTTTTGCGGGATGATGCATTCCCAATATGAGCCAATTAAATAATATTGCGGGATCGTCTAATGGTAGGACTACAGTTTCTGGAACTGTGTATCTTGGTTCGAATCCAAGTCCCGCAGCAAAGTCGTGACAAGTTATCGCGCACGAGTTTCATTATAATTAAATCAAATGAATAAGGAACATCTAAAATTGTATATTAATCAAATCTCCATGGAAATAGACGGGGCAGAAAGATCATTAAAGGGGTCTGAAAAATATAGTAATTATCATCATTTTTTGGTACATGTATCTAATATATGTAAATTAATTTTACCTAATACCTCTAAGACTCAATATGATACCAATGAAACTGTAGAAATAAGAAAAAGACGTAAAAAAGCACTTAAGGAATATTTCTGTAATTATAAAGATATGGACATTAATATTTTGAAAAACAATCCAAGAGATCATCTAGAACATTTTGATGAAAGATTAGATGGACTAGTTTTATTAAAAGAACAAGGAAAAGAAATTAGTATTATTGATAAGAATTGTTTTGAAAATAGTGGCCCCAATCCTATCCCAATTAGCAAAGAAATGAGGAAACAGCAATTTTACACTAGACAGCTTATTATTGACAATGATTCAAATACTGAAATATATCAATTCTATGATCAAGACTACAATATAAGTGCCATGCGTAAAATATTAAAAAAATTAAAAGAGTATATAATAATTTAGTAACGTGTTCAAATCATGTCAATGTGTTAATGTAAAAAATATTAAAATGCTCGAGATACGTCGTTTAATATAATAAAAGTAGTTTAAATAGTTTTAAAGGGTAATGAATTAAAAGGTTCTAACTCGAGACGGCCAGCCAGTTTGAGAAAAATTTAAAGTTTTATTATATAACATATATAATTTATGAATTTTTTGCAAAGTATAATTATAGCAATTACTTCAGCTGCGGTAGTAAGTATTTTTAATTATTTACTTACTAGAGATCAAGAAAAAAGAGCTATAAAAATGAAAATTTATACTTCACTTTTAGATAATGCAAGAGCGTTTTTAGATGATCCTAATTTATCAAAAGAAGAAAGAAGAAAAGTAAAAAAAGAATTTTTACAGAAATACTACAATGAGGTTATACTATTTGCTGATAAAGATGTACGAAGAGAAATAGAAGATTTTATTCATACAGGTGGAGTATCTGCTACAAATCAAGATAATCAGGTTACAAAACTTCGAAATATGATTATTGCTATTAGAAAAGATTTGGGTAGCAATGATGAAATTACAAAAGATTTTAAAATGTATAGCTTAGATATAGGAGAGGAAAGAGATTAAGAACCCTCCCCAAAAGTTATACTTATGTTATACTTTTGTTATATATGAAAACTAATATAAGAAACATTCAAAAAGCAGGTGGGTCTTATTTTGTAACTTTACCAATAGAAGTAGTGAGGGAATTGGGTTGGAAAGAAAAGCAAAAAGTCGTGATTACTAAAACCGCAGGCAAAAAGATTGAGATAAAAGATTGGAAATAAAAATTCTGATATAATATCTATATGAAAAAAGAAATAAATTTTAGTGTAGTGTCTGGGACACTAATATTGGTTTGGCTTGTATTTTCGCCAATATTAGGTCTTGTAGTATATTCTTATCTTGATAATTATTTTAATATACCCCTTGTATACATACTAGTTGCATATTTATTACTTGGTTTTGTTTTTTATCGGCTTGGAAAATATTTAAATAAAAAACTTGGATTACAAGGGTATTCTGAGAAAGAAATTAATACTGAAGAGCTTAAAATTAAAAATAAATTTTGGAGCTTAGATATTGATTCAGTTGAACATGCAAATAAAGTAATAAATGAAACATCTTGGACGTTTCTAATTATCGGTATCATACTATTAATTCTTTCTTTTTTAATTATCCAAATGCAATACAGTTGGTTTGATGGTCTAATCTCAATATTTTTTGGATCTATGTTAGCAATAAAAAGAAATACATGGACATCTGTTGTTGTTATGATTATAGGTATTACGGATGTGATTGCGACAGTTTCTAATAAAATAAATGGTAATGGTATGGGGAGTAATATTTACTGGTCACTTGTAATATTATGGTTATCTATACACTCATTTATAGCTATAAAATATCTTAAGAATAATAATGAAGTTTCTTCAACTAAGCAAAAATATAGAAAAGTTTTTGTTATCTCTGCGTGGATTTCTGCCGTATTGTTTATTATATTAATAGTATTAACAACGATAGGGCTAATAATTATGTCCTAAAAATGATAATCTGGTAAAAATAATTATAGAAATTATATCAGTATTAATAGTTACAATGAATCTATGAGCAAAAACCTAACGAAATCAGTCTTTATATTGTTATCTCTGCTAGCCATTGTTAGTTTTTTTATTTTAAGAAACAAAAATAATGAAATCAAGTCGTCTGACTATAATTCGAATATGGTAAGCCAAAATGAAGAAAGAGACGAAGAAACCCATGAGGGCTACCTTGTAAAATACAATGATTCCTACATTTTTTCTGATTGTCTGGGTGATAAAATTTATGTATTTCCTGTGACTTTAGAGCCAAAGATAAAATATGAAAATACAAATAGTTCAGTTTCAATTTCTATATTAAATACCCATAAAGATCTTAGTTTAAGTAAAATTGAAATACTAAACAAACAATGTGACTCAAATGATGATGCGCAATTAGCACATGATCGGCTGATGGGTTATGGAGTAATGTTTGAAAATGAGGCATATATACAGGACGGCCATGATTTAGTTCTTGAGCAGACAAAAAAGATTGGGTCAAAAACTATTTTAACTTTTCAATTTCTTCATTATGGCGACCCTTTTTCTTTATATCAAGATACTATGACTATAGATAAAGGAACTCTTTTGGATAATAAATATGAGATAAAGGATATAAATACTAATGATATTTTCACCGCAGAAGGCAAGGTCGCAGTATTTTTTTCGCCCAGTGACACAGAAATAGAAGAAATGAAAAAGAATGATGAAGAAGGGTTTTATGTAGGAGCCGATGATACTATGTACTACCAATCGGTTGCTGGAGAATTTTTAGAAAAAAATAATATTAAAACTGTCTATACAAATAAAAGATATATAAACCTAAAGAGAGATAACGCCGAGTTTGGGGATGAAATCATGTTGGATAAAAAATCTCTAAATCAAGGCTGGGGACTTTTACTATTTGATGGCAAAACATACCCCGTTTTAGCTGATATGGTTAATGTGGGACCTGATTTTAATAAGTATTTTAAATAAATAGCGACCTAGTCAGGTAAGTGTTTGAGCTTAGAAAAAATGCTATAATTCACAGTATGGAATCTTCAACTAGTTATATCTGGACTGCTCTTGTCATATCTTCGTGTATTTTATCTTGGACTGCACAAGGTTTTTTATATAAAAGAATTAAAAAATATCACTATCAAAAATGGGTAGATATTGGTGAACCTGGCTTTCAAACAATGATTTCTAATGATGTTTCTAAATTTGAAAAAGCAAATCTTACTTTTAAATATTTTATTAAAGGTGATATTGAATTAGATGCCGATAAAAGAGTTAGAAAATTAAAAATAATAAATAATGTAATATTTCTTGCTGTACCTGTAGTAATTATTGCTTTTGTAATACTTTCATTATGAGAAAATATTTTTGGGTTTTTATAACAATAATAGGTAGTATTATAGCTTGGTTGTCTACAGGTAATTGGGTGTTTGGCCTAGTTGTATTATTGGGTACAGTTATTGCGTACTTTATTTTTAGAAAATAACAATCACTAGATTACCTAACGGGTCACAGAGTAATCAGAAATAGTGGTAGAATACCTTTATGACATCTGACCTGGTACATACCAGACCATACATCGCAGCAATGTTGAGTGAAATTTTGATTTAAGAAATATTAAAATATGAATTTAGAAAATAAAATAAAAAAAGAACAGTGGGAAGTATTGCGAAAGTTAAAAGAAGAATCTTATAGGATTTTGTCAGGTGATACTATTAAATATTGGGTTACTTTTGGATTTTTTGGACCGGGTGTTTTGACTGCGGATAATGAAATAAAAGCATTAGAAAAATTAGAAGAACTTGGAGCAATTAGAATTATTAATCCAGGAGGACATTGGGATTATGAGTAATAAATTATTTAGAGTAGAAATATTGCAACCACGCTTCAACGAATTATATGAAGAATATTTGAGTTTATTTGGAGAAGAGAATAATGATTTGAACTCTAATTTTACCAAGAAAACCCTTTTCCCTAATTCACTTATTGAATCCTTACCCACAGATGTTGGAGAAATTTGTAAGGAGTTTAATTTTTCATTTTCCTTAAATAAACCATTTAGTTCAATGTTGTTACTTAGACGTCTATTACCCTTAAGTATTGTTCGCAAGTTTCAAAAGATGGGGAAGGAAAATGAAATAAAACAAGATGGGGATTATTTTGATACAAAAGTATTGTTAGGAAAAGTTCAGATTTATCTAAAAGAAAAGAGAGTCTACGAAGAAATTATTAGCTATAAATTATTACTTGATAGTTCTCAGCATTCTTATACTTTTCACCCTGTAATAACTGATGTAGAGGGGGCAGCAGTTAAATTGAGATTACTTTTGGAAGATATTTTTACTTAATTTATTAAGCATTGGAATTCACAAAGACCGTCTTGTTATATGTTGCTAGGTAAGACCTCATGATATCCTCCCCAAAAGTCATACTTATGTTATACTTTTGTTATATATGATAGAAAATTTACCGCAAAACTTAAATAATAAAAATGAGAATTTAGAGCTTTCTGAAGAAACTCGCGAACAATTATCTGATTTCTTCATACAGTCATTAAGAAATGAGAAAAAATTGGTAGAAGAAAACATTGAGAGTATCAGAGGTCTTGTTCGAGATTCTTCTATAAAAGCTTTCAAAAATTTAATGATTTTTAGTAGAGCAGTGCAAAAACTATCTCGTGATCAAAGAGTTCCTGAAAAAGATAGAATGTTATTAAGAGTCCACGAAATAAACCTCAGCCCTATTGGTGCAGCAGAAATGGTTCCTGGTGTTAGTTCATATGCATTCGCAGTTAAATCTGTTGTGGGGGAACTAGATAAATTATTAACAAAAGAAGTCTCCTCTGCTATACATGCGTATTCAGAAAACATATTTTTACCTCCAGAACAAGATTACGCAAAACATGGACCTGAACCTTTTGATGGTGTGTTGTTTAAACCTGGAGAATAATAATTTTTTCTTTTTATATCGTTAGGCAAGATCTCACGATAAAAGATTGGAAATAAATAATAAAATTATGAAACTAGAAACTAAAAGATTAATATTAAGAATTCCTAGAAAGGACGACTGGAAGGATATTGTTGAAGGGGTGGGGGAATATGATGTTTCAAAAATGTTATTAAAGGTGCCATACCCATATAAGAAGAAGGATGCGGTTGATTTCATTGGAAGAAAAATAGCAAAATGGAAACAGAAAGTTAAAGATGATTATCTTTTCTTTATTGAATTAAAATCAGAGAAAAAAGTTATCGGAGCTATTGGTATTCATAAAGTAGATAATTTTTCTAAAACAGGAGAAACTGGTTCTTGGATTAATAAAAAATATTGGAGAAATGGTTACATGACTGAGGCCAAAATAGCCGTGAATGATTTTGCTTTTAATAAACTTAAATTAAGAAGATTAGATTCGCCTGTCTATACAGATAATGTAGCTTCAAATGCTACTCAGTTAAAAATGGGATATAAGTTAGAAGGAGTAAAAAGAAAAACTGTAAGAAGTCTGGCATCAGGTAAAATTCATGATGAGAATATCTATGGATTATTAAAAGAAGATTGGGTTAAAGTAAGACCTAAATTAATTAAACAGTTTAAATAATATGAATTCAATAAATAAAGCTTGGCATATGAAGAATAAAATGCCGATGCCGACAACTCTAGAGCAAAGAGTGAAGTGGCATATGGAGCATCTTAAACATTGCAGTTGTAGAAAGGATTTACCGAAAACAATCGTAGCTGCGATAAAAGCACAAAAGAAAAAGATTTAAATATGGAAAGTAAAGTAGTTAAATTTAGAGACAAGTTGGCTAAGTTGATTCTAGCTGGTGAGAAGAATCTTACTTGGCGACTTTTTGATGATAAAGACCTTAAGAAAGGAGATATTGTTGACTTGGTTAATTGGAATACAGGTGAAAAATTTGGCGAAGCTAAACTTACAGATGTTTATGAAAAGAAAATGGGGGAAGTAGAAGAATCCGACTTTGACGGACATGAGAAATTCACTAGCGATGAAGAGATGTATCAGACATACAGAACTTACTATGGAGATAAAGTAGGACCAGAAACAATTGTTAAAATTATCCGTTTTGAACTCAAGTAAGATATTTATATTCCATCATTGACACCCACTGCTCATAAGAGATAATGAGGTTATGAGCAAGATTAAGAACAATAAGAAAAATTTAGGAGAAAAAGAAAGTAAGAAATTGCTTAGTGTTTTAAAAGCTCGCTTTGAGGAGAATATGAACAGACATAAGGGAGTGGAATGGGGGAAGGTGCAGGCGAAACTAGAGGAGAATACGGATAAACTTTGGTCACTTAATGAAATGGAGAGAACTGGCGGAGAACCAGATGTTATCGGGTATGATAAAAAGACGAATGAATTTATATTCGCTGATTGTTCGGCGGAAAGTCCAAGCGACCGTAGGAAAGTTTGCTACGATGGCGAAGCGGAGAAATTGCGGGAAGGTGGCGAAAAAGCAAAAGGGAATGCTGTTGATATAGCGGATAGAATGGGTATTGAACTTCTAGATGAAGAGCAATATCGCGATTTGCAAAAACTCGGTGAATTCGACACGAAGACATCAAGCTGGATAAAGACACCTACCGATATTAGGAAACTAGGTGGAGCTCTCTTTGCCGACCGTCGTTATAATAATGTCTTTGTGTATCACAATGGTGCGATATCTTGGTATAGCGCCCGCGGCTTCCGCGGACTATTAAGAGTGTAAGAAAAAAATAATTTAAATATGTAATATATTAATAAGAGTGGTCCTTGTTAATTAAAAATGCCCATTACTTAAAAGTAACGGGCATTTTATTTGCTTGATTATTCAGCATTGATGTTTAGGTAATTCGGACAATAATGTCCAGGGTCCTTAAAATTAATTATTGACGGAAAATAAACATTTGGTGGCCAACCAAAGAATTTTTTGGCTACGTCTCCTTTCTCACCGATTTGGCAATCCCTATTTGGATTATTAGGCCAGGGCGCATCCCGATAAAAACAGGATTTACAGCGACATTGTTCAATTCCTGATTGTGGATTAAAGGGGATATCTTTATCAGGACCTAAAAGGTGCTGTTTGTATTTTTCACCCCAATCTATTTCAGACCTGAGAAACGGCCTTCCTAATAAAGAAGATGTATCGCTTCCTTCTTTTATAAGTACCTCGGCGATTTTGAATGCTAATTCTCTATCAGCGATAGTAATTATCTGGCCGAAATGATTAAACTTATGGGATAATACTGCTGTTGGTTTTTTCCCAAATTTAGCTCTTGCTAGTCCGTGGTAATAAACATACTCAAGACTTCCGTTTTTAAAGATACGAAAATTTTTCATCTATAAGTTATTAGTTAATGAAATTTTATACATATTAAGATATATTATGCGATATGTCAATTAAGGAATTTTTTAAATTTTTTGATTTATACCTATTGTCCACTGTTTATGAATTTATCAATATCTAATAACATAAGTAAAACAAAAGTTATACTTATGTTATACTTGTGTTATATTCGATAAACAATAAAAGTGATAATATACACGTTATGCCTGGATTTAGAACACAAAAAAATGAGAAGAAATATCGTGAACATATGAAGAATAAGACAGATAAGTGTCCTCTTTGCGATAGGGTGGGGTTTAAGAAATTTAAATATTGGAAAATAATAGAAAACAAATTCCCTTATGACAAGATTGCCAAAGAGCATCATATGCTTGTGCCCATTAGACATGTCATAGAAGATGTTTTAAATAATAAAGAACTGATGGAATTCAAGAAAATTAAAAATGATTTTATAAAAAATTCAGATTACGATTATATTTTAGAGACAAATAATAGTAGGAAAACACATCCTTTCCATTTTCATTTACACCTTATTGTAGTTAAATAATTATTAATTAATATATTCATATAAATATGAAAAAACTTTGGTTCAAGAGAAAATTATATGGTTGGGGTTGGACACCTTCCACTTGGGAAGGTTGGCTAGTTATCGCGGTTTGGTTCGTGTTGTTTTATTTTTCTATTATGAAAATGGATCACGAATGGCTGAAGAATACTGTCTTTATCTTTTTAATAACTGGAGCTTTGCTTTGGGTTTGCTATAAGAAAGGTGAAAAGCCACGTTGGCAGTGGGGCAAAAGGATAGAAGATTAAGCACAAAAATACCCCTGTAAACAGGGGTATTTTTGTGCTTGTTTATAACCTTTGTTTTGTTATGATTAAGTAGCGAAGAAGCTATTAAATTTTTTTATATAATTTTACTTTATTGGTTAATTTTTCTGAAAAAAGTACTCCTAGAAGAGATGCTTATTATTATTTTTAATTAATTATTAATTATGAAAAATAGAAATGCAGCTTTAATAAAAATATCTCTTGTTTTCTTGCTTACGCTTGTTATTTTTCCCATAAACTTTTTTCATACAGAAGCAGCTTCAAATTTAATTACAAATCCAGGAATGGAGACAGCGTCTAGCAATCCTTCTTTGCCTTTATCTTGGGCGAAAGGTGGATACGGCACGAACACTCGCTCTCTCACATATCCTGCAACAGGCCAAAGTGGAGGCAAGGGTGCGAAAGTAGAAATCACGAGTTACACAAGCGGTGACGCGAAGTGGTTCTTCGACCCAGTGTCTGTTTCAGGAGGGCAAGAACTTTCTTTCACAGATTTCTATCAATCAACTACACAAAGTTTTGTTGACATACAATATCAACTTCAAGATGGGACATTTAGATGGGAAGACATTGCCATTTTGCCAGAGGCTTCATCTTGGGCACAATTCACAAAAACTTTCACAGTGCCGACCAGTTATTCTTCACCTGTTTCCAAGATGACAATATTTCATCTCATAAATTCAGTTGGTTCTATTACCACTGACAATTATTCTTTAATAGATAATACTCCACCCGTCGAGCCGACAGGTACAATCAAAGTAAACATAGTAGTTATAAATGATGATGATGGCACGAAGAGCGCCAGTGACTTTACTCCAGCAGTAGATACAAAAGGAGTAATGGCTGGTGTTGCGACAACTTTCCCAGTAGGAGCACACGTTGTTTCGGAAACATTGGATTCAAATTATACGACAACTATTTCTGGAGATTGTGATGAGAATGGAAATGTAACCTTAGCTGAAGGGGATAATAAAGTCTGTACTATAACGAACGACGATATTCGCGCTGTTCCGCCCGTTCCTTCAAATATGATTTCAAATCACTCCGTAGAGACGCCTTCATCAAATCCAAGCATTCCTTTGTCTTGGGCTAAAGGTGGATATGGAGTAAATACTCGAAATCTTACTTATAATAATGACAGCCAAGATGGCAGTAAAGGTGTAAAAGCCGAAATCACAAGTTACACAAGCGGTGACGCGAAGTGGTTCTTCGACCCTGTGCCTGTTTCAGGAGGGCAAAAATTTTCATATTCTCAGTACTATAAATCAAATACTGTAACGGAAATAGATATCAGGTATCAGCTTCAAGATGGTTCGTTTAAATATGCAGTTCCTGTTTCCAAATTGCCTGCTTCTCCGGACTGGAATAATGTTTCATTTACTTTCACAGTGCCGACAAATTATTCTTCGCCTGTAGTAAATATGACAGTCCTCCATATTATTTATTCTGTCGGATGGTTAAGTACAGATAACTACTCTCTTACGACTTATATTCCTCCTTCAGCTGATCCGAATGTAATATTAAATCCTTCAGTGGAGACAGTTTCAAATACTAATTCTTCCTTCCCAGAATACTGGTCTCGTTATTCTGCCTCTGGGTCAACAACCACGTTCACTTACCCTGTAGCCGGGTACAATTCTTCTAAAGCTCTTCAAGTAGAAATCACTAATTACACTGGTGGCTCTGGTGCAAAGTGGTATTTTCAGTCCATACCTGTTACCCCTGGGGACGATTATGCATTTTCCGATTATTTTAAATCAACGATTCCAAGTTATCTTAATGTTCAATTCGAGCTTGATAATGGCACATTTAAATATCTTGACCTTACTCCGCTTGCTCCCTCAGCCAATTGGAAAGAGGCGACAGGCAGATTCACAGTGCCTCCAAATGCTATTTCTCTTACGATAACTCACTTAATAAAAGATGTAGGCACTCTCACAACAGATAACTTTGTTTTAAAGAAGCTTCCACCTGGTGCATTTACAAGAGGAATGATTACTCTTAGCTTTGATGATAGTCTTACGAGTATTTATCAAAATGGTATGCCTATTTTAAATAGTGCAGGTATTAAAACTACTCAAAATGTTATTACAGGAAGATTAAATGAAAATGGTTATTGGACTACATCAGAACTTAGTAATGTATCTAATTGGGGTCACAACATAGCTTCTCATACTCGTAATCATCTTCATCTTACTCAACTAAGTGCATCGGAACTTCAAAGTGAGATAGCTGGTTCGAAAAGCGATTTAATAAATCTTGGATATAACCCTCAAACACTTGCTTACCCTTTTGGTGATTATAATGATGTAGTTGTTCAAGCTTTGAAAAATGCAGGCTACATAGGTGCACGCTCAATTCATTCAGCTTTTAATACGAAGAATAGCGACCCCTTTGCTCTCAATGTAGAGCATGTAGAATCGAATACTACCATAGCGCAGATAAAAAGTTGGATTGATGAAGCCATTGCAGACAAGGTCTGGCTGATTTTAGAAATTCACGACATAGATCATAGTGGCACCCAATATAGCACGACCCCGGAAATATTACAGCAGATTGTGGATTATATAAATGCTACGAACATACAAGTGGTCGACACTACGGAAGGTTTAGCAAAATTAAATTATTAATTAATGTTTTGATATAATAAAATTATGAATAGAAATAATGCAATAATATATGTGATAGTTGTAATACTGCTAGTAGGAGCTGGTCTTTATTATTTTACAAAGAATAAAAATAATATTCCCAATACTCCTATAGTGTCAGAGTCCTCTATTAAAGGATGCTATGTATCCATAAGGAATAAAGATGTGTATACATTAGAAATAAGAAAAGATGAAGGTTCTCATATTGAAGGAGTTCTTGCGTATAACAACTACGGGTACGACAGTTCTTCGGGTACATTTATCGGCACATACGCAAACGGCATACTATCAGGCAATTATTCTTTTGAAGCGGAAGGTGCTCATTCTGAAAGACAATTAATATGGAAGAAAGAAGGGAATAATTTTGTTCAAGGTTTCGGCGATACTGAAACTTTCGATGGTAAGGAAGTTATAAGCGATATAAATAAGGTTGTTTACAATCCTAGTTTTACTTTTGAAAAGAGAGATAATTGTATAGTCAGTTTTACTGACCGTAATAATACTTTTACATTTGATTATAATTCTTTCTTTAAGGGCGTAGAAGGAGAGAATACTCCGACGACTGACTGGAAGTTAGATAGCAAAGAAAAGGGTATTTTACTTGCCAGTGTCATTGTCCCTAAAACTTATATGCCGGGTACCAATTTTTCTGAAGCTCGTTTGACAATAGGCAGGGTTACTTCACCAAAGGGAATTAAAAGTTGCACAGTTGATACAAATAATGAGAAAAAAGATGGAGAGAAGAATATAGATATTTATACTTTTACCAAGTTTACTTCAAATGATGCAGCAGCAGGGAATAGGTACGATACTACAAGCTATAGAGGAATAATGGATGGTGATTGCTATGCTCTGGAATATACTATTCACTCTACAAATATCGACAATTATCCGCCTGAACAGCAAATAAAAGAATTTGATAAAACTAAAATTCAAAGTGATTTGGAGAAAATAATATCTAGTTTTGAATTTCTTATAAGCAGTGATTAATTAACAACAAAATAAAATAACTCCCCGCTTTAGGTCGGGGAGTTATTTTATTTTACTAACACTGTTGTGACTACTAGTCGTTTATCATGTGTTCTTAAATTGGGTATCCAGTTACCCGTGCATGTGATTAGAACTAAGCGCGAATTATCACTATTGGTTATAAATGTTTCAGTTCCTGCGTTATAGTCTAATACTTCTATTTTCTCTACAACGAAATTAAGAACTTTATTGTCTTTTGTTTCTACATAAACATTATCTCCAATTTTGATACTTTTTAAATTACTAAATACTCCCGGTAGAGCTAATCCATTGTCGACATGACCGTCTATTATACTAGTACCATTTTTCCCTGGAAGAATACCATATCTATACCATCCAACTTCACTAAAATTGCGTGGTGATGCAATATTGCCATTTTTTGTAATACCAACGTCTCTCACAGTGGCATCAATTTTAAGTGTTGGAATGTAAAATCTTGTAGGATAACTTTTAGTTTCTGATTCAGCATTTACTTCTGTAGTAGACACTTCGCCATTTGGGCCATAGATTGTACTAGAGAATAGCACCCCTATAAAAATGGCTCCAGAAACTAATATCATTATTATTACAAGAATTTTCTTCATTTTATTTAACTGCCTTAGGTTTATAAGCAAGGTAAACAAAACCAGAAACAACTAGAATACCAGAAACTATAAGTGTAAACAGATTAAGTGGAGCATTACCACCAGCTCCTGTTAATGGAAGACCTGGTGTAGTAGGAGTAGGAGTTACTGGTAAAATTGTTGCTACACTAGTTCCGTTACAAGCTGCACCTGTTCTTGTACTATATCCGAATGTTGATGTACAACCTGCAAGATATTGTAATGCTACAGATGAACCACTACATGCTCTACCATCCAAAGTGCTATAGCCTAATGCTGTAGTACACCCCGGAAGAAATCCCACTGTTGCGCTATTGGTACCATTACATGGTGAACCAGTAGTTACACTATATCCTAATGCGGATGAACAACCTTGTGGAAAATCTGAATCTGCTGCATGTGCTTTATTTATTCCTCCTATACCGATAAATCCAATTATTAACATTGCAAAAGTGAAAAGTGAAAATATTTTTTTTGTCATAAATAATTATTTTTTTAGTTAATAATAATTATAGAATCGACTTACATTCTACAATACTTAATAAAACATCACCCTTTTAATTTTACCGTTATATTTTAACGCTGTACAAAAAGGTTATTAACATGTTATCCTTTTGTCCTTAACCACTTAGATAGATAAGTGTTTTTGACATTTTCTGAGAATATCCTATAAGAACTGTTGCTACATAACCCTGTTTAAAATATAAACGAAACGAACCTTATAACACTTGGTTATTCTCGAGAGAGAAAAGCAATTTTTAAAATAAGAGCCATTTTGTCTAGGACAAAATGGCTCTTATTTGGCCTATTATTTGTTTAGTTTTTATTTTATTAATGTGCTACTAATTAGTTGAAGATACGACAATTTTGACCGTAGAAGAATCTTTTTCTCCATCTTTATTTTCTACTGTAATGGTAGCTGTATATGTTCCTGCTGAAGCATAAGTATGAGTAAATGTTTCAACTTGTACAAAGTGCTCGTTACTGTCTACTTCTTCTGTGGAAACTGTTGTATTATCACCCCAATTTACTGTGAATTTTAAATCCTCTTTTTGTGGATTGAAAGCTTTAACAATAAAAGCTGATTTTTCCCCCACATTGATAGATGTTAGAGTTTTTATATCAAAGATTTTTGGAATGAGATTATTTTTAATAACCTTTGCATTCATATGTCCTCCGAACCAGCCTGACATTCTTCCCAGCATAAGACCATGATTACCGTTCTTTTTTAGTTTTATATCGTTTTTATATTCCACCTTTAGTACTTTTTTGTAATCCTCATCTCTTTCTTTCTTGTCATTTTTTGCAAAACTTACAAGAGGGGCTGAGACCACAACTAGAGCTAAAAGAGAACCAACAATTAACGATTTATATTTTTGCATTTTAAATTAATCTATTAATTAATAATGAATACGACCTCATAATAAGGTAGACGTGCCAAGTAAACCTTTTCTTACACAGAAGGAGCATAGACATTCATTCGTTTTTGATGTATTTTTAACATATAGGTACGTGTAAGAAACTATCCATCTATACGTCTTATTATATGAATATAGATATCAATAATACATTTAAATCTATATATGAAAACGAATCAGATGCCATATTCCGATTTTGCTTAGTCAGAGTATCTGATCGTGAACAAGCCCTAGATATCACTCAAGAAACTTTTTTACGTTTATGGAAAAATTTATTTGAAGGCAAAGAAGTTAAGAATGGAAGAGCGTTTGTCTTTACCATTGCAAACCACCTTATAATAGATTGGTATCGTAAAAAGAAAAGTATTCCTTTTAATAATATGAAGGATACAAATGAAGATGGGGAAGAAGTAGATTACGACCCGAAAGACTCATTAACAACTGATGAAAATATTTTACTTGGAGCTGAAGGACGTTACCTTATAGAAAAAATGAATGAACTCTCTCCAATGTATCGTGACCCGATCTATTTACGTTTTGTGGAAGATTTGTCTCCAGGAGAAATAGGAGATATCTTGGGGATATCGACAAATGCAGCATCAGTCAGAATTAATAGAGGATTGATAGAGCTGCGAAAAAAGTCAGGGTATAGTAATAATAAAAGTGAGTAAGATAAATAATATGAAGGATAATAATATAAAAAATGGAATAAAAGAAATAAAGAAAATAACAATGACCGCCGATGAAAAAGAGCGGATATTCGAGTATGTTACAAGTTCTCCTATTTCTAATGTTCGTAAAGAAATTACCAATCCTTGGTCATTCCATCTTTTTATATCAGTAATCAAAAGAAATCATTTTGCTTATTACGCTATTCTTCCTCTTATTATTATTCTTGCTAGTGGTGGTATTGTCTTTGCGTCAGAAGAAGTTTTACCGACAAGCATACTCTATCCAGTTAAAGTAAGTATAGTTGAACCAGTTCGAGGAGCTCTCACTTTCTCTGCAGAAGCTAGAGCCTATTATGAAAGTGACCTTGCAACAGAACGTCTTGTTGAAGCAGAAACATTAGCAACCCAAGGAAAGCTAGATAAAGAAAAAGAAAATCAAATCAATACTTTACTAGAGAATCACAGTAAGAATCTAGATGAAGCTATAAGTAAGATTGACCAAGTCAAAGAACCAGAAAAAGTTGATGAGATAGTTTTAAACTTTGAAGCCAAGATGAATGCTCATGCAAAAGTTCTAGATATTATTACTGCAGAGCAGGAAAATAAACAAGAAGATAATCAAGAAAGTAATCAAGATGATAATAAAGAAGAAGAGGTAGTATTACCTCCCCAAGCTCCAGTATTAGAGCCTGTCATTGAAGAACAAAAAGATGGAGTAGAAGCCACTGTAGCAGAGCCAGAAATGAGAACAATGAGTGTGACAGATTCACAAGAAAAGCCAGTAGAAGAAGCAACTGTTTCTGAAGAAGCCCTTCCTATGCTTAAGATGCAAGTTATGAGCGGTCCTACTGAATTAGAAAATGGAGTATCAAATAAAGCTAGAATGAGTGCTGAGATGATTAGTAATAAATTTAAGAAAAAAGAGAATCAACCTATAGAAAAAATAGATGTAGAAATAAATAAAGACATACCAACTGAAGAGAAAATAATAGAAGACAAGACGACACAATATAACAAAAGAAAAGATGCTGTTAAATATATTATAAATGGCACAATTGATAATTTGAATAAAGTTGAAAATTTACCGTCAGATAAAAAGAAAGAAATTATAGAAAATACAAATAATACACTTGAAGAAGCTATGTGGCTTCTCGATGAAGCAAGTAAGAAAGAAGAGGGAGGAGACTTGGATGATGCTTATAATACATTACTCGATTCTGAAAAGTCAGCTAAAGAGGCAGATATTCTACTTCAAACAGGATTAAAAATAGAGAATAAAAACTAAAACAAGGCGTTTGCAATTGCAAACGCCTTGTGTTTTTAGTCATAGCAGAAACAATTCTGGAGTTGTTTGTTCTTACTCAAGCTCATTAATGCTTTTTCTTTCAGGCTCCGGACACGATCTCTGGATAAATGTAAATTCTTACTTATTTCAGTAATATTCTTTTCTTCACATCCAATTCCAAATATACACCTGATGACAATTTGTGCCTCCGGGGGTAATTTGGTTAAAACCTTTTCAATTTCATTACTCAGCAATTTTTGATTTAGAGTGTTATCTGCACTGGGTTCATCATCGATTAAAATATCATCTAAATTTTCATCGCTGATCATTGTTTTATCGATATCTTTATCTCCCAATACCGAATAATTTAATTGTTCACGAGATTTGAAAGATTTTTTCTCACTAACTGGAGTTCTTTTTCGAATTACGATCTGTCCCATTGTTTTAGAGTTTTAAAGTACGTATATGTTTATTAAACTTGATTATACCATAATTTTGTTAAAAAACAAAGCTAAAATAATAGTTGAATAATTTTTAAATTACTTTAGAATGGTAAGTATGCCTAATGATATTGCAATACATATAAATAATCTTACGAAGTCCTTCAAAGATTTACATATCTTGAAGGGTATTAACCTTGAGATAAAGAAAGGCACAGTTTTTGCTATTCTTGGACCGAACGGAGCAGGGAAGACTACAACTGTCAGAATCTTAAGTACACTTTTGGATCCTGATGGAGGAGAAATTTTTGTTAATGGATTTGATGTAGTGTCACAAGCAGATGAAGTTCGAAAAGTTATTGGTCTTACGGGTCAATATGCAGCGATTGATGAATACTTAACAGGTAGAGAGAATTTGGAAATGATGGGGCAACTTTATCATCTTAGTAAAAAAGAAAGCAAAATACGAGCGAAAGAATTATTAGAAGAGTTTGATTTAATGGAAGCAAGTGAAAGACCAGCCAAGACTTATTCAGGAGGAATGAGAAGAAGATTGGATCTTGCTGCGAGCTTGGTAGCCACACCTCCTATAATCTTTCTAGATGAACCTACGACAGGTCTTGACCCTAGAAGTCGTATTTCAATGTGGAAGATAATAGAGAATTTAAAAAAGAAAGGAATAACAATTCTTCTTACCACTCAATATTTAGAGGAAGCTGATAAATTGGCTGATATGATTGCTGTAATAGATCAAGGAAAGGTGATAGCTCTTGGTACTGCGGACGAGTTAAAGGATCGTGTTGGTAAGAATCGTCTTGAACTTAATTTTATAAGACGGGAAGATTTTACAAAAGCAAAAGAAGTAATTAATGATAAGTATATATCAACAAATGAAGATGAGAATAGTATTACTATTACAATGGAAACCGGTTCAAAAGAAGTAAAAAAGATATTAGACAAAATGGAAGAAATCGGTGTTGAAGTCGAAAGTATGTCTCTACACAAGCCGACACTCGATGATGTCTTCCTTCTTCTCACTGGTCATGAGATGGAACATAATAAAACAGAAAAAAACAATGACTAATAATACACTAACAATAAAAAATAGATCTTCGCTCTATTGGGCTTTGAAGGACTCGGGCGTGCTTATAGTTCGAAGTTTAAAACATATATTCAAAAATATAGATCAGATGATGTCTTTAGTATTTCAGCCGATCATGTTCTTGTTATTATTCCGATATGTTTTCGGAGGAGCGATTAACACAGGAGGAACTTCATATGTAAATTATTTAGTAGCTGGAATTTTAATACAAATGGCTGCTTTCGGTGCTACTACAACTTCTTTCAATATCGCGATGGATATGAAAAGAGGAATTATAGATAGGTTCCGATCTCTACCGATGTCTAATGCAACTGTTCTTATTGGACATGTAGTTGCAGACTTGGCACGGAATATAATGTCTTCAATAGTGATGTTGTCTGTAGGATTACTTGTAGGGTTCAGACCCACAGCAACATTCAAAGAATGGATTTTTGCTTTAGGAATGTTACTCTTGTTTACTCTCGCTATCTCTTGGTTATCTGCTATTTTAGGTTTACTTGCGAAGTCAGTTGAAGCTGTACAGTGGATGTCTTTTATGATTATCTTTCCGCTCACATTTGCAAGTAGTGCCTTTGTCCCCACAGAAGGGATGCCTAGGCTCCTAAGAGCGTTTGCAGAAAATCAGCCGGTTACACATGTCATAGAAGCAATGAGAGGGTATATGGTGGGCACTCCTATAGGTAATCATGCTCTTATTGCCATCATATGGTTTGTCTCCATTATTATTGTTTCGGTTCCTCTATCAGGATTTTTATTCAGAAGATTAAAATAAAAAACTCCGACTTAAGTCGGAGTTTTTTATTTTTCTAATCTTGTTTTTCTATTCGTGAACTATTGAGAAGATTTTGTTCAATTTTAGGATTTCCTGTGTAGTAAACTACACTACTGTTGTGTAAATTTACATTTAATGTATCTCCTCCGTGTACTTCTGCTCGAGAACTGTTTGTAGCTTTGATTGTAGTATTCTTGGTTATTAAATCTTGTGCCAGAACTCGAGAACTATTTGAAAGGTTAAATGTTGCTGTTCCTACATTGCCGGATATATATGAATGCGAAGAATTTGATTCTTCTACTTCCAAATTTTTTGCTTTAATTATTATATTAGCTCGTGAACTATTTGATAATTTTACAAATAAATTATCGGAATTTATTTCATCTGTTGTGACTGAGGAGCTATTTGTAGCATAAACTCTATCTAATTTAGGCATAGTTACATTTATATCTGGAGTTCGGTAAAAACAAAAAATACAAATTTTAAAATCATCTTTTGTCCCTACTTTAAGGATATTATTATCAACTTCCAAAGATAAATTTTCTATATCTCTTTCTCTTCCGTCCACTGTAACTTTAAAGACATCTCCTTGAATAATAGAAACTTTATTACCATTTCTAATCTCAATTTCTTTGAAGTTTGTCAGTGGGAAATCTACAGATATGTTTTCGTATTTTTGACTACTTTCTATAATATTTTTATATTCTGGAATTACTTTCAATCCTACAACTCCCATAGTTATAAGAGCCAAGCACCATATGCCTAAAAGACTAAAAACTACTGCTGGGCCAAATGTTTTTCTTTTATTAAATATTTTAACTCCAAGTAAAAGAATAAAAATAGCTGGAATCAATAAAGAGAAAAAGGTTGCAATTGCTCCTATATAAAATAGAAATTTATGTCCAATTTCCATAAAAGGGAAATCTATATATGGTGATTGGACATTAAAAATAATAGCCGCAAAGACAAACAAAAGAATAAATATTCCAAAGCCGAAAGATACCGTCAAACCCAGTCCTATTATTTTAGTTAAAAAATTAAAAAGACCTTTTATTATTTGACTTAAAATTCCGAAAAAAGAATTTATAGTTTTTCTTATAGTTCCACTGTTTTTTTTAACTTCGTTTGCTTTTTCTTTTAGTAGCTCACTTACAGATTCGAGAGTTACTGGTTCTCCTCTCATTTGTAATTTTTCTGTGGAAGTTTTTGCTTCAGGGACAATAATCCATAGAATAATATATATAGCTATTCCTGCTCCTCCAATGAATAATGTAAGAACGAATAAAATTCGTATTAAGCTTGTATCTATTCCAAGGTAAGCTCCTAGTCCACTAGCAACTCCAGCGATGAGCATATCATCAGGGTTACGGAATAACTTTTTCTGTTGACCTGTTTTCTTTTTTATGGATATATCTGTGGGAGTGTCTGGTTCATTGAAATCTTCCACATTCCCCATAGAGATTATTAATTTCTCAACATCTTCTATTGTTACAATATTGTTTTTATTTTGATTTTCTAAAAATTGCTCTGCGATCCTGTTCTCTATATCTGTAATTATCTCTACGTTGTCAGGGTAAGTAGAGAAATGAAGTTTTATAGTATCAAGGTAATCAGAAAGACGGATATAAGCGTCTTCTTCTACGTAGAATAATATTTTTGCTAATGTTATTGGTATTGTTTTTTTCATTTTATTTTATAAGTGAGTTAATAGATTTTGTTAACTTCGACCACGTGTGCTTTAGCTGCTCTAAGTTCTTTTTTCCTTTATCTGTTAGAGTGTAATATTTTCTTGGTGGACCAGATTCAGATTCCTTCCAGGTATATTGTAGAAGTTCAGAACTCTTTAATCGTGAGAGTAGGGGATAGAGTGTCCCTTCTACGACAATAAGATCTGCATTTTTTAAATCACGAAGAATATCTGAGGCGTAGACTTCTCCTTTTGATATTATGAGCATAATACAAAACTCCAAGCTTCCTTTCCTCATTTGAGCTTTTGTGTTTTCTAAAATTTCCTCTTGTGTGGTCATATGACTATCGTATCACCTACTACCTTGCAATGCAAGGTAGTAGCATAAAAATCCTGTGAATAACTTTCGCAAGGACAGTCCTTGCGAAAAATAAGGGTATATTTTATTGGGTAAAATTAGGGTAAGGACTGTCCTTGCGAAATGGTGAAAGTTATGGAGTTTTACAAAAATTAAAAAACACAAAGTGCTGAGACCTTAAAATTTTGGTATAATAATACATATGGCTTTAACTATAAAAACAACAACAAATACTAAAGACCCCGCAGAATTTATATCTAATTCTATTATTAATAAACTCAAAGCAGGTAAGCGTGTATTATTTTTTGTTACTGGAGGGTCATCTATAGCTGTTTGCGTAGAAGTGTCAAAAATTTTAAAGAATCATCCTCTCGATAATCTAACTGTGTTATTAACTGATGAAAGATATGGGCCTGTCGGTCATCCAGATTCCAATTGGGCTAAATTGATGAGCAATGGACTTGATTTACCATTTGCCCGGCTTTTCCCTGTTCTTACGGGGGAACCTCATAAAACTGTTACAGAAAATTATAATAAAATTCTTACTGAAGAACTTGCAAGTGCAGAATACAAGATTGGTTTATTTGGAGTAGGGGTAGACGGACACACAGCAGGAATTCTTCCTGGAAGTGTAGCTGTGAATAATAATGATTTTGTTTGTGGATACGAGACAGGAACATTTTCTCGTATTACTGTAACTCCGAAGACGATAGAAAAGCTGGATGAAGCAGTTGTGTGGATGCAAGGCACAGATAAATGGCAAGTAGTGAAAGACCTTGATGAAAAGAATATTGAACTTATTAAACAACCTGCTCAAATTCTTAAAAAAGTTCCTTTATTAACAATTTTTACTGATTATAATAAAAATTAAAATTATGAAAATAGCAATATCTGGTTTAGGAAGAATGGGTTCTCAGATTGCAAAGAAGCTTCATGAAGGTGGGCATACTGTCATTGCTCACAATAGAAGTAGTGGGCTTGTAGATGAAATGAAAAATTTAGGAATGATTGGCGCTTATACAAAAGAAGAAGTTGTTTCTTCTTTTGGTGGAGAACAAATTATTCTCTGGGTCATGATTCCTTCAGATGTTGTAGATAGCGAACTTGATGTTTGGCTTTCAATAATTCCTAAGGGAAGCATTATTATTGATGGAGGGAATTCTAAATGGAGTGACACAAAAAGAAGAGCAGAGAAAGTAGCTCAGTCTGGCTCTGTACTTCTTGATGTTGGAACAAGTGGAGGCATTTGGGGTTACCAGAATGGATTCTCAATGATGTGTGGAGGAGAAAATTCTTCTTTTGAAAAGATAAAACCAGCATTGGAGACATTAAAGAGTCCAGAAGGTATGTATGCTTACTTTGGAGAAAGTGGTTCCGGACATTTTGTAAAAATGGTTCATAATGCTATTGAGTACGGTATGATGGAAAGTTTGGCTGAAGGATATAGATTGCTTAAGGAAGGTCCATATAAAAATTTGGATTTATATAAAGCCGGCGAAGTTTGGCAACATCACAGTGTGATTACTTCATGGCTCAATGAACTTACTCGCGATATTATGAAAAATAATCCAAATCAAGATGGGGTAGAAGGAAGTGTAGCAGAGTCAGGAGAGGCACGTTGGGCTCTAGAAGTGGCAAAGGAATTTGATATTGAAGCTCCTTCTATTCAAGCATCATTTGATGTTCGTCTAGAATCACAAAAAGGCAAAGTTAATTTTGCTACAAAGGTACTTGCATCTATGCGTAATGCTTTCGGTGGGCATAAAATAAATAATGAAAAACAATAAACCAACTTACATAATTTTCGGGGCTTCGGGAGATTTATCACGACGTTATTTAATGCCGGCCATTAAGAATTTACAAAATATGGAATATGTGGATGATATTGTTCCTATCTCACGCAAAGATTATGATAATTTAAAAAATTTAATTAAAGATGGTGGAGAGAAGATATTTCATCTTGCGATTCCTCCTGAAGCTGTATCAAATGTTATTGAAATAATCAGTAATAATTTTGGTAAGGACAATATAAAAATAATGCTAGAGAAACCTTTTGGCAATGATTTAAAATCTGCGCAAAGTTTAATACAACATATTGATAAATATTTTTCCGAGAATCAAATTTATCGAGTTGATCATTATCTGGCGAAAAGGTCTTTACAGAATGTAGTCACGGAAAAATGGGATAGAAACAATGTCGCCAGTATTGAAATAATTGCTAGTGAAAAAATAGATATAGAGGGGCGAGTTAATTTTTATGAACAAACAGGAGCATTAAAAGACTTTGTGCAAAGTCATCTTGTTGAAATGGCGGCAGTAGTTCTGTCTGGATCGTTTGAAGTCGATCGTCGTCATGAAGCATTGAAAAATTTAGAAATTGTCTGTGATATTACAAAAAATGAGTGTGTAAAAAGAGGACAATATGAAGGATATCGGGAAGAAGTAAATAATCCAAATAGCACCACAGAAACATTTGTATCTATTAATATGGCATCAATGGACCCAGCATGGCGCGGAGTGCCGATAGTTCTCTCTACTGGCAAAGCTTTTCGTGAAAAATTAACTCAAATAAAAATTAAATATAAAGATGGCAGTGAAAAAGTCTTTAATATCGAACATGAACCGGAAGCCTATGAGCGAGTCATAGGAGCTACTCTCGAAGGGAATCATAATTTATTTATTTCAAGTGGCGAAACAATTGAAAGTTGGAGAATTCTGGATGATATACAAAAGTCATGGGCACAATCAAATGATGATTTGATAATCTATAAAAAGGGTAGTTCTATGGATGAAATCTAATAATTTTAAATTATATTTTCTTTTATTATAAAATTTCCTATGTTACAATAACATTATTAATTCTTAATCAATTTAAAATCATATGCCACGCTTACCAACCGTAGGACAAGACAACAACGAATGGGGAACAATACTAAACGAATACCTAGAGGTATCACATAATACCGATGGTACACAGAAAGATATAGCAAGTGCCAAGGTAACAGCAGATCCATTCCAAACACCAGTATTTGCTAATCCTTTAGTCCTTGATGCTACAGTCCACAAAGACTTCAAATGTGGACTAATCACAGGTAATACCACTATAAACCTAACTAATGCATCTAACGGTGATGCCGGTATGATAGAAGTCCTCATTGACTCTACAGGAGGATACACTGTTACCCTAGAACCTACTGTATTCACCAAAGACATCGGTGGAGTAGCTCTAGATACCACAGCTAATGCTGATAACTTCATCGGCTGGAGGAAGGTCGGCACTGAT
>DATGWJ010000023.1:0-11210 GCA_035299545.1 Minisyncoccota bacterium | reverse complement strand
CTTCAAGCGCAGCTTCTGCTTTGTTCCAAACTTCATCACTTCCTAAGTACTTACTTTTATCGTCTCCTCGTACTGAAAGGCGAACCCAGTATCCATTCATCATTCCCATAGTTGTATAGAATGATTTTATTATTTCTACTATTGTTCCTACTTCTTCTCCTATTTGTGATACACGGCAGAACAAATGTCCGTCGTCTTGAGTGATAGCTCGAACTCTAGTTAACCCAGAAAGTTGTCCTGCTTTCTCGTAACGATAAACAGTAGCTGGCTCAAAATATCGGACTGGCATATCGCGATATGAGAATTGGTTATCAGAAAAGATTTGCATATGATGAGGGCAGTTCATTGGCTTCATAAAGAATTCCTCATCTCCACCTTTTACTCGGAATAACTCTTCTCCGAATTTTGCAGCATGCCCTGATGTCTCGTAAAGCCCTTTTTTAGTTATATGAGGAGTCCAAACACGGCTATATCCTTTATCTTTATGTAAACTCCATAGAAAGTTTTCGATTTCCCCGCGAAGTATCATACCTTTAGGTTGTAAAAGGGGAAGACCAGCTCCAATGAGTTCGGATATTGTAAACAATTTTAATTCTTTTCCAAGTTTTCTGTGATCTCTTTTCTTTGCTTCTTCTTGTTGATTAAGATAAGAGTCGAGATTTTCTTTTGTCTCAAATGCGAGCCCATATATGCGAGTGAGCATTTTATTTTTCTCATCTCCTCTCCAGTAAGCTCCAGCTATACGTTCAAGCTTGAAAGAATCTATTGGAATTTCTTTCGATGGATTTTCGGTGTGTCCTCCTCTGCATAAGTCAGTAAAACTTCCGCAAGTGTAAAGAGTTATCTTTTCTCCACGGGAAACAATCTCTTCTATAAGTTCAAGTTTGTAGGGATTGTTTTTGAAATATTCTTTTGCTTCACTTTCACTGATTTCTTTGTGAGTAAATTCTTTCCATGAAGATAAATTTTTCTTCATTGTTTTCTCTAGAGTAGAAAGATTTTCATCGGTTATCTTATCTGTGCCGAAATCTATATCGTAATAAAATCCATTATCAATAGAAGGACCTAGAGTTAAGAGGGAATTAGGGTAATGTGTGACGACCGCTTGTGCTAAAAGATGAGCCAAAGTATGGCGGATGTTAGATAAATTTGTCTGGTTTTCCATTATTTTATATTACCACAAAAGCGTGTAATTGTAAGGTCTTTTGTCTTATTGACTAAATATCCGAAATATGGTAATATATGTAGCAAGAGGGTAAGACCAAAGTTCTTTTAAACAAGCCCAAATAAACTAAAAATAAAAATAATGATACAGTTTGAAACTGCTGAGGACGTCTTATTAAAAATAAACGAACTCAAACATCAGGGATTTGATACAATTCATTTACCTGGTGGAACTTCGAAAGATGGCTCTTTTTATGCAGGAGCTGTTGTTGTTGCTTATAATGTTGCCAATCGGGAAGTTTACATACTCGGTGTGCCGTACAATTCCAATTTTCATGTTAATGGGGGTAATGGTCACAATAAAAAAGATGGGGAGACACCTGAACAGACAGTCATAAGAGAACTTTTTGAGGAAACAGGACTTCAGATTGCAGTAGAGAATTTGACATTAATTTGGAGTAAAGATATTCCTGATAATCGTCCAGGAAAATTAGGTAATTTACACTTAAAACGTGTTTACCTTGTAATCGAATTTAATGACAAAAATTTCTTTACCTTAGAAGGACCCAATCCGATTGATCATGAGACCGCCACCCCCTTGTGGATTCCCGCACCATTATTTGTGAAATTAGTATTTAAGGGTCATCTTGCTGCCGTGTACAGTGCTTTTGATTATCTTTGCTACCATTTTAAGGATTACGGGTGTTCCCTGATGAACTTAATGAATTTAGCAAGGTAGTTTAATAAGCTTGAAAAAACTAAAAGCCCAACTATATTAGTTGGGCTTTTTATTTGCCTTTTTGGTGAAAATCAGTATACTATTCATATGGTAATACGAATGAGGCATACACGTTCTCACACAGGGAACAGAAGATCACATCACGCCCTTAAGGCCCTTATATTTACTACATGTTCAAATTGTGGGCAGAAAAAGGAAACTCACATAGTTTGTAAGCATTGTGGTTTTTATCGAGGACGCAAAGTTATCGATGTGGTTAATAAAGTTGAAAAGAAACAAGCTAAAAAGAAGAATTAGGTTATAGTTTCTAGTGGCTAGGTTTTAAAGAATATTTCTTTAGCCTAATTACTAGAAACTAGAACCTAGAACCTAATTTATTATTTATGGCAAACAGGCACCTTTCACGTTCAATTGTTCTTCAGACACTCTTTGAGTGGGATTTTGGTGTTACAAAAGACCAAGAACCAAAAGATATGCTTGAGAGGAATATTGAAGAGTTTGGCCCTGGACTCGATGATTCAGATTTTATGTCTGAGTTATTTCTTGGTGTTATAAAGAAGAAAGAAATTATTGATGAAATCATAGAAAAAGCAGCACCTGATTGGCCCATAGAAAAGATTTCCATAGTAGATAGAAATATTCTACGTATAGGGTTGTACGAGCTTTTATTTGGTGATAGAACTCAAGTCCCTCCCAAAGTTGCTATTAATGAAGCAATTGAACTTGCGAAAAGTTTCGGCGGGGAGAATTCTAGTAAATTTATAAATGGAGTTCTGGGTGGTGTATATAAAGAGATAGGTGAGCCAGGTAAAGATGATGTAAGTAAAAAGAAGAATAAACATTTCGAGACAGATCCAGCCAAGTTCCCAATAGAGAAGAAGGCGGGCGCTGTCGTTTATGCTTACCATGAAGGAGAAATATATTTTGCTTTTGTTCACGATGTTTTCGGATACTGGACTCTTTCTAAGGGGGGTATAGAAGAAGGTGAAAATGAGGAACAGGGAGCAGTGAGAGAAGTAAAAGAAGAAATGGGTCTTGATATTAAAATAAAGGAATTACTTGGCCGCAATGAATACATTGCGAGCCATCCAGAAAAGGGTAAAATCCGAAAGCAAGTAGTTTTCTTCTTAGCTGAATCAAAATATGAAGATATTACTCTCGAGAAGGGTACAGGAGGATTAGACGATGCAAGGTGGTTCCACTTGAATGAGATCCCAAATCTTAAAATGTATGATAATATGATTCCTCTTCTCACAAAGACAATAGAGATTCTTAATAAAAAATAATTAAAATGAGTTATGATAGATTTCGCACAATTTGAAAAAAAGACAGGTATAGTTTTTAAAGACAAAAAGCTTCTTGAACAAGCATTCATTCATCGTTCCTATATTAATGAAAATGCTGGTTTAGAACTTTGTCATAATGAAAGATTAGAGTTTCTTGGAGATGCAGTCCTTGAGCTTATTGTTACTGATCATTTATATAAAAAGTATACCGAGAGTAATGAAGGTGATCTGACTGCTTATAGATCATCACTTGTGAATGCTGTCACTATCGGTGAAGTTGCTCTTTCACTTGGTATGAACGAGTACCTCCTCCTTTCAAAAGGGGAAGCGAAAGATATAGGCAAGGCGCGAGGTTATATTCTTGCAAACACCTTCGAAGCATACGTCGGAGCAGTGTATTTAGACAGAGGTTATGATGCAGCAAAAGATTTTATTGCTAAGAATCTATTTAATAAGATAGACACAATAGTAGCAAAGAAATTATGGCGTGATCCAAAAAGTTTAGTTCAAGAAAAATCTCAAGAATTTCTTAATGTTACTCCTTCTTATAAAGTTATAAATGAGGTTGGTCCAGATCATGATAAACATTTTACAATTGGAATATATTTCGGTGACTCTTTGATTGCTGAAGGAAAAGGTAAATCAAAACAAGAAGCAGAACAGATGGCTGCACAAAAAGCATTAGAAATTAAAGAATGGTTGGATTAAAATGACTCTCAAATCTATTGTATTAACAGGATTTAAATCATTCGGTAAAAAAAGCGTTGTAGATTTTACTACACCTATAACTTCCATTGTTGGGCCAAACGGTTCCGGTAAATCTAATATTGTTGAAGCAATCAGATTCGTACTAGGAGAGCAATCCATGAAGTCACTTCGTGGAAAGGGCGGGGTAGATCTCATCTTCAAAGGTTCCAAAGCTTTATCGTCTTCTAGCCGTGCGCATGTTCAAATTATTTTTGATAATACAAATAAAATTTTTTCTTTTACCAATAGTGGATTAGGAATACCTCTTGATTATGATGAAGTAATAATTGGTCGAGAGGTTTTTTCTGATGGTTCAAACAAGTATTCTATAAATAATACAGAAGTTCGTCTTAAAGATATTGTAGATTTACTCGCATCTGTAAATATCGGAAGTTCTGGTCATCATATTATCTCTCAAGGTGAAGCAGATAGAGTGTTAAATGCTTCAAATAAAGAGCGTCGAGCAATGATAGAGGATGCTTTAGGTCTCAAGGTTTATCAATTCAGAATTAAAGAATCAGAAAGAAAACTCGAGAAGACACTTTTAAATATTAAAGAAGTTCAAGCACTTCGTCGAGAGATAGCTCCACACTTAGCTTTTCTAAAGAAGCAAGTGGGTATTGTAGAGAAAGCACGTACAATGCGTGAAGAACTTCGTGAGATGTACAAGACATATTTATCGAAAGAAGGCACTTATATAAAGAATGAATCAAAGCGTTTATCCTCATTGAGTAATTCTCTTAAGGAGAAAGATTCATCTTTAAAATCTCAAATAGAAGAGTTCCAAAAAAAGAAAAATGAAAACCAGACAGAGAATATTTTTGCAAAAGAAATAAAAGAGAATGAAATAAAAGTCTCAGAAATAAGAAACAATAAGAATGAATTAGTTCGAAAACTGGGTCGAATAGAAGGTATTATTGAAGGAATAGAACAGCAATTCTTTAAGGTAAAAGAAGTGAAAACTAGAATAATAGAAGAATCAGAATGGAAGTCATTTGTGGCTGACATTTCTAAGCGCATAGACGAAGCACTTCTAGTAGAAGATTTACCTAGTGTTATAAATGCTTTAAAAAGTATTAAATCACGCCTAGAAGAGTTAAATAAAAATGACAACACAGAGGAGAAAAAGGTTTCTTTGGATGATAATATTGAGTACAAAGAAATGCAAAATACCAAGAATGACATTGTAAAAGATATAGAGAGAATTGAAAAGGAAGAAAATGAAATTTTAAATAATATAAGAGAACTTAAACAGAAAGAACAAGACAATTTATCTAAGTATCGTGATAGTGAGCGTGTGCTTTATGAACTCTTAAGAGAAGAGAATGAAGTTGTTTCAAATTTGCATTCTCTTTCTTTTGAAGAAGAAAAATTAGCATCAATAAAGAGTTCTTTTGAAAGCGAATTGACTGAGGCAGGAGTGCTGATCGGTAGAGAAATTATATCTTTTGCTCAAACAGAGACAGAAGAAGAAATTAATCGTTCATCTCAAGAAGAGCTTCGCCGTAAAATAGAACGTATTAAAATTAAAATAGAAGATGCTGGCACTGGAAGTGGCAATGACATAATGAAAGAATATGAAGAAACCACAGAGCGTGATGCATTCTTAGCAAAAGAGGTTGAGGATTTAAATAAAAGTATAAAGGATTGCCATATTCTTATAGGAGATTTGAAAGAGAAGCTTGATACTGAATTCAAAGGGGGAATAGAGAAGATAAATAAACAATTCCAAGAATTTTTCTCTTTGATGTTTGGTGGCGGTGGAGCCTTTCTTTCTATCACTATGGAGAATAAAAAACCAAAGAAAAATGATGAATCTATAGAAGATGAAGAAAACGAAATAGATGAATCATCTACGGAAGGGGAAGAAAGTGAGCTTGGTTTTGAAAGAGGAATAGAGATAAATGTAAATCTTCCACACAAGAAAGTGAAAGATTTACATATGTTATCCGGAGGGGAGAGGTCTCTTACTTCTATTGCACTTCTCTTTGCTATCTCACAAGTTAATCCGCCTCCATTCCTAGTTCTTGATGAGACAGACGCTGCGCTTGATGAAGCAAACTCTCGTAAATATGGCGACATGCTTGAAAATCTTTCAAAATACTCACAGCTTATTGTGGTGACTCATAACAGAGAAACAATGTCTCGAGCACAAGTTCTCTTCGGAGTAACAATGAGTTCTGATGGTGTATCGAAACTACTTTCTATTCATCTCGAAGATGCTACAATCTACGCAAAATAAAACCCTTACTAAGTAAGGGTTTTATTTTGACTAAAGACGCTGAATATGCTATAATTCGCTCAAATAAAAATTCATTAAAAATTATACTTATGAAAACTATAGCTATTCGTATTTTTTGGACTGTTGTAGTCTTAGTTCTTGCAATAGTACTAGCCTTGCTTTTTTACAAAGTAATATGTAATAACTCATCTCCACATGTCCAAATACCAACAAGCGGTACCCCTGTAATTTTTACAAGTGGAGTAGATGATTTTCCTTCAATTTTTGTTTCTATTATGCTTCTTTGCTTAACTGGTTTTATTTTCTACGGATATCAGTGGAGAAAGTCTGACCCTGATTCAGGTCCGCCAGTAATAATTTGGGGAGTAAGTAATACAGAAATAAGAAATTATTTACAGAAGATTTACCCAAAAGCTTTTATCGGTCCTATTTATAGAGGGAGATTTTCCGGGGTAGGAATACCACTTTACCGATTTAATAAAATTTCTTTTAATCGCTTTTTTAATAAAGTGTTTGGGAAATTTTTTGATAAAGTAATGGGTTACCAGACTGAAATAATTTTACCTGGAGATGTAAGAGATATAAGAAAAACGGTAAATATTATCAGGGATAATGCTGTAGAAGTTGTTGAAATGGAAGGGAGTTCTGAAAAACTTATTTTTGAGAAGATTAAAACTAATTCAGGTCCTGGGACAGAGTTGGAAGAAATTATTCTTTAAAGTATTAAAAATGCCAAGTTTTAAACTTGGCATTTTTCTATTTCAAATATTCAGTAATAGTTATTTTCCTATCTCTAATTTTTTTAGCTACATCTACTCCGACATATCTATAATGCCAAGGTTCATATTTATATCCAGTTATATTCTCTTTATCTAAAGGGTAGCTCATAACAAAACCGTATTTGTATGCATTTTTTTCTAACCACTTGGCTTCCACTGTATTTGTGAAAGACGAATTAGCTGAAGAATATCCGATTGATTTACCAGTTATATCTGTCGCTGTCCCTAGCTGATGTTCTGAGTGCCCAGCTTTAGCTATGGATATACTTGCATCTTCTTTCCCGCTTTTAATTGCATTTGCAAGTAGATTTTTCTGGTATTCATAACTTCTATATGCTGAGCTTGCCTTTATAGTATATCCATCAGAAAGAGCAGCTTCTGCCATTAATTCAAAGGCATCTCTTGCTTCTTTTACTAGACAAACTCCCTTTTTAGTACTTGCTTCTGTTTTAATTTCTCGTAATTTACTAGGGACATAAGTCACATCGGGTAAATCTATTATCTGCCCAACATTTGCGAAGAACATATCCTCATAATCTTTCTTGGGTGTTGGACAAGCACCGCTTGCAATATCGTCTTTCTCCCGAATCTCTTCTTTAGTAAATATTCCTTCTGGTTGATACATCTTGTTAAGAGTTATAATTCTTTGTTCTGTTTTTACTAAAGTTTTATTTTCGTAAGTAACAGAGAAGAGCATGCTTCGCATTGTATCTTTTGAGAAGCTTTGATCAAAAATGAAATTACCGAGAGAGTATACAATCGGCTTACCTTTATATTCTTCTACGTCCTCTATCACATGAGGGTGATTCCCAATAACTATATCAGCTCCGTTGTCTATTGCTCTGTGTGCTAGTTCTTCTTGTCGAGAATTGTGTACTGTCTTGTATTCTTCTCCAAAATGAAATGAAACGATAAGAACATCACTTTGTGCTTTAGCATTCTTTATAATATCCTCGATTGCGGGATCACTGGCGAGTAATATGCCGGGAGTATCTCTCTTTGCTTCTATCCAATTAGGCCCAACATCTGTAAATCCTAAAAATCCGAACTTTATGCCATTCTTTTCTATGATGGTTACTTTCTCGGCTTCACTTTTGTTGAGCCCAGCTCCTGTTTTCAATATTCCATTTTCATTCAATCTAGATAATGTATCTTTAAATGCGCTCATATTCCAATCACCAACATGGTTATTTGCGAAAGACACAATATCAAAGCCGGCATTTTTTATAGCTTCTAATACTTCTGGATTCATTCTAAAAGAATATTTACTTCCAACATTATTCCCAATAGTGGACACATCTCCCTCAAGATTTCCGAAGAGTATGTCGGCATTTTTTAACTCGCCAACATTTTTAAATAGTTGATTATAATCACCATTAAAATTTTTCTCAACAGAAGATTCTACTCCGCGAGTAAGCATAATATCGCCTACGAAATACAAAGTAGTAGGTGGGGGAACAAAAGTGTCTTTAACTGACTGGACGACACTTGTTTCTTCTTCTGTTTTATTATTTGATGTTTTGTTTATAATAAAAATTCCAGCAATAAAAATTATTACTAAAATTAATATTGTAAAAATTAATTTGTTATTTTTGTGCATTATTATATATTATTTTAATTCGTAATCTATTGTCTTCTTATTCATGTCTGCATCTATAACTTTGAATTTTACAGTGTTACCTAAAGTGTACTTCTTATGACTTTTCTTTCCTTTTATACTCATACCTTCTTTGTCGAAAATATAATAATCATCTTTCATATCTCTCATTCGGACCATACCTTCACATTTAGTAACTTTATCTTCTATATATAATCCCCATTCTGTAACACCTGTGATAGTTCCTTCGTAAATCTCACCGATACGAGTGGACATATATTCAACTTGTTTATATTTTATTGAAGCTCGTTCTGCTTCAGCTGCTTCCTTCTCTCGTTGTGAAGCTTCTTGACTCATTTGTTCATATTCATACCACTTTTCTTTTGGAATTGGTTTATTTTCTAAGAATTTTGAAAGTAAGCGATGAACAATTACATCTGGATATCTGCGGATAGGGGAAGTGAAATGAGTGTAGTATTTGAATCCAAGTCCGTAGTGTCCGATATTTTTTGTCGAGTAAATAGCTTTTGCCATTGTGCGTATTATTGCTGTATTTACAGTGTCTCTTATTGGGCTATGTTCAAGTTTGAGCGCAAGTCTATTTATCTCTTCCGATGGTAGTGTTCCATTCTTTAAGGTGACCTTATGCCCAATTCTTTTTAGGAAAGTAGCCAAGTCTCTAATTTTATCTCTGTTTGGGAAATCGTGAATTCTATATAAGAATACTCCTCCTATTTCATTTTTATTTTTAGACATAAACTCAGCTACGCGACGATTCGCCAGAAGCATAAATTCTTCTACAAGCTTATTCGTATCTCCTCGCTCTTTTATATACACAGAGATAGGAGCTCCTTTGTCATCTAATTTAAATTTTACTTCATCTTGTTCAAGAGATATTGCTCCTTCTAGAAAACGTTTATGGAGTAATTTCTTCGCTATATTATTTAAAATTGAAAGCTCTTCATAGAAAATACCATGCTTTTTATCTAGGATATTTTGGGCCTCTTCATAAGTGAATCTCTTATTTGAATGAATTATTGTTCTTCCGAACCACTCTTTCTCTATCTTGCCCGTTTTATCCAATTCAAATATTGCACCGAAAGTTAATCTATCCACATTCTCATTTAGACTGCAGATGCCGTTTGAAAGTTCTTCGGGGAGCATAGGGATAGTGCGGTCTACAAGGTACACAGAAGTACCTCTCTTTCTTGCTTCAATATCAAGAGGGGAATTTACTTTTATATAATGAGATACATCGGCAATGTGCACTCCAACTTCATAACGCTCATTGGATAATTTCCTAAAAGAAATCGCATCGTCGAAATCTTTCGCATCTACTGGGTCTATGGTGAAAGTTGTTACATTACGCATATCGCGTCTGCTATGTAAATCTTTTTCTGTAATGCCATCACTAGCTACTTTCTGTGCTTCTTTTAATAAATTATGTGGGAATGTAAAATTAAATCCTTTTTCAAGGGCGATAGCCTCCATCTCCGCGTTGTGCTCCATTGGTTTACCTAGAACTTTCTTTATTTCTCCAATAGGCGCTTTTTCTGCGTTTGTCCAATCAGAAATTATTGCGAAAACTTTCTGCCCAACTTTTGCTCCATTTAGTTTGTCTTCTGGTATCACAATGTCTGTGTACATTCTCAAGTCAGAAGGGATAAGAAAGTATACACCCTTTTCTTTTTCTAAAACTCCAGAGTAACCTTTCTTTGCGCGGTTAAGGATTTTTATAACTTCTCCTGTTTGCGATCCATCTCTCTTTTTAGGATGGAGAAGAATGCTGACCGTGTCGCCATGACAGGCAGTTCCAAGGAAATTATGCTCAATTTCAACTGTTTTATTCTCTTTGTCTAAGCGGACTAAGCCAGTTCCTTTTGAGGATATATTTATTATGCCTTCAATATTCCTACTTACATTGTGTTCTTTCTTTCGTTTTCCCATAATTGGAGTATATCATACTATTGTAATACGGGGGTTGACCCCGTAGTGAATTTTGGCGAAGCGCAAAGCGTGCTCATGTATGAGTATCGCCAAAATCTACTACGGGGTTGATTTAGATGTTTTCTTATGGTAGTATAACCTCACATATGTTAAAAATAAGATTACAAAGAATAGGGCGAAAAAATGATGCAGCTTTCCGTGTGCTTTTAACGGATTCCAAGAATTCTACAAAGAGTGGTAGATTTAAAGAAATTCTCGGCTCATATAATTTGAAGAAAGGGGAAGTACTATTCAAGCAAGACCGTATAGCTTACTGGATGAGTAAAGGAGCACAGGTCTCTGACACAGTTCACAATTTCCTTGTAACCCAAAAATTAGTTGAAGGAAAGAAAAGAAATGTTCTCTCAAAGAAATCTCCAACAAAAGCCAAAAAAGAACTCAAAAAAGCTTAAAATTAAAATAAACAAAAACCTCGCTTCCCGCGAGGTTTTGTTTTGGTTTCCTTTTTATATTTGTTATAATAACTACATTAACCTTTAATTTATTTTTTTAAACACATATGGCACGCTTACCAGTAGTAGGACAAGACAACAACGAATGGGGAACAATACTAAACGAATACCTAGAAGTTGAACATAATACCGATGGTACACAGAAAGATATAGCAAGTGCCAAGGTAACAGCAGATCCATTCCAAACACCAGTATTT
>DATGWJ010000022.1:0-39686 GCA_035299545.1 Minisyncoccota bacterium | reverse complement strand
TTACGAACCGGTTATGAAATAGTCTTCTCAGAGGGGCGTGCGCAAGCGCGACGGCGCGAGCAATGAGGAAAATTTCAGCAGAAATTTATCCGAACCCGATGAGAAGAGCTATTTCATAACCGGTTCTTCTACTCTAATATCGTCATATCTTCTGCGCGGATTTCTTTTTCTATATAATCATCGTAATTTTTTCTCTTTTGTATCATTAGAAAACTTGTTATTCCAAGTCCGATAATTACTATAAGCCCAATCCAGGCGTAAGTGGATTTTGTGATATTCACCCCCGAGCCCTCCGCGCTGCCTACTAGGTCATTTAAATTTATTATTTCTTGATTATTTTTTACGCTGTCTCCTTTATCGCCAGATCCTTTAGAAACGATATCGTTTTTTACATTTCTATTACTATATGAATTCCTCTGTGATACCTTCTTCCCCGCAGGATAGACAGCTACTACACTATTATTCGAATTTGTAACAACTACAGACTTTATGTCTTCCCCAATAAAACCAGTTATCTTTGGAGATAATTTTATTTTTTTATTTGGTAGCAACATTGTCCCATCCGGAATTGTAAAATAATGAATCCCTGCTGTAACAATCCAATTTGAAAGATCTACTTCATAATTTGATTTATTTTCAATTTCTATGAAAGGATTCGAGCTATCCCCTACAGAGCTTATATAAATTTCTGATGGCACAACTTTAATTGTCATTTTACTTATTGCATCTGGTTCTACACTAAAAGAACTATCATAATACGAAAGAGAAACAGCATATTCCCCTTCATACTCATACATATACTGGAAAGGTAAAGCTTTGTCAGTTCTAAGATTATCTCCATTCCCGAAATTCCAAAAGAATCTACCCACAGTGTAAGTCTTTCCCGTATTTGTAGTCGTTTGAGAATTGAATGAAAATGGAATTCCAGCTGTGACAATTTTCGGAGCAATAATTTTTGTCGTAATCTTAAGAACTTCTGGTTCAAATTCTGATTTTTCATTTGAAGTGCTTGGAGTAGTAGTTTCGGAATTATCTTCATTATTATTTTCTTCTGTATCATCTAAAGGAACTTCTGTATTGGATGATGTGGATGCGATAAAGTTACTAACAACTTCATCATTTGGATTATAAAGTAATATAGTATTCCCCTTAGCAAAAGTATACGACTTTGCCCAAGTAGCATCAGCAGAAAGATTCCCCGTATAGCCACTCTCACTTGTTAGTAGAAAATAACTATTGGCTTTAATAATTTTATCTTCTAACCTACTAGAAGATACAAGTGAATACTCTAACCCACTTGATGATTTTCGTTTTATTGACCAACCTGTCAAATTTTGAGGTGAATTTGAATTATTATAAAGTTCAATAAATCTTTCTCCTATTGGATCTGAATTTGCTTTATTGATAACAACACCAGCATTCGCAATATTCACCCCCGCGAAAAAAGCAAAGAGAAAAACAAGATAATATTTAATTACTTTTAGCTTCATAAAATTTATTCTAGTATCTTACGTAGAACGTCTTCAGGAACCTCTTTCTTTGCCTTACGTTTCTGCCAAGAATCAGCTTTTTCTTTTTCCTCTTCTTTTTTCTCTATTGGACTCTTAAGAGGCTCTTCAACTTTAGGTAATTCTTTTTCTTCTTTTTCTGTAATACTTTCTTCTTTATTCTTTTCTTTTATTACTTCTTCAATTGGTTTTTTTTCATCTTCTATTACACCTTTGAGTATTTTAGTAACCCCCGGCTCATATGCTACACCAGTAACTTTCTGTTCCTCTTTCTCTTTCTTTTCTATTTCTTTTATAGGAGGCTCATCTACATGGCTAGCCAAAGACACTTTCGAGAGTACATCCTTTAGAGTAGCTTTCTTTTCTTCCGATGCCTCTTTTTGAGAAGAAGCACTAGGTTTAGCATTAGGATTATCTTGTTTCTTTAATTCAGATAGAGAAATTGGCTTTTCTACAGGAGCTGTTTTCTTTTCTACATGGAATCCTTTCTCATCTGCAACCTCTTTCTGCCCTCTCGCTATTTTCTCAAGCAATCCTCTTAAAAGTGGAGATGGCCCAGAGTGCTTTTTCTTTTCTTGAAAGTGAGGTTTATTGTCATGACTTACTGGATTTGCTTCTTTTGAAGTGGTTGGTAAATGTTCAGGTATGTTTTTCGGATATTCTTCTCCTTTTGAATCAGCAGATTTATATTCTATTCCAAGAGCAGCAAGAGGTGCTGTAGAAACCTTTTCTTCCTGATTAGCAGAACGTGAAGCGATAAATCCGTGCTCCGGCTTCAATTCTCCTGTTTTAATTTTAAACATACAATCCTTACAATATACCGGTCTACCTTCTTTTGGTTCAAAAGGAACCATCGTGGACTTACCACAGTTTGAACAATCTGCTTTGTATTTTGCTTCACCATCCCCCACTTGAAGCATTCCACTCCATTTTGCTATTTCATTTTCAACCTCCGCTCGTGGACGAGTATATAACTTTCTAGATGAAGCTATAATATTATCCTTCACTCCTTTTGAGACATCTATCTTCATCGGTGGAAGAGTTGTCGCAGAGAAAGGACGACTTGTCACTCCGTCGATCATAAGCTTCAAATAAATATTGTAGTTTGGCAAATTCACTAAATCCTGAGCAGTGAACTCCGGCTCGAATTCCTTCTCAAGAAAGTCCGCATCGTCAGCACCCACACGGAATATTATCATTGTCCCCACGTTACCGAAGACAGCATCACGCACTTTCGCACCATCCTTATTCTCAAGTTGAGCAGTGTACTGGTGAGCAACAGTAAGATTAAGTCGATATTTACGAGCTTCAGATAAAATATTTGAGAATGAATCAGTCGCAAAGTTTTGGAACTCGTCGACATATAAATAAAAGTCCTTTCTTTCGTCTTCTGGAATACGCACGCGCTCCATGGCAGCAAGCTGAATTTTTGTAATAATCATTCCTCCTAGAAGAGCTGAATTGTCTTCTCCGATACGCCCCTTGGAAACGTTAACTAGGAAAATCTTCCCTTCATTCATTATTTTGAAAATATCAATAGTTGATTTTGGCTGACCGACAACGTTTCGGATAATAGAAGTCGAGAGGAATTGTCCAACCTTGTTTTGAATCGGCGCAATAGCTTCATTTCTAAACTGTTCACGCCATTGCTCATATTCGTGCACCCAGAATGCTTTTACTACAGGATCTTTTAAATTACCAATTATCATTTGGCGATAATCTTTGTCCACAAGCAACCTTGGAATACCTAGAAGTGTGGTCCCTGGTGTATCGAGAAGAGCAAGAATGGCATTGTTGAGGATGTATTCCATACGTGAACTCCAAGCATTCGCCCAAATCTTTGTGAAGATTCCCATGAGCCCTGAAGCCACCAAGTGCTTATACTTGGGGTCGTCGAGCTGGATAACATTGAAGCCAATATGGAAATCAGTGTCCGCAGGATTGAAATAAATCACATCTTTTACTCTGTGATCTGGAATAAGGTGAAGAATTTCTTCCACAAGTTCCCCGTGAGGGTCCACCACGCATACACCTTCTCCGTTTTGGATATTTTGAACAATGAGATTAGACAAAAGTACGGATTTACCAGTACCTGATTTCCCTAATACATACATATGCTGGCGACGATCTTTTCGCTTTATTCCAAATATACTGTTGCTGTTACGAAAATTAGTTTTACCAAAATATGTAATATCTCGATTGTGTGGAATTTCGTTGTCCATATTATTACACTATAGTATACCCCGATTTAATAAAATAAAAAAGGGCTTTAGAATGTTGACATTGTTATTTTGAGAGAATAGACTTGAATTGAGAAAAGCTCTTTCATATGGAAACAATATTAAAAATGACTTTTGTCGGTTGGACAATTTTCTGACTGACAATTAGTGCTTTTGGCCCACTCATTGTGGGAGCTCTCAAAAGTAAAAATGACAACAGTCAAGCTGCTATCACATGGTTTCTTTATTTTCTTTTGGATATGGTTACCATGCTATCGACAATTCGAACTTGCCCCGAAGATGGAGGAGGATTCCCTATTTTATTTGGATCCGCTGTTGGATCATTTGTGATGTTTACTGTGCTTTTATACAAGAAGAAAGTCATCTGGACTTTACTTGAAACCACAGTGTCAATACTTATAACTATCTGTATCATCTTGTGGATTACAAAAGGTGCCTACCAATCAGTAGTTTTTGGAATTTTATCTGAAATTATAGTTGGTGTATATTTGATAATAAGAACAATCAAATGCCCAATGTATCAATACAATCTGGCAGGGTATGTTTTGTTTTTATTGGCAAGTATTGTAGCAACTTATAATGCTTCAGATTGGAGTATACCTCAAATAGGTTATGCTCTCAGTGAAGTTGTGCTTACAACAATAACTATTATTCCGTTAGTAACACAAATGATAAGAGATAGAAGCTAAAGACAAACGGGCTGTGCCTTGCACAGCCCGTTTTTTTATTATAAAAAAACGTAATAAAATTTCTCGAGTGAGCCACCGCGGAGCGCGACGGACGGGTAATGAAAAGTAAACTGCTTTACTTTTCATCCGGTTGCGAAGCAAATTGCCGTTACGAAGTAGGCAATAGGGGAAAGGGAATTTTCAGCAGAAAATTACCCGTTGGCGAATCCGAGAAATTTTATGGAGTATTTTTATTCAAAATCGAAGAATGGAAAATTTCCGGTTTATAAGCAACTCCTCGTATTATTTCCATTTGAGGAAAGTTTGGATTTTTTGTTGCTTGGTGCAAATTTTTATATAAAGCTTCTTGGTCGTATCCTAGGAATACAATATCGGGTTTTATTTCTTTGAGAATATTATATGTTCCAATTTTAGGGTCACCTAAAAGTACGAGGTCAATATCTTTAACCTTAAGAAGTGCATTCACTCTCTCCACTTCCGTATTTAGCGGTAACTTACCTTTCAGCTCTTCTACAACACTATCCCTTGCAACTATAGCTACAAGATGATTCCCCTCTTTTCTCGCATCATTAATAAAAGACAAATGTCCTTCGTGTACTCCATCAAAAACGCCAAAAATCACTACTTTTTTATTTATCATATTTATTATATAACTTCTTCCATCATCCACTCCTTATATGGATGATTTATTCGACGTACATCTACTCCTGCAATAAGTGGAACACTGTAAGTGTGATTCTCAGAAATAATCTGGTTAACTTCTTCCAATTTTGATTCAAAAGTAGAAACCAAGAGCATTGCTTGGTCTACACATTGAAAAGACCCCTTCCAATTAAAACAGGATGATATTGGCCAAAAATCAACACAAGCAGCTATTTTCTTATTAATTATAAGTGTGCCTAGATTTTTAGCTTCGTCAACATTTTTACATGTTGTATATATAAACACCATAAAATATAGAGATATTATCTAATCTGACCCCAATTTGAGTCCGATTTGTCCTACGACCTTTACAAACTAATTATACCATATTGTAAAAGTAAATTAATTCAAGTTATCCTGATAGCATTTTTCACAAGCAATATTTTTATACCCCCATTCTTTAGGATAATAGGCCTGTATTTCTTCCTTGCAATAGTAACATTGGTAAGGGGAAGTTTTTAAAACAGTTGAATACTTTACCAAATCTTTTATTCTTACATCAAAATGTTTTCGAGGTAACGGAATAATGTTTTGCTTATAGAAAGCAAGTTCATTTTCGGATATATTAAATCTCCATCCTGTCTCTGGGCAAATAAGTGCTTGTTTGCAAATATCTGAAGATACCTCATCTATAACATCCGGCAATTCTTTCGTGTGCATACCCTCTATATGACTCTCGTCAGGGTCCTCCCAGTATCCACCCAACCTTAAGATGTCCTCTTTTTTTGTTTCTGGAAAATATAAAAATACTGTAGATAAATTAAATGGACCGGGACCCATAGAATAAGGTAAGAACTTACCATATTCTCCTCTCTCTTTCATATCACTTACTATTTTCTCTTTTAATTTTGAATATTCTTCTTTCTCGTATTGTTTATTTAGAATACAATATTTCTTTTTCTTTAATCCCACACAACCAAAGCAATTTTCACATTCAATACATAAGTCTAGATATTCCGAGAAACGAGATTGCGACCAAACTGAGTACTTGAGACCATAGGCATTCATACATCCACCACAATTTCCAGACATTTCTATGTACCAGCATCCATTCGCATTTAGAGTACTCTTGTGCTTCATTGCTCTTATTGCATTTGCACAATCTTCTGATTCGGATACAGTGTTGCAATTGTAGCAATTATTCACATTTAAAAGATTATTACCCGTAGAATTGTATGCTTTAATATTAAAATTTAATTTATGAATTACTTTATTTTTTATAATGTCTTCAAAGTAACTTTTTAGTTTTTCTATCTGAGAATAAGAACCTAGATTGAATTCTTTGAGCTTTTCTTTATATTCCTCTTTCGTATATTGGACATTTTCTATACAGAAGCTCTTCCCCCTGAGGTTCCAGCACATAAAGCAATCTTGGCAGTTACGACAATCAAAAAGAAACTGTGAATCCACGCAATCTTTAGAATTTCTAGAATAGAAAAGTTTGTAACAATTTATACAATTCAGACACGAGAACAATCTTTCTGAATTAAAGCATATAACTGCGTCTACAGAATTTTTAACCTCTAAATTCCTATATGAACATATAAGGTCTTCACACTTTTCCATAGAACGTGCAAGATAACAATTTTTAGAATTCCAGACATCATCACAGTAATCACACGCTGTATTATTCGCACCATTTTGATGTGGATGAGGGACTTTCTCTTGAAGTTTTTGAAGTTGTTCGAAGAATGGTTTGCTTGAGTCATAATCCACTCCATAATCCAATCCTTCCCATTTATCGCTAAACCATTCCTTTAAAGAGTAAATAGGATATCTATTCTTCTCAGGTAAAACGGTAATTAAACTATCCCCAGAAAAATCCGACTTTATCTTGCGAAACTTTCCAAAAAGCCAGAATGATAACTGCTGTTTTAATAAACAATCTGCACAAACAGTAGATAATTCCAATCCAATCTTTTCACTTAAAGATAACTCTATGTCTGTTATAGAGAATTCCTTTTTACAGTGTTCACAGACCCTTTTCATAACTTTTTTAATTAGTAATTAGTAATCGGTAATTATATTAGTGGCTCGCCTCCCTTCTCTTCCTTACTTTCTTCTTGAGGTTTATCATTATCATCTTCTGTATCTTTTTTCTTCCCTACTATTGCCGCCTTTTCTTGAGCAGAACGAATGATAGTCGATTCTTCCTCAGCAATTAATCGCTGAGCTTCACCTGCAAGGATTGCGTATTTACGACGAGATGATTCTATAACTTCATCACTATAAGAAGGATGTGTCGCAGGAAGAACTCGAAGTGTTTCTGCAGAGAATGGGTCATAGCTTTCTCCATCAATTGTCATCTTTATATAAAATTCTCCTACTCCAAGATTAATCATATCTTTCACATCGAATACCGGAGCAAATTCCGGCTTCAGCTTTGTCGCATCGTCACCTCCTACACGGAATGAAATAATAGAACCGATGTTTCCAAGAACTGCTTGTTGAACTTTGGGAATAAGCTGACCTACATACTGATGCGCAACAATCAGATTGATGCCGTATTTACGGGCCTCAGACAAGATGTTCTCAAATGTATCTGTGACAATATTATGGAACTCGTCTACGTACAGATAAAAATCGTGACGATCTTTCGGATCCATCTTGGCACGAGCCATACCTGCTTGCTTGATTTTTGTCAGGAACATTGAGCCGAAGAAGGAAGAATTCTCTTCTCCAATTTTTCCTTTTGAGAGATTAATCAAAATAATTTTCTGCTCATTCATCAATTTCTCGAGGTCTATCTTATTCTCTTTCTGTCCAAAGATATTTCGAAGCATTGGGTCAGAGAGGAATTGCCCGAGCTTGTTCACAAGCGGGATGATAGCATCGGTATCGAACTTTTCGGACCAGTCAGCGAATTCTATTGCCCAGAATCTTTTCACCATGTCGTCCTCGATATATTCCACAACTTTCTGACGATAGTTACGGTCTGTAAGCATACTTATCATTCCGCGCATTGTCGCATGAGGATAGTCAAGAAGAGCGAGAACTGTGAATCGGAAAACGTGCTCGAGACGTGGCGTCCAGTTTGCTCCGAATTGTTTACGCAAAACTTCTATCAACCCTTGAGTAAGTTGATGTTTGAAATTAGGATCTACGTTCGCAAGAGGATTGAATGATGATGGATATTCCACATCTCCAGGGTCTATCACACAGACATCTTCAATTCTTTCTTTTGGAATGAAAGCGAGGATGTCATCGATAAGTTCTCCGTGAGGGTCTATCACACAGACACCTTGCCCGTAGGCAATGTCTTGGCGAATCATCAATTCTTGAAGCTTCGACTTCCCCACTCCAGACTTACCTATAATATACATATGACGTCTGCGGTCTACACGCTTGATACCGAAGACGAATTTTTTCTCTTCCAAAGAAGCCACATAGTTCGTACGCCCAATAAACACTACTTCGCTTGGATCGGACTTCCCTAGAGTTGGCAGATCTGGAGGCGGAGGAGCATATTTAATTATCTGAATCTTATTCGGTTTGTTTAAAGCCATACTTTCTAAATTGTATCAAATTATTTGAAAATAGTATAACCCGCAAGTGATTTTTTGATAAAAATTCACTACGGGGTATAATGGTTATACATGATTGAAGAAGAAAACACAAAAACACAAGAAAAAGTAGTTAGTGATTTTACTAATACAAATAAAAAAGAATCCATATTCCAAGAAGGCAAGGAATATCTCAAGAAAATAGGCCCTGGAGTTATCACAGGTGCTGCAGACGACGACCCTTCTGGTATCGCCACTTATTCACAATCTGGCGCTCAATACGGCACAGGGCTTCTATGGCTCGCTGCTTGGTCATACCCTCTCATTGCTGTCGTCCAGGAAATGTGTGCTCGCATCGCCCTTGTCACAGGTAGAGGCCTTGCTTCAAATATCAAAAGTGCATATTCCAAGAAAATACTTTATGTATGTACCATCCTTTTACTTTTTGCCAATATATTAAATATTGGTGCAGACTTGGGAGCTATGGCGAAAGCATTCCAATTATTGGCTCCAAAATTTTCATTTATATTTTTAGTTATTTTCATGGGGATTGCCGGCTTGTGTTTAGAAATATTTGTCCCATATAAAAAATATGCCAAATATTTAAAGTGGCTTGTCTTTGCTGTCTTCGCATACATCTTCACAGGTATCATCCTAAATATGGACTGGGGTCTCTTATTACACGATGGATTTATTCCGCAGATAACACTTTCAAAGGGTCAGATTCTTCTTATCACAGGAATACTTGGGACAACAATCTCTCCATACCTCTTCTTCTGGCAAACATCGCAAGAAGTAGAAGAAGAAATCTCTGAAGGAATGACAACAATAGAAAAAAGGAAAGAAACTGGTCCAACAGAAATCAAAAAGATGCGAATGGATATCTGGGTTGGAATGTTCCTCTCGAACTTGGTAATGTTCTTCATCATCGCCGTATGCTCTCATACCCTTTTTGCAAATGGAGTTACAGACATAAAGACTGCTTCCGATGCAGCCAAAGCTCTCGCTCCTCTTGCAGGAAGATGGGCCACACTACTCTTTGCTATCGGAATCGTAGGCACTGGACTACTTGCCATACCTATACTTGCCGGCTCGACTGCATACGCCATATCAGAAAGTTTCGGATGGAGAGAAGGGCTCTACCGTAAATGGAAATCTGCTCACGCATTTTATGGAGTTATAATTGTTTCTATTATAGTTGGAATGCTTATAAACTTCATCGGAGTTGACCCTATCAAAGCTCTAATCTATTCAGCCATCGCGAACGGAATAGTCGCCCCTGTAATACTTGTATTCATTGTAAAGATAAGTGCAAATAATAAAATTATGGGTCAGTATAAAAATTCATCTGTGACAAATATTATCGGATGGCTCGCCGTCTTACTTATGAGTACTACTGCCATAGCTACTATCATTTCTCTAATTATATAAAAAGAAAAACCCACAATAATGCGGGTTTTGTTGGTGGTTTCTTTTTAATTTGGGACACCAGGTAAATGACCTTCATGGACATGTTCAGGAATAAAAACCTTGAATTTTTTTCTGGGTTTTTTCACTTCCCCAGCCGGTGTCCAATCAAAATAGATTCTGTTTTTCTTCATAATGTACAATATATTTAAGTTCGGTACGATATTAAACGAAAAAGCTGGTTTTGTCAAGAGAAAATAAAAAAAACGGATTGAGTATTATCCAATCCGTTCTATTTTTTAATCAATTTTAAAAAATGTTGTTAACTTTTCAAGTGCTTTTCTTCGTGCAAGTGAATCGTGAGGAGCGCCACAAAAGATAGCTTTTGTTTGCTTCTTGTTAGAAAACAAGAGCATTTTTATAAGACCATTTTCTTTTACGTAAGAATTTTTAGGGGCTTCTTCCCATGCCTTCTGAGCTTTAGAGAAATCATCGGCTTTATCTATAGCTTCCTGAGAAAGATCAAGCCATCGATAATATGCGGATTCTTTCTTAACTCCTGAGGTAGGTTTACCCCCATAAGGATAGGCACCTTTCTCACACTCTTCAAAGATTCTTTTTATTTCTCCTACCGTTTTTACTTCCTGAAAATTTAATCCAAGGATTGCTTTAAAAACTTTAGTAGACCTAGGCCAAGGTTTTACTTCTAAAACCATAGCTTCAAAATCGATACTATGAAATTCATTCATAATCTCTAGATTTAATTATTAAGTTACAAAATATTACTATCTATTAAAGTATAGCATAAATACACATATTTGTCAATGTATAAAAAGACACCCTTCAATTCCCTCTTTTACCCATTTCTAAACATTCCAACATTCTGCAGAATGTTGGAATGTTTATTTTATTAAGCGGACCGCGATTACGCTTCTCTCTCGCGACTAAAATTATTTACTTGCAATATTATATAAAGTATGTTATAATATACACAAATCATCTTTCACTAAAACCTTAATAAAATGAATACAAAATTATTTAATGTATCGTTACTTGTAGCCCTTGGAATGCTCGTGTGGTTCGTCATCCAGCGCGGTTCTCTTCCCTTCCAGATCGTCAGAGCAAGTGTCGCCCTCGTTTCCATTCTCTTTACCTTCTTCTCAGTAACCTGGAATGAAAAAAGTGGGTGGAAAAAAGCTGTAGCAGTAATACTCGTTGTTCTCGCCACTGGCTCGATTGTATTTTTCGCCATTACGTGGGGCTTCAAGTACTACTTTATCGAAACAATCGTTTTAACGGTAGTCCTGGGAGTACTATCCTTTATTGCCATCAGCAAGCAAAAAACAAAGATTCCGGTAAATTAAAACAACCACCGCCTTTATAAAGGCGGTGATTTTTGTTTTTGTGGATTTAGATATACAGTTTTGAAACAAATTAACCAGAGAATTAAAATATTCGAAATTTTTTTAAAATAATTTATTTAAGTAATCTGTTATAACGGGAATAGTTAGTAGAATAGTTAAAACCACTAAAATAATTGTAAGAAATATCATTATTTTATTATTCAATTTTGTAGATTTATTTAAATCTGAAACACTATCACGTAATTGACGTATAGCATTATTATCTGGACTTTCTGATCCCATCATTGGCATAATGTTATTTTACTATAATTTATAAGATAAATAAAGAATGTAAAACATCTGCGCTTTTTGTATATTTCAAGAATACTTATAAGGTTTAAGTAGCTCCAATTTATGCCTTCTTATTATTCTGGTTAATAAACTAGATATTAAAAAAAGCTTTTTATGAATTTCCAAATTATTTTTAAATTTTTCCATGCCATTGTGTAATCTGTCGCGATTAAACCAAGTATTCCCAAAAAGATTGATTCTATTGTGTGATTTTTAACCCATGTGAAAATTTTTTTCAATAATTGCCACATAAGCCAAAAAGGATTGCTAAAATTCCAGTAGTTTTTTGTAATAATTATTTGAGGCTGCAGTTTTTTCTCCATTTCTTGAGTGGGTATTTTAGCAACTTGTTTTATTTCTTGGTCTATTAAATTATTCATTTTTAATTCATCGGTTCTAAGTTCACGTAGTTGATTAAGAAAAAGTTGATTTTTAAGAATTTTTGTAGCTAATTCTGGAGAATCTTGAATATTAAATTCTTTTTCAAAATACGTAATTCTTGTTAAAATATTTATAGCCATGTCAGTAGAAACTGCCATGAAAGCTCTAGAAGCAGGTTCAGAAACAAAATCTATGAAAACATTTTCAAAATCATCAGTTCTGGAAAAAAGCGGTCGCAAAATTTGTCTTAATTGGTAAGGTCGAACACAAAAAACGATTTCAGATTTTCTTATTTCACGATCAAATGGAGCCAAAAGTCCATCATAGGTTAAAAACCAAGATTTATTTGTTTTAAAAGTATTATCGGCTCCCTCTCGACTTCTTAATCTTAAAATAAGTAAATAATGAAACGCATCATGTTCTGCGATATTTTGATCTTTATGCGCAAAATTTACTAATTTATTAACTATTTCATTAAATTCTTTTGTTCCTTTAATTGATTGGGAATAGTCAGTTTTTTCGTTTATCCCATATGACTTAAGTACATCTTTAATATTATCGGTTTTGGCTAAAAAATCTTTAGGGCTAATATTTTGCTGCTCATAAACTTCATAATAAGCCGAGAGGAGAGAGTTGCCTGTAATACCTCCTGCAATTTTGTATAATTTTCTGGAAATTTTATCATCTAAAAGCATTTCTTTTGCTCGTGATACAGATACAGAAAATTCTTCCAGAGTAACTGGAGAGACATAAAAATTAATTTTTGCTTTCTTGCCTAGTTCCAATATCTTCTCTGTATTCTTTCTGCGAATACCTAATGCTCCATTATTAAAGCCAAGTAGGTTATATATGAAATTCGTATCTACAAATAAATTCCATTGTGCAAAATCGTCAGTCAAAAGGGCTTCACATTTTTTATCAACTGTTATAGTAAAATATTGCAAACTCCTATCAAGCAAATCTTGTAAGTAAACCTTTTCCTTTTCAGATAATAAATTAACAAACTCACAAAATTCTTTTAGTTCAATTTTTTTCAACAACTCATCTCTAACTGGTAATAATTCAAAAATATTTTTCTTCTGTACTTTTCCAATAAGTTCATTGATTTCTTTAGTGTCCCCATATATTAATTGAACAGCCTCAGCGCCTGATAAAAGAAAGAAGTTTGTTAAAAATAAACGAAAATCACTTTTTATTTGACTAATCATTTCTGCTGATAGAGCAGGATTATTTGTTTTTATCCCATCTTCTAATTTCTTAAGTATTTGATTTTCTTGATCTATTTTTTCATTTACAATTTTCTGTAATTCTGCACGATGACGAACTTCAAGGGAATAATTACCATTATTATTAATAATTAATTTTTTATCAAAAAGTCTCTTTATTGATGTTCTTATTTCGTCAGATTCAAAAGCTAACTTAAACTGCAATTTAATAATACCACCAATCTTATCTAATTGAATTGGGGTATTCTTTAAAAACAAAGAGTGTTCCACAAGGTTATCTAAAATTGATTGCGGAAGATCATTTTTTCCAAGTATTGCGGGTGCTGTAAAACAAGCAAGTTTTCTAAACACTTCACGATGTTCATCTAATTTTTTTTGTTCTATTGTCATATTCCTTTATTTCCCAGACTTAATTCTATTATCCTGTATACACAACATCTGACAATTTTCATATATAGTTTTTCCTCCCTTGCTCCAAGGTATTATATGATCAGCTTCCATCTCTTCAATCTCCCATTTCTTTTTATTCCCTCTTTTTTGACAATCTGAACAAATTCCTTTTTGTTCCTCATATTTTTTTACCTTTATTTTGTCATCAAATTGACGTAAACTCAAAGTACGTTCATTCCTTGTTAACAGATATTCGTAAATGCCTTTTTTGTTTTCTACCTCATCATCATTAATCAATTTTATTATTTGATTTTCTAAATCTTTTGCATTTAACTTTTTATTCTTATATTCATTATAAAAATTACCCCATTCTAACCCTTTCATCAATTTTGTTCTATTACTATCCTGATTAGGAAATATCCGATTAACCCAATCAAATACTGATTGCCAATATTGCCATAATTCTTGTGCATCATTGTCATCTTTGTGAAGATTCATATAATTTTCAATACTATTATTTGAAATCCACTTTAATGCTGTTGCTAAAATTTCTTGACGTATTGGAGAACCATTAACTAATTTATCACGACCATCTTGAACAGCTGGTGCAGATGTTTTAGAAAACCAACGTTTTGCATCGGTAAGCCACGGACCAGTGTGCATAGCATTTAAAAGTTCTTGATCAGTCAGTGGCTTGCCCGCTATATTTATAGTTCTAAACCAGGATAACTTCTCACTAGGTGTCCCATTACAAATATAAACTGATAATGGATAATTTAAAATTTGTTCTCGTTGATCAGTGGTTAAACTAGTAAACGCAAGCTCATGTCCATCATTAAAACGAATAGGAATAATCTCTGTAATATATTGGCAAATAGAAACAGTTCTCTGTTGTCCATCCATTAGTTCGTAATTTCCATCTGGATCAATGGACCAATACATTGTGTTTAAAGGAAATCCTTGTCTTAAAGTTTTTATTACAGCATCTCTTTCTTTTTCTCCATAAATAAATTCACGTTGAAATGGTGGGCGTATATTTAATTTTCCATTATAACCCACCACCCCATTTTCTCCATCGTCTTTATAACCATTTACTACTTCACGAACTTTTATATTTTTTAATTTAATATCCATATTATTTTTTTCTTTTAATAATAATTCTCATATAAGGTATAACCGCTTTCCCGTTTTTATCGTAATAGCCAAGTACTGGATGATCTTCTTTTATAGATCCTGTTCCACCATTTTTATAATATGTATCGACAAATTTTTTACTTAAACCTTTTGGAGTTAATTCTCTATAGAGGTCACCCTGACCTTGTCCAATTATTTCGAATTGATCTGAATTATATCCACTATTTAAACAAGTAATTGGCACCCCCATATATCCATCATAATCTACTGGAATATCTTTTGTTCTACTTACTTCTATTGCATCATAATTATCATATTTCGGATATTCTCCTGGTGTATATTTTTTATATAAAGTAATCGGCTCATGATTAGCTGGCGTATCGAGAGTTGTAAACCACACTGCCCCCCCAATAAAAACCTTTCCATCTTTTACCCTTGTAGGATTTTCAAGATAATTAGCATTAGGAATACTAAAAAACATACCTGTGCCTTTGTTTCTATGACTAACACCAAGCCATAGTTTATCTGCTTTTATAAGCCTGAAAACATCCTTGTAAGTAATTGCATTTTTATTACCAATAATCACAAAATCTTTATTATGTTCAACTAGTAACTTCATAAATTCACGAAAAAGTGAAAACGGAGGATTAGTAACAATAATATCTGCTTGCTTTAAAAGCTCAACACATTCTTTACTTCTAAAATCTCCTGCATTATATTTTCCATCCCCATGTAGACGACGAGAAACATTTTTATTATGCTTTAAAAGATATTCAACATCATCTAATGATACAGCTCCATCATTATTAAGATCAGGCACTTCATTTATCTCAACCATATAAGGCTCTTTTCCATTAGGTTTAAGTCCTTCAATTTCAAAAAGTGGTAACTGCCCTCCAGCTATTGGACTTTTTACATAACTTGTTGTAATAAGTTTTTTAATTTTTAACGCATTGAAATTAGCTGCAAAATATTTAAAAAAATTACTTTCAAAAGGATCATCACAACTACAAAAAATAACCTTATCTTTAAGTTGGCTTCGATAATGTTTTAATTCATTTGCAATATCATTTAATTGAGTATAAAACTCATCTTGTTTAGACTTACTTGCATCATGCAAATTTTTATTTGAAGCTTTTTTAGGCATACAAAATATTCCCTGGAGTTCATAATTGACTTGGGAGTCAACTTATTTCCAGACTTTTATTATACCACATATTGCAGTTTTTCTCAATGAAAAATTTTAAACAAAAAACATTCCAACATTCTGCAGAATGTTGGAATGTTTATTTTACTCTGCGGACCATGAGTACATTTCTCGAACCTTACAGGTCTTATGGAATGCTGCGCATACAAAATTATTGTGTATCACGAGTTACAATCAGGACCGCGAGTACGCTTCTCGAAGCTTACAGCTTCAGTACACCTTTTCCATTCGCAAGCTCATATGGAAAAGGTCTTCTCGTCCTGACGCAAAGTATGCAGATACTTTGCTTAGGGTCCACCCAAGAAAAAAGCCGTCTTTCGACAGCTCTTTTTTCAACGGGTGGACCCTACAGGACTCGAACCTGCCACCTCCTCATTGCAAATGAGGCGCTCTAGCCAGATGAGCTAAGGGCCCAATTCTTTAGAATAATACTATCTTACCTTATTTTTGTAAATTTGCAAGAGTTTAATAAAAATAAAAAACAAGGTCTTTCCTCAAATGAGCCCGAGGTAAGTCCTTGTTTTTTATTTTCTGTATTTATGCCTTTAAGCTCTCAGCATCCTCTTTCGATAAAAATTTAAATTGATTGCCTCCGCAAGAAGTACATTGACCTTTTGCTGAAAATCTATTATTTTTCTCCTCAACCCTTACATCTTTCATAACCTGCATTGTGGGTTTATTTTTATCATCTCGGCACTTCATACACAAAGCTTTTAATTCTGCCATATATAGTTATTTCAACTCTTGCTATCTTCCCAAGAGCTGTAATTAATATTAATAGTTTTATTATAACATATTTTCTACAATTGATTATACTTCGAATGTCTCCCTTTTGCTTTACTTACTGGATATTTTTCGGCGTTCTTTTTCATCTTCTTAGCTAAAGCATCTATTATGTCAATTTTTAAATCATGGCTCATGAGTAGAACCCAATAGAAGACATCAGCAAGTTCTTCGCCAATGTGTTCCTTGTGAGTTTTTATATATTGTTCAATTTCCTCTTTAGACTTCCATTGGAAATGTTCCAGCACTTCTGATGCTTCTAGAGAAAGAGAAATAGCCATATCTTTTGCATTATGAAATTGCTTCCATTTTCGAGCATTACGAAATGCCAAAATTTGCTTTATTGGGTCACTTAGGTCTCCTTTCATATTTTTATAATACTCCTTTTCCCCCAATTCCTCAACCTTTAAATATCTGTTAAATAATTACCGAGAAAAGTCTCCACGGCGCGAACTGTGTCATCCTTCAACTTTGCATTACTTTCAGCAACCCAACGAGCAAAGTTATATAATTCCTTGTTGTCTACCTTTAACCACTTTTTGTTTTGAAAAAGGAAAATAAACAATGTTGTCATTGCCAATCTTTTATTTCCATTTTGGAATGGATGATTCTTAATCATAAGATAAAAAAGGATTGAGGCCTTTTTTATAAGCCCGGGATATAATTGCCTTCCGCCAAATGTCTGGAATGGAGCTTCTACAGACCTTTCAAGTGCATTTGTATAACGAGTACTAAAATCAGGTATTGGCTCGGTCCAAGTCATTGTTTCTTTTGCTAATCGATGAGCGACATATTCAACATCTGCAATTGTTAGTCGTTTTAATACCATAATTATTCTTTACCTAGAAGTTTTAATGTTTCTCCATATTCTTTCACTACTTTTTCTACTGCTTTTTTTATTTCAGATTTTTTATCTTCATTCAATACTCCAGAGTTTAAACCAGAAACTATTTCATTCACATGCTCCATAGAGATAGCATAAGATCTACCAATCCTTTCAGCTGGTATTTGTCCTTTTTTAATTTTCTTAAAAACAGCTACATGACTTATCCCGAGCATCTTTGCGAGCTCAGCTACTGATATAAATATAGCTTTTTTACCTTTATTTTCCATATTATTTATTCATTAACCCTGATATAATTATAGGTTAACAATTATTAACCTATAAGTCAAGAATCTAAATAAATCCCTCCTCCTTTAAAACCCTCTTTTTGGCTATTTCTCCCCTGTTATATCCGCCCAGTTTTCCATCGCTTCTTATAACTCTATGGCACGGAATTTTCGGATTATAGTTCTTGTTTAAGATATTCCCCACTGCTCGGCTTGCTTTCGCATTCCCTGCAAGCTTTGCCACTTCCTTATACGTCAAAACCTTCCCTTTGGGAATTTTCATCACAACTTCATACACTTTTTCGCTGAACTTTGACATATGCCTACATTCTACATCTTTCTGCTGTCATATGCCCAGTGAAGCACAGCTTGGCGTTGAACTCTTCGGCAAGACAAGTCCCCCGCTCGGCAATTCTTTTTTATTTGGGCAATGTGTCGAACAATCAATCGCCATCTTTTTATTTGTCTTTCGTCTTCGCCTGGAATTCTCCTCCCCATATAATACCTGCAATACCACTGGAACCAACCTCTTGGGTCGTATTTGTAAATCCACCCCTTCTTCTTCCACACAGAAAGTGGCTGACTGGCATTTACTCCAAAATAATTTATTTTCGGATCATGAAATTCTGGAGAAAGTTTTACTCCGTTATACCAATCTTTCGGGAATTCTTTCTTGCAATCAGTCATATACTTACCGCCGAAAACTCCAAGCTTTAGCATTTCCTTCGGAGTAAGGTCTGGGTGAAATCCTTTATGGAAATTCTTCCCCATGGGCTCTACAAGCTCATACTTGTACCCCTTCTGCATTTTGTCATTTACTATTACAATCTTCCTCTTAGAAGTCATAATTATCTATTTAAATAAGTAATTGTGAATTGGAGAACTGTCGCGAAAGAGACCCAGAGTAGATAAGGAATATTCATAAATGCAATCCATTTGGCATGTGGATAGATAGCTATAATAGCCCAGATAAGAGTACCTAGAACTAAAATTATATCCAACGCTGCCAAGTAGTTATTCTGCAAGCTGAATTGAATAGGTGAAAATAATAAATTGAAAACAATATTTAAAGCGAAAGGTAAGGCCACAATATAAGGTAGCTGTTTATTGAAAACTTTGTAGAATACTGTTCCGAATGAAATAAATATAAGAACATAGAGCACACTCCATACTGGGCCAAAAAGCCAAGAAGGCGGAGCCCAAGAAGGCTTCACAAGAGATGAATACCAATTTTGTGTTTCCATAAATATATTATATCACCTAATAAAATTTCCCCATACCGAGTATGGGGAAATTTTATTCACTCTTTATCTTATTCAACTACTAGGGTTCCTTTCATGCCCATTTGGCGATGTGTGCCCACTGAGCAATAATACTCGAAACTCCCCTTTTTATTTGCTACGAATGTCACCTTATCTTGAGCACCTGCTACTTCCAAAGTTTTTGTAGCCACCCCAAATTCGTCTATACGGAAATCATGTGTCCCTCCATCATTTACGAAATTAATAGTAACAGTGTCACCTACTTTTACTTTTATAGTATTGGGTTTGAAATAAAAACTTCCACCATTAACTGTAAAGATTGATTGCGGGGACAATGAACCGTCGGTAGTTGTTGCGACAGATTCATTTGTCGAAATATTTCCTCCTGTAGACGTAGATTCAACATTAGTATCATTACCTACATCTAAATTATCATTTTTGGAATTCCTGTTAATTAAAATTATACCCACTATGATTACGATTATTACTACAATAGTCCAAAATATTCTCATATATTTTAAGCGACACCGTTTTCCTAGAACAATGTCGAAAATTAAATATCTAATAATAAATATTGTAAAAACGCTTTTAAAAACTGGAGATTGACTGCATATTATTTATATCATTTTCAGATTTTTGACGCAATAAAAAAGCCTTATATCCCAAAATAATGCGGAATACTAGGCTTTTATTTCCCTTATTTTAAGCACTAGGAATAGAAATAGTAAATTTTGAACCTTTGCCTTCCTCACTTTGAACTCTTATGGTTCCATTCATTTTATTTATCATTTCATTGCAGATAGTAAGCCCTACACCTGAACCTGTTTCACCGTGAGTTCCATCATAACTTCTAACAATAGACTTGAAAATCTTTTCCATTTGTTCTTTAGAAATTCCCTTCCCGTTATCCTCAATTGAAATCTCAACTTTATCATTAACCTTCTCACTTGAAATCAAAATCTTTCCTCCCTTGTTTGTGTATTTTACTGCATTTGAAGCTATATTTCTGATTACAGATTCAATCATTTTTTTATCAGCTAAAATTTGAACATCATTCTGTACTTCATTCTTAATTTCTATTTCCTTCTCTTTAGCTTTTTCTGCAATTAAGAAAATTGAATTTTCTATTTCTTCACGAAGATTTACTGATAAAATTTCCGGACTGGCTTCTCCACGTTGTATCTTACCTAATTCCAACAAATCTTCTAAGAGCTTATAGGTTTTACCTGTGGTGACTTTCATATCACCAGCAAGATTTGCTAAATTTTCATTACTCGTATAACCATTTTTAAGCCCTTCTTGTATAAAATCAAGAAGCTTCATAGTACTACCAATAGATGCTTTCAAATCATGAGAAACTATACTCATAGATTTTCTTGAGTTTTCGAGCTGAGCCTTTAGCTCTTCGTTCTCTTTCCTGAGTTCTTCTTCTGTAGAAGCCTTCTTTTCTATATCAATTTCGTGAGTTGTCTCACTAAAGCCTTTTTCCATAGTATTTATATTATACAAAAATGTATTAAATATTCCTAATTAATACTTATATGTTATACTGTATAAATGAAACAATCAAGATTAGACCAATTATCAGATGGCATTTTTGCTATTGTTATGACTATTCTGGTTTTCGAAATAAGAGTACCAGAGTATATCGGATCAGTAGCAGACCAAACACTTATAAAATCTCTAATTAATATATTTCCTCTTTTCTTAAGTTATCTATTAAGCTTTTCTCTACTTTTCACTTACTGGCGTTCACATCACATAATAGCTTCAGTGCTTGCCAAGAATATTGATGTGCAATTTTCTAATCTTAGTGGCATTTTCTTATTCCTAGTCGCTTTGGTTCCATTCTCATCTCATTTACTTGGCTCATATTTCTACTCTAAGACAGCAATTATATTCTTCGCTATCAATATCATCTTGATTGGTTTATCTTTATTCAAAATGCGCAGATACGCAATCCAATCGGAAACAATAGAGAATACTCCATTCACGAAGACAGAGAATGAACATGCAAATATGCATATTCTATTCCCTGTTTATTCAGCTATTATTGCAATTGTTGTCTCTTTCTATAATCCAGGAATCGCAATTCTATTGTTCACAGTAGCAATCTTGTTTAATCTTTCGAAAAACGGCACACGATATATGTTCTTCATTATCGATCTATTCCGCAAGAAAAAAGAAGAAGCAAAAATCTAAATAAAAAAGAATACAATATTGTTTTATGACGACGGGCGGGGGCGTGCCGTTTCGAGCGTAATCGCGAGAAATGGGGTTAAGGAGGAATAAAATAATATTGTATTCTTTTTTATGGATAAGTAATTTTTTATAACCAAGCTTTTTGTATTTCTTATTTTCTTTTTTGTGCAAGCTTGATTAAGTGTTCAATAAATTCAGGCAAACTAGAGCCTACTGCGTTGAGAGCTTTCGGCATTAACGATTCCCCTGTAAGCCCAGGTAAAGTATTCACTTCAAGTGCATATATACCCTTCTTAGGGTGGACAATGAAATCACTTCGTGAATAGTGGCTAAGATCTAGCCCAGTATGAATAAGTGAAGCCAATCTTTCAAGTTCCCTTTTCTCTTGGTCTGTAAAATTACCTGGGCATATTTCTTCAGACTTACCATTATACTTCACTTCATTATCAAAGAATGCGCTTGTCTTTGGTATGCGTATTTCAATAGGAGGAAGAGCGTATACTTTTTTCCCTCGAAATTCATCTATCACTCCAACAGTAGCTTCTTTCCCTTTTATGAATTCTTCTACAATTACACTGACCTTTTCATTCACTCCCACTTGGAAAGCTTCGACAAGAGATTCAAAAGTTTTACATACATGCACCCCCATAGAAGAACCACCAGTAAGAGGCTTTACTATCCAAGGAGGAGGCAAACGTTCCCAAACTTCGCGAGCTTTCTTTGCTGCATATTCTTCGCGAGGGCCATCGAAATCTTCCTGATATTCAGGAAATAGAATATGCCGAGGTGTATTTATACCTAGCTTGGCGAATTCTTGTTTACTTAGAAATTTATTATATCCAATAGCTGATGCAAGAGGACCAGAGCCAGTATAAGGAACTTTCCACTGTTCGAGTTCTTGTTGAACTTTGCCATCTTCACCGTAATCTCCATGAAGTGCGTTAATGATGACATCCACTTTCCCTACTACTTTCTCTAAAGAAGTAGGAATACCATTTATATGCCAGACACCATCTCGGTCAATAAAAATATCTATAGCTTTATATTTATCTTTCATCTTGTCGCTTCGCAAATGAGAAAGAACCTGAGCTCCACTAGCTAAGGACACTTCATATTCTCCACTAACTCCTCCACGAATAACTCCAACTCTAAGCATATACACTTAGTATACCAAAAAGGTTCGCTTATGAAAAATTACTCTTTTTTAAAAAGTTTTTTTCTCTTCTTTTTTTGTGGAATGTTATAGCAAATCTATGTGCTTCACTATTTACTAAAAGAATATCTCTCTTGTAATTTTTAATTATATCTTCGTCTCCCATTATTGCTTTAGCTTTATGTCTATCATCTTTCACTACAGAAACAACCGGGATTTTAAATTGGTATCTATTAAGTACAGACTTTGCAATATTTATCTGCGCTATTCCCCCATCCATCACAATAACGCTAGGCAAACCCCATTCTGTATGACGCAACCGTCTAGAGAGCACTTCTTCCAGAGCTCCTATATCATTTGATTTCTCTTGAGTTCTTACTATAAACTTTCGGTATTCGCTTTTATTAATTTCCCCATTTTCTATTACTGTCATCACTCCTACCATATTCTTCCCCGACAAGTGAGCAATATCATAAGCTTCGAGACGGAAATCATGAAAGGACTTACCTTCCCCGTCGCCTTGCTCCTCCTTAAGGAAAGACCTTTCATGATTTTTCTGTGTAATATCCTCTTTAATTAGAGCCACATCATTTATATGCTCGAGAGCAAATATTCTCTTTTTTATTTCATCAGCTTTTTCAAATTCTTTCTTCTTGGCATAAGCCATCATTTCTTTCTTAAAATTACGCAAAACACTTTTCTTCTTTCCTTGGAAAAATAGTTTTAAATTTTTTATGTTATTTTTGTATTGTGTGAGATCCTCTGGAGTTAACTTCAGTTGCTCATAAAAGATTTTATTATTCCTTTTACTAGACTGTTCGTCGATATAAGGGAAAATTCTCCTGATTATTCTCATGGCCTCTTTGAGCTGAGAACCATTTGGAAAAGGTCCGTACACCGCCTGGTATTTTCGCAAGGACTGTCCTTGCGAAAAACCTTCAAGATTCCTACCTCGAATCACAAGCACCTTAGGAATTTCTTCCTTTGTTATGCAAACATAATTAAAGCTCTTGTTATCTTTCTCTTTTGTATTATATTTCGGTTGATATTTTTTTATTAGATTTGCTTCCAAGATAAGCGCCTCAAGGACACTGTCAGTCTCTTGCCACTTTATAGAGCTTGAACTTGTCACCATATCAAGAAGTAACGGTCCACGAGTAGCTATTAAATCTTTACCGAAATAACTTTTCACTCTATCTCGAAGTGAAGTCGCTTTACCTATATACAGTATTTCTTTACCTCCCAAGAAAAAATAAACCCCTGAAGTATTCGGTAATTTCACTTTTTTCAGATATTGACTATTCATGGTAATTATATTATATTAAAAATTAAAATAACACAATAAAACATATTTATTAACTTCTTTTAAAAACCAATAGCCATGATGAGTCAAATGGAAGGAGCTTACACGAGAACCCAAGCGTTCAATTTTTTGAAAGATTTACTGGGTATACCCAGGAAGAAGTCCACTATCAGTAAAGAATTTTTTGATTTGTTTTTCGATGAAGTAGACTCCGGTTTTTACTTATTAAAAAAGCCGGAGGATTTCATCAGAGAATTATTCGACAAAGAAGGAATTGCTGAATTAAACAAAATGTATTACCAGAAAAAGAAAGAAAAGAACAGAGAAGAATCCCAAGAAATTGCCAACACAGTAAGGAATATTGTGGCAAAAGAACTTGCAGCCTAAACTCATATGTCTACAGACAAGGTGTAACTTAAATTAAGTTACACCTTTTTTATTTTCTTAAAACTTTTTTAAGATATTTCCCAGTATGACTAGCCGAATTATTTGCAACTTCTTCAGGAGTTCCCTTTGCAACAATACTTCCACCTAGAAGTCCCCCTTCAGGACCAATATCTATAATGTAATCAGAATTTTTAATTATATCCATATTATGCTCAATAAGAACTACAGAGTTGCCTTTGTTCACGAGTTTATTCAGAACTTCCAAAAGCTTTGCCACGTCGTCATAGTGCAATCCAACTGTCGGTTCATCAAGTAGATATATTGTCTTCTCCAAATGAGGACGATAAAGTTCTGAAGAAATTTTCACACGTTGAGCTTCCCCACCTGAAAGAGTTGTCGCAGATTGCCCCAATTTTACATACCCAAGTCCTACATCCATCAAGCTTCTTAATCTATCGTAAATGTTTGGAATATCTTCAAAGAAAGCTAGACCTTCTTCCACAGTCATCTGTAAAACATCATAGATACTTTTCTTTTTATATTTTACAGTTAATGTTTCCTTATCAAATCTTTTACCTCCACAAACATCACAAGTGACATACACAGTAGGCAAGAAATGCATTTCAACTGCAATTTCTCCATTACCTTCACAAGCTTCACAGCGACCACCTTTCACATTAAAAGAGAATCTATTTGCTTTCCACCCTCTTAACTTTGCTTCATTTGTACTTGCAAAAATATCACGAATAAATGTAAACGCTCCCGTGTATGTGACAATATTCGAGCGAGGAGTACGCCCGATTGGTGATTGATCGATAAGGATAGCTCTAGATAAATATTCTGTGCCCGTGAAAGATGCACAATTATAAATCTCAGCACTCCTATACTTGCGCTCGTATCGTGCTTGTAAATTCTTGTGCAATATCTCATACATAAACGAACTCTTTCCTGAACCTGAAACTCCAGTTATCACAACCATTTTACCTAGAGGAATTTCTACATTCATATTTTTTATATTGAAAACTTTTCCTCCAACTATTTTAATGGAACCTTTGTCTCCTGTTCGTCTTTTTTCTGGAATTTCTATCTTAGTTTCATTTCTAAGGTAAGATAGAGTTCTTGATTTAGATACATTTGTAGAAGCACTAAGAAGTTTATCTAAATAATCAGAAACAATAACTTCACCTCCGTGTACTCCCGCTTTAGGCCCAATATCTACGATATAATCCGATGCGTATATAGTGTCTTCATCGTGTTCAACAATAATAATTGTATTACCGATATCACGAAGATTCTGTAAGGTTTTAATTAATCTATCATTATCTCTTTGATGTAAACCAATTGTTGGCTCATCGAGCACATATAAAGCACCCACTAGCCTAGAACCAAGCTGTGAAGCCAATCGAATTCTTTGAGCTTCGCCACCCGACAGAGTATTTGCTTTTCTATCCAGTGATAAATAATTAAGTCCAACATTAAGCAAGAATTGTAATCGTGATTCTATTTCCTTTATAACCACTTTTGAAATTTCTATTTCTTGCTCGTTTAGATTAAGCTCAATGAAAAAATCTGCAACTTTATCTATAGAAAGTTTTGTAAGGTCTACAATATTAAAACCATTCTTCACAGGATAATTCTTTTTAAAATCGCTTATCCCTACCGAATCCACCGGATTCGGCGCGCGCCCACGCCTACGATTTAAAAAAGAACTATCCTGCTCCGAAATACCCAAAAAAACATTCAGCGCCTCTGGACGCAATCTTGCACCCTTACAGTCGTCGCAAACTTCCGTACCTCCAAAATACTTTGTTCCTAATCCATTACAGGTTGGACATGCACCATAAGGTGAATTAAAAGAAAACAATCTTGGCTCAATTTCAGGGAATGAAAAACCATCCCTTGGGCAAGAGAATTTTGAAGACAATAAGAATTCTTCTTCAGCAATTTTTATTATAACTAGACCCTCTGATTCCAATAGAGCTCTTTCTACCGCTTCAGATAATCTCATGCGAGCATCATCTTTATTGTCTTTAAACTCGTGAATCAAGAATGAATCTACAAGCACTTCTATGTCGTGGGTTTTTGTTTTAGAGATATCTATGCGTTCGCGCAGTTTCTTCATTTCTCCATCCATTCGTACTTCCGTAAAACCTTTATTCAGCAAATCATAGAGCAATTGGTAATATTCCCCTTTTCGTCCTCTGACTACTGGCGACAACACGGTTATCGGAGTCTCATCCCATTCAACCCCTAGAACTTTTTTGCGCCCACGAGGCAAGGACTGTCCTTTAGTGCTCCCAAGGACAGTCCTTGATAAGTGGGCTTTTATTTTATCTAAAGTGAAATTTATAATTTCTTCATTTGAAAGTTTTTTAATTTCTTCTCCACATATTGGACAATGCGGATGCCCTATACGAGCAAAAAGAACACGAAGGTAATCGTATATTTCAGTAATCGTAGCGACAGTTGAACGAGGATTATTTGACCGTGATTTCTGGTCTATAGAAATAGCTGGAGAAAGTCCAGATATTTCATCCACATCCGGCTTCGGCATTTGATTCAAGAATTGGCGAGCATAAGCAGAAAGCGATTCAACGTAACGTCGTTGACCTTCTGCGAAAATAGTATCAAAAGCAAGCGATGACTTACCAGAACCAGACATCCCAGTAATTACCACCATCTTGTTTCGGGGCATTTCCACGTTGATATTCTTCAGATTATGTGTACGTGCACCTTTTATTATTATCTTGTTTTCTTCGTTCTTTTTCATAATAATTATCCATTAAACACCATAGCCCCGCATTTGTTCTATGTGGGGGGATATCGATATTTAATTGTCTCTATACTCTACCATAAAGAAAAAGAGTTGACAAAAACCTTAAAATCCATACAATATTAGGGAATTAAGTTATTTACACATGCGGGTGTAGCTCAGTTGGTAGAGCACCTGGTTGGTCCAGGGAGTCACGTGTTCGAGCCGCGTTACCCGCTCGTATTTTCCTCCCTTTTTGTTTTTTTAGATTCTTGTAGTCAATACCTGTGCTTTAATTAAAAGCGTTTATCTTTTATGATAAACGCTTTTTTTATTTTCATTTTATCTTTTAATTTCTACTTCAGGACTACCAATAGCATACGGACCTACTTGATACTGCCCAAAATATATTTTTACTTTTTCGTCAGTGAAAGTAAAAGCGGTAAAGTTTTCTTCTTTAGGTTCTGTACCAATGTCTATCATTGAAAGAATATTATCAAAATACGCCTTCAGATCTTCTTGACTAGAATTCTTTTTATCTTCTTCGCTTGGAGTAGCATAAGCTTTCTTTAGTGATTCTCGGGATCTTTCTGAAATGTAATTTAAATATTGCGGATTATTTGGGAATAAATCTTTCAACATAACATCTTTATGATTCTTCAAATCATAATTGTATGATACCCTGTTCTCGTATCCGTGTGCCCCTCCGCTGTAACCGCCATAAATAAGGACAAAACTAATATATGTGCTATTACTCTGGATGACAGTGTAGTCTGAATAAAAATAAAACTTTTCTTCTTCTTTTGCTGGAACTTTGGGAATATTTTCTCCAGCTGTTTGAGTCTCAAAACGTGCTTGCCAGTTATCTTTACTTATATTTTTGTGTTCTTCTATTCCATTTTTTAAGAAATTTTCAATTCTTAAATTAAACCCTGCATCAGCATTCTTGAAATAAGGATATTTCACATCTATCTTCACATATGCATCATCGGGATTTAAAGTTTTAGTTTCAAAAGTACCAGCCACAACATCTTCTTCGTTTACAGTAGATACATCTTGATTATTTATTTTAGCTTCTTCTTTTGTTTTAGGGTTTTTATAAATAACCACTATTATTATTAAAAGAAGGATAACAAGAACAATATAAAAAGGTTTATTTTTCATACGAGTTAAAAAGAGAAACAATTATTTAATAACACATTAAGCATATCACTTTTTGATTACAACTTCCATTTTATTTCTTAAAACCACTATTTCATCACGCAAGATTGCTGCAGTCTCGAAATCAAGCTCTTTCACCGCTTTATTCATTTCTTTTTCTTTAATTTTTATAATTTTTTCGTACACCAGTTTATTCCTTTCTTCATCCGAAACAAGCAGATTTTTGATAGAATCACGCTCATTTTTACCTTTATTACTTTTATCTTTGGCAAATGCTTTTTTAAACAATTCGACATCAAGATCAAGTTCTACACCCACTGCCTTCTCATGCTTATCTTCTAGCTCTTCTGTAATATCATTAATTTTCTTTAAGATTGTTTTCGGAGTAATATTATTTTCTTTATTGAAAGCAATTTGAATATTTCTACGACGATTTGTTTCTTTGATTGCATTTGAAAGACCTTCGGTCATCACATCGGCGTATAATATAACTTTCCCTTCTACGTTTCTGGCTGCACGACCAATGGTCTGAATAAGAGATGTTTCAGAACGAAGAAATCCGGCCTTATCAGCATCTAAAATACCAATAAGAGCTAATTCTGGAAGATCTAATCCTTCACGTAAAAGATTTACTCCCACAAGAATATCCATCTCCCCTTTTCGGAAAGAAGTTAAAATTTGTATTCGTTCAATTGTTTTAATTTCACTATGTAAGTACTCTGCCTTTATACCTTTTTCTTTTAAATAAATAGATAAATCTTCCGCCATCTTTTTCGTTAGAGTTGTCGCTATTACTCGGAAACCTTTTTTGATTGTTTTTTCTGCTTCAGCGATAAAATCTTCTATCTGCCCTCCGTAAGAAACATTTGCACTCACAGGGCGAACAATTAATTCTGGGTCCACAAGACCTGTAGGACGAATAATTTGCTCTACAATTTGCCCACTTAGAGATTTCTCTTGTTCACTAGGGGTTGCAGACACAAATATTGTTTGTCCTATACGCTCTTCGAATTCTTCCATTTTAAGAGGTCGATTATCTTTCGCAGAAGGTAGACGAAAACCGAATTCTACAAGAGTATTCTTGCGAGAAGCATCACCAGCATACATACCTCCGATTTGAGGAAAAGTAACATGCGATTCATCTATGATGGTTAAGAAGTCAGGGCTCCTCAAGGACTCACCTTGGGCTCCCTTAAGGTCAGACCTTTTCCCGCCCTTTGGAAAATATGAAAGTAAAGTTTCTGGTGGTTCACCTTCCTTTTTTCCTGACATGTGCCTAGAATAATTCTCTATTCCGTTACAATAGCCAATTTCTTTAATCATCGCTAAATCGTAATTAGTTCGTCTTTTTATTCTTTCAGCTTCAAGTAACTTTCCCTCTTTTTCAAATTTCTTGAGTTGTGAAGCAAGTTCATCTTTTATGTTTTTTATAGCCACCTTCAAACGATCCTTGTCTGTAATGAAATGTTTCGCAGGAAAAAGAAAAATATTTTTATCTTCCTTAATAACATGAGAAGAAACAGGGTCTACCTTTTTAATGGCAGAAATCTGGCTCCTCAAGGACTGACCTTGGGCTCCCTTAAGGTCAGACCTTTTCCCGCCAGATTCAAATTCTATCTGATATACAAATGTTTCAGATATGGGCATAACTTCTACTTTCTGCCCTATAGAACGGAAAGTGCCGGGATTAATATCTGCATTTGTACGTTCAAAATAAATATCCACTAATTTTTTCATTAGTTCCAACCTATCCATCTTCATTCCAACTTCAAGCTTTAGATTTACTTTTTCATATTCTTCAGGGCTACCTAATCCATAAATACAAGAAACGGAAGCAACAATGATAACATCCCTGCGTGTAAGCAACGACTGCGTAGTAGCATGACGAAGACGATCAATTTCTTTGTTTATCTGAGCATCTTTCTCGATATAAGTGTCAGTCGTAGGCATATATGCCTCGGGTTGATAGTAATCATAATAAGACACGAAATAGTGCACTGCTGCGTCTGGGAAAAATTCTCTAAACTCTTGAGCAAGCTGAGCAGCCAAAGTTTTATTGTGAGCTATTACAAGAGTAGGTTTATCCCATTCTGCAATTACATTTGCAACAGTAAATGTCTTCCCTGTACCTGTGGCTCCAAGTAAAGTTTGCTTTCGCATTCCTTTCTTGAGTCCATCTAGCAATTGTGAAATCGCCTTCGGCTGATCTCCCTCTGGCTTGTATGAACTCTTTAATTTGAAAATTTTATTGGACATATTTATCTAAAAATTCTTTTTTAAATTCAAAAAAATTATCATCTATGATTGCTTGGCGCATATCAGCAACGAGTTTATTTATAAAATAAATATTGTGTATTGATGCAAGTGTAGCTCCTAGCATTTCTTTTGCTCGAAAAAGATGTGAAAGATATGCACGAGTGTAATTCTTACAAGTAGAGCATTCACACCCTTCATCTATAATTCCAAAATCTTTTACATACTTTGCATTTAAAATATTTATTTTCCCTTCTTTTGTATATAAAGAACCATTACGAGCAATACGAGTAGGAGCAACACAATCGAAAAGGTCTACCCCATTCTCCACCCCCATGAACAAATCCTCTGGTTCGCCGATACCAAGGAGATGACGAGGCTTTTCTTCAGGAAGAATTTCGTTTACCCATTTTACTGCTGTAGACATATCTTCCTTAGCAAAAGAGCCCCCAATACCAAAACCATCAAAATCCATCTCCCCTATAATTTTAGCAGATTTCTTGCGAAGTGCCTCTGAGCGCCCACCTTGAACTATCCCAAATAGAGCTTGGGGAAAGGATGGTTCGCTCTCTTCAAGGACCGTCCTTGGAGGGTGCTCTAAGGACGGTCCTTTTTCCGAGCGAACTTTCTTTTCGTCTTCTAGTTGTTTGTGTTTTTCTAAACTTCTCTTTGCCCAAGCATGAGTGCGAGAAAGAGCTTCTTCCTGATATCGTTCTGTCTCCGCAGGCGAGGTACATTCATCAAAAGCGAAAATAATATCAGCACCTAGATTGTGTTGAATCTCGATAGATTTCTCGGGAGTAATATAATGAAGTGAACCATCTATATGAGAACGGAAAGAAACTCCATCATTACCTATAGTTGCTAGTCGAGGCACCCCATCTTCCACACTAGAACGTTCTGTTATTAGTAAACTTGGATCAGTAACAGCTACCACTTTGGATATTTCTTTGCCATACGCTGCACCTAAAGAAAAAACCTGAAAACCCCCAGAGTCAGTCATCATCGGACCTCGCCAATTCATAAATTTATGCAAACCTCCAGCATCATGGACGAGCTCATCCCCTGGTTGAAGATATAAATGGTAAGTATTCGCAAGTACAACTTGTATTTTATTATTTGTTAATTGTTCTGGTGAAATACTTTTTACTGTTGCTTTTGTGCCTACTACGACAAAAGACGGAGTGAGAATTTCTCCGTGTGGAGTTGAAAGTTTCCCCGCACGCCCCAAAGAGCCCTCCATTTTCTTTTCTATTTTAAAATTGATACTTTTCATTAGTCCTTCTTCACCTGTACCCATTTAAGATTCTGAACATTCACAGGAGAACTAAGAATAACTTTTTTAAAAGGGTCAGATGGTTTTGATATTGTTTCGTCGACTTGTGCTACTACTAAAGCTTTATCACTTGGCAAGTATACAATTGTGCCATTTTGAACTGATAGTTCAATCGGAACAATCATCTCAAAATTTCCACCTCCGCGACCAGTCAAAGTTACGCTAGCGTTTGATACATCTAGGAAACCTTCTGTCTTTTGTCCGGGGTTCGTATAGAGAGTCACTAGGGATGTTTTATCATAGACATTGCTTACCATTCCTATAGGAACATTACCATTTGCATATACACGATTACCCTCTTTCACTCCTTCATTCACACCGATATCTATAGTTATTGTGTCGTAAGGTGAATGATTTGGTTTTGTTAGAATATTTCCTAATATGAAATTATGTTTCTCCCCTACGCGACCAAGTAATTCTCTAAGCTCGCTATTCTCATTTTTAAGAATTTGGTAATCAATAAGAGTTAATCGAATATTGGAAATCTCTTCAATTAAATTGTGATTCTCATTTGTAATAGCAGACTTTGTACGGAATAAATAGTTGATATTATAAAAACCATCGGTAACAAATTTTTCTGCTTTCCAAATCGGACTTCCTACATAATTAAAAAATTGGCTAGTCCAAGATAAAACACCAAAGATGGCTAAAATTAAAAACAAACCAAAACCAATTATGTTTCGGACAATCTTTTTCTTTTTAACTATTTGTTTTTTATCTAGGTACGGATGCATCATCTGTGTTTAATAGAACCTCTTTGAAAGATTCAAAATCATCAAGAATAATTCCTGTCCCACGTGCTACTGCAGTGAGAGGATCTTCTGCTACATATATTGGAATTTTAAGAGCATTTTGGATTAAAGTATCCAACCCTCGGAGTAAAGCTCCCCCACCAGAAAGAACTAACCCGCGATGAATTATATCTGATAGAAGTTCTGGAGGAGTTGTCTCTAGTACTTCTTTTATCCCATCTACTAAGCTAAGAATAGAAGGCATTATAGCTTCTCTTATGTCAGAATCAGTTACTATAACTTGTCGAGGAAGACCAGTGACAAGATCCCTCCCGCGAACTTCTGCCTCCATAGGATTACCTTCTATGACAGAACCAATAGCAATTTTAATATTCTCTGCTGTTCTCTCGCCTATTAGAAGCTTAAATTCATCCCTCATGTAATTCATAATATTTGCGTTGAGTAAATCGCCAGCAATTTTTAAATTCTTGGAACATACAACTCCCGAAAGAGATATGACTGCCACATCTGTAGTTCCTCCCCCTATATCTACAATGACTGAACCCATAGCATCCTTCACTGGTAAATGAATTCCCACAGCTGCTGACATCGGTTCTTCAATAATGTAAACTTCACGCGCACCAGCAGAGCGTGCAGCATCTTCTACTGCTCGAATCTCTACATTTGTAATGCCAGTAGGCACCCCAACTATAACTCTTGGTCGAATAAACTTCTTAGATATTTTTTCTGTTTTGTTTATTAAATATGTAAGCATTTCCTCAGTGACTTCGAAATCGGAAATAACACCATCAACTATTGGGCGAACTGCACGAATATGCCCCGGAGTACGACCAAGCATTTGCTTGGCTTCAGCACCGACTGCTATTATTTGCCCCGTCTTTTGGTTAACTACAACTACAGATGGTTCGTTTATTACAATGCCATGACCTTTCAAATAGACCAGCGTGTTAGCTGTGCCTAGGTCAATACCTATATCGTTCGAAAACATTTTGTAGAGATTTTTAAACATTGGGTTAAAACTAGAAGTTAACTCTTAACTTCTAGCATATTCATTAATTCATCAAAAGAAACAATTTGTCCTTTATCTTCTGTGCGCTTTTTTACTTCAAAACCACCGTCATCTAAACTACGTTTTGACACGACAACTCTATAAGGAATTCCTATAAGATCAGAATCAGCAAATTTTTCTCCTGCTGTGATATCAGTGCGATCATCGTATAGAACTTCTATACCTTTTTGCGATAAATCATTATAAAGCTTACCTGCTTCGTCTATTACTTTATTATCAGAACCTAAAGAAAGCAAGTGAACCTTAAATGGAGCAATAGACTCAGGCCAAATAATTCCCTTATCATCAGCGAGTGCCTCTACAACAGTACCCATCAATCGGCTAAGACCAATACCGTAGCTACCCATTATTACAAGCTTTTCTTCTCCATTTTCATCTTTATATTTTAGATCAAAAGGTTCAGAAAACTTTGTTCCAAGAGAAAAGATATTCCCGACTTCTATAGCTCTCTTCTCTACAAGATTTTCTTTAGTTAATTCAAGATTTGCTATAACTTCATCATTATAAACTTCTTTGTTTATTGCAATTCCTTTGTTCTCATCTATATAAATAGTATCTTCCCCTGCACCTGTTAAAGTTTGAAATTCGTGTGAGAATTCTGAGAAGGAGCCCCCTGAAGCAAAAGTTAGATATGTAAGATGCCCAATACCAACTCTTCCAAAAATATTCTTATAGGCTTGCTTTGCACGCTCATAGAATTCATTATGTTCTTCGTCATTCTTTGAGAAAGAGTAGAGTGCTTTCCAATAGAATTCTCTTCCTCGCATAATTCCTGATTTACTTCTTGTTTCATTTCTGAAAATATTCTTGAAGTCATACGGATAGAGAGGTAAATCTTTATAAGAGCTTACGTACTGCTTGAGCATATTTGAATAAGCTTCTTCGTTTGTAAAAGATAGACCAATCTCTCCTCCATTTTTTAATTTTGTTTTAAACCAAGTGTCGACTAACTCATCGCTCCATCTGTTTGATTTCTCCCAGATTTCCTTGTTTTGAAGAACACTAGTCTTCATCTCAATCCCACCAATTTTATCCATTTCTTCTCTTATAATATTTTCAATTTTTTTGATGACTCTTAATCCTAGAGGGAGATAAGAGTAGACCCCTGCCATTTCCTTATTTATAAATCCTGCCTTGATTAAAAGCTCAGCATTTAGAGAAACTTCATCTGTTGGGCTTTCTTTCTTGGTTTTAGTAAACAAATGTGATTGCTTCATATATGCCCTCATATTACTCTAAAAATACCCCACAGTCAAAAAATGGTATTTGCAAAATAATGGTTTTTCTGGTACTATAAGCATACGTTCCGTGAGGGACTTTTTGTTTAAAAAGCCCTTGTAAAAAGCCCTAGACCTTTGGTCGGGCGAGCTGGAATGCTTAAAAACGGAGCATTTATAACCTCCCCTTCGAACGGGGATAATTAATTAATCATAGAAAATATGAGTACACAAAATATAACAGAAGAAATGTTTAAGGTTGGTGTCCACTATGGATACTCAAAGAGTCGCAGACATCCATCTACTTCACCATACATCTTCACTACGAAGAACGGAGTAGACATTATAAATATTGAAAAGACAAACGAACTTTTACAGAAAGCTCTAGATGCTGTAACTAAGTACGCAGCAAGTGGGAAAACAATCTTGTTCGTTGGTACAAAGCCAGAAGCTCGTCAGCAAATCATAGAGACAGCTCTCGCCCTCAATATGCCATACGTAGGAGAACGATGGGTTGGAGGAGCACTCACAAATTTCCCAGAAATCAAAAAACGAATTTTAAAATTACTTGACCTAAGAACTCAAAAAGAAAAAGGAGAACTCGATAAATATACAAAAAAGGAAAAATTGTTAATCGACAGAGAAATGGAAGATATGACAAAGAACTTCCAAGGATTAACAGGTATAACTCGTACACCAGACGCTGTATTTATCGTTGACCCAAAGAAAGAACATATCGCTACTACAGAAGCCAAGAAAATGGGTCTCCCTATTATTGCTCTTGTAAATACTGACTGTAATATAAAACAAATCGAATACCCTATCGTAGCCAATGATGCTTCTATTTCTAGTATTACTTTCTTCTTAGATAAAATTAAGGAAGCATATACTAATGGAGCAAATGGTGCTACACCCGCAAGTAAATAATTAAAAGTAACTTTTCCGCGAGAAGCGGATTCGCCTTGGGCGATAAAAAAAATATGTCTATACAAATAACAGCAGAATTAGTAAAAGAATTAAGAGAAGCAACTGGCGTATCAGTTATGCAATGTAAAAATGCGCTTATTGAAGCTGAGGGTGATATGGAGAAAGCTCTTATCATACTCAAGAAGAAATCAAGTAGTATTGCAATGAAGAAAGCTGACCGTAATGCCAAAGATGGAACAATTGTTGTAAAAGAAGGCCACAATAAGGCTATTCTCTTAGCTATTCATTCTGAGACAGATTTCGTTGCTCGAAATGAAGACTTTGTAAAGCTTGCAGATAAGCTTGCTAATATAGCTCTAGAAGAAGGTATAGACGGTATGAAGTCCAAGTCTTTGGATTTAATTAATGAAGTTGTCCAGAAAGTCGGAGAAAAAATAGAATTAGGAAAAGTACAGCAAATTGACGGTTCTATACTTGGAACTTATGTACACAACAATAAAAGTGCTACTATCGTATCACTTTCATCTGGGACAAAAGAACTTGCTCGTGACATAGCAATGCACATCGTAGCTATGAAGCCAATGTTCACCACTTCAAGTGAAATTACAGACGAAGATAAAAAGAAAGTTATTGAAGTCTTCGAAAAAGAAGTTTCAGAATCTGATAAACCAGAAGAAATAAAAAAGAAAATGCTTGAAGGAAAAATTTCTGCTTATTTCAAGGAGTTAACTCTTATGGATCAGATGTATATAAAGAATCCTGATATAAATATTGCTACACTTCTCAAGAATAATAACGCATCTCTCACATCTTTTGTTTACGAGTCTATCAATTAATTATGTTGGCAACTATTATCATATTCTCAATAGCTATTTTATCTTTATTTGGAATGATGCTATTTCGAGCATGGGAAATAAGAAAAATAAAAGATGAAAACTCTCTTCCTAACCGAAAAATAATCCCCGAAGTGTACTTTAGACACGTAGAAAAAATTATGCTATATTTAACTAAATATGTAATACAATCAATAGTATTAGTGGTAGTTAAATATTGGTTTATCGCATATACAAAGACAAGTAAATGGATTAGTGAGAACTGGCCCAAGGTGCATAATTTCTTCCAAAAGAAACCAGAAGATAATACTATTCCACGAAAGAATTCATTTGTTCAGAGAGCAATCCTTGAATCGAAAATTAAAATAAAACGAATGAAAGAGAAAGTATTAAGAGAGCACGGAGAAAATTAAAATAAAATACGCCGCTTTAGCTCAGTTGGTAGAGCAACGCTTTTGTAAAGCGAAGGTCCTCAGTTCGAGTCTGAGAAGCGGCTCAATACGGAATAAATTTTAAAGACAAGAATAGAAAAGTTTGAAAGATGTTGGAACTATTCGAGTCTGAGAAGCGGCTCAATAATTAAAACAATCCCACTTAAAAGTGGGATTGTTTTAATTATTTTTATCAATTTTAATCATTAATGATTGGCCTTGTGTAAAATTTGGATAAACATCTCCAGCTTCTGTTTGATCTACTACGTAATATCCGTCTGAATTTTTTTGTCGTAAGTTAATTAGATATTGGTAATCTCCATCCAATGATACTCCTCCGGTACAAGTATGGACATAAAAATGTTTTCCATCACAAGAGACAGCAATTCTTTTAGTAACACTTCCATTCACTAATATCATCTCATTACCATTCCCTATAAAACCTATAGATTGTATTCCTCCAACAAGTTTCTCATAGCTTCCCACAGTAAGAAGATTAGAGTATGGTGTTCTCCAAATTCCTATAGTAGTACTTCCTGTAGCATCTGTTCCCCAATATAAATAATTATTATGAAAAATAAAACCTACAGCTTTTAAATAAGTGCCTGTTTGTGCCCCGTTATCTGTGGCTAAAATAGTCCAAGTAAAGCTATTACCCCCATTATAAACTCCTCTTATCCAAGAAACTTCCTCTAAAACTCCACTTCCATCTCCGGTTTGAATCCAGAAAGTTTTATCTTCAGGATTAAAGTGAACACCATGAATATGACGACAAGTAGTTAAAGGAGAAGAGACACCAAACTTATAAATACTTCTTAGTGTAAGTCCATTATCACGAGAGAACCATATATTCATATTATCTGTAACAGTACCTGATTCTATGGCATAACAACCAAAAAGAAGAAACTCTTGCCCTTCATAATCAATAAAATCATATCCAATTGACCTGAAAACTCCATCTCCACTAGCAGTAAAATTATCACCATTATGATCTTTAACATTTATTTCAGAATATGTAGTTAACCCATCAGTACTAATATATGCTTTTCTTTGTCCACAAAATAATATATTTCCATTAGAAAAAAAGTGAGCAAATGTAACAATAGAAAGAACAGCACTTACATTTAGTGTTCTTGTTATTGTATCTCCTCCATCTAAGCTTAATGAAAGACCACCAGCGTCATCACAAAAGAGAACCTTGTTATCTCGTTGTGCAGATATATGTCTATCTTCGAAATAGTAATCTAAGGTGTAAAACTTATTAATATCTCCTGTATACCTGAGAACTCTTATTTTTTGAGATGCTGTTTTATTTGTCTGGTACACTAATAGCTTTTTAAATATATGCCTTTCGTCATTATAAACACTATTATCTCCTATATAAGGAAATACCTTCCATTTATAATCTGTTCCTAAATATCCTTTTAATGTATTAATATTTAGTTCTAGTGAAGAAAATCTAAAAGGATGAGAGGCGTCATAGTCAGCAGATGATCTACTAGAGCTTGTATGAATTGTGGTATTAGACCTATCAAAGATAGATAATCTTCCATCTGAGCTACTTGTTGGATTAAAATCTATCAAACATGGAGCCATATTATAAAATCCATTAGAACTTCCAGAAACATTTTTAAATAATTTATAAGTTGAAGGAACATCAGTGCCTATAGACACTGAAATAGAACTACCATTGGTCTTATGAGGAACATATAAAAATTTACTACCATTTAACTGACCATATATATCGTAACCATATAAGAATGCTTTATTACTGTTATTTACCCCCATTGACCAAAATGGTTTATAAACTTCTAAGAGTCGGTCAGATGCAATTGATAAATGACGAGTGTTTGAAGTAATATCAAAAAATTTTTGATTTAATGTATCATTACCATACTCATGTAAAGGCCAATATGCTACTTCATTACCAATAGATACCTCATTAAAACAATTTTCTATATCTCCCGAATTTATAATCCTACTAAAAACTCTGCAATCTCTTAATTTACCTGTAAATGGCGTATTAGTTCCATCTCCTGTAACTGCATTAGAACCACCAACATAAAATTCAAACTGGTTACCTAAAGATGAAAAACTTCCGACAGAAAGTCCAGTTCCTTGCTCTACTTTATTAATATATAAGTGCATAGTATTATTGTTTTTTACAGTAAGAACAACATGATACCATGTATTTGCAACAATATTAGATGTGGAAGAAATAGTTTTTAAACTTGTTGAGTCCTGCGCCACTGCTCTTATTTGTGAAGCAGATATATATATCCCATACCTACCAACCATAGCCCCTGAGACAGTTTTACCCATTACATATTTAATCGTGGTTATATCAGCTCCTGGATTAACCCACATAGATATTGAAATTTCTCCTGTAGTAATAATATCTAGAGCTCCATTATCTGCATAACATAATGAGGAACTAATAAAATTTAACTCTGGGTAACCAATTATTTGTGCATCTAATCCAGATTGTTCTCTTATATAACCATTGCTATAAGTATAATAAAGAAGAGATAAATCTGAAGCAAAAGGCATAACACTAAATATTTCTCCTCTTCTATCTCCAAAAGTATTCCCAAAAGCTCCCATATTAGTTAAATACTTCTATGTTGATAAATCTATTAGATAGTACTCCGTCAGCTAGAGTGGTGGTATCAGC
>DATGWJ010000021.1:0-81247 GCA_035299545.1 Minisyncoccota bacterium | reverse complement strand
GAGCAAGGTAGAAAAAACAGGCGAAAACTCGCTTGTTTTTTCATTTAACCCTTGTGTAGTAAGAAAAGTTTTAGGTTCGAACTTTGAACTTATTGATTTTGCATCCTTTATTCCTTTAACTAGTTTATTTATTGCATTATTGTTATAAATACTCAATTTTTCTTCATTCCAAACTAGGTTCGAACCAAGCTTTGAAAGAATACTTCTTTTAGCTCTGATATCTCCTTTTTCAAGTATTAACTTGGCACACTGGGTAAGATCAACTATTTCATTCATTTTAGAACACCAATCAACAGCTTCTTTTTTATTATCAATAATAGTGTAGTATTGCTTATTAAGATTATCCAAATCAATTTTATATTCCTCGGGAGTAATTTGTTCATCTCGGAGCATTTGTCTTAGCCGTGATTTTTTGTTTTCATATTCAATTTTATCTGTTTCTGCTTTTTGTTTTCTGAATATACTATCGTTAATTTCTTTATCTTTTAATTCCGTTATATATTTTTTGGACCAATCTGCTAACTCAGACGAAAATGTAAGATTTTCATCAATAAATTTCAATAATTCTTTATTAATTTCCGTCTCAGAAACTGATTTATATTTTTGTAATGATTTTTTCTTCCTTACATTATAGTAATAAATAAATGTAAGATATTTCGGATTTTCTAGTTGTTCTATATCTTTCTTACATATAGGGCAGTGAGTTTTATTCATATAGGAAAACTTTGTTTTACAATCGCAAATTAATTGATGTTTTACATCCTGTCCTATGAATTCTCCATTTTCTGATTGTAAAAAACCTGCAAAAGTAGCTATATTGTGTTGTGACTTGGGTATGTTCTTTTTTGCTAATATATTTTTAATTTTAATATGCTGATCTTCATTTATTAGTCTAGGAAGGCTGTTAATAAGTTCATACCTTTCATTGTTTTGAATAAAGAAACCAGCATATATAGGATCTTTCAATATTTCATATATTCGTGAAAGAGTAATAAGTGTACCACCAATTCTTTTTCTCTTTACAGTGGTCAATTTTAGCTCTTTTATGGCATATCTATGTAGTTTGCCAGCTGAGTAAGTACCAGTTAGGAACATTTCTAAGAGTATTTTAATTACCCCTAATCTTGATTCATCAACTATCCAACTACGATTTCCTTTTTCTTGAGTTCTATCATTAAGGAAACCTAAAGATGCTACACCATGAGGAATGCCCATTCTAGCTTTTTTATCTTGTCCTCTTTTTACATTAACCGATAAATCTTTTACAAATTGTTTTCCTTGTCCAAATTCTACTGACATGAGTAAAACATTATCAGATGGATAATAGACTTTATCATGAGTAATAATAGCTTTCAATACACCAGAACTAATTAGGTCAATAAGCATTCCTCCCTCAGTCATATTTCTAGCTAATCTGTCTAATTTCCAGCACACAATAGAATCAATGGTCCCTTTTTTAATCATATCAATCATTCTTATAAATTCAGGTCTGAGGAATTCCTTTTTGGCAGACTTAGACTCTTCAAAAACTTCTATAAATTTTGGTAGTTTGTAAAAATCGGAGATTCTTTTTGCTTCATCTTTCTGAGAGCTAATAGATAACATTTGTTTATCTTCACTTTCTGAAGATTTTCTATTATAGTTTCCGGGTTTTAATTTTGTAAAATCTAATGTATTCATATAAACAAAAATGAGGCAATGATATTTATCTTTTAATTGCTACATCAAAAGGATATCATTACCTCGTTTTTATTCACAAAATATTAAGTATATTTTTGTGACCTTTTGATGTAGCATTTACATTTTAACATAATTTATAATTTTTCTAAATTAGGCTTTTTAATTTTCAAACTTTCAGCAAATATATTAAGCACAAGATATCCAATTTCATTAACTTCTTCATCAGATAAAGACATCTCAAAATATTCCCCATATGATTTACGGAGAGCAATTCTTAAATCTTTAATTGCTTGTATACTTAGGTTCATAAATAAAAAATCCACTTATATTTTTACAGGCGCTATATCTGGCAATCCGTAAAATACAAATGGACTTAAAGAGATAGCTTTAACACAAAAACCAACACTTTTAAGGTGTTGGTTTTTGATGAATAGTTTCTCTTTTATAATTAAACAAAAAAAGAATACAAACTAAAAGTATCAAGAACTCAACCCTTAAATAAGGGAAGGTTAATAATTTTAGTTTCTATTCTTTAGTGCCTCCTATCTGTTTATAAAACATTTGTTTTATAACAAGAATAATCTTGCCAGGGATTCCGGCTAAAAAAACAAAACGCGAGTCTCATTTATAAAGTTACAGAAAAATAATACTACCCTTATTTTCTCATAACAGGATGAGTAAGCGGCGACTCTTACAACGAAAATACTAGCTTTATAACACTCGAGACTTTCAAGTTATTTTATATAATAAAGAACACCTATAATTATGCTATCTAAATATATAATTTAAGTCAAGTATTTATAAGAAACAGAATGCCTTTAATATATCATTATCTTAGTATATAATGATAATACAACTTAATAAGAGTAACCTAAACCTTTAGAAATAAAGGCATGGTTAAAAGTCGGATTAGGCATAAAGAACCCGTCATGGGGTCGCCTAATCCGCCGTATAGGGAAACCTATATGAGAGACTTCGGTCTCTACCCGTGATGGGCTTTTTGTATTTCCTTGTGTGGATTATAAATTAAAAATAATTTATATGAAAAATTTATCTTATTTAAAATACATATCAATTTTAATAGGCATTGTATTTATTTTTATTAATTGGAAAATTGGAGTTTGTATTTTTTCTATAACCTATTTTTTCTTTTACGTCTTTATTCATGGTCCTAATTATACCCTTAACTTTTTAGGTGGACTTTCTATTGTTTCAGCTTTAATCTTTATATTTATAAATTGGAAAGTATCAATTTTATTAATATTAATTTCTTTTTTTATTATTAAATTTAGATTATGGGGAAATAAAATAAATGTAATGAAATTAAAACAATATGAAAAAGAAAATAATTTAAAATAAAATGAGCATTCACTTAAGAACACCCGAATATGTATGTAAAAATTGCCAAACACCGTTTATGGCTTATTCTAAAAGCCTAGAATGTCCTAAGTGTGGAACCATGGAAAATTCTGATCGGGATGTTAAAAGTTATAATTTCGTGAACGATCAAGTCTGGTCCATGTTGTATCATATGGAGAAATATAAAAAATTTACCCCTGGAGCTTGGTATACTGGTTGCTATTGTGACTGGTTACAGATATTAATTTATAGAATATTTGACTATGTGTATAATAATCCAGAATCTAGTTTAGAAGAAAAATTAAAAGGAATAAAGATGTATGATGGAGAAGGGAATGAATTTATTAATGACAAATACATACATGATTTATTTTTTACTATTGATAAGCAATTAAAAATCACACTTGAAGAACAGAAAATTATAAAGAAAAATAATAGGTTAGTAAATAGAATAAAAAGATTTTTCCATATTAATATTTAATATATCAAATAAAAACTTTTTCTTATTAAAATATATGAAAGTAAAATTAAGGCCAAAAATAACCAAAAACGAACCATTTTAAAAAGTCATTTCTATATAATATAAGGGTGCTTAGATGGGGCTAACCATAGACAGTGTTGAACCAGCTAATTGACCTTTTATCCCCCGTTAAGATACTTTAATTTTAATTAAATATATGCAAATAAAATTTAAACTAAAATTGAGCAATTTCGGCTCACTTTTAAAAAATCACTTCTATATAATATAAGGGGGTTAAATTAAAATAAGCTGGTCTTAGTCTAAGTACTCCTCGATACTACCTTATTGACTAAAAAAGAGTAGTTTATAATAGAATAATATATTTATAAAAGAAAAATATTAAAAGTATAATTTATACTTTAGTAAAATTACTATATAATAATTTTTAACCATTTACTCCTTTGTCTATTGCATTGAATAGTGGTATTAGATTTTTCTCATATCCTTCAATCATTCCAAGTAGTCCATCTTTATCTACTATCAGACGATGTGTAATAACATTATATAGACGATTTATAAGTTTTTTATTTTCAGGCATGTAAAAATCCATTAAATATTTCATATCTTTATAAGAGGTAGCATACACAGCATTATTACCTATAATTTGCCCAAAACATAAACGAAAGCCACGTTTAGCTAGATCACGAGTAACATCTGCATATTGTCTATGAGGTCCGGTTATTGTCTGAGAAAGTGCCCATTCTTTTATTTTTAAAAACCTTTCCTTAAAATCTTTATTAAGCATCCATACTACTTTATAAGATTTTCTAAAATCTTTTTCATTTTTTAAAAGATCAACACCCCCTATTAAAATTCCATCGGTTTTACAAATAAATCTAATTTTTTCACATTCTTCAGATTTAAACTGACTTTCAGTTATAATTGTTAATTCTAAAGGTAAATGAATCGGTATAGGTGGGTTTATAGCAAATAATCTAATATTTTCCCTTATATTATCTTCTTTAGATTTTATAACAAGAACAATATTAATATCTGAAATATTGAACATAAAATCTTCTCTTGTTGAACTTCCAGTAGCATATAATGAGACAACTTCTCCTGGAAAAGCTTCATTTATTGATTTATACATAAGATTAAATAAATCTTGAAAAATATCTTTTATGTTTTGAATTGTTCGAGGACAAGAAGGAATTTCTACCTCCTGTTCAAGTGGCATATATTGCAACATAATTTTTCTACCAACTGAATCTTGAAGTGGGAGTTTAAAATAATTTACTATTATTTTTGATATCTCGTTTATATTACTTTTTACAGCATCTAAGGTTTCATTCATTTTTCGTAAACTATCAGCATGCAATGCTTCAACTTTTGATTTTCCCCTCTCTTCTATCATTATTTTTCCTTTATCACTCCAATGTAATAACATCTCAGGACTAAGGAGAGTGCGGTGTGTTTTTGCTTGAAAGTAATTTTCTTCATGTGTTAAAGGATTTTTATGATGATGATAATCAGTCCTTTTGCTTAATGCGATAGTGATAGGATTTTTTATTTTATTGGGATCTGATTCTTGATAAGAATCCCAAACTTCAAGTAATTTAATAAGCCCTGGTATTTTAATTACCAGCTTGCCCTTTTTTAGTTTAGTAAGTGGTTTTTGATATGTCTCTTCTTTTCTTGAATATGTATTATTTGCAACTATTATTGCATAAAGAAGTCTAGCCAGTTTATCTTTTAATTGATGTATCAAATCAAGGAAATATCCTTGACTATACATAATGTAATCCTCAGGATTTATTGAATATTGTTTTAAAAAATCTTCTTCTGGTAATTTTTCAACGAACGATCGAGCCATATCGAGTTCTTGTAATATTCTTTCAATATCATATAAGTAAGTAGAAGCCGTAGACCATCGTAAAAAACCCGCTGGTATATGTTCCATTGCATGGTCGTTTCTGTGCCTTAAATCTCCCTTTATGTTTATTATAGTTAGTCCCATTTTTAAGGACTGAAAATAATCCATATTATGTATTATAATATGGGGATTGATTTTTTACTAAATAGTTGTAAAGTTAGGATATTGATATGAAGAAATATAATCCGTATTTACGCCCATATTGCCCAAAATGCAAAGTCATATATTCTATGATAAAAAATATTGGCATAAAAAAATGTCCAAAATGTGGAGAATCTTTAAAATTTAAATCTTTTAATCCATACATTAAATTAATGTTCGGTGTATTTATTTTAGGATTATCAATAGCTACAGTTGCTCTTTCCCAATCACCAGTTATATGGATCGGTGGTTTTATTTGGGGTGGATATATGATATATGCAAGTTTTGAAAACTGGGAAGAAATAAAGAAATTAGATAAATTTTACTAATGAAAAAAATAATTCTTATTTTAATAATATTAATACCGATAATAGCTCCAAACATCTCTTTTGCTCATCCGGGCCGAACAGATTCTTCTGGTTGTCATACATGTCGGACAAATTGCTCTAATTGGGGTTTGTCTGCTGAAGAGTATCATTGTCATAGATCCAAAGGTGTTAATCAACCAGAAGAGCCAATTAGAAGTATCAGAAATGAAAATGGGGTAGGGACTACAGTCCTAGCCCCTGAATATAAAGTACCTGTTGCTAATACAATAAAAACCGAACCAATAAATGCAAACTCCACAATAAAAGATATCCCAACTTCTGTGAAGAAAAAATCTACTATCCAAGAAACAAAGAAAGAGGAAAAACCAATCATACCACCAATAATAAATGAAACTCCTAAATCAAATATAATACCCGCCTCTAAAGTAACTGAAGTTAAAAAACCTACTATTATTAAAAGATTTTTTAACTGGTTATTTTAAGCCAATTTATTAAATAAAATGAGTTCTACTGAATCAAAAAATGAATATGCCGAAATACCCATATCTGAAGGTATTATCGGTATGGATGAAAACTCTGTTATAAGAGCAACAACTGAACTTTATATACCTAAAAAATATAAAGATTTATCCTGTAAAGTTGAAAAGATAACTCAACAATTTGATAATATGAAGCAAGTTAGAGTAACTATTGATTTTTTAGTTACAGGAAATGTATTGAATGATTTTAAGTATTATGAAAATGAAGAGTTTTGGAAAGCCTATACATTAAAATACTTTTTTGAAAACACCCCTCCTTTAAAAAGAAAAATTAAATATGCTGTTCCGATTATTGGTTTTATGTTAAATAAATATCTTAAAGTAGAAAAAGTTATTGATATTTCAAATAAAGAAGAGGTCCCTTTTGACCAATCAATAGATACAGTTTTTTCCTATGATAGCGTAAAACCTCGACAAGTATTAGATGTCCATGATTCTTATGTTTATTATAACAAAAAGACTACCTTCATTTATGATGATTTAATAATTAACAAAAAATATACTTATGAAGTTACCTTAATTTCTGAAGGTGTGCACTTTGAATTTGGTTTGTTATTTCCATTTGGAATTGTTCAATGTAATTCAACAGAAGGATTTTCTAACTCGGACATAGAAATAAAAACATTTATATATAAAATTAGTCCAATAACTTCAAAAGAACTTCCACCTCTTGTCCTTGAAAAAATGAAAAGGTACTTACCTGAAAGTTATAATGATAGACATTATCCCACGCACATGAAACCAGCACTAACTTATAGAGGTGATGATGTGCTTTTCCCACCAGATGGAACTTATGGATCAAAAAAAATAGGATTAAACGACAAAATACCAAAGGATTATCTTGTGGATATTAACGAACCGAACCCATGGAAATTAAGTAATTTTGAAGCATTACGTTTTACCAATATGATAATTTTTCCTCCTAATAAAGATTTGGACATAATCATTACTGTACAAGAACAAGAAATATCATCTAGGATATATGAACAACTTCAAAGTATGAGTAATCATTATGAGGATGTTTTAATAAGTTTTGATATTTTTAACATAGCACACAAGAAAAGAAGGTTAAGATTAGAAGCTGAAATAGAGGGATATACTTCATGTGACAAGAAAACCGTTTTTGTGCATGGTCTTAATGATAATCATAGAAAAGTGAGAGTTCAAACATCATTATGTCCAAGAATGAAACGTGGTGTTTTACAAACAATAAAAAATCCTGAAAAAGCAACGCTGCTCGCACGAGTGATAGATGAAGATACAAAGGTAGTTCTTGTTGATAGAACCTTTCCAGTTACACTACTACCTGAAGATCACATGGTTTGGTCATTAAGAAGTACAAAAAATAGTAAGATGTTTAATCTTTCAAAGTTTATTGCTTCATGGATTTATCCCAAGGACGTAGATGGAGAGTTTGATCGTATACGCTCTGGTGCTGTAAAGTATCATCCTAATAATTGTTTTAGTTATAATAATACTGAAACTTCTCTTTTGGAACATGTAAAAGCAATTTATGAATACTTAGCAAAAGATATTGGTATAAAATATATAAATCAACCATTTAATTCTTTTAATCAGTTTGATTCGCAGCGCGTGGTCTTACCAGAACAAAGTGTAAAAAATAAAGCGGGAAATTGTATTGATTTAACTGTGTTATTTGCAAGTATTTTGGAGGGATTTGGAATACAATCACTTATTTTTATTACCAAAGATCATGCATTTATTGGTTGGGGAAATCCAAAAAGTATACATAGTATGATTGCACTAGAAACTACTGTTATTGGGAAAGCCACATTTGAAGAAGCACTGAAGATTGGAGAAGAACAGATTAAAAAGAATTACTTATTTTCTGGGGCAAAAGATTTAGTTCCGATGTTTATGATTTATAAATCTTTTGGTTCTTGTATTATTTCTTTAGAAAAATGTAGAAATGAGGGTATCGCTGTTAAATTATAATTAGAATATTTTTAATTATTCAAAAGAAAATAAAAAATGGCAAAAAAACATTTAGCGGTTATATTAATTAATCAAAAAGATAAATTGTACAGATTTAATACTATATCAATTAGTAATGATGGAAGTATACATATAATCGCTAATATACCTGAAAATAAACCGTTCAAAGGCACTTATCATCCTAGTGGTTTTACTCATTTTACAAATGAAAGTAATGATGGAAGACAAGAAGTATTTCCTAAATGGAGAAAAAAACACAGCGAGGTAGCAAAGTCTGAAGGATTAATGAATTTTACGATAAAAGACATAAATAAAAAGGTTGAGACATTTGATGAGTTTACAAAATTGGATAAATATAAAAATATTATCAAAATCAATCCCAAAAAATATACACATTTAACAGTTCAATATTTTTTAGCAAGTAAAGATTTTGATACAAGTAAATCATCTCATTTATATAGTGAAGTATTTGAAATTGAACTCGATAATAATAAGTTAATAATAGCAACAAAAGATTCAACGGACATTTTAGATATAATAAAGATATATACACCTAAAAATTAATATTCATTTATTATACTCTTCCGAACATCCTCCCAAGTTCGGAGCCTGTAAAAATCTTAAGCCCTCTTTTATGAGGGCTTTTGATTTTTTAGGCTCCGTGGAGCACGACAACTGCTTGTCGTGCGTGTAGGGAGCGAACGACGGAGTGTGATTTTTATAGTAATAAAAATCCACGAGTCGGTGCCCAGACCAAAATTTTTCGACGGAAAAATTTTGAGTCGAGGGAGATAAGTGTACTCACGTCCCTACCCACGGAGCAAAAATAAAAATAGGGAGTAATAAAATTACTCCCTACAATAAAATTCTTTTTTCCCTGAATATTCTTCTGCTTTATTTACTTCCACAGAAGCCCACTTTGTGTTACAAGGTCATAAAGACCAGTGACAATTCAGTTCCAAAAGGGGCTTAATCCTCTTGAGAGTTTTGCCCAATTGCTCCTCGGATGTCAATAATATATCACTTATTTTATTATATTACAATTCATTTAATAAATTAGTTCCCACTTCGTCCCAGACGTGGCTCTTTGTTTTATTTTTTAATATAAGTTCGAACCTAATTTGACTTATAGCTAATATTTTTATAATCTTCATCTAGGTATGTTCTTTTTGGATTATATCCAACTATTTGTTTAGTAGTGACGAGCGAGGAATAAATAAGCAGTCGGCTAGTAGATTTTTTGATAGACGTATCAATAATTTATGTAAACATTTGTGCCAGTCAGCCACGGTCATACATTTGGTCTGCTTTGTTGGTAAGAAGCAATGTAGAGACGACGAATCTCTTTTGTGTAGTTTATTAAGAATATATCTAACCCAGGACAATTAGTCTTGGGTTTTTTCTTTTATTATTTCTTCCCGAACCTTATCCCAAGTTAGGAATCCTATATTGACAAAAATATTTTTATATGTTAACACATATGTAATATAGTTTTTTAAAATACACTAAACAACTAAATAATTATGAATAATAATCCCATTGTCTTATTTTTGGACAAAAAAGGTAGATACTTATGTCCAGAGGTTGCTCTTGATGAGATTAATCTTGGAAGAAGTAATCTTGAAATAAATGGGCTTACGGTTGACCCATTTCAATTTCATCCGTTTGGTTTAGCAAAAAGTTATCCCGGAGACACAGTAAACTATGCAGATGATTCTGAACCAACAAAACAAATAGCTCGCTTTGAAGCTCATAAAAGACTTATTAATAGACTCAAAGAGGAAGCAGAAAGGCTAGAGCTTGGAGAAACTGCATATGTTTTAGTAGAAATAAAACAGGACCAGGATGCTGGTAAATATTGGTGTTTAACAGCCGAGTACCAGTTTATGCTAAAACGCAGTTAACTTTTTTCAATGTTGAATTTCTAAAACCCGTTTGACAAAATCAGCGGGTTTTTTATTTTATGTTATTTCCACTTCATCCCAGACGTGGCTCTTTGTTTTATTTTTTAATAATTGTATAATTTATATAAATAAATAAAGTACATTTTATGAAAACAAAAAAAGTTCTTCACTCTGTGTATCCTGTAACAGTTCCATCTGGTATTGCAGCAGGTTCACAAAAGCCAAAAGTAAAAAGGGTTAAGTAGTTTTTAGGTGTGATTAAAAGGCCGTCTGATTTATCAGAAACGGCCTTTTCTTTTCCTTGACTTTGCAAGTTGAAAAATGTAATGTGAAGAAAACGTAAATTCTAAAATATGAATAAAACAGCTAATATTAAATGGGGTACAGATCCTAAAAATCTTAGGACTGGTACAAAGATTATTCTGGAAAAAATTGAAGTTAAAACTGGAGAATCTTCAGAATTTAAACCAGGAGAAAAAAGAAGTGGTACTCTTTCACAAGATTGTGAAGTTGGACATGCCGTACACTTCAAAGAATGGGGAGGAGCTCATGTATCAAGTGAAATATATTCATTTGGAGAAGAAGATGGTAATATTTTCCTTGAAACAAGAACCTCTATCTATTCTGTAAGAATTGTCACCAATGACAGAGATAAGGAGTTTCTTAAGTGGCTTAATTACTAAAATTTATCCGAAATGGAAATAACTGCTCAATTTGTCGTATCGCATGCTAACAAACAAAGAAAGCGTGGCAAAAATCCTTCACTCCAATACAAAGGGGAAAGGAATCCAAGGAAAGCCCTTCTATTAGCATTAGCAGAAATCGAAAGATCAAAATCCTTACCAAGAAGGAGAAGAACAATGTTACGGAATCCAATTAGTCCGATTTTCGGGATAGGTTCTGGGAATTATTGCCCTGATTGCGGAGGCCCGTGTGGCAACGAAAAACACGCGAGAAGATGGTAAAAATTAAAAAGAGTTGATTTGTAATCAACTCTTTTTCTTTTCCTTGACTTTACAATATAGAAAAAGTAATCTGAAGAAAAAGTACTAATCTAAAAATTAAATATATGAAAGATATATATCTTGCAGGTGGTTTATTTAATGCAGGTGAAAGACTGCACAATTTGTACCTCGAGAAACATCTAAAACTTCGTGGACATCCAGTCATACTTCCTCAAAGAGAAGCCTTAAAACATTGGAGGGGTGACCATTTTGATATAAAGGGAATTGTTAAGGAGTGTATTAATTCCTGCAAAGATCGAAAAAAAGTAGTGGTTGGCAACTCAGATGGTGCGGATGCAGACAGTGGTACTTGTGTGGAATATGGCATAACTATTGCTGTGAATGGTCAGGCTGTGATTTATAGAACTGATTTTCGTACAGACCTCAAAAGGGAACTTGGTATGAACGCAATGCTCACAGCAAAAGGAACTATAATCATCTATGAACCTTGTTTTTTTACTGAACTTGAGGAAGTGGACGAATATTATTCAAAGCTTGCTCAACTGATTAGTGATGCAGTAGAAACTCTATGAAAAAATTTAAAGCTATCCTTATAACAGGGTAGCTTTTTCTTTTCCTTGACATTTTAAGTTTAAGATTGTATTATAAAAGAAAAATTCATTCACAAAAATTTGTTTTATTTTATAAGGTGGTTATAGTTAAAAGCTTCTAATTTGATTGGAATTTTTTAGCTATAACTACTAGTTTTAGCTCCAGCTTCGGGAAATGAGCAATGGTACAACAACGGCTAGAAGCCTAAAAAATTACAGTTATGAAATATAATAAATTAGATCTTGGTACAATCGAAGCTTTAGTAAACAAGCTTGGAGGAATGGAGGGTGTAAACAAATTTTTATCAAACAAAACTCGGATAATAGAAGTTTCCGAAAAAATTTGTTTTAAAATTTGGAAAAAAATTAACGTTGGTACTCATAAGAATTTAGAAGAGCTTTATACTTCGTTAATTTTTCCACCACTTGGGATAAAGTCAAACATGACTCATGAGGGTTATGGAATAGGAGAAATTCTTTATGAAATATGTCCTGTTTTATCTTCTCAAAAAAGAGAAGAGAAATTAGTAAATATTTCTCCCTTAGAATTAGGCATCAAAAGAGGACTTTTTCTTGGTGTTACTTTAGAAGATGTGTGTAATCTAGCACAAAAAAACGGGTTACTCCTTTGTTCCGAAGAAGCAGTTTTTCAGTTGGCTATTCAAGGTGTAGAAAAAAGAAACGAAAAAGTACACATTCCAACAAAATCCGGAGTATTTATATTGAATTGGGATAGTAATAATTTATTCCTTTCAGTTTATCAACAGTTTCCAACTGTAGTTTACCAGAAAAAAGATCGTTTTGTATTTTTATCTGGTAGTTAAATAATGTTTCTATAAAAGAGTCTCAGTATTGAGGCTCTTTTTTATTACTAATATTATTGGATATATTTCCTTGTTAGACAAAAAGAGCGTTAAGTGTTATCATTTCGTCAAGTTGTTTACAATTTAATAAGAAAGAGAGGTTTGTATGAAAAAGCTATGGAAAATAACCATCGTATTGGTGGTGGTATTTGCTTTGCTGTTTTTATTGGGGATTTTGAAGGCTCAAGATGAAATAACAATCTGTACGGGGTTTTCGAATCCACACCGAATGGTCTTTCTCGATTCTTCTGGGAAAGCTAGAATCTATGCGATAGCACCTTCACCTATGGAGCAGTCCCTTAAAGAAAGTCAGCACATTTTGGGTCAGTATCTTTCGGGTACCAGTAATAATACCTACAAATACGACCCGGAAGCTGATCTTGCTGAACTTTACGCGAGTATGAACGAACTTTACGAGCGTCTAAAACTGCAGGTAAATGCTAAAGAAGGCATATTGGTAACGCGCATAGCGAGTAATGTCGAATACTTCGACGGTAATTTCAGTACGGTGGACGTGTTCTGGAACGAAAAAGATGGTTGCATCGTGTATGCCAATGCTGTGCCGATTCCATCTCTTCATTATTACACTGATGACGAATTACATGCTCTGGAAGCGGAGGGCGTGATCTCGTGGGACGGTAGTGGTTTTACCGGTGGGAATGGTGAAAGCATTCATTATAGTACTGGTGATCGGTGTTTCGTGGGGCCTGATCCTAGTTCTTTGCGGGGTCGGTGACCCTCGTTGATATTGCTCCTTTGTTAAACATTTTGACCCCTGTATCTTCTTTGAAAGATGCAGGGGTTTTTATTATGGAGTATTTAATTTTTTTGATATAATTTTCATATGAAAAACAAAATCAATCTCCATGATAAGTGGCTTATCAAAGCCCCTTTAACAAGTGTGTTTAATATAATAACTGACTTTGAAAAATTCCCTCTATATTTTCCGAAAGTTGCTGAATCTATTCAAATCGTAAAGCGTGAAGAAAATCATTTAGAAATGGATGCGAACGTTAAATCGTTCGGTCAAAATTTTCCAGTAAAAATGAAAACAGAAATTCTCCCTGGGAAAGGGTATATTTCAGATAATGAAAGCCCCAAGTTTGGAACTTCAGGACACGAAGAATTGCTACTCTCTGAATGTCCAGAAGGCACTATGATTGATTACACTTATCAAATTACTATTCATAAACGTTGGCTCCGCCTAGTTGCGAAGCCACTTATTGGCTGGTTTTCTATGAAATTTTGGAAGAAAGCTGTCATAGATGAACTAAGAAAAAAGCTCGAGAGATAAAGTTAGTCCTTTTCTTTTTATTGACTTTTAAACGCAGAAAAAGTAATCTTAAGAAAAAGTACTAATCTAAAAATAAAAAACATGAATACATCAGACAAATGTGGAGCCTGCGGTACCCCTAAAAGTAAAAACCGTTTTAGGGAAGATGATTGCCCTCATTGTTATCCAGAAAATTTTGTTGGTATTAAGATACCAATCAAAAAAGAGGTCGTAGTTCGTCCGATTGCGGATATAGTGGATGAAAATATTCCTCTGGATCATGTACATGTGGAGGATATTGGAAACGAATCTCTCCAAACGTGTTAAAACCCGCCAGTAGAAACCTGCTTTGGCGGGTTTCTTTTTATTACTTCTGGGGTTATAATATATCTATGCAAAAAATAGCAACAAAAATATTTATTATCGCATCTATTACTTTCGCAGTCTTGGGTATTATTATGATGTTCACAGGTGGGCCTGATAAAGGGGGAATAATACCACAATTATTCTTTATAAACATATTTATAATACTTTCATCGTTCGCTCTCAGTGTCGCTGGTAAATATCTAAAAAGTTAAACCCACTAAAGTGGGTTTTCTTTTTATTTTTGTGGTATGATTAGAGTATGGAAAACAATCAAAAAAACAAATTAGCATTTATTAGTGTATCAGTTATAGTTTTTGCCATTTTAATTTCTTTGGCATTCTTTATCTCTGCTAAAAATTTCTCTAAGCAGGGGTCATATGTAGAAGTGAAAGGTCTTTCAGAAAGAATTGTGAAAGCTGACACAGCTATCTGGTCTATGAGCTTTGAGGTGAAGTCAAACAATATCGATTCATTGTATGCAGACATAGAGAAGAATATTACAACCATAAAAGCATTTCTTGTTGAAAAAGGTTTCGAGCCATCCGAAATAAATGCTGCCCCTGTGAATATTTACCAAGACACTTACAAAGAAGCTGCATTCAGATATAATTCTACAAACCAAGTTTCTGTTTATACGAAAAAAGTTGACCAAGCTAAGGCCGCTTCAAACGAAACACTCTTACTTGTGAAAAGAGGCGTTGTTCTAAACCAGAATAGTATTTCGTTTGAATTCTCAGATTTAAATAGTATTAAGCCAGAAATGCTTGCAGAAGCAATAAAGAATGCTCGAAGTACTGCTTCACAATTTGCCGAAAACTCTGATTCAACAGTCGGAAGTGTCGCTCGAGGCAACCAAGGAGTGTTTGATATTACCGACAAGGATCCAGGCTCTCCTGAATATAAAAAGATTCGCCTTGTTTCAACATTACGATTCTTACTTAAATAAAAACAGTTTTCTTAAAAACACTTTCGCAATATCCTTGCGAAAGTGTTTTAGATTTAATGGAAGGGAATCATTCCTTGACTTTACATATTAGAAAATGTAGTGTAGGAGAAAAGTACAACTCTAAAAATTTAATATATGAAAAAATTAAGTCAAATGCCAAAGATGCGGCTTGCTCTGTATTCTTATTTTTCAGTTTTAGGATTAATAATTTTAGTTTTCATAATTATTACTGAATTTATCCATCCTCATAATCCCAGTGAATCACTTGTCTTAAGAATAGTTTTTATTCTTGTGTGTTCAATACCGACATCCGCTGTGGTTAGGGGAGTAATTGTAACAACAAAAGAAATTCTTAAGATGCCCAAAAAGCTTCAGAATTTTTATGCAGTCACTCAGACTTCTATTTACTTAGTGCAAGTAATAAATGGTTCACCCGTCTTAAAAAAGATAGCGCTAAAAGGGCAAAGTAGTTTTCCTGTAGGAAAAGTCTTAGATGATGGAACCATGCTTTCTATTGGGAAGCAATTAATATTGTTTATTCCTGAAGGAGGAAAGAAAATCCGTAGTTTTCAGAAAAACATTGCCATGGTTGATCATTGCTATTGGGGGTCTCACACACCTCCTGTTAAAGCTCTTTTCTTAAAAGAAAAAGATGCCTTCAATTGTTTCTTTTGTAAAAGCAAGCATAAGAAATGGATTACAAAAACAAAAAAGGTACTGAAAAAAATAGGAAGCGACCACCCTCAATTTACCATTGCTACGGATCCTGACTTTGAACTTGTACTCTAATTACAAAAAGCTCTTATACTTTTGATAAAGATAAGAGCTTTTTATTTTTACCCTTATTTTACAAGGTATATTTACTTGACTTTTATATATAAATATGCTATACTATACACAATAAAGATCTTTAATAAAAACCTCAAAAATCCCTAAAAAATGAAAAGAATTATGAATTTCTTGGTTAACACCAAAAAAGGAGAAAGTGTTCGCTTTACCAGCTTTTTTGTTATAATAGTCAGTTTTGTTATTGGTTTAATTCTCTCCGTTCCTGTTTTCTGGATGAACGGAGAATATAACAATTCATGGATGAACACTGTTGCCCTGTATTTCTTCTCCCCATTTATTGGATATTTCGCTTTCTTTCTATTCCTTTTTGCTCCGTATATGTGGTACATCGGTACTAGCGAAAAGTATAAAGGCAACGCGAAATGGATTTTAAAAAGTATGGCAATTTTCCTTTCGATTGCGCCGGGAGCAATTATCTACAACAGCTTAATTTTCAAAGCATTGTTGATTCCATCTGGAATACACAATCTTCCGGGAATGCTTGTTTGTGGAGTGCTTTATCTTTTAATCGTGAGAATGATTTTAGGGAAACCGTTTAGCATAATTCAGGAATTCGTTCCACTTTGCTAAAACAACCCGCCAGCAGAAACCTGCTTCGGCGGGTTTTCTTTTTATTTGCCAATTTTCACAGGAAGTAGTAATGTGAAGGAAATTGTAACTCTTAAATAAAACATATATGCATATAGCAGTAGATGTCGATGATACTATTGCGGATTTAATTAGCAATATTATCTTATTCCATAATGATAAATATGGGACAACTTTAAAAAGAGAGGATTTCTTTTCTTGTTGGTATCGTGAAGTGTGGGGAGGAACAAAGGAACAAGAAGTTCAAAAATTAGTTGAATTCTTTGAAACTAATTATTTTAAAGAAGTTGCTCCTATACCGGGTTCTCAATCCGCGATGAATTTCCTATTAAATGAGGGTCATAAACTTTCTATTGTTACAGGTAGAATCTATGCATTAACAAAACAGACCGAAGAATGGGTAGAGAAATATTTCCCGAACGTTTTCTCGGAAATTTATCACACAAATTCTTATGGGTCTTCTGGAGTTAAAATAAAAAAATCAGAAATGTGTAGAAGTCAAAATATGGATGTTATTATAGATGATGACCTTTCGCATGTTGCTGATTGCACTAATGTTGGAATCCCTGTTGTAGTGTATGACTGTCCGTGGAATAGGGCGCCTTTACCAAAAGGGTCCATAAGGATGAACTCTTGGGAAGAAATACCCAAGCTGATAAATAAAATAAATATAAAGGCCTGCTCATAGGAGTAAGGCCTTTATTTTTGTTTTAATAAATGCTAATTTAATAATAAGACAAAACAATACTAGTCGAACTAAAGGATATAGGGTCAGTAACCTTTCCGACGGAAACCGTAAAATGGAGGCTACTAAGTTAACTGGGTCTTAAGTGTGCTATTACGACGTGACGCCGCAGAAACATATGAATATCGGAGAATGGAACCCACTAGTATTGTTCTATTGCATAAATAATTACGGTGTGCTAGTATACACACCATAAAATCGCCTTTGGGTTTTAGTGCGGATGTTTACCTAAAAATGAAGCATCTATGAATCTACCACCCTGACGTGCAGTTCTTTAATTAATGCAATGTATTTTGCCTAGTTTCTCGGCCTACACAAATAAAACAACGCCGAGTAAGTTTGTCCCCGTTTAATATTACAAATGGAGATGCCTAGAGGAAGCAGAGCCTCAATTAAGCAAAATTATTAAAACCCGAACTTCTTGGAAGTTCGGGTTTTTTCTTATATATAGTATCGTAGGGGTTTGGTTGCCCAAATTTTGCCAGCGAAATTAATGCCTATTCGTGGAGATTTTTTTATACTTTTGGGTGATATGTGAATCCCGCGATCTTCAATCCAAAGTCCAGATTTTCTATTCGCGGGTAGTTTATTGAGCGACTTATCTATGCCTAGTATTTTAGTCACCTTGCCTGGTCCCGATATTCCTTCTAATCCTCGTATTAAAATAGCAGCAGGGTAATCCTTCTCGCGAGTAACGATATTTAGCATACTGTGCATTCCATAAACAAAATAAATATACCATCTGCCTCCGGATTGAAACATTACTTCATTTCGAGGGGTTCTTTTCTTTGATGCATGAGAAGCTAAATCATTAAAGCCGTCATAGACTTCTACGTCTGTTATCATAAAAGCCAAATTTTTTCCTTTTGATTTACGAACTAGATATTTTCCTAACAGCTCCTTCGCTATTATCTTTGTATTGCGATAAAAGAATTTTAGAGGAAGAATTCTATGAACCATAATTTAATTAAGTTTTATTGGTATACTCACAAATAGTTTCGTAGACGATATCATCAGAAATTTCATTCAAGTTAGTGTTTATAGTGTCTTTCTTGGCTTGGTAGATATCTACAAATATGTTGTACATCTTGCCATAACCTATAGCAATTTTTCTGTATTCATCTTTATTATGATGAATTGGATCATTGTCTGACAAATGCATGGCGTAATCATAAAAATATTTTAACTGAGCAAGTGATTCCATAATTATCTTCGAAGAGACAGGGTGCTCTGCTAGCTTCTTGTTCTTATCTACATCTTTACTTCCCCAAAGTTGTATAAGCTTTTCAGCAGAAGACAATCGTGAGCCAATAATGACTTTCGGTAAGAAAATCTTTTTATGTTCCTCTGTCTCTGGATCTTGGAAATATTTAAGAGAGGGTAGAGACATTGTTCTAATACATTGTTTTATACTTTCCAACTTTTTCTCGAGAACTTTTTTATCTGAAGCAAATGTTACATCTACACCTAGACCGAGGTAGTGCTTGTCTTGGTCTTCTTTGAAAATAGTTACAACGTCAACGCCATTTTTAATATCATCGTATTCGGATGTTGCAATGGATTCACAATTATCACCGAACCATGCATTTGCTCCAATCTGATCTGCAATAACTCCCTCATATATAGAAGAAATATTTTTAAGATACTCATTACTCTCATCTCCTTTATCGAACGACGATTTAATCTTTTCAATTTCTTCCAAGTCGGCTTTTATTTCTGATTCAGGATAGATATCTGTAAAAGTAGACTCCTTGGGTCTATATTTATCTACAAGTTCCTGCTTCTTTAAGAGAAGTCGCTTTTGAAGTTCTACATCCTCGAAAAGGGGCTTAGGTTTGAAAGTGATTGTTTGGTTCTCGAAATTCATATATTTATAATAACATATTTAAATCATAATTAAACGGCATTTGACAATATGCTCCACAAGAAGTAATGTAAAGAAAATTGTAAATTCTAAAAAACACAAAAATGGGAAGGGAAAGAAATATCACATGGTTTGTCTATACGAATGATTCGTATACTAATAAAGTCATCAGCGAAGAATCTTCCGAGAAAACTGCTCGTGGCGATATGCTTTGCTCTGATGGAGTGTCCAGACCTCTTTGGGAGTGTGAAGGTAGCTTTATCACAAAGATCAGAAAATGTAAGAAGGACTTACACTTAGTCTTTGTTGTATACAAAAAAAGGGGAAAATACGGCAAAATTGAGAAGGCAACTTTTTTGAAAAAGGGGGTGAAAAAGTGGTGGATAAGGTTATGTTGCTGTTTGTGTAATAATTAAAATCCATATTTATAAATATGGATTTTCTTTTTGTTTTATAAGCATTAAAATGACATTGACCGGCCTTTTTAACAATAGTACTATTAAAAGGAACTTAGTTTTTTTAAAATAACCATAAAACATGACGAAATGGATAAAATTAAACTGAACAGTAGGCAATTCCAATTTTTGGTTAAAGAAATTACATCTCATCTGGAAGACCCATCAAAAATATGGAATGTTATAGAAAAAGCTATAAATATGGAAGAAGAACCATTACCTGTAATTGCAAGAGATCTTGAATATTTAGAAAAAATAAAAAATGAAAAATCTCTTCAAAAATTAGAGGACATGTTTTACAACAACTTAGACAAGGGACTCGATAAAGCTATCGCAAGGAGAGCTATCGAGATATGCCAAACAAAAGAAGAGATTATTCATGTGTATAGAGTTATTATAGTAAATATAACAAAAAGAAGAGATATGGGTCTAGAGAATCTATTAACTATCAGGAAGATGGCGGAATTAGCTTAAAAAATAAGACAAAAACACTAATCTCTAAAGAGATGATTAGTGTTTTTATATGTTTAAATTTTAAATAATATGTATAAAATAGGAAGTGTGTTATACTGAAATAGTGTTTAGGCACAAAGGAACCATGTCGAAGTTTCAATCAAAATAATCAAACAAATATAATCGTATGATGACAGGAACAATAAAAACACTTACGAGTAAAGGATTCGGTTTTATCGCTCGCGAAGGTGAGACGAAAGACCTTTTCTTTCATTCGAAAGAACTTGTCGGAGTCAAATTTGACGAGCTTCAAGTCGGAGACACAGTTACTTTTGAAATAATGGAAAGCGAAAAAGGCCCAGCGGCTACAAAAGTATCTCGTGCGTAATTAAAAGAGAAATACTCTAGTTCGCTTCTGCGAGCTGTGAGTATTTTTCTTTGTAATATTTATAATATAAAGTATAATAAAAATATATTAATAATAGATAAAAATTTATATGGCAAAAAGAGCAACATCATTGCATCCTCATAAGAAATCAAAACATTCTAAGAAAACAGCAAAACGTCTTCTTGCAAAGAAAGAAATGTTAGCAAACAAGAAAGACAAGAAAAAATCAGTAAAGAAAAGAGGAAAGTAATTTATAAACAAACTCCCCTTGAACTCGGTTCAAGGGGAGTTTTAGTTAGTGGAGATAGATTCACTAAACTTGACAAAATTAAAGAATAATTATATACTTATATAGTAAGTTGTATTCTCATTGGTTTCTTGCGCATGTTGCGCGACATAACGCCTTATCCCTCGTGATAGTCATTATTGGAAACTAGAGGGGAAGGTCCTAATCCGTCTTACTTTTATTTTAATAGATTAGGTAAAAAATTATGTATAAACAATCAAGCCGAGGCAGAAGCCAAGGCGGCGGTTCACATTCTAGTGGATCTAAAAACAATTTTCGTGGCAGAAAAAATTTTGGACGTTCAAGGTCTGGTAAGCGTTTTGGCGGTGGCAGTTCTATTAGTCATTCTCGTTTCATTAAGAAAGCGGATCCAATTATCGAATCTGCTCCTTATATTCCAGTAAATAAATTTGCAGATTTTAATATTCACACTGCAATCAAAACAAATATTTCAAAGAAAGGTTATGTCGACCCAACTCCAATTCAAGATATGGCAATCCCTCACGTTCTTTCTGGTCGTGATGTTATCGGTATTGCAAATACTGGTACGGGTAAGACTGCTGCTTTTCTGATTCCATCTATTAATAAAATATTAAATAATCCACAAGAGAAAGTTCTAGTAATAGTGCCAACTCGCGAATTAGCAATGCAGATCAACCAAGAACTTATGGGCTTCCGGGGAGATCTCCGAATCTTTTCTGTGTGTTGCGTTGGCGGAATGGGAATTTCTAATCAGATTTATGGACTTAAAAGATCTCATAATATTGTGATAGGAACTCCTGGGAGGTTACGTGACCTAGTAGATAGGAAAGTTCTACGCTTAGCAGAATTTCGTACTATCGTACTTGATGAAGCGGACAGAATGCTCGATATGGGCTTCGTAGATGATATGCGATTTGTAATGTCGCAAATGGCTCCGAATCGTCAGACACTTTTATTCTCTGCGACAATCACAAGTGAAATTGATAAGTTGATAAAAGAATTTCTAACTAATCCAGAAAAAATTTCAGTGAAAACAGGGGAGACAGCTCGCAATGTCGACCAAGATATTGTGCGTGTTCCACAAGGTAAAGATAAAGTTGAGCACTTAAGTACACTTTTATCAAGTAAAGAATTTTCTAAAGTTCTTATTTTTGGTAGAACAAAACACGGAGTGGAAAAACTTTGTCAGACACTTGTAAGACAAGGTTTTAAAGCTGAATCTATTCACGGAGATAAAAATCAGAATAAACGTGCAAATGCATTGAAAGCATTTCGCGATAATCACAGTCAGATACTTGTGGCTACAGACGTAGCTGCGCGCGGACTCGATATACCAAATGTAACTCATGTTATTAATTTCGAAATCCCTGCTACTTATGAAGATTATGTTCACCGTATCGGCCGAACCGGCCGTGGAAACCAAGTAGGTAAAGCACTAACGTTTGTAAATTAATAAAAGAAAAAATCATAAATAATTCTTCTCATCGGGTCCGGATAATTTCTTACTAGAAATTTCCTCATTGCTCGCCTCGTCAGGCTTGCGCACGCCCCGCTGATAAGATTATTTATGATTTTTTTGTTTTTTATATTGTGGTATAATCGCTAGTATATGGAGAATTTTAAATTTTTTATCTTTTCGATATTTATTTTAGGTTTAATAGGGTTCGCGGGGTATTGGGCTTTCACTACAATGGAGTCTGGTAGTACTCATGTGGATTCACAGAAGCAACAAGATTTAGAAGATTCAAATGAAGAACTTGAAAAAGAAGTTACTGAATTAAAGAGGCAAATTAGTTTATTACAATTAGAGATAGAACAAGGTAAGGGCAATGAAGAAGCACCTGTTGTTGCTGGTTCTAATACAAATGCACCTGTTGTTAATCCTACAACTACACCAACTACTACAACAACTCCTACAGTTTCAAAGAATCAAACTCTCATAAATGAATTACAGAAGCTTGTAGATGCCAATGTTTATCTTAAACTTAAATCACAAGGTCCTGCTGTGGGTACAGTACAAAAATTCTTAAACTTATATAATAAAACTTCTAATAAAGTAGATAATGACTACGGTCCAAGTACTGTGACAGCTGTGAAGAACTATCAAAAAGCAAATGGTTTAACTGCTGATGGGGAAGCCGGAGTGAACACTTTCAAGAAAATGATTAGTTGGTTAAAAACCCATTAACTTTTGTTTTTTTTCTTGGTATAATTAAATAATGAAAAATCTAAATATAATCAAGTTAGGAGTAATTTCATTTTTCATTATTCCTATTATTACTTTTGCCTCCACCGTCTCTTTCCCCACCAAAATCGATACTCTCCAAGAACGTATTAACCTACAAGTAGTACTAAATAGGGTATTAAACCCATCTCCCAATCTAGTAGTAGACGGAGTAATAGGAAAGAAATCAATACAAGCTATCCAATCATTCCAAGAAAGTCGTGGTCTAGTACCAGACGGTAAGGTAGGACCTATTACTCGTAGTGCGCTGGAATTTTCTCAGACCGGCACTGCAACTACTACAACAAATACATCATCCAATACAAACACTACCACCAGCACTGGTAGTACTTCTACCTCAACTTACACCGCTCCTGGTTGTTTACCTGGAGCAAAGTATAATGCGATGACAGGGGAACTATGTTCTAATGCTCCTAAATCGTTACCTTCTGGTTGTACTTATTCTACTAAATATAGTCCTCTCACGGGAGTTCTCTGTAGCCAAGGAGAAGAAGCGTCTCATATTTGCACAGGTTCATCTATGAGGTCTTGTACTGTTTACAATGGTCAAGGATATCAATACCGAAGTTGTAATGAAGGTAATTGGTCATCATATGGCACTTGTATTGTATCTACATGTAATTCTGGATATCAGATTAGTGGGGGTGCTTGTGTAGCAACCACTTGTTCTGGTCTATCCACTCAATCTTGTACTATCGGAAATGGTACTGGCATTCAATCACGAACTTGTAATTCTGGAGTTTGGTCAAATTACAACTCTTGCACAGTATCAACTTGTAATTCTGGATATCAGATTAGTGGTAATGCTTGTGTAGCAACTACTTGTTCCGGTTCATCTACTCAATCTTGTACTATTACTAATGGTACAGGTACTCAATCACGAACCTGTAATTCTGGTACTTGGTCATCTTACGGTACTTGTACAGTATCTACTTGTAATTCTGGATATCAGATTAGTGGTAATGCTTGTGTAGCAACTACTTGTTCCGGTTCATCTACTCAATCTTGCACTATTACTAATGGTACAGGTACTCAATCGCGAACCTGTAATTCAGGTACTTGGTCCACATACGGTAGTTGCACTTTATCTACCTGTAACTCTGGGTATCAAAAGAGTGGTGACACTTGCACGCTTATACCAGTTTTACCAGTAACTCCATCATGGCAGTCTGGTCTTCTTTCTTGGTGGACTCTTGATGGAAATGGAAATGATTCTGTGGGTACAAATAATGGAACTGTTACTGGAGCAACTACTACTTCTACAAACTGTAGAAAAGGACAGTGTTATTTATTTAATGATAATTCAGATTATATAACTTTAAATTCACCTATTACTCAATCAGTAGGTACATACTCTTTCTGGGTAAAAGCTACAGATTTTTCTGATGATAGATTAGTATTAGCTGACGATGGGTATTACCAAAGAATCTTCTTTACTTCTAGTGGCTACCCACGAATGGAAACAAATACAAATGGACAAGAATTTGAATTTTATAATTCTGCTATAGGAACTTCATCTCTCCGGCATGTGGTTCTTGTAAGAAATGGAAACTCTTTAAGTTATTATTTAGATGGAAATTTAATATCAACTGCTACAGTCTCTGGAGCTGATGCTATTACAATCTCTCAGATTGGTTATAATGGAAGAAGCTTTAGGGGTACAATTGATGAAGTAATGATTTGGAATAGAGCTTTAAGTTCAAGTGAGGTATCTCAAATTTATACTTACTTTGGAGGGACAACTCCTCCTGTCTGTACTCCAGAATCCACATCTACTACTTGTTCAGGTAAATGTGGTACTCAGGCAAACAACTGTGGTACTAGTGTGAATTGTGGGGTGTGTTCTACTCCTTCTACAGGGACTACTTATGCTGTAATAGGTGATTCAATGTCGGATAGTATAACAAGTGATTGGCCTAGCTATTTTATTTCTAAAATGGGGTTATCTCAAAGCAGTATTAGTGATTATGCTGTATCGGGGAATACTTGTGCTCAGGTTTATAATCAATTATCGACAAAAGTTTTATCAGGAACAGAAACATTATTTGTAACTTGTGGAGTAAATGCATTAAGTAGTGTTGATAATTCATATTGGTATGAGCAAATATATAATTTAGCTAAACAAAAAGGTATTTCAAATATTTATATGACAACTATGCCACCATATGAAAACATAAACAATAACACTACTTTGTGTAATAAGATGAAGACAGAAAATGCTTGGCTTAAGAATTTTGATTCACAACATTCAGACTTAAACGTAGTCGATTTGTGGACACTATGGCACGATACTTCTGGAACAAAAACCACAGATTGTGGATGGAAGACAAGCCCAACCTTAACTTCTGATGGAGTTCACCCAAACTCTACTGGGTATGAACAATGGGCACAAAAGTATTATGAGTTGATTAATAACAGTGGTACAACGTCTGATATTTTCAATATTTATTTTAAACAAGATTTTCAACATAGAAGTCCAGGAACATATACGAGTAGTCAAATTGCTTCTGATTGGAATGATGCAGGAGGAGCGAATAGGTCTACTCAAAAAGTTGTGATAGAGGATGAATCCGGAAATAAAATTATGAAAAATTATTTCTATAAAGATTTACTAAATGGTTCTAATGGGTTTAGTCTTGCCGCTGGTGGATTAGATTGGTATATGAATTTACCTAATCAAAACCAAGAAGAAATTTATGTAAGTTATAGGATGAAGTTTTCAGAAAATATGGCAACAGAATACGCAGCTAGTACATCGGGGTCAAGTTATCCATCTCACTGGCTTTCTGGAAAGTTTGGGCTTGGTTTTTATACCAATATGAATAGTTGGCCTGGCGCAGGATATAAACCAACCCCAGATATGAAATCATTTTTTATACTTACTATGTTTGATAGTGGTAAAACTTCAACAAACGACAAACTTCAAACAAAGTTCTATGTTAATCATCTTGGTATGACTTGTCCGTCTCCAGATCCTAATTGCTGGGGTAATTCAGAATCGATTAATTATTATTTTAGTCCTAATACTTGGTACGATATTACTGTGAGACTTGTATTAAATACCCCAGGGTCAAGTAACGGACTTCTTGAATATTTTGTTAATGGTAAATTAGTTTCCAGTATACCTAACTATAGATTTAGGGATTATAGTGATGTTCGCATAACTAAAATTAATTTTGCGAATTTCCTTGGTGGGAGTGGTACGGCTCCTTGGAGAGACGGCTGGTGGGCATATGATGATTTTGTTATTTATAATTACAATAATAACGCAACAAGTATTCCTAGAGGGACTACACCAAGTCCTACTGGACGAGTTCTCGTAACTCCATAAATATGAATAATATTCCAATTTTTATATCGATACTTCCTTTCCTTGTTTTCTTATTCTTGTTATTTAGTAAGAAAACATCATTACTTGTGGCTTCTATAATAACTCTGCTGTTTTATACAGTACTAGCGGTTGTTTACTGGAAGATTATGCCTTCATTTTTATATACTTCATATGGTAAAGGATTCTTTATCGCTATTGATATTTTCTTTATTATTTTTGGAGCCATATTTTTTCTTGAAATATTAAAAGATTTAAAAATCATAAAAAATATTTCATATTATTTAGAAAGTTTCTCAAAAGATTATAGAATTCAAATTATAGTTATTGCTTGGTTATTTGAAGCACTCCTTGAAGGGACAGCAGGGTTCGGTGTACCTGCTGCTGTCGCTGTACCTCTTCTTATGGGGCTCGGTTTAACACCTCTAAGAGCTTTAATAATAGGATTATTAGGGAATAGTGCTCCTGGAGTCTTTGGTGCCGCTGGGACGCCTATAAGAGTAGGTTTAGCAGGGTTACCAACTTCTTCTGTTCCTTTTATATCCTCAATGTTAAATCTTGTGGGAATAATTGTTCCGGTTTTTATGCTTTGGATAATTACAAAAGGTAGACCAAATAGAAAAAAAGAATTTTTTGAAGGGTTACCTTTTGCTATTTGGTCTGGTATTGTTTTTTCTTTACCGTCAATATTATTTGTGTCTTTAGGACAAGAATTTCCCACTATATTAGGATCTGTAGCAGGGTTAGCATTAGTTATTATTACTACTAAATTAGGAATTTTTGTCCCTAAGAATACTATTACAGTTAAAAAAGAAGAACATCTTGCCCACACAATGAGTCCACTCAAAGCTTTTCTACCTTATGGTTTATTAGTAGCACTCTTGATTTTTGGAAAAATTATCTTGGATAGATGGGGAATTATGGTAAATTTTGGTTTTATTCATACATTTAACTTATTTAATCCTGGTTTTATTTTTATAGTAACTGGTTTAATTGTGATTTTGTTTTGGAGAAGTGGTTTAAGATTTTTAAGAAAAGCATCTTTTATTTCTCTAAAGGGAACTATTGGACCATTTATTGTTATTGTTTCAATGTCAGCAATAGTTCAAATAATGATTTTGTCAGGTAATAATTTATCTGGCTTACCTCCAGCTATAACTCTTATCTCTAAAGCATTTGAGACATCACTATTGCCGCTATTCGCTCCATTTATAGGAGCTTTTGGTTCTTTCATTACAGGAAGTGTAACTATATCAAATATTATGTTTGGTAACTTTTTCTATGTTGCTGCTACAAATCTCAATTTTAATCCTGAAGTGATAATGTCATTGGGAGTTGTTGGAGCAGCTACTGGTAATATGCTTGCACTCTCAGATATTCTTGCGGCAGAAGCAGTCGCTGGGGTTAAAAATTTTGAGACCCATATATTTAAAGGAGTAATTATTCCTTGTATTACTTGTCTTCTTCTCATTGGTATATTAGGAATTATTATTTTTAAATGATAGAATAGCTTTATATAATATGAAAATAATAAGAAACTTGTATAACTTTTTTGATAAACTAGAAGATAAAATACGAACAAAATTAACTCATTTCCCTTTGGTATATGCTTTTATTGGGAGTATTGGTATAGTTTCAATTTGGCGGGGAATTTGGCATATTTCTGATAGCTGGAATATGTCAGGGTGGGCATCGTTAATCATAGGAGTACTTATAACTATGATAACAGGGTTATTTGTTTCTTTCTTTATTGGAGAAAATATTATTATTTCTGGATTAAATAAAGAGAAAAGGATAGATGAAAAGACAGAAAAAGAAATACAAGAAGAAAGAGCTACAATTTCTGAAATAGGTGAAGATATAAAAAAGATAGAAGAGATAATTTCTAAAAAATAAAATACTAATAATAAAACATTCCAACATTCTTAAGAATGTTGGAATGTTTTATTATTTCTTCTTGAATGGTATTTCTATGAAAAAAGTAGTACCTTCATCTGGACCATTCGATTTAGCATATATTTTACCACCATGCCTTTTAATGATCTCTCTAGATATATACAATCTTAAACCCATACCATCAGGGTTCATTAATTTAGCTTTTTCACTACGATAAAACTTTGAAAATATCCTTAGTTTATCTATCATTCCTAGTCCAATACCCGTATCACTTACAAATAATACAAGTTTTTTAAAATCATAAATAGAATCTATTAATATTTTCCCGTCCTTCTTTGTGTAATAAATAGCATTTTCTATAAGCGTATCAATTACGAATGAAATTTTCTTCAAATCAACAGTTAGAAGGGGAATATCTTTAAAAGTAGGTATTCTAAAATCTATATTCTTTTTATTTATTTGACCTCTGTGTCTATTTATCGAGTCTTCAATAATTTCTCTCATCGAGACAGCTTCAAAAAAGTATCCAGAAGTATTTTGTACATCTTTTATTCCAACTAGAGAATCAACAACATTTAAGATTCGATTTGCTCCGTTATTGATATTTTGTAAGTATAGAAGTTTCTCATTTTGGGGAATGTTTTTTTCTAGTTCTTTTACATGCCAAATAATACTTGTAATAGGAGTACGGAATGCGTGGTTTACAATGGAGATTATCTCATCTTCTAATTTATCATCTTTTATCTTGAGTATTATATATTCATAACAGAAATAAAAAATACTAATAAAAAATAAACTAGGAATAAGCCAGACAGGCAGATTGTAATCACTGTTCAACTGTTTGCTTTTAAGCATTAATAAAAAGATTACAATTAAATATAAAATAAGGAAAAAGATTTTTAAAAATTTTAATATTTTTTTCACAATTATATTATACCACATACATCTTTTATTTTGTTATACATTAGAGTAATATATAAACATGTATATTAAAGTAAGGGTTCTAGCTGGAGCAAAAAAAGAAAATGTTAGCAAGAAAAATAAAGACACATATATTATAAGTGTGCGAGAAAAAGCAGAAAGAAACCTTGCAAATAAAAGAATCTGTGAAATTATGGCAGGTATTTTCAATATTTCAACGAAAAAAGTCCGAATTGTAAGTGGGCATCAAAGCCCGAGTAAGATAATTGCAGTTGATTTGCCAGAAAATTTGGTATACTAAGAATGTAAGTATTATTATTAATTTAGCTTAGATAAAACATATGAACATAAATATTAAAGCAACCAATATGGAGTTAACGAACCCTATAAACGATTATGTTAATAAGCGATTATCCGCAATAAAGAAGTTTGTGAAAGATGGAGAAATGGGTGCCTATGTGGAAATAGGTAAAACGACAAATCATCATAAACAAGGAGAAATTTTTAAAGCTGAATTTAATATTGAAATAGCTGGGAATAAATTCTATACAATATCTGAACAAGAAGATCTATATACTGCTATAGACGATGCCAAAGAAGAAATAATTCGACAAATAACTAGTACAAAAGATAGAAAACAGACACTTTATAAAAGAGGCGCAACTAGCGTGAAGAAAATGCTTAAGGGTATTTCTAAGCGTAATCCATTTACGTCGAAATATTAATTCTGTCTTAAGAAGTCTTCGTAACTTATTTCCTTTTTACCTTCAGGGGTAACTCTCTTTATAATGAATTTATTATCTTGAAGAATAGCTTCTTTGATTTTTACTCGTATTTTTTCATTTTGTTTTGCCTTTTTACCATTCTTAGGTTTAATAAAGAAATATACTCCTGGCCAACCATAAAATGCACGATATTTATTGTAATTTTTAACAGGATCGCCTTTTTCTAAATCCAACTCACCATCTTCTTTGTGTATTTTGGCGCAATAAATCGCTTTCGATTCATCTTGAGTTTGAGATTTAATTTTATTTTTAATAATTTTTGGTAGAGTATCAGATAATAAATTTGCTCCTATATTTGTAAGCTTATCTCTGAGGTCATCCTTTTTGTCGTTTATATGTATTGGTACTTCTTTGGAGGCTAGAATGGGTCCGCTATCTAATTTGAAAACCATTTGCTGAATACTTACTCCTGTTACGCTATCTCCATTTAGGAGTGCTGATTCAAGAGGAGAAGCACCTCTGTATTTAGGAAGTAAGGAATAGTGAATATTTATGGTTCCAAATTTGGGAATTTTTATTAAATCTTCCGGTAATATTTTCCCATAAGCAACAACAACAGAAATATCCACTCCGAATTTTTTGAATCTATTCACAAAATCTTCATTAATCTTATCTGGTTTAAGGCAAGCAATATTGTGCTTGAGTGCCCATGCGCTTACGGGGGATTGATTCACATTCATACCTCTACCTGATCTTGCGTCTGGTGCTGTTATGATAACAGCAGGTATAAAACCATTTTCTTTCAAGATGTCTAATGTTTGGCTGGCGAGTAATGGAGTGCCAAAAAATGCAAACTTTAGTTTTTCCATATAATGATTGTTATAAAAGTCATAGACCCCTATAAATTATTACTAATAATATAGACCTCTAAAACCTTCTTTTTAGTCTAAGAAAACTTCTCGCACATCTTTTGCTTTATCAATAAAAAGTATTCCTTCTAAATGATCCATTTCATGCTGGAATATATGTGCTAAAAGACCAGATGCTTCCTTAGTGAATTTAACACCTTTCTCGTTGTAAGCTACAACTGTAGCTCTGGTGGCTCTTCGAACTTTCCCATATAATGGCCTTACAGATAAACATCCTTCCATCATTAACTTTTTATCTTGGGAGGTTTTTTTAAAAACAGGATTAATAAACACCATGTTTGGTTCTCGTTTTTTTTCAGAGCTGTAATTTTTCTCTAAGTTTTTGCCATTTATAAAATCTTCATCAAAAACTTTCCCAGAAACAACGAATATTCTGAGAGATACACCTATCTGAGGAGCAGCTATTGCAACTCCATCAAACTGGCTATCAAGAGCTTCACTCATATCGGCTATAATTTTTTGAATTTTTGGTTTTGTAATGCTTGCGACAGGCACTTCTTTTGATATTTTGCGCAACACATTGTCTCCACTTTGAATAATGGTAACCATATTCTTATTTTATATTTTTTATATATTCTAGCAACTTTGACAATTTAACCGTTTCTTGTGAACGATTACTCATATCACGGAAAATCACAGAATCCTCCATTGCTTCTTTTTGTCCAAAGATAATAGCGTATTCCATGCCTAATTTCTCAGCTATGGCCAATTGTGCTCCTAAATTATCTTTAGATATGGACTGCGCAATAGGAACCTTGCCTTTTCTTAAAATTTCAATAACATTCAAAGACTTTAATTTTGCATCAAAACCAAGTTGAATGAAATAAATTTTTGGCTTCTTTATAATTCGTGGTGAAAGTTTTGCAAACCAAGGTGATTCTACAACTCTATCTACTCCTATTGATATTCCTACTGCAGGTATATCTTTCTTGCTTCCAAGTTGTTTACCAAGGTAATCATAACGGCCGCCAGCTGTGATAGTTGTTTTCTTTCCTGTTTCCTTATCTTCTTGTGTTATCTCAATAACAGTTCTTGTGTAGTATGATAATCCACGCACTAAGCACTTATTAATATTATAAGGGATTTCCATTTGTTCTAAATATTCGAGAACTTCTTTAAAGTGTTTCTTACAAGCGGGGCATAAGTGTGAAAGTGTATCTGGAGCGTTTTGATTTAATTCCACTGTTTTTTCTTCTTTAGAATCTAAAATTCTAAGAGGATTTGTTTTTAACCTTTCTCTGTCTATTGCGGGGAGGGAATTGATATTCTTCTTATAATAAGAAACCAATTCTCTAATGTATGAAGCTCGGCATTCTTTGTCGCCAATAGAATTAATATCTACAGAGAGTCCTGTTGCTCCTGCTTCGGTGAGTATTGTCCAAGCTGTTCGAATAACAAGAGCATCAAGGATACTTTTTTCACTGCCGATTACATCCATATCAAATTGATAAAATTGGCGATATCGCCCTGCTTGAGGGTTATCGTGTCTGAAAACGGGTCCATAACTATAGAGCATTACTGGTTGAGGAAGGGCTTGCATTCCATGCTCAATATAACTACGCATTGTACCGGCTGTGTGTTCAGGACGAAGTGCTAAATGATCGCCACCTTTTGTCTTTAATGTGTACATTTCTTTATCAACAATGTCAGTACCTATGCCGATAGAAGAAGTGAAAACACTTTCTTGTTCTACTATAGGAGTGTCGATTGGTTTAAAGCCGTAGTACACTGCTATTTCTTGAGCTTTCTCGAAGAATCCTTGGAATTGGTAGTATTGACTATCAATAATATCACGCATTCCTTTTACTGTTCCAAGTTGCTGGGGCCCTTTTATTGTTTTTTTCTTTTCCATATGTAGTGAGTTTATTAGTATTCGTTATAATGTCCTGGTAAGAATGAAATATTATCTGTAGGTAAGAGGCGTAGATATGCTCTACCAATAATAAACTTACTATCTAATACTCCCCAAGTACGAGAATCGGAGCTTCTATTTCTGTTGTCTCCCATCACAAAGTATTCATTATTTCCTGTTTTGTAGGAGGTTGTTGTGTCAAATTTTTCTCCAAGGTATGGTTCACTAAGAACAAAACCTTCTGGTTTTTCTTTATTTTTTATTGTTACCTTTCCGTTGTTAATAATTATTTCTTCGTTAGGCATACCAATAACTCTTTTAATGAAAAATCTTTTTGTATCATTAGGATAACGGAAAATTATAACATCACCTCTCTTGGGTGTGCCCAATATATAAGAAATTTCGTCTACAATTAAATATTCACCATCGTTAAAAGTAGGGTACATTGATTCTCCACTTACTACGAATGGTTGAGCTATAAACATACGTATAGGGATAACTATAATAATTGCTATAAGGGCAAACTTCAAAAGATCCCAAATTCCTTCGAGGTTCTTTTGTAGCTTTGTTTTTCCAGGATTATTTTCATTATTAATTTGAACATTGTTATTTTCCATGTTTTTATTTTACCACATATTTATCCTTGACAGAAGGTATAAAAGAGTGTTGTGTTGTAGGTTATATAAAAAGGGATAATTGAAATTTTATGAGTAGGTGTGGGCGCGCGCCGAATCCGCCGGATTCGGTAGGGATAAGCGAATAAAATTTTAATTATCCCTTTTTATATTTTGTGGTACAATAAAAAATATGTTAATCGTTGGATTAGGAAATCCTGGAGAGGAATACAGTAACTCCAGACACAATACGGGTAGAATAATTTTAGAAAATATCGCAAAGAGTTTTGATTTTTCTGAATGGAAAAATAATATGAAATTAAAATCACTTTCTACTAAGGGTGAAATAGAAGGTGAAAAGTTTGATTTTCTTTTACCAGAGACATTTATGAATAATTCGGGGAATGCTGTTTGTCAGGTTATTGATAACCCTAAAAAACTAAAAAATTTAGTTGTTGTGTATGATGACGTGGATTTACCTCTTGGAAGTTTAAAAATTTCTTTTAATCGTTCTTCTGGTGGGCATAATGGGCTAGAATCAGTTATTAAAAAAGTTAAGTCAAAAGAATTCGTTCGTATTCGCATTGGCATATCTCCGACCACTCCATCTGGAAAGATTAGAAAGCCAAAAGGGGAAGATGCTGTATTGAAATTCCTCTTAGGAAAGTTTAAAGATGATGAATTAAAGGAATTAAAAAAGATTTCTAAAAAAGTAGCCGAAATTCTTGAAGTTTTGTCGTCTGGTGGGAAAGATAAAGCAATGAGTATCTATAATCAATAATCAATTTATGATAAAAAATATTATTTTTGATTGGTCTGGGGTTATAAAAGATCACTCCATGGGTCATTTTATTGTTATAAATAAAATGCTTGAGTATTTTGGTCTTAATAAAATGACTCTAGAGCAATTAAGAAATGAGTGGAGTGAGCCATATATGACTTTTTGGAATAAATATTTACCAGATTTAACAAAAGAGCAACAGGATGTTGTGTACAAAAAAGTCCTTATGGAAAATTTTAATCCTAAAGAATATCCTGGGATTATTGATTTAATACAAAAACTTAAAAAAGAAGGAAAAAATATTATAGTTATAAGTGCTGATCATGCGATTAGTATTCTTCCTGAAATTAAAAAATTTGGGTTACAAAATATTTTTAATGATATAGAAATAGGAATTCATGATAAAGAGGAGACTTTATATAAAATAATAAAAAGAAATAATTTTATAGAAAACGAAACAGCTATTATTGGAGATTCAAATCAAGAAATAACAATAGGTAGAAAAGCTGGTATAAAAACGATTGCTGTCACTTGGGGTTTGTGTTCAGAAAATAATCTGAAATTAATGAATCCAGATTACATTGTTCGTAATATTAAAGAACTGGAAAAGATTGTTTTGTAGGAAAAATTAAAATCCCGCTCGTATGAGCGGGATTTTAATTTATTTTGCTTCTTCAGTTTCTTTTTTATCCTTATCCAAGTATACAAGTGTCATTCTTTGTTCCTTTGGTTCGAATAATGTAATCTGGAAGTCATAAGTCTTACCTAATTCCAAAGTCTTTTTTAATTTTTCTTCAGAACCGAATCCTGAGTTGTGTGCAAGACCTGCAACTCCTTGCTTAATAGAAACAAGAGCTCCATGCTTGTTGAACTTAATAACAACTCCGGAGACGATGTCTCCTTTCTTAAGTGTATTTTCAAATTCTTTCCAAGGATTTTCCTTTAGAGCTTTAATTGAAAGGGAAATTTTACCATCTTTGATTTCAATTATTTTTGCTCTAACTTTGTCCCCAATCTTGAACATTGTTCTTGGGTCTTCAACTAAGCCCCAATCAATTTCTGAAATGTGAACTAATCCTTCAAGACCTTCTTCCACCTTTAGGAATACTCCGAAGTCAACAATTCCTGCAACGATGCATTCAAGTTCATCACCGACAGCGTACTTGCCGACAATCTCGCGGCGCTCTTCTGGATTATTATCTTTCTCAGAGAATATAAGTTTGCCTTCTTTTGGTAATGCTGAAATCATTACAACATTGATGCGCTTACCTATAAGCATTTTGAGTGCTTTTAATATTTTATCTTTATCAGAATCTTCTACTCGTGGATAGTGTTCACTCTTTAATTGAGAAGCAGGAAGGAATCCGGCTATACCTTGCCATTCAAGAATAAGTCCTCCTTTGTTTGCCTCCTTGATTGTAAGCTCAAGAGTTGTCTTTGACTTAATAGCTTTCTCCGCTTCACTCCAAATAAGAGCTTGCTTTGCTTCTTTCAAAGATAATTCTATATAACCATCTTCGTTGTCTGTCCCAACTACTTTTGCTTTAACAACATCACCAATGTTTACTTTCTTAATGATATCTTTTGCATTTATAAATTCTCGTCCGTAAATGATACCTGTTCCGAATGGAGTAAGGTCAATATATACAGATGATTTTTGTATTGAAATAACAGGTCCTTCTACGAGTGCATCCACTTGAGGAGGAACTTCTGCTTTTTCTAGCATTTTACCAACACTAGATAATTCAATTTTTGCATTTTCTGCAATACTTTCTATAACACTTTCATTTTCTTTTTTCATATCTATAATTTGTAAAATATAAATAAATTTATATTTTGGAACTAAAAAAACCGCGTTTCGCGGCGCAGTTGAAGATCTTTTTGCTTTCCAAACTAAACACAAAAAGGGTTAACCTTCAAACCGAGCTTATAATACACTCACTCTACTATATATTCTCCCAAAAATCAACCCCTCTAAATTTCGCAAGGACAGTCCTTGCGAAAAGGGTTATTTTAACAGAAAAGCCCTTTTGTTTTTTGTAAATTTTTGGTATAATAGAGGTATGATTATTACATATCTAGGTAAGCAATTCTTTAAGATTGGACAGGGAAGTTTGACTGTTGCATTTAACCCTATAAGTAAGGACTCAAAATATGGAGAAAAAGCCTCTCGTTTCGGTTCTGATATTGCCCTTTCTACTACCAATCATCCTGACTACAATGGCTTTGAAATGGTCTCACATGGAGAGACAGTTCCTTTTGAAATAAACGGCCCTGGTGATTACGAAATCAAAGATATTTTCATAAAAGGAATAATGACTCAGACAGAGCTTGCAGGGAAGAAATATATCAACACTATTTATTCTCTAACGATTGAAAATATTTCTTTATGTTTCTTGGGTGCAATTTCTGATGAAAAATTAAATTCTACTGTTCGAGAGCAAATCGCTGAACCAGATATCCTTTTTGTACCAATTGGCAATAATGACTTGCTTGACCCTGAAAAAGCATATAAACTTGCAACAACGCTTGAACCGAAGATTATTATTCCTATGGATTACGATGAGAAGACATTAAAAGCATTCTTAAAGGAAGCAGGACAAGACAAAGTAACACCTTTGGATAAGCTTACAATCAAAGCAAAGGAATTGATAGGTAAAGAAGGGGAAATAGTTGTATTAACATCCTAAATTTATGCGTACTTATATAAGAAAATTACAATCTAAATCGGAAGACACTCGCAAGCAAATACTTGTAGGGTCTTTGATATTGTGTATGTCTTTTGTGGGGTTTGTTTGGATAAGTAGCATTGGCCAGAAATTAAGTAAAGAAAGTACTCCACCTGTAGAAGAAGAGATAAAGCCATTTGAATTATTTGGACAAAGTATTGCGAACACTTATAATAATGTCACTGCAAGTGTTGGGAAAATTCCTTCAATAAAGAAAGAAGAAGAAAAGAAAGAAGTGGAAGTAGAAAAGCAGATAGATTTAATTCCGGTAGAATATCAATAATATGGCTAAAGAAGAAGAAAAAAAAGACAATCATATAAATGTCGTTTCTGTAGAAATTAGTACAGAGATGAAAGATTCGTTCATCGACTATGCGATGTCGGTTATTACTGACCGTGCTCTTCCTGATGTTCGTGATGGATTAAAGCCAGTTCATAGACGTATCTTGTATGCGATGTATGAAATGGGTTTAACTTCTCAAAGTCGTTTTCGTAAAAGTGCTGCGGTAGTCGGAGATGTACTCGGAAAGTATCACCCACACGGTGATGTGGCTGTTTACGATTCTATGGTGGGAATGGCTCAAGATTTCTCTTATCGCTATCCTCTTATTCATGGACAAGGAAACTTTGGTTCTATCGACGGAGATGGAGCAGCTGCTATGCGTTATACAGAGGCCAAAATGTCTCGACTCTCATCACTATTACTTCTTGATCTTGAGAAAGAAACAGTGGATTTTCGTCCGAACTATGATCAGACTCGCAAAGAACCAGTAGTTCTGCCTACAGCTGTTCCTAATTTACTCCTAAATGGAACTCTGGGTATTGCAGTGGGTATGGCTACAAATATTCCTCCTCATAATCTTGGTGAAGTTGTAGATGCTACTGTTCACTTAATAGAAAACAAAGATGCAAGCACTGAAGAATTAATGGAATACATTAAAGGTCCAGATTTTCCTATTGGTGGAATAGTTTATGGACAAAATGATTTACTTCACGCTTACTCTACAGGACGTGGTGGTGTTGTAACTCGCGGAGAAGCCGAAATAGTAGAACAAAAGAGTGATACTTTCCAAATCATTATTACTTCTATTCCTTACAGAGTAAATAAGTCAGCTCTTATTGAGTCTATTGCAGTTCTTATTCAAGAGAAAAAATTAGAAGGAGTAAAAGGTCTTCGTGATGAATCTACAAAAGATATTCGCATTGTTATAGACCTTAAGAGTGGAGTTATTCCTCAGAAAGTTTTGAATTACATTTACAAGCACACACAGCTCGAGCAATCTTTCAATTTCAACCTCGTGGCTCTTGTGGATGGCGTACCTCAGACGCTTTCGCTCAAGAGTTTACTTAGTGAATTTATAACACACCGTCAGATAGTTGTTCGTCGCCGAACTGAGTACGATTTACGAAAAGCAAAAGAAAGAGAGCATATTCTTCTAGGACTCAAGAAAGCACTTGATCATATTGACCGAGTTATTTCTGTAATTCGTGCATCTAAAGATACCCAAGTGGCTAAGGCAAACTTGATGAAAGAATTTAAATTCTCTGAACTTCAAGCTGTAGCTATTCTTGAAATGAAGTTGCAGAAACTTGCTGGACTTGAACGTAAAAATGTGGAGCTTGAGTTGAAAGAAAAGCAAGAATTAATTAAAGAATTGGAGGCATTGCTTGCAAGTCCAAAGAAAATGATGAAAGTTATATCAGATGAACTTATTGATATTAAAGAAAAATATTCTGATGTAAGACGCACTCGTATTATAAAAGGAGGAGTGAAAGCAATAAACGAAGAAGACCTTATCCCAGAGAAAGAGTCAGTACTCGTATTCACTAAGGGTGGATATGTGAAGCGTACAGACCCTTCTGAATACCGCACACAGAAGCGCGGAGGTGTAGGTGTAATAGATATTGAGCCAAAAGAAGAAGACTTCGTAACCATGCTTATATCCGCAAATACCCACTCGGATTTGCTATTCTTCACTAATCTTGGAAAAGCATATCAGATAAAGATGTATGATATTCCTGAAGGTAAGCGTGCAACAAAAGGTAAATCAATTATGAACTTCATTTCTCTTGAAGCTGAAGAGAAGGTGACTTCTATTTTGCCTATAGATAAAGAGACAAAGAAAACAGTAGAGACACTTATGATGGTCACCAAGATGGGCGTGACAAAGAAAGTGGGAGCTGAGAGCTTCAAAGATGTCCGAAGAAGTGGATTGATAGCTATCCGACTCGATAAGGATGATGAACTCCAAGCTGTTCTTCCAATATCAAAAGGTGATGATGTGATGCTTGCCACAGCGCTTGGACAATCAATAAGATTCAAAGAGACAGATGTCCGAGAAATGGGTCGCAGTGCTGGAGGTGTGCGTGCTATGAAGCTCGGTAAAGGGGACTTTGTCATTGGAGTGGATCGTATTCCAAAAGGAGAGAATTCATTATCCATTCTCACACTCTCGGCAAATGGCCTTGGTAAGAAAACTAATATTAAAGAATACAAAACACAGAAGAGAAGTGGCTCTGGTATAAAGACAGCAAAAGTTACTCCTAAGACAGGTAAGCTTATAGTTGCGAAAATAGTAAGTGATGAAAGTGAGATTATCGCGGTGTCTCAGAAAGGGCAAGTTATCCGTGTAAGTTTGGATTCACTTCCTACTTCTGGTCGCCAGACGCAAGGTGTGACCGTGATGAAGCTCCGCCCAGGGGATAGTATTGCTTCTATTACATTCTTATAGTTTTTGTAGAAACTCCGCTATATATTCAAAATTTCTTCGCTTATCCCTACCGAATCCACCGGATTCGGCGCGCGCCCACACCTACTCAGAAATTTTGAACATATAGCGGACTTTCTAGTTTATTTTATTTGTAGTATAATATACCTATAAATATGTTTACTAAACCAGAAACAAATATTCTACATTTAGGGTTAAGAGAAGGTATGCGTGTAGCAGACTTCGGAGCTGGGACTGGCTTCTATTGTAAAGCCATTAGTCCTCGTGTAGGCAACAGTGGAAAGGTATATGCTATTGAAGTTCAGAAAGATTTAGTAAAAAAACTTGAATCAGATTTAAAAGAATTAGGAATACACAACGTAGATTGTATTTGGGGCGACATAGAACGCCGTGGAGGGACTAAATTATTGGATAATTCTATGGATGTTGTGATAATTTCCAATGTACTTTTCCAAGTGGAAGATAAGATTGGGATTATAGATGAAGCTAAGCGTGTACTTAGAAAAGGTGGGAAAATTCTTCTTGTGGATTGGAGTGATTCCTTTGGAGGAATGGGTCCAGCTCCGCACCATGTGATGCCAGAAGCCGAGGCAAGAGAACTTTTTGAAAAAAGAGGCTTCCGATTTGAAGAAAAAATTTCCACTAGTGTTCACCATTATGGTATAATATTTACATATGAGTAATTTCCAGACAATACTTGTCGCTATATTTCTATCATTTTTCGTTTTTGGAGTTTTAATATTCTCAGGAGTAATTGATTTAGGTATTTCATCGAATACTAACGCTCCCCAAGGCAAGGTGACTATTTGGGGGACATTTCCTAGTTCAGAAATGTATGACATTATCGACGGCATGAATGATGCTAATAAAGAGCTCAGTGTTACTTACATCAAGAAAAATTCATCTTCCTATCAGCAAGAATTAATAGAAGCATTTGCAAACGGAGTTGGCCCTGATTTGTTCATTATAACTCCTGATATGGTAGTAAAGAATAATAATTTTATATACAAAATTCCTTATGCCAGCTATCCAGAGAAAACATTCCGCGATTCATTTATAGACGGAGCAGATATTTACCTCGACAGTGAAGGTGTTGTAGGTTTACCTTTGGTTGTAGACCCTATGGTTCTGTACTACAACAAAGATATTTTATCTAATGAAGGAATTGTTTCTCCGCTTAAGACTTGGGATGAATTATTCCCACTCAATTCTACTTTAACTAAGAGAGATAATATTGGCACTATAAGCCAAAGTATGATAGCACTTGGTCAGTACGGCAATATTAATAATGCGAAAGATATATTAGCGACATTACTTCTTCAGAATAATAACGGAATAGTGAAGAGGTCTGTGGATGCTACGAATAACACTACAAGTTATATTTCACTATTAAATAGTAATCCTTCTAAACTTTCTGTAAGTCCAATGGAAGCAGTCGTAAAATTCTTTACTGAATTTTCTAATCCTTCCAATACTGCGTATTCATGGAATCGTTCACTTCCTAACTCTCTAGATATGTTCACTGGGGGCAAGCTAGCATTCTATATAGGCAGAGCTAGTGAGTTGTTTAAAATACAGTCTGTGAATCCAAATTTAAGTTATGATGTGACTCAAATTCCTCAAATTAAAAATTCGCAGACAAAGCGTACTTATGGAGAAATTTATGCAATTGTTATAAATAAGAAATCTAGTAATCTAAGTTCAGCTTTTGGTGTAGCAGGAATTCTCAGTCAGGGGAGTGTCGCAAAGGATTTAAGTATTACTCTTTCTTTGCCTCCTACTTCACGAGCTGTTTTATCTGAAAAGCCAGCTAACCCTTATTTGTTTACATTCTTTAATTCGGCTCTTATATCCAGGTCTTGGCTAGATCCAAATAAACCTCAAAGTGATGCTATTTTCAAAGAGTTAATAGAAAATATATTATCAAATAATTTGTCGGTGAGTGAGTCCATAAATAAAGCTCAAGGTCAGCTTGAACTTCTACTTAAGAAATAATTATGATTAAAAAAGTCATTCCATTCGTTCTAGGATTTGCCATAATATTCTCTGTTCCTTTAATATCATTCGGAGCAAAGTTGGTGCCAGAGTGTAATACAATTGTAAATAATAGTGGTGGTTTTGATGATCCTTGCGATTTTAATATGGTAATGACAATAATAAATAATATTATTTCCTTCATACTTATAACTCTTGCCACTCCTATTTTTGCTCTTATTATAATTTATGCTGGATGGCTTTACCTCTCATCTGGAGGGAGTTCGGAGAATGTCTCAAAAGCAAAGCATATATTTAAAAATGCTCTTATTGGCTATGTTATCGCTCTCGCAGCTTGGCTTATAGTAAAGTCGATACTTGCGGCGCTTGGATTTACAGGGGACTCGTTCTTAAGTTAGTTATTATTAATAATCCCGTTAGAGATGTGTATGTGATATTATTAAGATAAATGAAAATGTTTTATTAGGTCTATATTATTAATTATAATTAGTAAGATACGGAAATCTAAAGAATTCCTATCTCTAACGGGATGAAAATTTTTAAAACAAAAAAATACACCATATTATCGGGAATTTTAAAATATAGTTTTATAATAGTCTTTGCAGTTATGTTATTAGCTCCAGTGGTTTTTGCTGCTCCAGATGGAGTTGATAATACTAATAATAATTCTGCAGGAGTAGACAATACAGGCACAAACATAACAACTAAAATAGAAAATCCTTTAGGTGATAACATTAAAGATATTCCTTCTTTTATAAAAGAAATCATAAATATAGTTCTCTACATAGGCATACCAATTGTCGCACTTGCTATTATCTATACTGGCTTTCTATTTGTACAAGCACAAGGCAACTCTGAGAAACTTACAAAAGCAAAGAACTCCCTAGTTTATACGCTCATAGGCGCGGCGTTACTCCTGGGGGCATTTGTAATAGCAGACGCTATAGGTAAAACGGTCGAAGATATTAAAAAAACAACATAATATTAAAATAAGAATTAATTATGGATAATAATGTTACAGTTTCCGGGGTTTGTTCAGGTAAATCAATGCAAGATTTAACTAGCATAGTTAACTGGGCAAGTTGTTTCTTGTATAAAGCAGTAGTGCCACTATTATTTGCACTTGCAACGGTTGCGTTCATATGGGGAGTAATACAGTATTACATAAATCCTGAGAACGAAGAAAAGAGAAAGAAGGGAAGAAGTTTTATTATCGGAGGGTTAATTGGTTTGTTCGTGATGTTGTCTATGTGGGGGCTTGTGGCTATCCTCACTGGAACATTTGAAATCTCAAACACTATTCCTCAGCTTCCTGGGCAATAGAATTGTTAAATAGTTTGTTCTTTTATGGTACAATAAGGTTATAAAGTTAATGTCTTTTTTACTCTGGTCGGTTTAAAGGACAAAATTATAAGAATTATCTTTTATTAGTAAAGATTTATTTATGAAGAAAATTATTTCGTTAGGAGTTGTGTTCGGTTCTATGCCTATGCTTGCACTTGCTGCAGATGGCGTAAATGCATTCAGTATCCTTGGTAATATTGCAAGATTGCTCGGATATGCTATCCCTGTACTTATTACTCTTGCAGTTGTTTACTTTATTTGGGGAGTTATACAGTTTACTTTGTCTTCTGATGAAGAGGCTAAGAAGAATGCAAGAAGTAAGATAATAAATGGTCTTATTGGATTGTTCGTTATCGTAGCATTCTGGGGAATTCTATCACTTATCACAAATACATTCGGAGTTGGACCTGAACAACTAAGACAAGAAGATATCCCATGTATTCCAAATCCTGACGCTGGTATTTATTGTTACTAATCTATGGCTCTAGAGATTATACCAACAGCTGAAGCAAATATTGAGACACTAGTTAGAAGTGTTAATAGAGTAATTATAAATCCTATAATTGTTTTATTGTTCGCTCTAGCTGTCGTATATTTTATCTATGGCATCTTACAATATCTTTTTAATCCAGATAACGAAGAAATTCGTAATTCAAGTAAGAAGCATATGCTGTGGGGGATAATAGGAATGTTCGTGATGGTTTCAGTTTTTGGAATTATGAACATTATATTAAACACTATAGGAGAACATAGAATTCAAATAGATAACAATAATATTAATATCCAAGAAATGCAATAGGGTATTATATATACGAAATTAAAAACACCCCGAGATTTATCTCGGGGTGTTTGATTTCATTTTAAGGTACAAATTTATTCTTTAATATATCTGCTAATTCTTTTAAGAGAGCAGATATTTCTGTATTAACACCAAAAGTTTTTTCTTCGATTGTTTTTGGTGTTATTTTAATAGCAACCATAGCAGCTTTTAACTTTTCGTTGTCTGTTGCTGTTGGTAAAAGTGCATTACCAAGAGTAAGAAGTCTTTCACGAATCCTTTCAGCTTCTACATCAAAACCATCTTGTTCAAGTTTGGTGAATTCCTTTTTTGCTAATACTTCATAGTATTTAGTTTCAAGTTCTGTGTCACCAATAGTGGCTATTGAACCATTAGGAATTTTGTAAGGATAATGATTCTTTTTACAGAAAGAGTTTACTGATCTTTTTAATCGAGAAGCTAATTTTTTTAATATTTCTCCTTTATCTTCATCTAAATCAACTGGATCTATTTTTCCAATTTCATCAAGAAAAAAAAGATTAATAAAAGAAAGAATTCGCTTCTTTATTGTTTCTCCACCTCCTTCAATTTCAAATAAATAAGGCATTTCATCTTCTATGATTTCTAGCATAAACACTATGTTTTTTACCTTAGCTCTTATCCCTCGGACTTTAGTGTGCATATCTGGAGTAGACAATACTTCTATTTTTAACTCCTGTAAATCAAGAGAAATATTTGGAGAACCATCAACATTTATAGTTACTACTTCAAACATTGGGTCTGCCCAATTTAAAGATCCTTGATCCATATGCCCAACATACTTTTGAGTAATCTTTGAAAATACTCCAGTTGTTGTTTTAAATGCAACAGTTTTACTTCCTTTGTAAATAAAAACACAACAAATGACACAAAATATTAATGGCCATAAATTAAATTCTCCTATTAGAAGATAAATAAATCTAGCCGCAAATAATATTGCTCCACATATTGCTATTATTAAGGAAGTTTTCATTTTGTATGACACTAGTGGTAATATTAGTTTAAGAATAACTAATATTAAGAATAGAATAATTAACGTTCCTAAGTTATATACAAATTCCATTTTAGTAAGATTAAAGATTGAATTTACAGTCAGTTTTTGATTTACATCTTCCTATTTTAACAGTAATTTTAAAGGCACTGTTATTTACGAAAAAGTAATTTTGAGAAGGGGTACTTATAGGACCTCTAATGTATTTGGATCCCTCAAGAATTCTTTCAATTCTATTGTCGTCATAGGTTTTAATTTTTCCAGATGACCACATTGGGCACCAATCATTAGTAAGTTCTACTTTTATTAACTCACCATTCTTTACTTCAAAAGTTAATAATGAATCATAACTTATATCTGAAAGATCATAAGTTTTTGAAACATTACTAACCATTGTTTGTTCTATAACTTTTACGTTATTTCTAAGTTTTTTAGGCTTATTAATTATTATTATTATTGAAATAATAATAATAATAGAAAAAAATATACCTATAAAAATTGCGAACACTTTTGATGTACTTACATTAGGGGTACTAGTTTCTCCATGTGAGTCAGTAGGTGATTTTGTATGAGTTGACATTATGTAAGCCCTCCTAGGCCGTTATTTATTTTTATTATATTTTCAAGTTATTTGTGTATATTATATCACTTTTTATCTAAAAAGTCAAGCTAGAATATCCATACTTTTCAAGGGTAAAACGCTCATAATATTTGATTATTTTAGCAAAAATGCTATACTCACAAGTAATTAATGATTACCAATTACTGATTTAATTGTTAATTAGTAATTATTTTGGCCCTATCGTCTAACGGTTAGGACATCGGCTTTTCAAGCCGGTAATCCGGGTTCGATTCCCGGTAGGGTCACAAATTAAAAAAGCCGACCTTTCAGTCGGAGTTTTTAATTTGTGACCCTAAGCGAGATATCTGCATATCTCGCGTCCGGGAATCGAAAACCTTTTCCATGTGAGTGTACTCACGAATGGAAAAGGTGTACTGGTCATGTAATGACCGATAAGCGTACTCGCGGTCCCGGTCTAACTTGTGACCACGTAAAATATGAATGCGAAGAAGCATACCAAAGTGACCCTAACCTATTAGGTTTAATAAGTGTACTTGCAATTCCAGTATATCGTTACGTAAAATAAAACGAGTACACTATTAAAAGTTATACTCGTTTGATTTGTTGTTATTCACTTAATGTTTCCATTAAGAAAGAATTCTTCCCAGAGATTGGCAGCTTTTAATAGAAATTCTTTTTGTGATTTTGCCATATTGGAATATTTTTCCTGCTCTTTATCATCAGCAGGTATAAATTCTGATTCAACCTTCCAATCCTTAAGAACTTCTCCTCGCTGAATCCAGTGACCAAGTACTACCCCAGTATATTTGGGATCATAGAAATGATTTATCAGAAGTGGTTCTATTTCCATTAAAATTGAAAATAACATAAGCTCATCTTCTGTTAAGATTTGACTTACATATCTATCACTATTATCTGACCATACTCTGTACCGGGGACCTTCCTGTGTCATTACTGTGTGCACAATTTTATTGCTCATTATTGTATAATTTAAAATTTATTACACTATAACAGATTTAAATTTAATTGTCAATATAAAACCCAAAATCCCTTATATTTTCTAAAATCTGTCCCCAACTACTAACCTCTAGGGTCACAAATTAAAAAACTCTCAAAAGAGGGTGTTTTTAAATAAAAAAACTCCAATGGCTTATAACCATTGGAGAGAATAATAATTTTTATGAACAATTAATTTAAGCAAAATTCTGCTTCTTTTTTCACTACAATTATACAGGAACTTTCTAGATCAAGAACATGTTCATCTGCAAATACCTGGAGCCACTCTTTGGCAGTTAGTTTATAATCTGCAAAAATAGTAGCATTATCTGCACACCATACTGCAAGTTGTTCAGCATTTTCAAAAACAGGGCTAAATGGTGATCCTCCTGTTGTAGTTGACCACAACTGGAATCCTTCTCCTTGTGGAGGATCATGTTTCCGCCAGTTTTGATAACGTTTTTTCATCTTCCTTGGAAGTTTTGTTTCTCCTTTTCCTTTACAATGAGGACAATAACCGAAGACATGTAAACGTTTGGCTCTTGTTTCAATTAAAATAGATTTATTAAAAGTGTCGTGGCCAATACCTTTAACACTCCAAGCGTTAACTTCTTCTGCTGTAGGAATTTTTCCATTATCATACGGAAGCCAGCCATTAGGCAAAACATCTTTCAGTTGTTTTTCATTAAGGGGAACTCTGGTAAAATCCCAAAGACGACCAGCATCAACGAGGGCTTGCACTTCATCCTGTGTAATGTTATCACACCAGCGACGACTTCTTTGAGAGTAATGGCCATAATAATCATCTGCAATTTTCCTAGTAGCATTATTATACCCACTACCTTTGCAATGATTACATTCTCGTGGTCCTGGAAACGGATTTAAATATCCCTTCCAAACTTTGTTTAGTGGTGCATTAAAATTTAATGGCACCCTTTTAAGTGTTCTGTGTCCCATACCTTTGTCATTTATTAGTGAATATATTAGTTTATTTTCAAATAAGTTCTTTTCTAGAGATTAGCACAAAAAAGTAGATATGTCAAGCTTTCTATTGTGTTTATATACCAAGAAATCAACATAGCTTATAAATACCTTTATATCCTCCACAATCCGTCCCCAATTATTAACCCCTAGGGTCACAAAAGCATGAATTTAAAAAGACTGGACTGCTCCAGTCTTTTTCGCTTTTGTGAAAGCACAGGCATAATTTTTCAGCAGAAAAATTGCCGAGCTGGGGTCGCGAGTACTTACATATTTTTCGAATACTTGAAGAAAAATATTTAGTAACTTGTGACCACATTGGGATAGAATGCGAAGCATACCTTAGTGACCCTAAATATTTTTGTATTTTATTAAGAATTTGCTATAATCTGCTCATGAATGATAAAATCCCAGAATTCTATAAATTAGATACTGAATGCACTAACTGCAATTTCTCAAAAAAGGGTTTTGATATTCCAAAAGGGGCTAAACTTGAAGAGCAAGAGTGTCCTGATTGTAGAAATAAAGGAACTTTGGTTAAAAGTATACAGACAAGTAGTTATTATAACTTTGGTAATAACGGTTATGATTTTTAAGATATTATGGATGACCAATATGTAATTATAGATGGAATTAAGTGGCATGTTCAATACTCATCTGAGGAATATACAAAACCTCTTTGCCCTAAACATCATCTCTCTCTTTCTTTAATATTAAATAACCCACACGCTTGTTGGTTAAAATGTCAGGAATGTGAAAAAAATTATACTCTTCCTAGAGAATTTAATGTTCAAAAACATTACATTATTGATAAGTTGAATTCCAAAGAGTTTAAGAAAATGAAATTTATTAATCTTGATGATGAAGCTATCCCTATTGCAGAAGACAAGGCTGATTCAAAAGATAATATGTATTTTGTCAGAGCAATTCTTACTGAATCCAAAGTAGGAAAAAGATTAGTTGTCTACGCTGGAGAAAAAGGTAAAAAAGACAAAACTCAGATATTTGTTGAGCCAGAAATAAGAAGACTTGCTTTTGATCAATCAAACATACATCCAGCTGATGTCTTTATTGCCCTAGAAGGAACTTTTGAAGATGGGACAAAAAGCTCTATAACAAAAAGTTCTAAGGATAAAAATACTAAATGAATGAAAAGGAATTTAAGGAAATATGTTTAGATAAGGGGTTTTGGAGACATAACCTTAAAGATACTTTAATACCATATACCTCAATTAATAAAGAAAGATTAATTAATAATCTGTATATAAAAATAAAAAGCAGAGAATACTATCCCTCTCCACCACAAAATTATTTAATTTCTAATAAGGGTAACCAGGTTTTAAGGGTAATTCCTGTATTTAAATTGGAAGATCTTTGTGTTTATTTTTACTGTACAAGAAAATTAGAAAAATACATAGCAAAAAACAGAGTAGAGGGAACTTATGGTGGGTGGTCTTTAAATGGGGAAACAAAGATAGAGGAAGAAGTCGATCTATCTAGCTATGATAAAGAATTTATCTCTGTACAAGAATTTGAAGGAGATTATTATACATTTATACAGTCAGGAGAATACGAAATATCTACTAATTTTAACCCACAAGCATGGGCAGCTAATTGGGGTGATTTTACAAACAAAATTTATAAATATTCTGTTGATGATTATGTAAATTCTTATGTGGCAGAATTGGATATTGCAAACTTTTATGATTCAGTAAGATTGGATCATCTGGAATATATAATAAGAAGCAATATAGAGTCAAAAGATAATGAAGTTGTATATCTACTTTTTCATTTTCTTAAATATTGGAATAGGCATAATAATTTTTATGTACATCAAAATGCTGGTTTACCACAAGATCTCTTTGGAGAATGTTCCCGTATTCTAGCTAACTTCTATCTGCAAAGTTATGACAAAAAAATGAAAGAATTATGTGATAAATTAGGAGCAAAATATTTCCGTTATGCAGACGACCAAGTAGTATTCGCTAAATCAACAGAAGTTATAAAAAACATTATTGCAAGATCCTCTAGTTATTTAATGAGGATAGGTTTGAATTTGAATCAAAAAAAAGTTCATGTAAGAAAAAAATCTGAATTTAATAATTATTTTGCATTTGAAATACTTATGCAACTAGGAGGAAGCAATAATGTTGTTTCTTCAAAAAACATAGATAAAGCAATTGAGTTTTATCTAAAGAACAAGCAAGACCTGAGGTCTGGAGGTAGAACTTTAGTTAGAGCTATACTAAGTTCTCTCAAGAAAGCTGATGGAAAGATGAAGAAAATTGATGACCTTATAAAGTTTATTTTGACAAAAGATTTTTTGGTTTCCCACCCTCCTGATTTTAAAGACTATAAAAAAATATACTCTAATATAGATACTAAACAAAAAAAGTATTTTCTTGCTTTATTAAAAGATATTACAAAAGAATGTTTACATACAGATTTTCTATTTCACCATAAAAGATTTTTAGCTTCACAAGCTATCTCATATAAATTTATACAAAAACACATAAATAGAGTCAATAATATATATAACTTAAAAATTTAACCAATATATTTAAATACCATTAAGGGGAAGAGACTGGAAGTATCTCTTGTTGTAGAACTTGATAACTAAAAATTTCCCCTTGACATTCCTCCTCCTCCGAGTAATATACTCATTAAGTCAAGGTTCCACTGGGAAATGGAAAATAAGGCGATAGGGTACAATGTACACCTTCCCGATCTAATTTTCTTCATTTGTTCAATGTGTAGGCGCGTATACCTGAACGAAACTTTCCCTAGGTAATTAACCTTACATGTGCCTCTACGTTTGATCGTGGAGGCTTTTTATTTGTCTTTTTAGACAACAAAAAAGCGGCTTTCGTCAAACGAAAGCCGCTTACCTTAACCCTAAAAACATGAACAAAGCACAAATGAACAACGGCTTTGAAGAGATACTCTCTAAACTCTCCAAGCAGAACACAGTATATTGTAAGTGCCTCATTTTGTCAAGAGCGAAGGGTTTACTATTTGTTGTATACTATATAAATGGAAACAAAAAACGTAGGAAAGCTTGTGTTATTAAGGCATACCGAATCAGAATGGAATAAGCTTGGGAAGTGGACTGGAGTTGTAGATGTTCATTTGTCTCCACTTGGTTTTGAACAGGCAAGAAATATGGGAAAGTTAGTTGAAGGAATTCATTTTGATAAGATTTTTACCTCTGCTCAGGTTCGCTCAAAAGAGACACTTGAATCCATACAAGAAGGTAGTTCTTTAAGTAAAGATATTCCTACCGAAGAAGCTAAAGAGTTAAACGAGCGTGACTACGGCGACTACACCGGTAAGAATAAATGGGAAATGCAAAAGTTACTAGGGGAAGAAGAATTTTTAAAAATTCGAAGAGGTTGGGATTGCAATATTTCCAATGGAGAAAGTTTGAAAATGGTTTACGAGAGGTCTGTGCCTTTTTTCTTGAATAAAATATTGCCAGTTTTAAAAGAGGGGAAGAATGTCTTAGTCGTATGTCATGGTAATTCTGGTCGCTCAATAATGAAGTATATAGAAAATATTTCTGATGCTGATATTGAGAAAGTTGAGCTTCCTTTTGGGCAAGTTTTAATTTACGACTTAGATGAAGATGGTCACATTCTTCAAAAAGAAGTACGACAGTTACCTTAAATTGATTATTTAGCCTCGTTTCGGTATACTAACTTAATGTTTTATATGGAAGCGTGGCTGAGCGGTTGAAGGCACCGCTTTCGAAAAGCGGCATACGGGAGACCGTATCGTGAGTTCAAATCTCACCGCTTCCGCAAAATTTGCGCGGTTAGCTCAGTTGGTAGAGCGCGTCATTGACGTTGACGATGTCACAGGTTCGAATCCTGTATCGCGCACAGGTCTTACAAGAAAGTAAAGCCATTATAAATAATTTTTTTATATTATATGAGCACACAAATAATTATTTTAGCTGCAGGAAAAGGAAAAAGAATGGAATCCGACGACCCTAAGGCTCTTGCAATGCTTCGAGGGAAACCATTTTTAAGGCACATTTTAGATACTTTAGCGACAATTGATTTATCTATAAAGCCAGTGATTGTCGTGGGACATAAAAAAGAAAGAATATTTGAAGTTTTTGGTATGGATAATATATATGCCCACCAAGAAGAGCAACTTGGCACAGGGCATGCAGTTATGTCTGCAAAACCACAAGTTCACCCTGATCATAAAACAATCTTTGTTATTTCAACTGATCAACCACTCATTTCTAAAGAGACAATTACAAATGTAATCGATGCTCATGAAAAGTCCAAAGCAGTTATTACAATGGGGACAGTGTCATTGCCTGATTTTAAAGATTGGAGAGTGGGAGCTTATAATTTAGGGAGAATTGTTCGGGATGCGAATGGTAAGATTGTGAAAATTGTGGAATTTAAAGATGCAAACGACGAAGAAAAAGAAATAAAAGAAGTTAATCCTGCAATTTATGCTTTTGATGCTGAATGGTTATGGAATAATATAAATAAGATAAAGAATGAAAATGCTCAAAAAGAATATTATCTTCCTGACTTAATTAAATTAGCGCAAGAGCAAGGATTGGAAATAGAAGGTGTCCCACTTTCAAATATGATGGAAATTTTCCAACCAAATTCAAAATCTGAATTAGAAATATTGGAGGGAATTTTAGTAAATCAAACTATATAAAACAGAAACAGGGTATATATGAAATTTTCTGAGTAGGTGTGGGCGCGCCGGAGCGAGCTTGCGAGCGGAGAGGGATAAGCGAAGAAAATTTTATATATACCCTGTTTTTTAGTTTCTTATTTATTCTTTTGTATCCAAAGGTAAGCGTCTTCAAGAGCGACGACTCCGTTACCAGCAGCGATGTTGTTCTGATGATATCTGCCATTTGTACAATCACCTGCCGCCCAGATACCTTCTACACTAGTCATCTGGTTCATAGGATCAACAGCAATCTTGCCAAAATCATCTATTTTGACTATATCTTTTACGAAATCAATGTTTGGTATTTGTCCTATCTCTACGAATATACCTGCTGTAGGAAGAGTTCCAGTTTCTCCTGTAATTTTATTTTTATAAGTAATAGAGCTTACAAACTGTTCACCATCTACTCTCACAACTTCGGAATTTGTTATTGCTTTGAATTTAGGATTTTCAAAAATTTTCTTAACTGTTATCTCATCTGCACGGAAGTTTTCACTTCTGTGTATTAAAGTTACACTCTTGCAATAGGCGAGAAGTTGAGCGGATGTCTCAAATGCAGCATTGCCTCCACCTATAACAACGACATCTTGGTCCGCAAACAAAGGACCATCGCAAGATGCGCAGTAAGTAATTCCTTTGTTTTCAAAAGTATCTGCGTTGATTGCTTCCAATTTTCTGCGTCCACTACCAGTTGCTATGATAAGAGCTTTCGAAGTGTATTCTTTACCAGATTCGGACTTAACTGTAATTACATTATCATTTTTTGTTACTGAAGTAATCTTTTCTCCTTCTATTACATCTAAATATGGTCCTTTGTAATAAAGAACGTGTTTCTTGAAATTAGAAGCTAGATCTACTCCAGGTATTTCAGGAGTACCGATCCAGTTAAAGATTTTCTCAGAGACCATAGATTGGCCACCGAAATCACTTGTGATAATAGCTGTTTTTAATTGTTTGCGGGCAGCATATACTGCGGCAGCTGTGCCAGCAGGACCACCTCCTAAAATGATTAATTCGTACATATTCTTATTTTAGCATATAAGTCAAATACAAAGAAAATATCCATATAAAAAACACGGCATATATGAAATTTTCTGAGTAGGTGTGGGCGCGCCGGAGCGAGCTTGCGAGCGGAGAGGGATAAGCGAAGAAAATTTTATATATGCCGTGTTTAGTTTTTTTATTTCTTTCTTCTTAGAAATGCTGGAACAGTACTCCAGTCATCAGTATCATCGATGAATAAATCATCTTCTACTTTTTCTTTGTCTGCTTTCTTTATGTAGTCATTATTATTGCCGTTCTTTTCTTTTTCTTCCTTCTTTGGTTCTTCTTTTACTGGTGTTGGTGTTTCTCCAACGGCTCTAGATTGACCCATTTGGAAGAGTGAACGCTTTGGCATATCAGTAGGGAAGCCAGTTGCGATAACTGTAACTTTCATTTCTCCTTTCTTAAGTTTCTCATCGCGAATAGTTCCAAATATAACCTTGGCATCTTTATCGATAGATTCAGTAATAACTTTTGCTGCATCTTGTATTTCATGAATAGTAAGATCGTCTCCACCAGAAATTGCAAAGAGAACTCCTTTTGCTCCTGAAATAGAAAGGTCTAGAAGAGGGGAATTTATTGCAGCTAAAGCTGCTTTCTCTGCGCGTCCTTCACCTGCTGCGATGCCTACTCCCATAAGTGCACTTCCTGCGTCATACATTACGGCTTTGATGTCAGCGAAGTCTACGTTGATCATACCTGGAGTAGTGATTAATTCTGAGATACCTTCCACAGCTTGCTTTAGAACTTCATCACACATTGCGAATGCTTGGCGGAAGCCGACTTCTTTCCCTGATATAACGATGAGTCGATCATTAGGAATTACTAGAATTGCATCAACTTCTTTTTCAAGTTCAGAAAGACCCATGTCTGCGAGTTTCATTCTTTGATTTCCTTCAAAAGAAAATGGCTTAGTTACAACAGCGACAGTGAGAATGCCTTGCTCTTTTGCTGCTTGTGCGACTATAGGGGCTGCACCTGTGCCTGTACCACCACCCATTCCGCAGGCGATGAACACCATATCTGCTCCCTTTATGACATCTTGAATTTCTGCTTTTGTCTCTTCGGCTGCACGTTTGCCAACTTCTGGATTCATTCCGGCTCCTAGACCTTTAGTGAGGTTCTTACCGAGGTGAACTTTCTTTTCAGCTAGAGAATTGTGAAGGTCTTGAGTGTCTGTATTCATAACAATGAACTCAACTCCTTTAACTTTCGAATTAATCATGTGATTAAGGGCGTTCTTTCCAGAACCCCCAATTCCAATAACTTTAATTCTTGCGAATGATTCAATATCTGGATTTAATTTAGGCATATATTTATAGACGTAAGGTCTTTCATTAATAATAAGTTAGTAGATACATAATAGCAGAAATCAAGAAAAAGGGAATATTTGACAAATACCTGTTTTGTCTTGTTATTCTTAGGGAAGAAGCTGGGAAAATATAGATTTGAAAAAACTTTTTACTTCTTTTATATTTCCGCTCACAGTGCTGTTCGATGCGTCGTTTACATATTCTTCACCTACAGATAGAGCAAGACCTAAAGCTGTATACCAAGAAGCATCACGAACTTTAAATTTATTATTAAAAGAAGAATCGATTGGTCCTACTTTAACTGGGAGCTTTAATTCTCTACGAGCAATTTCTTCAATATTATTTATATATGAACCATTCCCAGTAATTATAATTCCTGCAGGAAGAAGTTCGAAACGCTTTAAACGTTTTAATTGGTTACCGACAAGTTCAAAAATATCAATCAATCTTGCTTCAACTATTTCATCAACTTTCTTTTTTGAATAGTCACCACCTGTGACACTTCCAAGCTTGATACTCTCTGCTTCTTCTAGAGAGATTTTAAGACCTAATGCTATATCCTTCGTAATATCCATACTTCCTATAGGGAATACGGCTACTGATATAGGTACATTATTCTCAAATACTGCAGTAGATACTGTCTCTGCTCCGATATCCATCAGAATACATCCAGCTACTTTCTGCTTACTCCCTAAGAGAATATTTGCAGTTATAATAGGAGAAGCAATTATTTCTTCTATTTCTATTTTTGCTAATGTGAAAGCTGTGATAAGGTCTTCGATATTTTGTTTTAAACAAGTAACAAACAAAGTTCTAACTTCTAGCTTGATACCTCGCAATCCTTCTGGCCTTGCATAAATTTCTTTACCATCAAGTTTATAAGAAAGAGGAAAAGTATGAATTACTTTTTTATTTAACACATCGAGATTTTCTTCGCTGTTAGCGATAACTTTTACTACATCTAGGTTTGTAATTTCTTGATCAGCTTTTGAAATAATTACTGAGCCAGTGGAAATACTAGAACTCAAACTTATGCCTCCGATGGATACATAAGCTCTGTGAATTTTAATTCCCAAAATATTCTCTGCTTGTTTTACAGCCTTTTTAATACTATCTGCAACAGCATCTACATTGGCTATATATCCGAAACGCATTCCGACAGTAGGAGATGAACCAGTCGCAAGAACAACGGGTTCTTTTTTCCCTTTATCAAAACCCACCACAACAACTTTTGTAGTATGAGTTCCTATATCTATTCCGCAAGTGTAATTATTTTTCAGCATGAAGTAAAAAGAGAAAATATTTAAGAAAACATTCTAAGATATTCCTTCTCTTTCTTCTCCATTGTACTACTATGTTCGAAACCTTTCAAATGTAACATTCCGTGGATAACTAAGAATTTGAAAAATTGGGGGTAAGTCATATCAAAAAGCGGAGCATCCTTCTTCACTTTAATAGGATCTATAGTAATTTCTCCAGATGTTTTAGATAAGGGGAAAGAGAGAATATTGGTAGTTTCATTTTTGCCTCTGTATTTAAAATTTATCTTCTTCTGTTCTAGAGGTGTAAGCAGACTTAATCCGAATTCGTATTTTTTACCTAGAATTTTGTCTTTCATAGAAACAAAAGGCAAGCTTGGAAGCTTGCTTTTTGTTTTATTTTTAATAGTACAGAAATCTGTATCTAACATAAGATTATTTGTGGCCTTTTTTCTTGAGAGTCTTAGTAGCTTTTCCTAATTTAAATAGTTTCTCTTGAACTTTCTTGTTTGCTATTCGCTTCAAGGTAGCTTGCTTGATTTTAACTTTTGATTCGGCTCTCTTATTATAACGCTTACTCTTAACCTTTTGAATAATTCCTGACTCTTGCACTTTACGAGTGAAGCGACGGACAAGATTCATATTGCTTTCGTTTGCGTTTTTCTTTACTTCTATAACTGTAATCATAAGGCGTATATTATCACACCTTTTTAATCTAAGCAAGTAAATACGTAATTTTTTATAACAAATCCTCAGGGTCTACGTTTATAGAAAAAGCAGGAGGTAACTGGGAGAGATTCTCGGCTAAGTTTTGGTCTATAATCTTTTTATCGCCTGTTGGAAGTGGCCAAATTCTTGGATCAACTTTTATAACTGTGTTTGTAATATATTTGCCTTTTATTTTACTTATAAATGCACTAAATATCTGCGGTTCATAATTACCAAGCTTATTCTCAATGTAATTTCTTGCGAATTCTGTCTCCTTAGCGGTGCCTTCGAAAGTTATTTTTATTAATCGTCGGAAAGGAGGGTAACCGAAATCTTTTCTTTCTTTTAAATCTTCTCGGCAAAGAGGAAGAACATTACCACTTAGAATATATTGCAAGATTTTATTATCAGGCATTCGTGTTTGGATAATAATATTTGAAGTTGTGATATAAAATAATTTTTCTATGATGTGTAGAATTTTTTGAGTGATATTAAAACTAGGAATTGAAAATAATCCATCGAGAGATATCACTGCACTCGCATATACTTCTTCTTTAAGATTAGAAAATGCCATCTCAGTACCTATTAGAATACTTCCTTTATTCTTAGTGAACTCTTTCATTGCGATAGATGCATCTTTCTGTGTAGGTGTGTTTTCTTTATCTATTTGGATAACTTTTACTTTAGGATATAAAGCTTTTATTTCTTCCCAAACTCTGTCTGTGCCTACTCCAAGTGGTGATAAATTCCAGCTTGAGCAATTTGGGCAAGAAACTTCCGTTCTTTCTTTGCGTCCGCATTTATTACACATAAATATTCTTGGTGTAGTTGCCTTGTTTGCAGTTATTTGTTTGGTGCCATAGAGAACCATTGGAGCAGAGCAATCCGGACAAAGTAATGTATTTCCGCAATCACTACAAGTTGTGATAGGAGCTAAACCTTTTCGAACAGAGAATAAGAAAATGGATTGATTCTTAGATAGAGCATCATCTATCATCTTTCTTGTATCATTACTAATGATTGTGAAAACTTTCTTACCTGTGCTAGCTACTTCATTTTTCATATCTACCACCGTTTGCCTTTCTGTTTGTGGAAGACGATAAAGAGGGGAGGATATTTCTCCAAATTCTCCTTGTTCGTGTCTATATAGTGTTTCTGGTCGCAAGAGCGTGTCTCCAAATATTAATTTAGTTTTTTGTAATGATGATAGTATTTCAGCGAATCCTCGAATGTCTACGTATGGCCTTGCCATTTGTTTGTAGATATCAGAACTCTCACTCTCAACTACTACTGTTTTAATATCATGACGAGGAATGGACATAAATATTCCTGTGCCAATAATAAGGATAGGGTGAACCTCGGTTAATGAGGAGTTATATGTATCCACGATAACCTTTTTAGGCATATCAGAGTGGAAAGAAAATACATATTTCTCAATGCCTTTGGCGAGTTCTTTATGAAAATGGTCTATATCATAGCGAGTGGGTACACAAATAAAAACAGATTCTTTTTTAGCAAATGCTTCGCGTATGAGAGTACGATAGAATGCTAAGCGGTCTTCTTGGTTTGCTTGAAATATTAATTTCTCGTGCTTGAGATTTTCTTTTACTGAATCGTTATCTTCAGTATTATTTATTTTTTTGAGTCGCGCAATATTTTCTAAAAGAGCAGATGGCAAGAGAGATTTAATAACAGAACCAGTATTACTGACTGCATAATCCTTCATTTTCTGGCAAGCATTGAAAAAATTTTTATCAAAAGGTGAATCACCTTTTACTTCGGTTATTTTTTTAAGTTGATAGTCAGCATTCTTGATATCGGATTTTAGATTTTTTGCTTCTTCAATATTTACCACAATTGCATCAAAATTTTTTGAGCGAATAGGCACAGTAACTATGCTTCCTAGAGGAATATCGGTTCCTGAAAAATAAGTCAAATATTCTTTTTGGCTTCCTTTAGCTAGAGGTATAACTGTGGCTATATACATATTTATATCGTAGCACAAAGATGCCATTTGGGCCCAATTTTTAAATTAATTATTTTGTGTTACAATAGCCTTGTTAAATACATATTATGTCTATATTTTCGAAAAAATTAGGGATAGATTTAGGTACAGCCAATACTCTTGTATACCTACCAAATAAAGGGATTATCTTAAATGAGCCCTCTGTTGTGGCTGTTTCTGAGCAGGATAATTTGATTCTTGCCATTGGTATTGAAGCACGAGACATGATAGGTAAAACTCCCGAGAATATTATAGTGTATCGCCCTATGAAAGACGGAGTAATAGCAGATTACAGAGTTACAGAAGCTATGCTTCGATATTTCATTTCCAAGTCGCTTGGTAAATTTAATTTATTTAAACCAGATGTTATGGTATCTGTGCCTGCAGGGATTACATCGACAGAACGCAGAGCTGTTGTGGAAGCAGCGATAAGAGCTGGAGCAAAGAATGCATATGTAGTGAAGGAACCAATTCTAGCTGCAATCGGTGCAGGTATTCCAATTCAAGAATCAAGAGGATATATGATTATGGATATAGGAGGAGGTACTACAGATATTGCAGTTATTGCGCTAGGAGGAATTGTAGCTTCAACTTCAGTAAAATGTGCCGGCAATAAAATAGACCAAGCTATCACTGACTACATAAAGAAAACTTTCAATCTTGCTATTGGAGACAGAACAGCAGAAGCAATTAAAATAAAAATTGGTGCAGCTGTTCCTCTTGAAGAAGAGTTGACTATCACAATCAAAGGACGCGATTATATCCAAGGTCTTCCTCGTACAGCACAGATTTCTACAAATGAAATTGTGAAAGCGATAGACAAAGAATTGCGCACTATGATCGGTGCTATTAAGGATGTTCTTTCAGAGACACCTCCAGAACTCGCTTCAGATATTATAGACGACGGTATTATTATGACAGGAGGTTCTAGTCAGCTTAGAAACTTGGCAGATTTAGTTTACAGAAGGACAGGGGTGAAAGCTCGCGTTGCCGATGAACCGCTTCTATGTGTAGCTAAAGGTACAGGAGAAGCACTTAACCACTTAGATACTTATAAGAAAAGCATTTTAAGTAAGAAATAAAATATGAATTATAAGAAAATCCAACGAAATATCTTTCGCCTAGTTGTGTTCATATTTGCTTTTATTGGATTTGTTTTTACTTTTGTCTATTTTGGAATGCAATTTGGTTGGTTTAATGTTAAGGGTTCGGTCTCAGAAAGGAATTCTTATTTTAATGTGACCAAGAATGCAAGTGCTGTAAGTAGAATACAAATAATAGATAATCCATTTATTTTTACTAAAGATTGGGCTAACACTGATGAATGGAGACTTATGCGAGAAGTTTTCACTCGTGATCAAGAAGTGATAAAAAGAGCTGCGAATGATGCTGGTATATCTCCGCGCTTAATGCTCGGTGCAGTTATAGGAGAACAATTTAGATTCTTCAGTAGTAGAAGAGAATCACTAAAAAGTTATTTTGAACCACTAAAAATTTTGGCATCACTTTCAAATACTTCTTTTGGCATTGCAGGCCTAAAACCTAAAACAGTAGGAATAATAGAAAGTAATTTAAAGAATAAAGAGTCTGTTTATTATCTAGGGGAAGATATGGAGCACGTAGCTGACTATGCGCCGGGAGTAGACGTGGAAGTAGAAAGGATGAACAGAATAACGAACTCTAAAGACCCGTATTATTCTTACTTGTATGTTGGTCTATTCATGAGGCAAATAATTACGCAATGGGAAAAATCTGGATACGACATAAGTAACAGACCGGAAATTCTTGCTACTCTTTATAATTTAGGATTTTATTATTCTGTGCCCAAAGAGAATCCGCAGGCAGGTGGCTCAGTAATAAGATTGAATAATACCGACTATACTTTTGGTGATATAGCTTATGAGTTCTATTATTCAGGAGACCTTTCTGATATTTTCCCGATTGATGTACAATAGTATTGTATGAATATTTTTAATGAACTTTTTCCTAAAGAGCTCTACCATAGTTATGTTATAGAAGGAGATAAGGAAACAGCTCCGAATGAATTACTTAAATATTTAGAAGAATCTGGCCATATTGAAAGTAATAGCCCTGATGTTATTTGTCAGGTGTATGAGTCGTTCACGATGGATGACAGTAGGGAAATAAAAGATTGGCATAGTAAACTCGGAGTAACAGAGGGTAAAAGAGTTTGTATCATTGCTTCTAATTTTATAAATCGAGAAGCAGAGCAGACATTACTCAAAATAATCGAGGAACCAGCGGAGAATACTCACTTCTTTTTAGTAGTTCCAGATGCTTCTGTACTTCTAGATACTATTATCTCAAGAACCCATATTATAAAAATAGATAGTGGAAATAATAAAGATATCCAGAAAGAAGCATTATCATTTGTCGCATCTTCTCTGAAAGATAGAATAGATAAAGTTGCAGAAATAATTAAAGATAATAAAAGTGAAGAGAATAGTGGGCAGCTCAGGTATTATGCAACTTCTTTTATAAATGAATTAGAAAATATTTTTTATCAAAAATTTAAGAAAGATAGAAAGGATGAAAAATTAAAATTTATTTTAGAAGAATTACAAAAAAGTCGAGGTTATCTAAGTACACAAGGCGGCTCAGTGAAAATGGTTTTAGAACACTTAGCTCTTGTGATATAATAAAGGTATATGGCGTATAACACACAAGGTTTTAAAGTAGAATTAAAAAAGATAGAAGAATGGTTGAGTAAAGAATATGGGCAAGTGCACACAGGTAGAGCGACTCCGATGGTTCTCGATAGTGTCACTGTAGAAAGTTATGGCACTCATATGCCGATAAAAAATATTGCAGGTATCACAATAGAAGACCCAAAGACTCTTCGCATTGCTCCATGGGATAAAAATCAAATTAAAGAAATAGAAAATTCAATCAATGCATCTAATCTTGGTCTTTCTGTTGTGTCTGATAGTGATGGTGTTCGAGTTATTTTCCCTATGCTTACTACTGAGAATCGAGCAAAGCTTGCAAAAGTTCTAAAAGAAAAACTTGAAGATGCCCGAATTAGTGTTCGCAAAGAGCGACAATCTGAAATAGATAAATTAGAAGATATGTCTGAAGATGAAAAGAAAAGAGGTAAAGATGAAATTCAAAAATGCGTAGATGAAGCAAACAATAATCTTGAAGCCATTTTCAATAAAAAGGAAACTGAAATAATGAGTTAATTCATGAATATTTTAATTTTTTTAATAATTTTACTTATCCTTGTTATCTCCCATGAATTTGGGCATTTTATTGTTGCGAAATTAAATAAAATAAGAGTGGATGAATTTTCTTTTGGTTTTCCACCAAAACTTTTTGGTAAAAAAATAGGAGAGACTTCATATAATTTCAATGCTCTACCTTTTGGAGGGTATGTGAAAATTTTTGGGGAGAATCCAGATGAAGATTCAATGACTGGACCAGATAGTTCTAGAAGTTTTGTGAATAAACCAAGATATGTGCAAGCGGCTGTATTAGTCGCTGGAGTAGTAATGAATTTACTTGTGGCATGGATACTTTTATCTGTCGGTTTTATTTCTGGGCTACCTACTTCTGTGGGGGCAGTGCCAAAGGGAGCTATAGTAGAAAATCAAGCGGTTACAGTTACTAGTGTATTACCAAATTCTCCTGCAGAGAAAGGGGGAGTAAAGACAGGTGATAAAATAGTCTCTTTAGAAACAAAGACAGATTCAACTATGTTATTATCCTCATATTTTAGTGTTGAGAGTGTTCAGAATTTCGTAAAGAAACACAATGGTGACGAGGTGACAGTGTCTGTAGTTCGAGGACAAGAACCACTTGATATAAAAGTTATTCCAGAGAAGAGTAGTACTAGTGAAAATGCAATGATCGGTATCTCAATGGATATGATAGGTACTCTCAAGCTCCCTGTGCACAGAGCTCTATGGGAAGGGTTGAAATTAACCTGGGATGTGACAGTTGCGACTGTGGCAGGATTTTATAATTTAATTCATGATGCTGTTATAGGGCAAGCTGATCTCTCTACTCTTACAGGTCCTGTAGGGATTGTCGGGGTTGTGGGTGATGCAGCAAAGTTCGGATTTGTCTACTTACTTTCATTCACAGCTCTTATATCTATTAACCTTGCTGTTATAAATCTTATTCCGTTTCCAGCTCTTGATGGAGGAAGATTGTTCTTCTTACTTATTGAGAAGATAAAAGGTTCTCGAATAAAACCAAAAATAGCAAATGTTGTAAACGCCGTCGGCTTTGGCTTATTGATAATTTTAATGATTTTCGTAACTTATCACGATATAATAAAATTACTTTAAAAATATTTACTTTTTTCGGAAAGTATGATATTATAAAGATATCTTAAATCGGATTTTCCGCTATCGGCGGATATTTTTGTTTAAAAAATTTATATTAAAAATTTTATGGAAATTAGAAACATAGCTATAATTGCACACGTGGACCATGGTAAGACAACTCTCACTGACCAGATGATGAAGCAGTGTGGAATGGTGGAAGAAGGAGTAACTATGGATTCAAACGCTCTTGAACTTGAGCGGGGTATTACTATATATTCAAAAAACACTTCTGTAATTTATAAGGGAACAAAAATAAATATTGTAGACACTCCAGGTCACGCTGACTTCGGTTCTGAAGTTGAGCGTGTTCTTCGTGCTATCGACTCAGTGCTTCTGTTAGTTGATGCGCAAGAAGGGCCTATGCCTCAGACACGATTTGTGCTCAAAAAATCTCTCGAACTTGGACTTAAACCAATCGTTATAATAAATAAAATAGATAAACCAGCCGCAAATCCTCATCGCGTTCACGATGAAATACTTGAACTTTTCTTAGAGCTTGGAGCCACAGAAGAGCAAATTAATTTCAAATATATGTATGCTATCGGACGACTTGGTATAGCAAAGATGAACCTTGAAGATGAATCAAAAGATTTAACTCCGCTTTTCGATTTGATTTTGAAAGAAGTGAAAGAAGCTTCAGTAAACAAAGAAGATCCTTTCCGAGCTCAAGTTTTTAATCTTGGATATGATAATTTCTTAGGACGTTTAGCTATTGTCCGTGCTTACTCTGGTTCTATAAAGACAAGTTCAGGAATAATAGTGAAAGATAGTAATGGTAAATCACGAAATGCAAAGATTACCAAGATGTTTACATTCGAAGGTATAAACAGAAAAGAGGTGAGCGAATTAAATACTGGAGATATTGCGATTATTGCTGGTATTCCAGATGTGTACATAGGAGAAACAATTTGTGATAATCCAAACACTGAAGCTCTTCCATCTATCGCCATAGATGAGCCGACAATTTCTTTAAACTTTTTAGTTAACGATTCTCCTTTTGCCGGACGTGAAGGAAAATATGTCACAAGTAGACAGATAAGAGAGCGACTAGAAAAAGAATTAGAAATGAACGTTGGGCTCCGAGTGAATTTTGATACACCAGACCAAGAAGAAATTCAAGAAGGTTTTCTTGTTTACGGACGCGGCGAATTACACATTGCAGTTCTTCTTGAAAATATGCGTCGTGAAGGTTATGAACTTCAAGTATCTCAACCGCATGTAATTATAAAAGAAGAGAATGGAGAAAAATTGGAACCATATGAAGAGGCAACTATTGATGTTCGTAATGAATATTCCGGCGCAGTGATAGAGAAGTTAACTGCACGTCGCGGAATTATCACAAGTATGCATGAGAAGGAAGGGATAGTTCGTATCTTAATAGAAATTCCAACAAGAGGTTTACTCGGATACCGAGGTCAGTTTGTCGTAGATACAAAAGGCGAAGGAATAATTGCATCGAGATTTATAGGATTCAAAAGTTTTGCTGGTGAAATAAAGAAAAGAGATGTCGGTTCTATGACTTCTATGGTCGCTGGCAAGGTAATTGCATTCTCTCTTTGGACTCTTCAAGAAAGGGGGACTTTGTATGTTGAACACGGGGATGAAGTCTATGAAGGGATGGTTGTAGGTAATGTACTTAAAGGCGATGAAATGAGTGTAAACCCTACAAAAAGCAAACAGCTTTCAAATATGCGGGCGAGTGGGACAGATGAGGCCATAATTGTAAAACCGCCGTATAAGCTATCTATTGAAAGGGGATTAGAGATAATGGCAGAAGATGAATATCTTGAAATTACCCCTAAAAGTGTCCGCTTAAGGAAGAAGCTTTTGACAGAAATGGAAAGATCAAAAGCTAAGACTCTGTCTAAAAAGTAATGATTTTATTGGGGTATTTCTAAAAGGTTGACTTTATTTAATAGTAATGATATTATAGTAAAAGATATAAATTAATTAGATTAAATTTTTATTCATTATGGCTACTACAGTTACATTTAAACCAAAGCAGATTACTAAAAAGATACTAGCAGATTTACCTCCTCGCGCCTATGAGGTCATTGTTAACCGATTTGGATTGACTGCTGATACAGAACGCCGAACTCTTGAAGCAATAGGTAAGAAATATGGTATTACTCGTGAACGTGTCCGCCAAATAGAAAACACAGCATTATCTCTTATCCGCAAATCTGAATTCTTTAAAAATGAAAAGGAAGTTTTCGAAGAGCTTAAAAAGTTAGTCCACACCCTAGGAGCAATAGTTTCAGAACAAGATCTTCTCAATCATTTAGCAAAAGATAAATTGACTCAGAACCACATAAACCTCTTCTTAACATTAAGTAATGAGTTTACTAAACACAAAGAAGACGATCATTTTAAAGCACGATGGAGTATTGATTCTGAAATTGCAGATCGTATTCACAAATCACTCAAGAATATTTATGAAAATCTAAAAGATGATGAATTAATTTCAGAAAGTGAGCTTATCGCTCGATTCCTTGAAGAGATAAAAGATTTATCTGAACAATATAGAAATGAAGAGATTGCTCGTCGCTGGCTCTCAATATCAAAAAAGATTAGTAAAAACCCACTTGGAGAATGGGGTAGAGCATCATCACCAAGTATAAAGACACGTGGAGTGAAAGATTATGCTTTCTTAATGATGCGCAAGCACGGCAGTCCTATGCATTTCAGAGAAGTAGCTAAGGCAGTTTCAAATACTTTCGGAAAGAAGTGTCATGTTGCTACTTGTCATAATGAGCTCATAAAGGATCCAAGATTTGTCCTTGTTGGAAGAGGTATATATGCCTTATCTGAATGGGGTTACAAGACTGGTGTAGTCCGAGATGTTATAAAAGAACTTCTAAAGAAAAATGGACCAATGGTAAAAGAAGAAATTGTTGACCAAGTTATGAAAGAAAGATACCTAAAGAAGAACACTATTTTAGTAAATTTACAGAATCCTAAATATTTTAAGAAGAACAAGCAGGGACAATACGCAATTGCATAAATAAACAAAATAAAAACTCGACTATAGTCGAGTTTTTATTTTGTTTATGATACAATAATACATATGCAACGAGGAATGATTATGAATCTTATAGTAATAATACTCGGATTTATTTTAATCGCCATATTGATAGGTTATTTTTCTAGATAACATATGATAGAACAATTCTTAGCAACTCATAATTTCAATCTAATACAAATACTTTTAGTCACTATTGGTTACCTTATGCCGATACCTTTGGCATATATAGCTTTCACTTTGTGGCATCATTACCGACAAGAACGTTTTATTATGGGAATAAAATGGGTTCTTCTTGAGATTCAAGTACCCCGTGAAGTTATAAAGACACCTGCAGCTATGGAGCTTATCTTTTCTAACGCTCTTTATCATAAGAGTATGAAAGGATTTTGGGAGCAATTCGTACAGGGTGCACCTTGGCTTTGGTTTTCACTTGAAATTGTTTCTATAGACGGAAGAGTTCATTTTTATATTCGTACACCTACTCGTATTCGTGATCTCGTAGAGACGCAAATATACGCGCAATATCCTCAGGCAAAAGTAGTAGAAGTAGAGGATTACGCTTTTAAAATTCCTCAATATAGAAAAGATGGTGATTGGAATCTTTGGGGTTGTGAATTTAATAAATTAAAACACGACGTTCAAACAATAAAAACCTATAAGCAGGTAGAGGAAATGAAAAGTGGGACTAAGGAAGAATACAAGATAGACCCAATAACTCCTATCATAGAATATCTGGGTTCTCTCCCTAAGGGTGAACAAGTTTGGATACAAATAGTTGTAAGACAGAACATTAAGAAATATCATAGTCATTTTACTGGTAAGCATGTGGACTTTGATGCATATGCGGAAGAGCACATTCAAGATGTTCTTAAACCTTATACCCGAATTCACGCAAAATCTGGAGTGGGAGGTTCTGATGCCACAGAAGTTCGTGCGCCTGGATTCCTTGAAGATACTATTCGATTGTGGGTTTCTAATTTGAAACTCATTCATTTTGATTGTGGTATCAGATTAGTTACCTTAGCAGATAAAAGATTAATATCAGATGACCAATTTAATAATCTAAGACGTTCTGCTCGTCTTGTATTTCGTCAGTTTGCTCAGCCAAATTCAAATGAGCTTAATCGTGTGAATTCTACTCAGTTCGATGCACCATGGTCTGACCCTACAGGTCTTGCCCTAACGGCATTAAAGAGACGTATGCTTAATTTCTATAGAATGAGGACATTCTTCCATCCACCATTACAGTTCGCCTTTAAATATCCAGCAGTGTTTAATATGTTCTTCCCATCTGGTAAACCAAATGTTTTTGTTCTTTCAAGTGAGGAATTAGCAAGTATTTATCATTTCCCTGGAATGGTTTCAGAGACACCAAGCTTCAAGCGTATCGAGTCAAAGATTGCAAAGCCACCTTCCAATTTGCCTGTCTAGTTTATGGATGATAATTTCGAAAAAATAGAGTCACAAGACACAAAAATTAATACTAAAAAATGGTATATATTATTAGTATTGATTTTTGTTATTATTCTTTATTTTACTTTTTTAGCCTCTCCATTTGGTGGTAGTGATACTATTATACATATTTCTGGAGGGCAATCTATAAATTCTCTCGCATTAGAATTAGAGAATAAAAATATTGTAAAAAATGATCTAACTTTAAAAATATTCATTAAACTTTTAAAGAAAGGGCAGGGAATAATTACTGGTGATTATCTAATTAAAAAAGAAGCCCCTGTTTTTGTTGTGGCTTGGCAGATAGGACGAGGCCACTATAATTTGAAGCCTATAAAAATTACAATCAGGGAAGGTTTAACTAATGAACAGATTGCTGATATTCTCTCTGATAAATTACCTCAATTTAACAAGGAATTATTTTTATCTCAAGCAAAAGATAAACAGGGTTATTTGTTCCCAGATACATACTTTTTATTCTCACTTGATCAGCCAGATGAAATAATTAAAAAATTGTTTGATAATTTTAATAATAAAATAGAAAATGTTGATTTAGAGTTAAAAGAAAGTAATAAAAGTTTATCGGAAATAGTAATCATGGCATCTATTTTAGAAGGAGAAGCGGGTGGGAAAGAAGATGTTGAAATAATTTCTGGTATTTTATGGAAAAGAATTTCACTCAATATGCCTCTCCAGGTAGATGTAGATAGATGGACTTATGAAAATAAAGGTCTACCTATAAAACCACTTAATAATCCTGGTCTAACATCTATAAAAGCAGCTATATCACCAAAAGCATCCTCCTACTTATATTATCTTCATGATAAAAATGGTAAAGTGCACTTCGCTGTCTCGTATGATGAGCATAAACAAAATATAAATAAATATCTTAAATAATATGATTTTAAAAACAGAAAAACAAAATGATTATGAATTAATTGATTCCGGTAATGGAGAGAAATTGGAAAGATATGGTTCCTATATTCTAAAACGCCCAGACCCTGAAGCGATATGGGAAAAATCAAAAAATATTTCCGATTGGGAAAAAGCTGAGTTAAAATTTGTTCGGAATGGAATTAAGACAAACCTGCCTGGCCGGCAGGCAGGGTGGGTAGTAAAAGAAGGAACACCAAAAAGCTGGAATATATCTTACGGGAGTTTAAAGTTCTCTATTAAGCCTACATCTTTTAAGCACACCGGGCTTTTCCCTGAGCAACTTCCAAATTGGCAGTGGACAGAAGAGTTAATTAAAAAAGAATCAAAGAATAGAAAAGTAGAAGTATTAAATCTTTTTGCTTATACCGGTGGGGCTACACTTGCTTGTGCTAAAGCCGGAGCAGAAGTTTGCCATGTAGATGGTTCGAAGACCGCAGTAGAATGGGCACGAGAGAATGCAAAACTTTCTGGATTAGAAAATGCTTCGACAAGATGGATAGTCGAAGATGTAATTAAATTTCTGAAGCGAGAAGTAAAAAGAGGACACAAATATGATGCCATAATTATGGATCCTCCTTCTTTTGGCCATGGTCCGAAAGATGAATTGTGGAAAATAGAAGAGAATTTTCTTGAGCTAATGAAATTGTGTAAAGAAGTACTATCTTCTAATCCTCTGTTTATTCTAATAAATGGATATACTGCTGGGTATTCTCCTATTGCGTACCAAAATAATTTAAAGGATATGATGAAAAACTACAAAGGTATCATAGAAAGTGGGGAACTTGTGATAGAACAAACAGGAAGTGACATATTGCTACCTTGTGGTATATTTGCAAGGTGGAGTAGGGGTAATTAATAATTACCAATTAAGAATTAAAAATTGCGAAAGAAAATAAGTCTTTAAAAAATGCCTTGGGAGCGCGACGGCGCGAGCACGAGGAATTTTTCAGCAGAAAAATATCCGTGCATTTTGAGAAGAGCTTATTTTATGTAGCAATTGGTTTATTTAAATGAAATCAAAGTATAAAACAGTATTTGTTGGAGTGTCGGGAGGGGTGGATTCATCTGTCTCAGCAGCTCTTCTAAAAGAACAAGGATACAACGTTGTTGGTGTTTTTATCCGTACCTGGACACCGGATTTTATAGAGTGTACTTGGAGAGATGAACGTCGCGATGCGATGCGTGTCTGTGCTCATCTAGGTATTCCATTCTTGGAATGTGATGCAGAAAAGGAATACAAGGAAGGTGTGGCAGACTATATGATAGAAGAATATAAAAAAGGAAAAACACCCAACCCCGATGTAATGTGTAATCGCGAAGTAAAATTTGGAGTGTTTTGGAATTTTGCCAAATCCCACGGCGCAGATTTTATTGCGACAGGGCATTATGCTGTAAATACTCCGGCCCGCCTTACAGGCGCAGTACACCTTTTGGATTCTTTGAATACAAAGAAATCTCAAAAGGTCTTGCGAAAGCTCCATGTATTCGCTTTCTCACCCACACCCGTCGCTTCTCAAGGACTATTGGCGCTTCGCAAGTCAAAAGATGATTCTAAAGATCAATCTTATTTTTTATGGACTCTTACACAAGAAGATCTTCGTCACACACTTTTCCCTGTTGGACACTTGAATAAGACAGAAGTTCGTAAACTTGCAGAAAAATATAAACTTCCTACTGCTACAAAAAAGGACAGCCAAGGAGTTTGTTTTCTTGGACAACTTGATATGAAAGATTTCTTGAAGCATTATATTAAATCTGAAAAAGGAAATGTTTTAGATGAAAAAGGAGAAATTATAGGTACTCACGATGGAGCTGTTTTCTTCACTCTTGGAGAAAGGCATGGGTTTAGAGTAAACAAGAAAGAAGATAACGAAAAACCTCTTTATGTTATATCTAAAAATATTAAAGATAATACCATTACAGTCTCCCTTGAACCAGGTTCAGGGGGAAATAAAGAATCTAATTATTTGGAAATAGAAAAAGTAAATTGGATATCGAGTATTCCAGAGAAAGACAAAAAGTATACTGCTCAGATTAGGTATCATGGGGAGCATTTTTCTTGCAAGGTAGAAGTATCGGAAGATAAAAAGGCAAAAATAATTTTTGATAAAAATATACTTGTTGATAGTGGTCAATCTATTGTTGTTTATGACGTAAATGCTTGCTTGGGTGGAGGCATTGTGGGATAATGGTTATACTATGGAAAACTTTTTAAATATTTCAACTGTAGATGTGGTTATTCGTCTATTAGTTGCTTTACTATTGGGTATGGTTATAGGTACAGAGCGTGTATGGGCGCACAAAACAGCAGGAATGCGAACGTACGCACTTGTATCAATGGGTTCTGCTTTGTTTGTTATTATTTCAAATGAAATGGTCAAGTTCTATACTGGTTTTTCTGGGTTAAATCCTTTAATACTTATTTCTCAGATTGTTGTGGGTATAGGGTTTATTGGAGCTGGATTAATTTTCACTAAAGATTCAAAATTAATGGGTCTTACTACTGCCACGGGTCTTTGGGTTTCTGCTGGTATTGGAATGGCCGCTGGTTTTAAACTTTTTAATATTGCAATAATTACTACTATTCTAACCTTATTCATATTTATTGTTCTTTGGTTCTTGGAAGAACAGTTAAGAAAATCAAAATTCTTTAAAGAAAATAATCCTCAGGATGATAATTACAACTAAGAAAAGCCCTCCGGGATATTACCGGAGGGCTTTTCTGTTTAGTGTTTTTAGTATAATATGAATGCATATGACCTCAAATGAAATCCGAGAGAAATTCCTTAAATTTTTCGAAAACCGTGGACATAAGATAATACCTTCTGCCTCTTTAGTTCCAGAGAACGACCCATCTGTGCTTTTTAATACTGCAGGAATGCAACCACTAGTGCCTTATCTTTTAGGGCAAAAACACCCAATGGGGACACGCTTAGTTGATGTTCAGAAATGTGTCCGAACTGGCGATATAGACGAAGTCGGAGATAATAGACATCTTACATTTTTTGAAATGCTTGGTAACTGGTCGCTTGGAGATTATTTCAAAGAAGAAGCCATAAAATGGAGTTTTGAATTCCTGACAAATAAAGATGAAGGAATTGGCCTTGATGTGAATAAACTTTATGTGACAGTTTTCGAAGGAGATGAAAACGCTCCTAAGGATTTGGAAGCGTTTGAAATTTGGAAAAAATATATTCCTGAGAATCGGGTTTACTTTTTGCCTGCTAAAAATAATTGGTGGAGCGCTGGAGAGAACGGACCTTGTGGTCCGGATACAGAAATATTCTATGATGTGAGTGAGCAACCTATTGGTGATATGACTCATGAGGAATTTGTGAAAGCTGATGAAGAAGGAAAGGTTGTAGAAATTTGGAACAACGTATTCATGGAATATGAGAAGAAAGATGGGAAAGTTGTCGGTAAACTTGCACAACACAATGTAGATACTGGAATGGGACTAGAGAGAATCGTAATGGTAAGTCAAGGAGTAAAAACTGTATTTGAAACAGATTTATTTAACGGAGAAAATACAAGAGAAGAAAGAATTATAGGAGATCATATAAAAGCGTCATTATTTATGATTTCTGATGGAGTAATTCCCGGAAATACAGGAAGAGGGTATGTTCTGCGTCGCTTGATTCGAAGAGCCTCAAGATTTTCTAAGGAATCTCTTTCTACTTATATAGAGAAAGTAAAAAATATTTACAAAGACGTTTATGATTTAAATGATAAGGGAATAATAACTGAGGAAGAAAACAAATTCCGTCAAACATTAGAAAATGGATTAAAAAAGTTTATAAGGATTAAAAGTGTTAATGGAGTTGCTATTTCAGATATTAAGACAATGGGTGGAGTTCCTATTAATGAAGTAAAATCGATCAATGGAGTTCTTATTGGGAATAAGATAAGTGGAGAAGATGCTTTTGATTTATATCAAAATTATGGTTTTCCTATTGAATTAACAATAGAGGAAGCAAAAAGAAGAGGAATGGAGGTAGACGTTGAAAGTTTTGATAAAAAATTAAAAGAACACCAAGAGCTTTCTCGTACATCTTCAGCTGGAATGTTTAAGGGTGGGCTTGCGAACCATAGCGAGAAGACAATTCGCTTACACACAGCTCATCATTTGTTACTCGCGGGACTTCAAGAGATAGTAAGTAAGGATATTAAACAAAAGGGAAGTAATATTACCGAAGAACGTCTTCGAATGGATTTTATTTGCGATCATAAACTTACAGAAGAAGAGAAGAAGGAAGTAGAAGATTGGGTAAATGATAAAATTACTCGTGGTTTAAATGTAGTTCGTAAAGAAATGCCACTTCTAGAAGCTGAGAAAATAGGAGCTCAAATGGAATTCGGAGCAAAATATCCCGAAGTGGTTTCTGTTTACTTTATCGAAGATGAAAATGGTAATGCTATCTCAAAAGAATTCTGTGGAGGGCCCCATGTTTCAAATACAAAAGAATTGGGTCACTTCAAAATACAAAAAGAAGAAGCTAGCTCTCAGGGAATTCGTCGAATAAAAGCAATTCTCGAATAAATTACTTAAATTATTGAGTATTTTACCTATCCTGTAGTATACTATGTATATATATGGGATTATTTTCATCTTCAAAGAAAGAAAAAACGATAGCCATTTTTGATATTGGGTCTGGAAGTGTGGGTGGTGCCATTGTGGATATACCACTTAAAAGTAATGCAATACCAGTTATCAAGAAAATAGTTCGTACAGATATAAAATCTAGTAAAACTTCTGATTTAAAAACATTTATAAAAGATATGACTTCTGCCTTAAACGAGACGGCTAATTCTTTATATAATAAAAAGGGTGGAGCGCCAGAAGAAATTATGTGTGTACTCTCATCTCCATGGTACCTGTCTGCTGTAAGGGAAATAAAAATAAACAGAGAAAAGCCATTTGTATTCACTGCGCGTCTAGCTGATGATTTAATACAAAAAGAATTATTAGGAATTAATAAACAATACGAAGATAAGTATGGCGAGGTGGATAGTAAGCCAGAGATGATAGAGCACTATGCAATGTCAGTATTTTTAAATGGATATTTCGTAGATGATCCAATCGGGAAGAAGTGCAAAAATCTTGAAATTGATATGATAATATCATTAGCTCCTAAAATTTGTTTAGATAGTATTAGAGAAACATTATCTAGAACATTCCATGATACAAGAATTAATTTTTCTTCTTTTACTCTGTCTACTTATTTAGCTGTAAGAGAGAAATATATCTCACCCCTTTCATATTTATTAATCGATGTCGGTAGTGAGGTAACAGATGTAGGAGTAGTCTCTAAAGGAATTTTAAAATCAACACTATCTTTTCCTTTTGGTAAAAAAACTTTTCTAAATTCAATTTCTAAAAAATTAAAGATGGATCTACGCGATGTAGAAGAAATAATAGGTTTACATAATGATAAAAATCTTGAAACATCTCGTTCTGACAAATTTGAACCTGTCTTAAAATCAGTAGAAAACTCTTGGCTAGAGTCATTTAATAAATGCGTAAATTCATTACCTCATAGTCTCATTTTACCCAACACGATATTCTTAACTGCAGATAAAGATATAATAAATAAGTTTGCCGACATATTCCGCAATGAGAAAAGTTCTCAAACACCTGCTATAGACAATAAATGCGATGTCATTACTCTAGATACACCTATGTTATTAGATGCATGCAAAGTAAACGAAGGAAATGCTGACCCATTTTTAATAATAGAATCCATAGCTGCTAAAAATAAAACCATAAAATAATATGAATAAAATAATCCTAGAAGATATGAAATTAAATAAGAATAGAAAACAAACTTCTTTGAAGAAAGAAATTGTTACTCCTGCTATTCATCATGAAGAGTTAGCAAAAAATATTCATATAAATAAAAAGGAAGAAGATGCCTATGAAGAAATTTCAAAAGAGGAAGAAAAAAGAGAAAAGGAGAAAATAAATGAATATTTTAAGAGTATAAAGAAAGAAAAGCAGAGGTTCTATAGTACTCCACGAGAAAGGAAAGAACCAAAGGTTTTACACAATCTTACTCTAGTTATATTTTTGCTAGCTCTTCTTGTGGGAGCGGCGTATTGGAGTGGAAATGCTTTTCAAAAAGCCAATATAACTATAACTTCAAAATACGAATTATTAAATTACAAAAACAAGCAATTTATTGCATCAAAAGATGAGAATAGTAATGATGTTAATTTTGAAATAATGATAACTTCCGACAAGAAACCTGTAAATATTGTATTAACAGAACCAAAAGAAGTTTCTTTGAAAGCAGAGGGAAGTATCACACTATATAATGAGTTCAGTGCACAAGCACAAAGGATTGGCGTAGGCACTTATGTATCTGACGATGATGGTAAAACATATAAGACAAATAGCACTGTATCTATTCCTGGATATAAAACAGTGAATAAAAAAATAGTTCCAGGGCAAATAACTGTGAAGATTACTTCATTTCTTCCAGGTGATGCATATAATGGAAGCCCAGAAAACTTTCGTATAAATGTATTTAAGGGAACTGCAAAATATAATAAAATCTATGGAAAATTAAAAGATCCTCTTGCTGGAGGAGCCTCAGGAATAGTGTATGCTGTGGACAGTAGTAATCAAAAAAATATAGATAATATTGCAAATACTTCTCTTAAAGAAAGTTTATTCAAACAAGTAGAAGCCATGGTGCCTGAAGGTTATATCTTGTATCCTAATGCAGCCAAGTTTACATACACTACAGGGAATAATTCTTTCTCAAAAACTCCAGAAGCGGAAGTAGAAATGGAGGGTACGCTTGCAGTCATTCTACTTAAAGAAGAAAGTTTAGTAAAAAACATAGTTAGAGTATCTTTCCCAAATATTAAAGGAGATGAATTAAAAGAAATTACTATTTCTGACTTAGATGAACTTTCTTTTAATTTTGTTAACCCAAATCAATTAATAACTAAAGATATGAGTAGTGTTCCTTTTTATCTTACTGGTAATATAAATGCAATCTGGAAACCAGATATTGAATCCTTAAAATTAAAATTACTAGGAATTCCTAAAAATGATGTACTTTCTGTTTTCAGACAAGACCCTGGTATCTCATCGGCAATAGTGAAAGTTTTTCCACCTTGGCAGAAGAACATTCCAGAAGATATATCTAAAATAATCATTAACATGCAGTAATTTGACTATTAATTGATTTTTTGTTATACTATCTATAGATAAATGAATCAAAACGACGAAAAAAACATTGTTATAGGTACTGTTACGGAGGCACTTCCAAATACTCTTTTCCGAGTAGATATAGGTGATGGAAAAATCATAATTTCATACCTTTCCGGTAAGATGAGAATGCACAGAATTAAAGTATTAGTAGGAGATAGGGTAGAAGTGTTACTTGACCCCTATGGAGGTAAGGGGAGAATTATAAAAAGAGGTTAGGTATTGCGTATTTTATTAAATTAGTGTATTGTAGGGAAACGTGCGCTTGTTAGTAAAAATACAGGGTAAAAGCCCTTTATTTTTCTTTAGCATTTATATAAAAAATGAAAATCAAATCAGCAGTTAAAAAAATTTGTACAAAGTGTAAATTAATTAAACGAAGTGGTCATCTTCGTGTTATTTGTTCTAATCCTAAGCACAAACAAAAACAATAATTTTATATATGAGAATTTTAGGTATTAATATCCCCAACGACAAACATTTATATATCGGACTTACCAGTCTTTATGGTATTGGCATTTCTCGTGCGAAGTCAATATTAAAAGAAGTAAATATTGATCCAAATATAAAAGCTGATTCATTAACTGTAGACCAAGAGAATGCAATTCGTAAAATTATAGAAGCTATGCCTATCGAAGGAGCTCTAAAACGAGAAATTGCAGCAAACGTAAAAAGATTGAAAGACATTAAAACATACAGAGGTGTTCGACACATGAGAAAATTACCAGTAAATGGTCAACGAACAAAGACCAACTCTCGAACAGTGCGAGGTAATGTCAGAAAGACAATGGCATCTGGTCGTCGAAAAGAAAGTAAGACATAGGAGGTAGGTGCTAGTGACTAGGTTCTAGCAACTAGCAATAAAGACAAAATTAAACTAACTAGAAACTAATCACTAAAAACTAATTTTATGGGAAAGGTAAAAATTATAACAAAAGAAGATGAAAATAAAGTAGAGAGCCCTGAAGGGGTTGTTGAAAGTGCATCTCCGAAGCAAACAGTAAAGGTTCCAAAGAAGAAAATTGTCGCAGGAACATTACATGTAGAAGCTACTTTTAATAATACAAAGATAGTTTTGTCTGATAAGGAAGGTAATACTTTATTCTGGACTTCAGCTGGAACTCTTGGCTTTAAAGGAGCTAAGAAAGGAACTCCATTCGCTGCTTCAAAGGCAGGCTCTGTTATAGGAGAAAAAGCAAAAGCATTAGGAATTAAAGAAGTTGATGTAGTTGTAAAAGGAGTAGGTAGTGGTCGGGAACCTACAATTCGTGCTTTCATGGCATACGATATTGATATTACAGGAGTAAATGATATGACTCCAGTTCCTCACAATGGCCCAAAACCAAAGAAGCCACGAAGAGTATAAAACCTGCTTGCCGTAGGTAAGTTTTAAATAAAATTATGAAAACAGTTCAACAATATAAAATTTGTAGAAGATTAGGACCAGGAGTGTTTGAGAAATGTCAAACAGCTAAATTTGCTGCATCTGAAGCAAGACATGCAAAGAATAGTAAGAATAAAAGACCAAAGCCTCTCTCTGGTTACGCTACACAATTTATAGAAAAGCAAAAGGTTCGTTTTATGTATGGCATAAGTGAACGCCAATTTTCAAATTATATTAAAGAATCAGTTGCTAAGAAGGGTGTTATTGCTACAGATTATCTTTTTGAATTACTAGAAAATCGTCTTGATAACGTAGTTTACCGACTAGGTCTTACACATTCTCGCCGTCTTTCTCGACAAATGGTTTCTCATGGTCATATTACAGTAAATGGGAAGAAGACTACTGTGCCTTCACAACACGTACAAATTGGAGATATAATAGCTGTACGTGAAGGTAGTAAGAAAAGTGTTCTTTTTGGAGACATGGCAAATAAAATGAAGGAATATACCTGTCCAAATTGGTTAACGTTTAATGTTGATAGCTTGTCAGGTTCCGTTCAAGGAAAGCCAAAAAATACTGAAGGATATATTGACCTTAACACTGTGCTAGAATTTTATAGTCGTTAAGAATAAAGTATAGTTAAATTTTATAAATAATTTGAGAGTCCAAAACTCTCTAAAATCATATAAATTATGTCTGATTTAAACATTATACTACCGTCACAATTATCTATCATTTCCGAAGTAGGCACAAAGGGTGTTTATGAGATAGATGGTCTTTATCCTGGGTACGGACATACCTTAGGTAATTCACTACGACGCATCATATTATCATCTTTAACTGGAGCAGCTATAACTTCTCTTAAAATAGAAGGAGTTGAGCATGAATTTTCTGTTGTTGATGGTGTAAAAGAAGATGTTGTCACAATACTCCTCCACTTGAAACAAATTCGTTTCCGATTAAATAGTGATGAGCCTCAGACAGTAAAACTAGAAGTAAAAGGACCTGCTAAGATTACAGCTGGTGATATAAAAGTTACTGGTCAAGTAGAAGTTCTTAATCCTGAATTATATATAGCAGAAGTAACTGGTAAGAATGCACTTTCAATTGAAATGACAATTGAAAAAGGCCTAGGATTTGTTCCCAAAGAAATGCACCAAAAGAATAAGAATGAAGTAGGTGTTATTTCTCTTGATGCAATCTTTACACCTATTCGCCGTGTGGCTTATGAAGTAGAGAATATGCGTGTAGGTGACAAGACAAATCACAACCGTTTACGTATGACTATCGAGACAGATGGAACTCTTTCACCACGTGAAGCACTTGAAAAAGCTATAACAATTATGGTAGAACAGTTACAAGCTATTATTGGCTTTACAGTAGCTCACAGAGTTATCAGTAAAGAAGTAGATAAAGAGGAAAACAATAAAGATACAAAACAGGATTCAGAAAAAGGTGAAAGTAATGAATTTACTGACATCTTAAAGACAAGAATCGATACACTTTCTCTATCTACTAGAACTCTAAATGCTTTAACTGGTGCAAACATCAGAACAATTGGAGGAATAGCAAGAAAGAAAAAGGAAGATTTATTAGAAATTGAAGGAATTGGGGATAAAGGTATTCAAGAAATTAAAAAAGTTCTTAGTGAATACGGAATAACTCTAAAATAATCAATCAGTAATTAGTCATTAGTAATCAGTAATTAAAATAATATGCGACATCACTCAAGTGTTAGAAAATTTGGAAGAGACAGTAGTCAGCGTCACGCCTTGTTAAAGGGTCTTATGTTGTCGCTTATTAAGCATGGGAAAATTGAAACAACAGAAGCAAAAGCAAAAGAGCTTCGCCCTGCTATCGAAAAACTAATTACAAAAGCAAATCTTGGCACACTAGCATCTAGACGCGTAGTTATTTCACGTTTATATAATCTTACAGCGGAAGCAAATAAATTAATTAATGAAATAGCTCCAAAGTACAAGAACCGTGCTGGTGGTTATACTCGCATTACAAAACTTCCACGTCGAGCGGGGGATGCAAGTAAAATGGCTATGATTGAATTTATATAATATTATGACTACAACATACACAATAAACGCAGAAGGAAGAGTATTGGGCCGAGTTGCAAGTGAAGCAGCTAAGGCACTTATGGGTAAAAATACACCCGATTATATAGCAAACAAGGTGGCAGATGTTCTTGTGGTTATTACAAATGCTAGTAAGACAAAAATGTCTGAACGTCGCATGAATGAAACTTTACATGAAAAATATTCTGGTCAACCAGGAGGTTTCAAAATGGAAACAAATGCTAAAATAATAGAAAAGAAAGGCTGGAAAGGTTTATATGAATTAGCTGTTTATGGGATGTTACCAGCAAATAAATTACGAGTTCGTATGATGAAGAACTTAACAATTAAAGATTAATATATGGAAAAAGAGAAAAAATCAACAACTAAAGATAAGAAGTATGTGAGAGCAATAGGACGAAGAAAGACTGCTACTGCTGTTGTTCGTCTTATAAAAGCTACAAAGAATTCTTATACTATCAACGGAAAAGATTTCACAGAATATTTCCCAACTGCAGATTTGAAAAAGATTGTAACTGGAGCATTTGAGACAGCAAGCCCTGCAGAGAAGTTTGAAGTTATAGCTACAACAAAAGGAGGGGGTATACACGCTCAAGCAGAAGCTGTACGACATGGTATATCTAGAGCACTTGTCCTTCATGATGCTGAACTACGTCATGTTCTTAAGAAAGCAAAAATGCTTAAGCGTGATCCTAGACGTGTTGAAAGAAAGAAATTCGGACTCAAAAAAGCAAGAAAATCTCCACAGTGGAGTAAGAGATAAAACCCTTCGGGGTTTTTTCTTTTATGAATACTGTACTTTTTATTCACCTTGCCTTTTATATAAATTATTGTACTATTATATAAAGTGTAAAAGGAGGACCTTAGAATGGTACAATTAAAATGTAGTATGTGTGGTTATGAATACGAGAGTGTTCATGATCTTGCTCCGTGTCCAAAGTGTAGGGGGGTGGGTAGAATTGACCCTAGGTGCACTTGTGTATATACGAGGTCATTTATCGGAGTAATGAGTAATCTAATGAAAAAGAACCAGAATTGTCCCATTCATAAAAATGGTTCTAATGTAGAAAAATAAAAAAGCGTAGTTTTTAATAAATAAAAACCACGCTTTTTAAATGTATATTTACTTTTTACGTAAATAATGGTATAATATAACAAATAGTAAAAATGGAGGTAAAAATGAAGAAAATAATTAAATTTCAGTGTGGCACTATAAAGGAGCATGTATATTTTACACTTCCTATACGTTGTGTAATATGTCCGGTATGTGGGTCTCGTGGAATAGCAAAAGAAGTTTCTTCTAAAGATGAAGAAGTAATTGTACCACCCGAAACAGATGATGACGGTAATGAACTTTTAAAAGTCGCTCAAGAAAGAGGGTATAGTACTAGTTAAAATTAGTAAGAATTTAATAGAGATAGTCTTTATGGCTATCTCTTTTTTAATTTTGCAAAAAATTTGATTTTTTGTATACTGAAATCATGAAGAACGATAAAGAAATAGAAAACGAAAATAATGAATATTTTAAAGATGAAGATAATATAGAAGAAAGTTTACATACTCCAGATTCTGAAAACATAGATGATTTAAGTTATATTGAAAGCACAGAGGATGGAGAAGAGCTACCTACTAAAGATACTGTTAAGAAATTGCGAGAAGAACTTAAAACTTGTCATAAAGAAAAAGAAGAGTATCTTACTGGATGGCAAAGAGCAAAAGCGGATTATATTAATCTTCAAAAAGAACTTACTTCTACAAGGGAAAATGTTTCGATTTTAACAAAAGAGAAAATAGTAGAAAAACTTCTACCCGCTTTTGATAGTTTCGAAATGGCTTTCGCAAATAAGGAACATTGGGATAAATTAGATAAAGAATGGCAAGATGGCATAAAATCTATTCACAAACAATTTCTTTCTGGTTTAAGTAATATTGGAATTGAAGAAATAAGTGAATCGGGTGTGCCATTTGATCCATCTATTCATCAGTCAGTTAGCGCAATTCCTACAGACGATGAATCAAAAGATCATATAATAGAAAAAGTCTTCCAAGTGGGCTACAAAATAGGTGACCGTGTCATCCGCCCAGCAAAAGTGACTATCTACACATACAAAAAAGATTAAAATCTTCCCTTAGACCAGGTCTAGGGGAGTTTTATTTTATTTACTTTTTTTATATGTTACAATGTGTGTATATCAGTTTAATTTTTTAACTTAAATAAAATATTATGGCACGCTTACCAACCGTAGGACAAGACAACAACGAATGGGGAACAATACTAAACGAATACCTATCCGTCTCTCTAGATACAGATGGTACTATAAAGAGTACTGCTTTAACTTCTAAAATAGGTAATGCTGTCGGCAGTCCAACCACTATAAACAAT
>DATGWJ010000020.1:0-57714 GCA_035299545.1 Minisyncoccota bacterium | reverse complement strand
CCGCCATATCATTGCAGTGCTCCCCTTTCTCTGGAACCGCAGACAAGACCCAATAATGACTGAAGATGATAAAGAAAAGTGGTCCAGGAAAATTGCAAAGCCAGATGAAATCCAGCGGTTGAGGAAAATTATTCACCTGCTAAGCGTTTGCGGTGTGAATGAATTACTGGTGGCTACTCCTCATTCGAACAAGATGGCAAAATATTGTGAAGATTATGATATTAAATTTCACGAGATCGACCCATCTATGCAGTTTGCCAACACTATTCAGACATATATCCCGTCTGAAAATATGAGCATAGCAAGAATATATGCTCCCGATGCTGGCTCCATACCTAGAGCTGTAAACATAGCTCGTATTCTTCGGTGTCCTGTTATATTTAACCTTAAAAACAGAGAATACAACAGAGAAACTTCCATTGTTAAGGATAAAGAAGAAATATTGGAAAATCTATCCAAAGAGTTCAGGGAATATTATCATTTCGAAGAGTTATATCACATAACTCCTGAGCTCGTAACCGACAAGATTATGATAATGATTGAAGATGAAGTAGCTTCCGGCGGCACAGCAAACGAAACAGCTCGTATGCTTCAAAAGTGTGAAGTGAAATCAATTTTCTTGCTGGCAACTCACGCGGTTCTAACTTTGGGTTGGAGGAATAAATTATTTTATTTGAATCCTTTCAAAAAAATAATAATGACCAACACAATCACCCGCGGATACGACAAAAGGACTGGTGGAAGCATATTCGACATCACACTTGCTCCACAGTTCGCTTCTTATTTATTTAAAATTTTAAAAAGGTTGTAACAACAAACAAAATCCCCGTAATTTTATTACGGGGATTTTTTATCTATTCTGCCATTCTTTATCTTGTCGGCAGAGCAACTTTCTCTTCTGTTCTTTATGCTTCATTATCACTTCTACCGCACGCTCTAATCTCACTCCTTGTGAGGCTTTCATTAATACAACATCACCCTTTTCTATTATTCCTTCTAAGAACTTGGCTACAGTTTTCGATGAATCAAAAGAATAAATATTATTTTGCTGGAATCCTTTCTCCAGAGCTCCTTCTGCTATCAGCTTTGCCCTTGGTCCTACTACTACAAGCAAATCTGCTACGCTGGCAATCTTATGACCAACAGCTATATGCTCCTCATCTGTGAACTTTCCTAGCTCAAGCATATCGCCGAGTACGGCAATCTTTCTTTTTGCTTCTATGTCGTGAAGTACTATTATTGCAGCATCCATAGCAACAGGAGAAGAATTGTAAGTATCATCTATTATCATAGAGTCATTAATACCTTCAATAAGAGATAGTCGTCCAGGAGGAGTAATATATTCACTTACAGCATTAATAGATAGAAGTAAATCACATCCAAGCTCATTTGCGCAAGCGATAGCAGCCAAGGCTTGGCCAATATTATGCATACCTAGAATATTCGGTAGCATTACTGGGAAGGTATGACCTTCATACTCTAACTTAAAATTAATACCATTTGGAACTTTAATTCCATTTCGCTCGGTGTATAGATAAGTAGGATACATAGAATGATAAGTAGAATTTTCACTCATTCCGAAAGATACTGTTCTTTCATTTGATTTCTCGTGCAAAGAATAAACTTTTTCATCATCATGATTAAGAATAAGTATTCCTCCTTTTTTAAGAGCTCCAACTAGTGCACTCTTCTCTTCTATTATTTTTTCAGCTGACCCGAAAAATTCGACATGAACTGGCTTATTAGGGAAACGAGTTACAACAACAACATCTGGACGAAGCCAAGGAGTAACGTTCTTTTTCATATCTCCTGGTTTCCCTACTCCAATCTCTAATACTAAATATTCTGGGTATGGCTGTTTAAATAATATTAAATGAAATCCGCGAATTACATTTTCAAGCCAAATAAATGGATCATCCCAGCCGTTTGGCGCACCAAGGACAGTGAGAGGTAGACCTATCTCACTGTTAAAGCTTTTCTCACTCTTTCGAACTGTTTTAAATTTAGATAGCACAACGAAAATAGCATCTTTAGTAGATGTTTTACCGACAGAGCCGGTAATCGCTATTATTTTAGGATTATATCTTGCAAGAATTAATTTTGCTTGCCAAGTAATTATTAAAACAATTATATTTTTAAAAATCTTTTTCATAATTATCTATCGGGAGGAACATTATAATAATTCAGAATAAACTTAGTAATATCTTCAAACGGCGGAATGAGTGTCTGTGAGGCATATTTTACTTCTTTTGGGTTTTTAAGGAATAAGAAGACTAAGAATTTCGGTTCATATGCGGGGAAATAACCGAAAAAGGAATGTGTATTCCTATCTGTATAATATCCCTTTCCGTCCTCTCTTGCCACTTGTGCAGTACCTGTTTTTGTGGCGATGCTATAGTTATCCATTTTATGTACTCCTTTATCATACGATTCAAACACATGAACGAGCATTTTAGTAACTGTGTCTGTGGATTCTTTTTTAAGTAGATTTTCTTTAATAAAAGGATATTCCATTTTTTTAGAAAATCCATTTTCATATTTTACCTCTTTTACTAAATGAGGGGTCACTAGTTTGCCACCATTCGCAAGAATAGCGAACGCTCTCACTGCTTCTATTGGAGTAAGAGCAATTCCCTGACCGAAGGAAGCATTCGCGTATTCAAGATTACGTGGACTTTCTAAATTTTTTATAAGTCCTGAGGTCTCATTTGGAAGATCAATACCTGTCTTCTCACCTATCCCATAAGATTTCATATAAGTACGGAAAGAATCATGACCAAGTTTAGTTTCAATAAACACCATTCCAGTATTTAATGATTGGTCGAGTACATCTTGCATTGTTGCTGTTCCACGGCCCTTCTTGTCAAAGTTATTTATTGTTTTTTTATCTACAATCACATGCCCCGCGTCGAAGTAAGTAGTTTCTGGAGTCACTACCCCTTTATCAATAGCTGCTGCCATGACTAATGGCTTTATCACTGATCCAAATTCTAAAACGTTTTCTACAATTGGATTACGATAAACTCCAACATCTGTTACACTTTTAAAATTATTTAAATCAAAGTCGGGCATTCCAGCTATTGCGTAAATTTCCCCTGTTTCAGGATTCATAACAATTCCTCCTATTTGATCAGCGTGCCATTTTTCTAAAGTTTCAGTTAATTCTTTTTCTAAATTATATTGAACTACTGGTTCAATGGTCGTAATAACGTCTCCTTTGTTAGTATTAGAAATTGTATCCCTTATATTAGAGAAAACTTCAGCAAAGAAATTAACATATGCTTCATCTTCTGGCTTCGAGAGAGTAGCATTATAAAAACGTTCCAACCCGTACTGCCCAGATAAAGTATCCCCCTTATAAGCCAGAAATCCTATAGTATGAGAAGCAAGATTATTCCCTGGATAGAAACGCCATTTATCTTTATAAATAGAAACTCCTTTAATTTTTAAATTTTCTATTTCAGTTATTTGCTCTTTGGATAACCCTTTTGCAATTTCTTCATATGGATCATTCTTCTTTGAAGCTTTCGCTAAGAATACCTCCTTGTCCATCTCCATATATGGATCAAGTTTAGTATATGCATCTTCTACGTCTACTATATCTTTAGGAACTATCGCTAATTTAAAACCAGAAACAACTGTTCCAGCCGTAACAAGCGAACCATCTTTTTTAGAGAAAAATATTCCACCACGATTAAAAATATTGCTCGATGGAGTTATATATTGTTTATCAGCACGGTCTATATATAAATTTCTATGTATAATTTGGACAAAGAATAGACGAGTTATAAGAATAAGAGCCACGACAAAAATAGAGAAAATAACGAATCTTATTCTTATTTGAAATGATGATAATTTCATTATCTAATAGCAACATGATTAATATCACGTGATGCAAAGATATTATTATTTGCATCCACAAAACCCAATGATAATGCATATTCCTTATCCATTTTATTGATGCTGCTTAAATAGGCTAAATCTAGTTGATTTACGCGACTTTTAAGCTCAACTTCAGTATTTTCTAGTGACTTACGGGCAATAACATTGAATGTAATAGAGCCTATTAAGTAAATATATACAGAAAAGAGCATAACAGAACCGATAATAAGAATACGCAAAAGTGTTTTTTGTGTGTTTATATTTTGTGTTATATCATTTGTAATTGCTTTTGCTTTTGTCATAATATTTTATATTTTTTCTATTAATCTTAATTTTGCGCTACGTGAGCGAGGATTTAATTTTATTTCTTCTTCACTCGGTGTAATCGGTTTTTTTGTTAATATATTTGCTCTGCCTTCTTTTTTTAATTCTACGAATGCTTTTTTCACCATTCTGTCTTCCAGACTATGGAAAGTAATTATTGCCATACGTCCACCTGCAGATAGACAGTTAAAACCTTTTTCTATAACCTGCTCTAAATTTGAAAGTTCACTATTTGTCGCTATTCTTAATGCTTGGAATGTTCTTGTCGCTGGATGAATCCGCATTCCTTTATAATTCTTCCCTACTGCTTCATCGATAATCTTCACAAGGTCAAAAGTTGTTTCTATTTCTTTCTCTTTCCTTCGTTCAACAATTTTCTTTGCAATCTTTCTGGAATATTTTTCTTCTCCAAAACCGTAAATGATATTCGCTAATGTTTCTTCATCCCAAGTGTTCACAATATCGCGAGCAGTTAAATCCATATCGTCCATTTCTATTTTTCTCATAGTCATTAGAAGTGGTTCATCTTTTAAGAATGAGAATCCCCTTCCTGCTACTTCTAATTGAAACGAACTGATTCCAAGGTCAAGCAATATCTTATCGACTTTTTCTATATCTAAATCCTTTAAAACTTTATCGATATCTTGGAAACCTCTATTCACAAAAGTAAATGAGGATGGCGTATCACCTATTTTTTCTTTCGTACGATTCTTTGCATCAATGTCTAGATCAAGGCCGATAATTTTCACATCTTTATGGAAGAGTTTTATTATTTCAAATGTGTGTCCTCCTCCACCTAGTGTGCCATCCACTATTACATCTCCCTTTTTTATCGAAAGACCTTTTATGGATTCATCTTTCAAAACTGGTATATGTGTCATATTAAAGAACTCCTATTTGCCCTAATTTATCTGCGAGGGCATCTGCCTGTGTTTCTACTTTCTTCTTGTAATCATTCCATGTCTTTTCATTCCAAATTTCTGCACGATTTTGCACGCCAATAACCACAACCTTACTTGTAAGGCCTGAACGATTCTTCAAATTTTCCGGGATTAATATTCGTCCGTTACTGTCTACATCTGCTATCACAGCTTGACCAAATATAAATCTCGAGAAACTTCTATTATCACTTGCGAGCATGGATGAGTCAGAAAGTTTTTCGGAAACCTTCTGCCATTCTTTCGTCGTAAAGATAGAAAGACAGTTATCTAAACCTGGAGCAACAACAACACTCTTCCCCATCTCCTTTCGGAATTTAACGGGTAATGACATTCTATTCTTATCATCAAGTGTATGTGTGTATTCTCCAATAAGCATAAATGTTTTGTGAGATAAAAATGGATTAAAAATTGATTTCCCACTATATCCCACTTGCTTATATTATAAACCACTTTGACCCACAATACAAACAAAATACCCCACTTAACTGTGGATAACTTAAAAAATTTAAAATTTGACTTAATTTAGCATCTATACTAGAATAACCCTGAAATCTCCCACATATAGTTCTTTAATTTACCGGCTAATATTGAAAAAGTAGCCGAATCCGTCTAAGAATAAGACAATGACAGGTTGAGCGCCTAAAGCCTCAGCAGAAACCAGCATTGTTTTCCATACGAAAGTGCAGTGAAAATGGAACCATTCTTAGATATTAAAGAACCCAAAAGCCGTCTTTCATGGAAAGACGGCTTTTTTATTTTTTATTAAAAATTAAAACTTCAAAATATATTTAAAATTTCTTCGCTTATCCCTCTCCGCAAGCCACCGCTTGCTCCGGCGAGCCCACACCTACTCAGAAATTTCAAACATATTTTTAAGTCTTACTCTTTTGGCTTCATTAGTGGAAATAGTTGTGTCTCACGAACTGGTTTATCTACCATAAAAGAGAACAATCTCTCACCGAATCCAAAACCACAAGTTGGAGGCATACCGTGTTCTAGCATTTCTACGAAATCCCATTCTGGCATCATTGCTTCTTCGTCCCCTTTTTCTATTAATTTCTGTTGTGTTTCAAATCGAGCTCGCTGGTCAATAGGGTCGTTCAATTCAGAGAATCCATTCCCTACTTCACTTCCGGCGATAATAATTTGGAATCGTTCTGTCAATTCAGGATTATCAGCGCATGCTTTTGATAATGGAGAAACTAATTTAGGATGATGTATCAAAAATGCTGGACCCGCAATATTCTTTCGGCAATATTTCCAAAGTGTATCCATTAATCTTTCACGATTGTTTCCTTCGTATTTAATATGAATTTCATCGAGCTTATCACTCATTTCTTTCTCTGTTGCTTTTAATACATCTATCCCAGTCTGCTTCAAAACTTCTTCGCGATATTCTATGACAGGCCATGAACCAGCAAGGTCGAACTTGTGTCCCCTTGTCTCAAATACAGTTGTCCCAAAGACATCCATCGCAATCTTTTGATAAAGTTCTTCTGCGAGTTTCATTCCATCTTTATAATTTGCATAAGCCCAGTAGAATTCCATGTTTGTAAATTCTTGAAGATGGTCTGCACTACTTCCTTCATTCCTGTAAACTCTACCGATTTCAAATGTTTTAGGAAAACCAGCCGACATCAAGCGCTTCTGCCAAAGCTCTCCGACTGAAATACGAAGATAAACATCAACATCAAAATCTTTATGGTGCGTCTTGAATGGATTTGCTTCTGCTCCTCCTGTTGTAATTTCAAGAGTTGGAGTTTCTACTTCAAGGAAGCCGTGCTCTTTCATAAACGTTCTTGTGACTTCCCAGAATTTTGCTTTCTTTTCAAAAAGCTCTCTAAGTTCATCGGTAGTGAGAATATCAAGATATCTTTTACGAAACTTTTCTTCTATATCTTGGAGACCGTGCCATTTCTCTGGAAGCGGTTGTAATGCTTTTGTAAGTATTCTCCAACTCTTCACAAGAACCGTTTGTTGTTCGGTTTTAGTTTTAAATAAAGTACCTGTAACTTCTATAAAGTCAGCGATATCTATAGCATCAACAAAAAGCTTAAAGAGATTATCTTCTATTTCTCCTTTCTTAATTAATCCTTGGAATGAGTCACTACCATCTGTAATATTGAAAAATATAAGCGCCCCTTGACCTCGAAGAGACATTACTCTTCCAGCTATAGTAACTTCTTTATTATCCTTAGAAAGAATTTCGAAACCATCTATAACTTCTTTTATCGTATGAGTACGAAAAGACTGAGCAGTGTACGGATCTTGCCCTTGTTCTTTTAATATTTCTAACTTTTTAATTCGCGCGTCGCGTAGTTCTTCGATTGAGGCCATATACTCTATTGTATATCAACAAGAGTGTATTTGACTAGACCCTTAGGGGTTTTGATAGATACAACATCTCCTTTTGTTCTGCCAAAAAGTGCTTCACCTAATGGTGATTTGTTTGAAATTTTATTGAGTGACATATCAGCTTCTTCAGACCCGACTATACTATAGCAAACTGTATCTTTAGAATTTTCCTTTCTTACGGTTACAGTAGTTCCGATCTCAACACTAGCACTAGAGTGCTTCTTCACAACCACAGATGACTTCAGCATATGCTCTATCTGATTTATACGGTCTTCTGTCTTACCTTGGTCTTCACGTGCTTGATGATATTCAGCATTTTCAGATAAATCACCAAGTGCACGAGCTGCCTCTAGTGACTCTAAAATCTCTTTTCGTCTTACTGTTTTTAGGTGGTTAAGTTCTTCTTCTAAATCCTTTTTCTTATCTTCTGTTATATAATTTATTTCATCCATATAGTATTTAAAGCTTAAAATTCATCCTTAGTAATACCCTTATAATACCGATTTTTTCATTAAAAGTCAAAGAGAAAAAATGACTCATTTTCGCAAGGACTGTCCTTGCGAAAGAATTATTTTAAATAATCTGTATACACACTCATATAATCCACGACTTCACTCATTACGCGAGTAGCATTTCCAGAGGCCTCTTTGGGTCCACGCTCCATAACAAGAGCGAAAGAATATTTCGGATTATCATAAGGGAAAAATCCAACAATCCAAGAGTTGGTATTTGTATTCCCCACTCCCACCTGAGCCGTACCAGACTTTGCTGCCACTTCTATGTTTGGTAAATGCAAAGCTGTGGCTGTCCCTTCTGTGACTGCCATTCGCATTCCTTCATGTATTACCTTCATCATATTTTCATCTACATCGACAACTTCCTTTTGTGACTCAAAATTACTGTCATTGTGTGTAATATGCGGAGTATAAAATGTTCCCATGCTTGCAATACCAGCCACAGCTCGGACCATTTGGAGAGGTGTAACTTGGAAACCATACTGACCGATAGAAGTGTTATAAGTATCTCCGATTCTCCATATATCACCTTTGAATGTTTTCGCTTTCCATTCAGGAGTAGGTATAGTTCCATCCTTTTCTCCATTTAAATTAATTCCAGTCTTTTCTCCGATTCCGAAAATTTTTGCATATTTATCTATGTTTGCAATTCCTAATCCTTTCTGACTTTCAAATCCTCCACCAATTTCATAAAAGTAAACGTCGGAAGAAACAGCAATAGCCTTCTTCATATCCACATAGCCGAATGAACCGTGATCTTTGAACACAGATTTCTTATCTGGAAAATATGGATTAGGAATAGAAATAGAACCGTTAGAAAAAATTGTTTTCACTGGAGAAATGACATTCTCAACCAATGCTCCGTATCCTAAGAATGGTTTTACAATAGAACCTGGACTATAAAGCCCTGAGACAGTTCTATTAAGAAAGACTTTGCGTTTATCAGAGAAATATCCTTTTATAGTTTTACTATCTTCACCTTCCGATAAAATATTCCCATTGTATTCCGGATAACTAGTAAGCGCCAATATCTCCCCTGTATGTATATCCATAATTGCTCCTGCCCCCCCTTGGAATCCGACATTCTTCGCCATTTCGGAAATTGATTTATACATTTTCGCTTGAATTTTCGCATCAATAGAAAGTGTAAGATCTTCCCCTGCTTTAGGTAATAAGACAATATTCTCGGATTGAACTTCACCTTTCACGTCTGTCTCAGTAATGCGTTCTCCATTCTCTCCAGTAAGCCTATCATTAAAATAACTTTCTACCCCGTCTTTGCCAATAAATTTATCTTGCCAATAAAACCCCGATGAATCTTTCGCTGGAGCACTGACATATCCTAAAAGAAGCCCGAAACCTGGCTCATCTATATATGTTCTTTTTGGAGAAGACAATTTATTTATATCTTCCTTGTCCCATGTATTCCAAGAAAGAAGGACTCCATTACGATCATATATAAGCCCTCTGTCAGCAAAAATAGGTTTCTTTTCTAGAGTATTATTTTCACTTTTTTTAAAATATGCTTCACCTTTTACAACTTGTAAATTGACGGTCTGAATAATAAAAATAACTGCTACCACAATAAAAAATAAACCTATATTAATTATGGAAGTTTTAGGAATTGGTTTTTCTAGTCTACCTTCAAATTGCTGAGTATTGAAATTTGGTAAATTCTTTGAATCTAGAAAAATTTCATCTGGATCAATATTCCTTTTTATTCGATTGTGACCGACATGGAATCTCATTTTATTTTTTATATAAAATAATATTATCTCTAATAATTTGAATAACAATGTAAATAATTACAACCAAGAGAGAATAAAATATCGGTGATGTGATAAGCCTGTCCCCTGGTACTGCATGAAGAGAATAAACTATGACGTTAGCAATGATAAATTCATAAAAGTTTTTAAAAATAAACATCCCAACCAATAAGAGTAAAACACTAATCCACCAAGGAAAAGTGAAGACAGAAATAAACAAAATAACGTCAAAAACAGCCCTTTTCATTATCAAAGTATACTTTAAAAAGCTTATGTTTACAAATGAGCTATTAACCCCTTATCCGCCTATAAATAGAGCGTAAAATAAGAAATAGAATAATTATTAAAAGACCATAGAAAATAAATTTACTAGCTAAAATGAAAGACAAAATAGTAAATAAAAATACCTTTATGTATGTAATCGGCTTTTCTGTGGCACTCATAGTGTCGGTGCTTGCACTGGCCACCTTACCGCCATTTTCCTTTTCTCTACTTTTTATTACTTCCATTTCTTTATTCGCTTTTTCTTTTGCTATGTCTACTTGGCCACTCTTTTCTTCACGGAAATTTTCTACAACAGCAAATTTGTCACTAATAAAAGTACTTACTTCTTCAGGCAACATTTCGTTTATTTTTTCTCCAGCATTTCCCAATTTGTTCTCAATACTACTTTCTACTTCTTGCCCCTTTTCATTTTTTGCTACTACAGGAACAAACTGCTTATCGTTAGATGTTGAAGAACGTTCTAGTGTAACATTTTCTTTCTTCCCTGAAATAGTAACCACCGATGAAGTAATTTTTGCAGAAATAGTATGATCCCCAGATGTTACTTTCCAAGGGATGTATACATCTTTTAACTCAAGAGAAGACAGTACAATATCTCTAGTGCCTAGGATAGTATCTTTGTCGTAGAATTGTACTTTTACTGATATAGAATTCTTTTCAGCATTCCATACAGCTGTGTGAATATTTACAGTCTCTCCTGCTACTAAATTATCGTTAGAATACCAAATCTGCCCTGGAATAAAACCAGAGCTAGCATCTGCAAAAACTTTTAAATTAAGGGATAAAAAAGTAAAAACTATAAATAGAAAAACAAAATATTTTTTCATTATTAATATTGTATCATATATTAATAATTATTTAAGCAAGAAGTCACCTACTTTTGATGCCTCACCAGCACCCATAGTTATGATGATATCTTTTGGCCCCATATTAGATATTTCACTTGAAAGATATTTCTCTGCTTCTTCGAATGTATGGATTGATTTTGCATTATTTGTATTTTTATTTATTTCTGTAGCTAAAATATCAGAAGAAATACTTCCGTCATTCTCTTCGCGAGCATAGTAGATAGGCAGAACTATCACTTGATCTCCCTCTCCGAAACTTTTTGCAAAATCATTCAATAGTAGTTTCGTTCGGGAAAACAAATGAGGTTGAAAAACAACTGTCAATTTCCATCCTTCACTCTTTGGGTATAGCTCCCGAAAGCCCTGCAGTGTTGCCACTATTTCCGTAGGATGATGTGCGTAATCATCGTAAACAATTGTGCCTTGTTTTAATTTACCTTTAAATTCAAAGCGCTTCCAAGTACCGCGGAATTCCAGAAGTGCCTTCTTTGATGAATCTACGTCAACGCCGAGGATAGCAGCAAGAGCCATAGCTGCGGCAGCATTTTTCTTGTTATGATTTCCAGGAATCCTTAATTTTAAATCTTCAACATAGTAATCTTGCCAACTTACAACTTTTGCTGGAATATCTTTCACTACATCACTTATGTTTTCATCGTTAGGGTTACATACCACGTATCCATCTTTAGGAACTTTTGTTACTAATTCCCGAAAAGCGCTTTTAATATCTTTAATGTCTTTATAATAATCTAAGTGTTCATTATCAATATTTGTAATCACTACAATTTTTGGGTGAATATTTAAGAATGACCTTCTGTACTCACATGCTTCCACTACCAAGTATTCACTTCGGCCAGCAATGAAATTACTTTCAGCTTGTCCAACGGTGGCATTTGGAGGAATCAATAAACTTCCAACTATAACAGTCGGATCTTTCTTCGCATCGGATAATATATGTGCAATCATCGCTGTAGTCGTCGTCTTGCCGTGTGTACCTGAGACAGCTACGGTGTATTTATCGCGACTTATAATTTCAAGCATTTGCGGATATGAAAGCACAGGTACCTTTGTTTGTTTTTTAATTCTACTTGCAAGCTCTGGGTCATAAGTATCTATCGCAATTGTATAAACAATGAGCTCAGTCCCTATCGGAATGAAATCAAAGGATTGCCCAGTAATAATATACAGACCTATCTTACGAAGTTCATCTATATTTGCGCCTTCGTTCATATCTTGCCCCGTTACTGTCTTCCCATAGTGGAACATCATACGAGCAATAGCCGAAATCCCAATCCCCCCGATTCCGATAAAATGTATATTTTTAATTTTTGATAAATCTATATCTTGCATGTTAATTCTTACTTGGCTTTATTAAAATTTCCTGTTCTATTTTCTCAAATCTTTCTACTTCTTGCCCATTCACTATAACATTTCCTAGGAACATTTCTTTAGGCCTTGCCCAAACACCACCATCCTCTAGATGAATATAGAAAACTAGTGGTTCCATCGTCTCACTATGTAACCCTTCTCCAATAACTTTCGCCTTTGTTCCCTTATAATGTTTATACACCGCCCCAATTTCTAGCTTTTTCATATTATTTCAACTTTTTAATTATCTTAATAAATAAATCATTTCTTTCGTATTCATTATTAAACATTCCAAAAGATGCGAAAGCTGGAGAAAAGAGAATAGTATCCCCTTTTTTTGATTCTTTTACTGCTCGCTTCACTATATCATTTAATTCTTTCCCCACCTCATTCTTAACTTTGAGTTCATAACTCTTCAATAATCTCTCTGTACCTGTTCCTGGAATCATTATCACAGCTTTACAGTGTGTATTTACCATTTTAACAAAGTTATCCAAAGGTAGCCCCTTATCCGCCCCTCCACAAATCAAAATAACCTTATTTTTCGCAAGGACTGTCCTTGCGAAATCTTTAGATAATGCTTCAAGACCGGCGATTGTGGCCTCGGGGGTTGTGGCATTATTATCATTATAGATTTTAATACCTTTGTATGTCTTTAAATATTGAAGGCGTCCCTCTAGGTCTTTGAATTTAGAAATTACTTTCTTTATCTTTGATTCTGGGATACCGAGCACTTTCGCCACTTCTACAGCACAAGCCATATTGTTCCTATGGTGATCTCCCTTTACATTGAATTTCCAATCACTGACATTTTTCCCATCAGCAATTACTAATTTACCTTTCACTTCCTCTTTCTTGATTAATTTCTTCATTTCAGGAAGAATAATTAACACATCATCTTTATTTTGGTATTTAAAAATATTTGCCTTGTCTTCAAAATATCTTTCCATACTATTTTTGTAGTAATTCATATGGTCTGGCATGAAGGTTGTGAATACTGAAATATGTGGAGAAATTCCTGCCTGCCGGTCAGGCAGGTTTGCTTCACCAAATCCTTGCAACTGCCAAGAATCAAGTTCGCAGACAAGAATGTCCCCTTTCTTCACTTTTTTAAGAAGAGGAAGAGTAGCTACACCTCGCACATTTCCACCAATATAAACTTTCCTTTTTAGTAACTTTTCGTTAGCTTTTAAAATTTCGTAAGATAAAGCTGTAGTCATTGACTTCCCTCTTGTACCTGTAACTCCGATAATCATAACTAGAGGTGCACATTTGGCAAATAAGGATACATCCATTTCAATTGGAATATTATTCTTCCTTGCTTCATTTATATAAATGGAATCAAGAGGAACTCCGGCGGATTTCACTATCATATCTTTGTTTTTAAAATCTTCTAACCGATGTTCTCCTAAAACAAATTTAATATTCTTAAACTTGTTTAGTGCTTTCACTGAGGTTGTAAGTTGTTCTTCTGTTTTTAAATCCGTCACTACTAAATCAGCCCCACATTCTGCCAAGAATTTAGTATATCCAAGACCACGTCCAAGTAGCCCTAACCCCATTATTGTAATACGCTTGCCCTTAAATTGTTGTTTATAATTCTGCATATTTTAGATGGATATTTGTTTATTACCAAGATTTAACAATCTTAGCATTTTTTTGTAATAAATAGAAAATACTATTATTATATTTACAACAATAAAGTAAATACTAAAGGCATAAATAGAGAAAATCCAATTCCTTATAATCAACAAAGCCAAAGTATTATTTATAATTCCACCTAGATATATCGCTGGCGTTTCTGATTCTGGATATTTAAATGATTTTATAATTGTAGGAACTGATGCAAGACCATCACTTAATATCGCAAAAAGAATAGAAATTCCTAATTTATTTGTTATTACATATATAATGAGAGCTAAAATAGAAAAAACCCCACAAATAAAATCAAATTTGGTTAATTTCCAAAAAGCATTTCCTTTTATTATGGAAAATATAATAACTAACAGAGGGAAAAACCCTGCCATAAATGTCCCTAATACAGATAATCCTGCTCCTGCTTTTAATTGCAAGAAAACACCGACAAATGGAGCAATAGTCCAAATAAAAAATGAAACTAGATTCGGCCTAGTGCTAGAATAAAAAATATCTCGAATATACCAAATTGAGCATATAAGATTTATTAGTACTCCAATGTAAATAATTTTTTCTGATAACATAAATTAAATAAATTCCTGCTGATAACAATTCTCGCAATATATTACTTCTGGTCTATCTGGGGCATATGAGGTTCTAACCTTTATACCACATTTATCGCAATTTCTATTATAAAGCTTAGGTAAATTGGTATGAGAGAAACGAAGTTGTTGTCTACAATTAAAACAAGAATGAGGTAGTGGCATTCCGAGCTTTCGCATCAGGTTAAGTTCCTCAGAAACAAATTTATAAGCCTTACCACATGTCGCACAAGAAATAATTTCATCCAGAACAGAATCGTCTGTTTCAGAAAGAGTATCTGGAAGATTTTCCGCTTTCATTGTTATAGTATATTGATTATCTTTTTTCTCATACCAATCAAATCCTTTTTCTAAAATTTCTTCTTTTGTTTTTGGGAAAAATTGTATTGCTAAGGTTTCATTATAAGCAAAGGGTGATAATTCTAATGGTAAGAACTCTCCATATGTCCAGGTTCTTCCTCTTTTGTCTATATAAGGGTTTCTTTTTATATTTTCAATAATTATTTGTTTTAGCTTTTCATATTCTTCTTTTGTGTATTGCTTATTCAAAATACAATATTCCTTATTTTTAAGATTCACACATCCAAAACAATTTTTACAAGAATTAGCATATATAGAATATTCTACATTCATAACGTTTGGCCAACACTGGTCTGAGAATCGTACATTGCTTGCGCCCTCTCCAGCCACAGACACTTCATATATAAGTTCCGCACCATTTCCCCATCCAGAGTAATCATAACAGTCTTTTATCGACTTTACTGTTATAAATTGGCACCATTTGCAATCTTCTGCTCCGTTTAAAATATACCCTTCTTTTGAATTTTTTGATTCATATACATAGTCACCAGTAACATTTAAATTTAAAGAGTGTCCATGATATGCTCGGAATGGTTTCGTGAGCCAAAATTTATGTGCTTCTTTTTCTAGATTGTGAATACTTTTCCATGATTCAAGATTGAGCTCTTTAAGCTTTTCTTTGTATTCATCTTTTGTATATTTGACATTAAAAATACAATTTGATTCGCCTCGCAAATTTACACATCCAATACAGTTTGTGCAATTGTAACAATTTCGAGAAAACCAAACATCGATGCAATCATCGCATTCGTCCGAGAAAAATGTTCTATAGCACCTACTAAACCCTACTGACTCATAACAAAGTTCAGAAAAATATCCACGAATACAATCAGAGCTATGTTTTAAAGTATTTAAGATAGCAGAGTAAAAAACATTCTCACAGTAATCTGCCCAGAATATCATATAGCAGTCTTTGCAATATCCTAGACCATTATTATATTTACAATTAATAAGAGTTTTATACCCACTATTAGTTGCCTGATACGGCGTCTTCTCAGTTAACTCCTTAAGCTGTTCAAAGAAAGGTCTACTGGGATTATAATCCATCGCATATTCTCTCCCGTCCCAACTGTCTGCCCACCAACAAGGATTGCAGTAGACAATTGTTTTTTTATCTGGTGAATACATCGAAATGATAGACTCATTACATTTACCGCAATTACGCTTATATATTGAAAATACATTATTAAATGAAAGGCGTCTTATTAGCCTGCATTCCGGACACCAAGTCGGTGCTGGTACTTTTATCTTTTCATAAAAATTAAAATCCTCTGGCTCTATAGTGAACTCATTTTTGCAATTCTGACATATTCTTTTTTCTTCCTTATGTTCCATTTTTTACTTAAACATTCCAACATTCTCGAGAATGTTGGAATGTTATTTTTTAATAAACTTCTTGCTGGTAACAGTGTTCACAGTAAATTATTTCTTTTCTATCTGGGGAATAATTTGTTTTTATATCTTTACCACAGTGGTCACACTTTCGGTCCCAGAATTTGTATGGGCCTCGCCTTTTTATGCGATCATGATGACGACAATAGAAACATTTGTGAGGAATTGGTAAATTCATTTTTCTATAGAAAAGTAGTTCCTGTTCTATAATTTTATAATTTCTTTCGCAAGAAATGCACTTTAGTATTTTACTTGTTATAGAATCCTGCACATCTTTTATATGGTCAGGAATCTCTTCTGGCTGTAATGTTTCTCTTCCTTTTGTTATCTGAATATCATCTTCCCATCTAAAACCTTGAGCAAGAGCTTCTTCTTTGGTTAGAGGCATATTATCTTGAGCTATAGTTTCATTATAAGCAAAAGGAGAAAGTTCTGTTGGTATCATTAATCCATATATTCCATCTTTTGTAAGTTCTTTAATTATATGTTCCTTTAACTCCTCATAATCTTTTTTTGTGTATTGTTTATTTAGAATAAAGAATTTTTTATTACTTATTGAATCACATCCGATACAATCTTCACAATTAGTAATATAAAAACCATATAAAACATTTTGAGAATTTTCAACACCTAATCCTGCTATTAAATTTGAAGAATATGCACTACTTACTGCGTTTAAAAGACGTTGAGATGACACAGCCCAACCAGTAACATCTATAGAATCTTTAGGTCCCTTACAAGAAAAAACATACTTGCAATCTTCACCATTAGTTGTTTCAAACGAATTCTTTACATTTTTACACTCAAAAAGATAGTCCCCAGTTGAATCAACTGTTTTTTGATTATTATTTTCCCTGTGTGGATATTTTAAACAAAAATTTTCAAAATCTTTTTTAGCTTTCTCTATACCAGAATAACTTCCAAGTATTTCTTCCAACTTTTGTTTATATTCATCATGGGTAAGTTGTTCATTAAACCAACAATAACTTTTATTTCTTAAATTTACACAACCAAAACAATTTGTTAGACCACTACAATTTGAGATAAAAAATGAATCCACACAGCCAACAGAATTACTACCAAAAACAATTCCAGATGATTTATTAACATTTACACATTCATATGACAGATCAAGATTTAAAGCGTAGTAAATATCGGAAACTTCAGTGCATAATTTTATTCCTTTTGAATATATTGATTCTTGGCAAATACTCGTATTAAAAACAAAGTAACAATTCTTACACCCCCCAGCACTATTTATATAATCACTATTCACTATTAGACCTTCAACTTCACTTATATGTAAAGAGAGTTTGGGTGTTTTGTTTAACAATTCTCCAAATTGATCAACAAAATATTTTGATAAATCATAATCTATAAAATATTCATCTGGATTCCACTTATCAGAAAAATAACATTTCCAACAATAAACATTGTATTTTAGTTTTGGATTATATCTCGAGATAATATTTTTACCGCATAAACCACAAGTTTGACCTGTATACAATATCATCTCATTCCTCCATATCGCCCTCATCTCAAAACGACAATCTGGGCAAACATTGGGAACAGGTACTTTCATTTTCTCATAGAAAGACAATTCATCTTGATCTAAAATAAATTCTACTTTACATTTATTACATTGTCTTGTTTCTGAATGCATTTTATTTTAAATATCTCCTTAATTCTTCCATATCATCAAAGTGAGTTTTGAGTCCATTTACTTCTTGATATGTTTCGTGGCCTTTTCCAGCAACCAGGATGAAGTCGCCTGCGAGCGCGAGCGAGCAGGCTTTTTGTATAGCTAAATGTCTATCAACTATTATTTCAACCTTATCACCTTCTAGAGGTAAACCTTTTTGCATATCATTTAGGATATCTTCTGGTCTTTCTGTGCGAGGGTTGTCGGAAGTAAGAATAAGTATGTCACTCATATCGTATCCAATTTTTGCCATTATTGGTCTTTTGCTTTTATCTCTATCACCGCCACAACCAACAATTGCAATAAGCTTCCCTTTCCCTTTCAAATCATTTACTGTTTTAAGTACGTTCTCTAGAGCATCTGGAGTATGCGCATAGTCCACTATTCCAGTAATTCCATTTTGTGACTTTATATATTGGAAACGCCCAGCGACTGGTTCAAGATTTTCAATTATTTCTTTCACTTTTTCTTTATCTTGCCCTAGTAACACTGCGACAGCATAAATACCCAGAATATTATAAGCATTAAATTCTCCAATTAGTTTTGTTTTTAGTCTCTCATTAAAATCTGCTTTCTTCTTTAAGCTTAGTGTGTATTTGTTTGCTTTTGTTGTAGAGAGCATATATTCTCCTCGAGCGTCATCTATATTTGCAATAGCAAAACCAGAAGAAGGCAACATATCGAAAAATGCTTTCTTTGCATTGCAATAATTATCTAAGGTCTTATGATAATCCAAATGATCCAGAGTAAGATTGGTGAATATTCCACCAAAGAATGTAAGTCCATCTATTCTCTTCTCTGATACAGCATGAGAACTTACCTCCATAAAACAATACTTGCATCCGTCATTCACCATTTCCGCCATAAGTTTATTTAAGGATATAGAATCCGGAGTTGTCCTTACTGCATCATAAGATTTATCATTCACCTTGTTCACTACTGTTCCTATCATCCCAGCTTTATACCCAAGATCTCGGAAAAGTTGATGCAGAAGCGTCGCTGTTGTTGTCTTGCCGTTTGTACCGGTAACTCCAATTAATTTTAAATTGCGAGATGGTTCCCCATAGAAGTTATTGGCGATAATACCTAAAGCGTTGTGAGTATCTGCAACTTTTACATAAGTAATACCATTCTTGTATTCATTTAAATCTTTCTCATGGATTATGGTTGTAGCACCACTTTCTATAACTTCATCTATAAACATATGCCCATCTACAACATTCCCCACGAGTGCTATAAATAGAGAATTTAGTTCAATCTCTTTTGAGTTAAGCGACAAAGAAGATACCTTGGATCCCAAGTTTCCATGACTCTCTATAACATTTACATCTTCTAATATTTCGCTTAAAATTTTCATAATTAATTTTTTAGCCAATTATAATATTCATCTATAACTTTCTTCGCAACTTCGTGAAGTGGCATTTTAGATGTATCGATAACTAGATCAAAATTATTATGAGATGTAATATCTTCTATTTCATATAAATTTTTATATCTTTTTCTTTCACTCAATGAACGATTATTTATACTTTCCATTACTTCTTCTTTCGTATTGAAACCAAATGCTTCATTGTGTCTATAAGGATTTGACTTTTTATCTTCTAAAATTCTTTCAGCCGCTATATCGGAATCAAGTTCTAAAAAAACTTTAAATGAATCTGGAATGAAATAAAAACCTAATCTTGAATCAATAACAATATTATTTTTATCTCCAAGTTCTTTAGTATACTTATCAATAGTTAAATCTACAGAATCATCTGTCTCTGCTATCTTACTTAACTCATCGAGCTTTATGCCTCTCTCTTCTGCCATTCTACGCATAAAGTCCCCGGTAGAAGCATGTTCATAACTTAGTAAACTAGCAACCATTTTTGAAGTAGAAGATTTGCCACTCCCCAACTTCCCTGCAATGGTGATAATATGTTTCTTTGTCATACTTAAAGGATATCATAAAAATAGTCAAATAAAAACCCTTGTGGTATAGTAATTTCATGAAAATATTGGCCATTGAGACCTCTTGTGATGAGACAGCAATAGCTATAATAAATGCTGTAAAGCAAGGCAAAAAGACACAATTTAAAATACTGGGTAATGAAATATCTTCCCAGATAGATATCCACAAAGAATATGGGGGTGTTTTCCCTGCTCTTGCAAAAAGAGAACATATAAAAAATTTGCCAATCATTTTTAAAAAAGTTCTCAAACAAGCAAAATTAAAAATAGAAAACATAGATGCCATAGCTGTGACGACAGGTCCCGGACTTGAGCCAGCACTTTGGACTGGAATAGTTTTTGCAAAAGAAATTAACGATAAATATAAAATCCCAATTGTACCAGTGAACCATATGGAGGGGCATATCTTTTCTATTTTTCCAAAGAAAGGAAAAACTTTCATAATAGATACAAATAAAAAAATATTTCCGATACTTTCACTCTTAGTCTCTGGAGGGCATACAGAACTTATCCTTATAAAAGATTGGATGAAGTATAAAAAGATAGGTCAAACAAGAGATGACGCAAGCGGAGAGGCTTTCGACAAGGTTGCTCGAATGCTTGGGCTTCCTTACCCTGGGGGACCTGAAGTATCAAGGTTGGCTAGTATTGAGAGGCAGGAAATCGCTAAAGGACCGTCCTTTGGGGCTTCTTCAAGGACGGTCCTTAGAGAAGTCAGCGATTTCCTGCCTTCTATTATTCTTCCTCGTCCTATGATTCACTCAAAGGATTATGATTTTTCTTTTTCTGGATTGAAAACTGCTGTACTTTATTTAATTCGTGATTTAGAAAAAAAACATTCCAACATTCTACAGAATGTTGGAATAAAACAAATGATTGCTCGTGAATTTGAAGATGCGGTAGTTGAAACATTAGTGCATAAAACAATAAAAGCAATCAAAGAATATAAAATAAAAACTCTTATTGTTGGAGGTGGTGTTTCCGCAAATAAATACCTTCAAGAGATTATGACAAAAGCTCTTAAGAAAAACAAACTAAAAACAAAAGTTCACTTCCCTTCTCGCGAATTAACTGGTGATAATGCGCTTATGATAGCTATCGCTGGATACTTCGGAATCAAAAATAAAAAGTCCCGCTTACCTTTAAAGGCAAACGGGAACTTACAACTTTAACTAAGAATACTTCAGTATTACCTTACTGCTAAGGTTTCAGCTTTAAATTCCAAACCCTTAGGTAAAATAACAACTCTTTTGGTTGAAGATTTTTCAACATAACCAGCAACAAACCATTTCAAATTTGTTTCAATTTGAGAAAGCTTTTCAACGCTTTCAGGAGAAACAAACATCGCAAATCCTGCCCCCATATTCAAATTACCATATGCCTCTTCATCGGACACTGGTCCATGTTCCTGAATGAAATCAAAAATCGGTAATTGTGTAGGAAGTTTTTCAATTACATAATTGAACAGTTGAGGTGCTCGCATGAGCTTTCTCCATCCATGACCGGTCACATTGACTGCGTAATGAATCCAAATATCTCTATTAATACATTCCTCAATAAATCTCACATAAATGTGAGTAGGGTCAAGAAGAGCTTCACCATACATTCTTCCATCAGAAAGTTCTGTCTCATAACCTTTTGGAAGATTATCGGCAATTTTTCTTGCAAGAGTTAATCCATTTGCATGAATTCCCGATGATTCAAGGAAAATAATAGCATCGCCGTTTTTAATTGATTCTGAATCAGGATCCATAGGTGGAGCAAAAATAGTTCTAACGCCCACAGCTGAACCAGAAAGCAAAGATGCTTCAGGGTAGATAATTCCTTTTAATGTGGGGGTCTCTCCTCCTGCCCAAATACATCCGGCTTCGTCGCATGCATCCCCCCAACCTTTTATTAGGTCAGAAACTCTTTCTTCATTCTTGAACCAGTCAGAACTCCCAACAGCCAAATGCATTGCGAGTGACACAGGAAAGGCACCAAGAGTAATCATATCATTTACAATCATTGCAATTGTACACTTAGCCACATGGTCATAATGCGACTTGCCAGTTATTTTCATCATTGCATCCGCAACAAGATTTTTTGTACCCAACCCTTCTTCAACATGAGCAAAAATTTGATAAGCTCCATCTGTATCAAAAAGATAAGCACTTTCACCTCGTGTCCACTCAAAAGAATCAAAACCAAGTCTTTTTGCATTTTTCGAGGTTAGTGTTGCTCTCTTTTGACAAGCAATTTTGAAAGGATCCATATCGGCGTAATTAACACCAGTACTTTCGTACGTCATTTGTTTTTCCATTTTATTTAATTATTAGATTTTAAATTTCAAAATTTAAGCTGATACTAACACTAAATAGTAAGTTTGGCAACGGTTTAGTTTGATGGATATTTCGGAATTAAAAATAAAAAGTCCTTAAAAACATTAAATCTATAAAAGCTCAATGGAATTTATCTTTATAAATAATCCTTTGTATTAAACTATTGACAATATTATATTTTAGTAGTATTCTAAGGTAAATTTTAAATCCTATTGTATGGAAACAACGAAATCTAATTCAAAGATTGCTTTTTATTGCTTTAGTATAATGACGGCAGCATTATGTCTTGCGCCGTCGTCGTCATGGCATTTTATTGTCAAAGTCCTTGACCCTTCACAGATAGTAATGGCAATAGTGATAATAAAATGCACTAAAGTCATAATTGCTGTAATTTGGCTGTCTGTCTGTTTATTATTTTTAGTTTTTGTATTTCATAAAAATAGAATAATAAACTAAGGCCTCAATAATAAAAAGAAGCTAAAATGCTTCTTTTTTTTGTCATAAATAGTAAAAAATGCTATATTTCCTATATGGATGAACCTAATATTAATCCGAAATTCTTAAAACCATACGACCCAAAAGAAACAGAAGACCGTATTTATAAGATATGGGAAGAAAGTGGATTTTTTAACCCAGATGTTTGTATTGAAAAAGGAGCTACAGATGTAAACTCTCCTACTTTCTCAATGGTTCTACCTCCTCCAAATGTGACAGGTACACTTCATATTGGCCATGCATCTATGCTTACCATAGAAGATATTATGGTTCGTTTTGCTCGTATGCAAGGCAAGCGTACTCTTTGGCTTCCTGGTACAGACCATGCTGCAATTGCAACCCAATCAAAAGTTGAAAAAATTTTAGAGAAAGAAGAAGGTAAAAGAAAAACAGATTTAGGTCGCGAAGAATTCCTAAACCGAGTAAATACATTTGCGAAAAGTAGCCACGACACAATAGTAAGCCAAATGAAAAAAATGGGTACTTCTGTGGATTGGTCTCGTGAAGCTTTCACTCTGGATGATAAGCGTAATCTTGCTGTCCGCACTGCATTTAAAAAAATGTACGAAGATGGACTTATTTATAGAGGTCATCGTATTGTGAACTGGGATCCAAAAGGTCAGACAGTTATTTCTGATGATGAGATAGTATATAAAGAAGAAAAAACTAAATTCTATTATTTAAAATATGGTCCATTTATTATCGGTACTGCTCGTCCAGAAACAAAATTTGGAGATAAATACGTAGTAATGCATCCAGAAGATAAAAGATATCTAGAATATAAAGATGGTCAAAAGATTGAGCTTGAGTGGATTAATGGCCCTATTACCGCTACTATCATAAAAGATGAAAGTATTGATATGGAGTTCGGTACAGGAGTAATGACAATTACTCCATGGCATTCTGTTGTCGATTTTGAAATTGCAGAAAGACACAAATTAGATAAAGAGCAAATTATAGATAAATATGGCAAGCTCCTCCCTATCGCTGGAGAATTTGCTGGTATGAAAATAAAAGATGCCAGAGAGAAAATAATTGCAAAATTAGAATCAAAAGGATTAGTAGAAAAGATTGAAGATTATACTCACAATATTGCTACAGCCGAAAGAACTGAAGCAACTATAGAACCACAAGTTATGAATCAGTGGTTTATAGATGTAAACAAGCCAATAAAAGACCAAGATAATAAAACTCTTAAAGAATTGATGCTCGGGGTTGTAAAAAATGGAGAAATAAAAATAATTCCAGATAGATTTGAAAGAGTTTATTATAATTGGATAGAAAATCTACGCGATTGGTGTATCTCCCGCCAGATATGGTACGGACATAGAATTCCTGTATGGTATAAAGGCGACGAAATCTATTGCAATATCGAGGCACCAAAGGAAGATGGGTGGGCGCAAGACGAGGACACTCTAGACACTTGGTTTTCTTCAGGTCTTTGGACATTCTCGACTCTTGGTTGGCCAGATTTAAATGCTCCTGATTTAAAAACTTATCACCCTACGGATGTACTTGAAACAGGTTACGATATTCTATTCTTTTGGGTTGCTAGAATGATACTTATGAGTACTTACCTCCTCGACGAGATACCATTCAAGAATGTATACATGCATGGATTGGTTCGCGATGCGCAAGGGAGAAAAATGAGTAAGTCACTTGGTAATGCAATGGACCCACTTGAACTATCAGAGAAATATGGGGCTGACGCAGTACGAATGTCTCTCATAATAGGCACAGGACCAGGAAATGATAGTAGAATGTCTGAAGATAAAATAAGAGCATACAAGAATTACGCGAATAAACTTTGGAATATTACAAGATTCATCTTAAGTAATACCGATGATGTAAAAATTGATGCAGATTTTAAGAATTATACAGAGAAAGATGTCGCTTTAATAAAAGAGCGTGACTCTTTAATAAAAGAAATAACCAAAGAGATGGAAGAGTTTAAATTCTACCTCGTAGGAGAAAAAATATATGCCTATACTTGGGCTCGTTTTGCAGATATAATAATAGAAGAAAGTAAAAAAATATTTACCGAAGGTAGAGATGAGGAGAAACTATCTAGAAAACAATTCCTCTTGAATACAATTGGTGACATTATAAAAATTCTTCATCCTTTTATGCCATTTGTTACTGAAGAAATTTGGAGTATGTTCCCTACTACAGATAAAAAGTTATTAATGGTAGAAAAGTGGCCAGTGCGTGAATAAATAGCATGCTAGATTTATTAAAAAATACAAACACATTATTATTAGCAATCGCAAGTGGAGCACTACCAGCACTCTTTTGGTTATGGTTCTGGCTTAAAGAAGAAGATAATGATGAAAGAGAACCAATTGGTCTTATAATCCTCTCTTTCTTGCTTGGAGGACTTTTAGTGTTTATAGCTATCTGGATTGAAAAATATTCTCTTAATTTTATCAATAATAAAAGTAATCAAATTATCATATGGGCAGCAATCGAAGAAATACTTAAATTTTTGGGTATTATGGTGATAATTTCTGGGAATAGAAATGTGGACGAACCAATAGATTACCCTATGTATTTCATTGCTACTGCATTAGGATTTGCAGCTGTTGAAAATGTCCTATACTTAATGAATCCTTTTAGTGTAGATGGAACCGTTGTAGGTATGATGACTGGGAACTTAAGATTTCTTGGTTCAACATTACTCCATGCTATATCAAGTGCAATGATAGGTAGTGCACTAGGACTGTCATTTTATACAAAAAAATATAGGTTAATTTATCTTTTATTTGGGATAATTTGCGCAATTATCTTGCATAGTGTCTTTAATTTTTTTATAATAAAAGGAAGTGGCGAAAACTTTCTTTCTGTTTTTGGATTTTTGTGGGTTGTCACGATTATCAATATACTTATATTTGAAAAATTAAAACGTATAGGTAAAAAAGTTCCTGTGATTAATAAAGAAATAATATTATGAAAAAGAAATCGTTTTTAGAGCGTCTTACAGGTAGTATTCGTTTTGAAGATAATGAAGAAAATGAAGAAGAATTTTCCTCTAATGACTTAAAAAAGAAGTCAGATTCATCTGACCGACATATATCAAAAGACAATGACTCCAAAGAAGCAAAGTGGGAAGAAGAATTAGACGCAGAATTAACTGTTGATGTATATCAAACACCCACAGATATCATTGTGCAAACAATGGTAGCTGGAGTACAACCAGATAATCTTTCACTAACTATTACTCGAGATATGATTACTATTCGTGGTAAACGCGAAGAGAATAAATCTATTGATGGAGATAACTACTTTGTTCAAGAGCTTTATTGGGGTTCATTCTCAAGAACTATTTCCCTACCAGAAGAGATAGATCCAGAAGAAGCTGAAGCAGTAGAAAAGCATGGGCTACTTATAATCAAACTTCCAAAGTTAGACAAAAATAGAGAGACAAAACTTAAAATTAAATCTATATAAATTAAAACCCCTCGCAAGAGGGGTTTTAATTTTAATGTGCTCAGGGCCAGGATCGAACTGGCGACCTATCCCTCTTCAGGGGAGCGCTCTACCAACTGAGCTACCTGAGCATTTTACATGTTTGGTTAAATATTTTTTATTTTCAAATCGTCGCTTGTCTACCAAAACAGCTATCTGAGTATGTCTAGTATCATTAGAACTAATTTTATTCTTAAATCTTATTCGTTTATTGTTTTTAACAAGTTTTGTATTTGCTCCTTTTCACTAAGATTTTTAGTTATTTGATTTAAATTTTCTATTCCACTCATACTACCCCCAGAATAAACATTTAATAAATTGCCTAAAAACGGTTTAATATAATAGAAAGCTCCAAAAGATACTCCTATAATAACCACCCAATACAAAGCTCTTGTAATCTGCCTCCAACGTTCAATACTATAGATCTTTTTTAATAACCCATTGTTTTCTTGATTAAGCTTTAGGTTCTCTTCTAATAGATTCTTTAAATCCGGATCCATATTACAGACATATTATCATATTACGACCAAAAATAAAAGGTGCCCTCGACCAGACCGCGAGTACGCTTATCGAACCTTACAGGTTCAGTACACCTTTTCCATTCGCAAGCTCACATGGAAAAGGTCTTCAATTCCCGCACGCAAGCCAAGCAGTTGGTTTACTCTCACACACTTCAAATAAACCTTTAAAGGTTTATTTGAAGTGCCCTCGGCGGGAATCGAACCTACATCTATCCCTTAGGACGGGACTGTTCTATCCATTGAACTACGAGGGCAAATTATAAAAGCACCCTATTAGGATGCTTTTATAATACTTTATTATTTAGAAAATTACTACTCCTTTATTCCAAGAAGCTCAACTATTTTAGGTTTATTAAAACCAACAATTAATTTATCTCCAATCACTATAACAGGAACTCCCATTTGCCCACTTTTATCAAGCATTTCTTTTCTTTTTTCTAAATTAGCAGAAACATCAAAGTCCTCATAGACAACTCCTTTTGATGTAAAAAAGTCCTTTGCCATGTGGCAGAAATGACATGTTGGTGTACTGTAAATTGTTACTTTGTTCATAATATTAAGTTAATTAAATAATAATCTTTTACCTTATTATTATACCACAGCAGTCAAATTTAACACTCTTGACAGAGATGTCAAGTTTAATGAGTTTTACTTTGTGCGGAATAGGAGAATCGAACTCCTGCCCGATGCTTGCTTCTGATACAAAGTGCGGGATACGAGAATCGAACTCGTGTCTCAACCTTGGGAAGGTCGCATTCTACCACTAAACCAATCCCGCACTTTATATCAGAACTTGGGAACTAAAATAGCATGTTATGCTATTTTAGAAGTTCTACCACTAAACTAATTCCGCATCTTTATTTATTAAATACCTTCTTTAACCAATTCCAGAAACCATGACTTGTTTTACTGTCTTCCAAAGGAACATTACCTTCTTCTTCAATTATGGACACCATTTTTTCCCCTGGCTTAGTAACTGGATATTTACTTCTTATTATTTCCTCCTTACCCTCCTCTGTTTCCAATTTTGCTATATCTCGAGACAAGGATAATTCTCTCTTTTTAAGGTCATCAATTTCCAATTGTTTTACCTCTTTTTTATGAGATGTTTCTATATTTATTTTAAGTAAATCAATAATTTTATACCCGAAAAACAACAAAAAAGCAAACAAGAAAAACAACACAATAGGTGAATGCCAAAACTGGTAATTGTTCTTTTCTTTCGCCATAAATAGTGCTAGTATTATAGCATGAATTTTAGTACAAAGAATAAAAAGAGGGTGGAGCGAGTATTCGCCATAATATCTATACTTGTAGTAATAAGTATGATACTACTCTACATCCCTGGACTATTTAGATAGTAATTAGTCATTTATACCTTTCATCATCTTTAAGAAAACATCATGAGAAATGTTTATTTTTGCGTTTGACTGCATTCTTTTCTTTCCTTTTTTCTGCTTCTCTAGAAGTTTCTTTTTTCGACTTACGTCTCCCCCTCCGACAACCTTACTTCCATGCATAAGAACATCTTTACGGAAAGCAGATACAGATTCAGATGAAATAATTCTACCTAAAGCTTTTCCTTGTATCTTGAAAGCAAATTGCTGTCTTGGAATTATTTCTTTAAGTTTTTCTACTTGCAACTTAGCTTCATCTTGAACTTTACGACGTGACACTACCCTACTAAATGCTGGCATTACTTCATCTGCCACAATAATATCCAATCTTACTACATCAGCTTCTTTGTATTCACCTATCTCGTACGATATAGAAGAGTAACCAGAAGTAATACTCTTTAAGTCATCGAAAAAGTTTCGCATAAGTTCCCGAAGAGGCATTTCTAAATCAATAGATGAACGATTATCGCCGAAATTGTCAGTGCCGTTAATAATAGCCTCGTGATCATAAAGAAATGGCATTAGTGAACTTATATAATCTGATGGTGTTATCACTTTTACATTTACCCATGGTTCAAAAACTTTTACAACCTCCCCGTCTTCTGGGAAAAGATGCGGTGAATAAATAATTTTCTCTATTCCATTTCTAAGTAAAACTTTATATGTAATAGATGGCATTGTTACAATTAGCTGTAAATTAAATTCACGATTCAATCTTTCTGTTATTATTTCCAAATGAAGCATTCCTAAGAAACCACATCTATAACCACGGCCAAGACTTCCAGAAGCTTCTTCTTCATAAGAGAAAGATGAATCCGATAAACGAAGGCGCCCTAAGGCCTGTTTAAGATTTGGAAAATCATCCTGACTTTCAGGATATATAGATGCCCAAACCACTGGACGAGGATTTTTATATCCAGGTAATACATTCATTGGTTTCTTTAAATATGTGATAGTATCTCCGACTGACGCAATGCCCGGCTTTTTTATACCTGTGACAATATAACCAATTTCTCCACTACTAATAGAAGATCGAGGTTCTTCTTCTGGTGAAAATGTACCAACCTCAAGAGAAATAAATTTTTCAGAAGAAACAGCAAATAATAATGATTCACCTTTTGTGAATGAACCATCAAAAACACGAACATAAACTATCACTCCTCTATGATTGTCATATTTGAAATCGAACACTAAAGCACGACCAGTACCAGAAGTGATTAATGATTTATCTTCTTCTTTAGGATGAGGAATTCTTTTTATTATTTCTTCAATCAAACCCACTACTCCTTCCCCTGTTTTACCAGATACAAGTATGATTGTATCTGGGTCTATATTAAGAAGCACTGCTACCTCCATTTTAATCTCATCCACTCTAGCTAAAGGAGAATCAATCTTTGATAAGACAGGTATGATAACTAGCCCTTGGTCGCGTGCCATTTGTAGGGTGGTCAATGTCTGAGCTTGCACCCCTTGAGTAGCATCTACGAGCAAAATAGAGCCTTCTACGGCCTTTAGGGCTCTTGAGACCTCGTAAGAGAAATCTATATGCCCGGGAGTATCGATAAGATTAAGAACATAATTTTCATTATGCATTTTGTACTCCATACGGACTGGCTGCATTTTTATAGTAATACCACGCTCTCTTTCGAGCTCCATAGAGTCGAGAACTTGGTCTTTCATTTTGCGCTTTTCTATCGTTCCCGTCACTTCTATCATTCTGTCAGCCAAAGTACTCTTGCCGTGGTCAATATGGGCAATGATTGAAAAGTTTCTAATTAATTTTATATCCATTCACCTATACTAGCAAAAAGAATCGAAAAACGAAAGTTAAAGATCTGTCTGCTCTGGAACGACAACTCTGTTTCTCCAGAATTTATTCTTAAGAGCATTAAAGACATCCATCAATTCCTTGTTCTTTATTATAATCAAAACCCCTATTCCGACGACAATTCCTATAATTCCAGACAAAAATCCTTGAAGGAAAATTCCTACTCCTGTATTTATATCAAAAACATTATCAAACAATCCGAGTGATATATACGACACTAACCCCATAGAGACAGCCCCTACTGCACTTTCTAAAAAGATTGAGGATAGATTAGTTTTCTTATCGTAGAAGAAATCTTTTTTAAATAGAATCCATATTAGAACAAAATTAAGAATTGAACCCATCGCATACGCAAGTGGGAGTGCGAGCATTATAGTGCCAGGAACATCTTTTACTCTCAATATTACTTCTATCTGATTAAGTACTTGTGGGTAGTTCTGGAAAACATAGATTAGTAATTTTGCAAAGACAATTACCATTACTGAAGAAAATACATTTATTATAAGTGGCTTTTTTGTATTACCTGAAGCATAGTATCCTCGTACAAATAAAAGTACTAGCCCTTGGGAAACTAAAGATACAACAAAAAGTGCAATGGAAGCAGCTGTAAGTCTAGTATCAAACCAAGAGAAAGAAGTAGAACCTAAAATAACTCGAACTATCTGGGCTCGAAGAACGATAAAGAGTGAGATTAGAGGAAGAGACCAGAATATAATTTGACGAGCTGCAAAATTTATCTGTTCTAAGAAATTATCCATATCTTTCATTGAAAAGGATTTCACTAAAATTGGAAATGCAGCAACAGAGTAAGATATGCCTATTATACCGACAGGAACAGATTGCAGATTGTATGCGAAAGTAAACAAAGATATTGATCCAGATTTTAGAGTCGAAGCCATAGCAATCAAAAAGATGAAAGCTAAACTATTACAAGAAAGAGCAAGAGTTCTAGGGGCAGATAATTTCACAATATTTAATATTTCGTGCCAATTTATTTTAAATGTAAATTTAGGGAATAAATTATGCTTTACAACAATTGGAACTTGGATTATGAAATGCATAAATGCACCTATAATGACCCCGATACTTAAACCATAAACTCCAAACTTAGGATAAATAAATATAACACCTATAAGGATACCAACATTATAAAAAACTGGAGATAAGGAGAAAATAAGGAAATTCCTAAATAATTGAGTAACAGTACCAATTAAATTAGATAAACCGATGAGTATAGGAGAGAGTAACATTATGCGACTAGTTGTAATCAGTAAGGTAAGTTGATGGTCGTTAAAACCAGGAGCTAAATAAGATAAAATCTTTGGCATTAACATTGCAATAATAAGACTAGCAATTAACATAAAGATAAGATAAGCACTGAAAATGTTACTCATAAAAGTACGAGCTTTGAGAGTTGCATTATTATCATTACTTATTTTATCCACCAAGAAAGGCATTAATACTGTAATAGAAGCAAGAGAAGCTATGGATAAGTAGAGAAAATCAGGAATTCTAAATGCAGCATAATAAATATCAAGAACTGGACCTACACCTACAACATGAGCCAAAGTTCTATCTCTAATAAGGCCCAAAATTTGAGACAAAAAAGCAAAGCCGCCAAGTAGTAAGGCAGCTTCGTTTACTCCACGGAATTCTTTATTAAGGAATGTGATGATACGATTAACCATTAAAAATTTAAAAAATTAATTTTTGTTTTGTAATGGTGTTTTTAGTTGATCGCCTTCTGGAACAGTTTCATTTATTTGCCCGATTGCTTTTTTAACATCTTCATTCTGAGGAAGAATTTTATTAAGAATATTAAATTGAATCAATGCATCATTTTTACGCCCTACTTTCTTATAAGACTGACCTAGCAAATAACGAGCATCTAAATAGTTACTATCCAAAATAACAGCTTTCTCTAATGCAGAAACTGCCCCACTATAATCATTACTATTATAACGTAATAACCCTATTCTAAAGAAAACTGTTGGATCGTTTGGAGCTACCTCTCCTCCATATTCCGCATATTTAAGAGCTTCAGACAAATTACCATCATCTGTTTCTATTTGAACTAGAAGGAAAATAGCATCCGTATAATTTGGCTTTATTGTGAGCGCTTGATTAATATATTCTTTTGCTTTATCTTTATTTTTATTTGAAATTTCCAGAGAAGCTTTTGCTAAAACTATAGACGGATTATTAGGAGCAAGTGTCAATGCTTTGTCATAAGACGCTATCGCACTCTCATAGCTATTAGAGACGGCGAGAGGAACTAGAGTACCATAAATATTCCCCAAATTAACATAGTTAGTATATAATTTTGGATTACGCATGACAGCTAACCCCGCTTGTTCTTGAGCACTATTGATAACTTGCTGAACAGTTGATTTTAATACCTCTGGGGAAAGTGTTTTATCATTAATCAAAAATCCAACCTGACTCAAATATAACTGTGATAAAGCACGATAATAAACATCATTCTTATCTAATGACAATGCTTTCTGTAACATTCTTTCTGATTTTGTTAGTGATTCTGCAGTATTATCTGTAACCATTCCTTTTGAGAAATAAATAATTGAAGTGAATTTTTCAATATAGATATAAGATAACGTAGCTGTGGATACAAGTAAAACGACTAAACCTAACAAAGAGAAGAAGCTACTACGTGGATCGGATAAGAAAGAGAAAACCTTGACTGGAATTGCCTGTTTATAAACTAATACTCCTATTAATACTCCACTTGAAGAGAAAGCTAGCATTAACATTATAATGTTTGGATTATAAAGAACTACAGAAATCCAAGAATAGAGTGAAATCATTAAAGTAGCTATTATAAAATAATTCAAAGTACCACTACGCAAAGCAATCCGTATAGACTGTATACTCCTTGCTACGTATACAACTAGAAACAACAGTAATATAATTAACCCTACTAATCCAGTCGTCACAGCAAATGTAAGTAACATACTATACCCATTAGCAAAATCTACATTCCAGAAAACAGTTTGTGCTATATCTTTAGGTTGCCAAAGATTCCAGTCCATCATAAACGTATTAGGACCCGTCCCAAAGAAAGGATTATGTTTAAATGATTTAAATGCAATTTGTGATGTTGTTACAATCGACGGACGAACATCAGGATTATTTATGGTTACAAAATCAGAAACAATGCCAGAAATTAAATTATTACCAATTAAAGATATAAACGCAATAAAAATTATAATTAATGAAGCAAATGGAAATACTTTCTTACTATTTTCATTTTGATTATCTTTACTTTGAGAATGATGAACAGAAATACTATATACAAGTATAATTACTGAAAATAATGCTACAAGTATCCAGACCAAAGAAATGTTAAGAATTAAAAGAAAGAGAATACCTGCAACAATTAAGAAGTATTGTACTATTTTTAAAGTTGTTTTTGTCTTTATTAATTCTAATGTAAGTAATGAAATAAGGATAATTATCCCAACTAATAATCCAAAATTATTCCAACTACCGACTAAATTACCAGATGCTACACCTTTGAAAAACCCAGGAAGAATACTTCTAGTATCAATTAATAGACCTAAAAGTTCAAATATAAATAGAACTAATCCTCCAGCAAGTAAAGATTTTATAAAATACCACAATCGTTTCTCTGATTGGAAATGAACAGAAGATAAAAATAGCATAATGAACAAAATCAACATTGACCCGAATGTACCAGTTTCAAAACCACTACCAAAAAGTGAATTATATATTGACGAAGAGAAGAAAGAAGAAATCAAAAAAACTAGAGGGATGAGTCCTGCAAATAATATTAACTTATCTTTAGGAATTACAAATTTACCATCGCCTAGTCTTGAAACGAGCCAGAAAAATAGAGATAAAGTTACCCCTATTGATAGTAAGAACCCTTTCCCTGCCTCAAGAGTAATAGGAATATAGGGTAAAAAGAAGAATGGGGTTATAAATATAGTAAATAATAAAGACGCGAATGATAACTTATTAAAAAATTCTACTTTTTTTGATTCCATTTTTTATATATTAAGTTAATAATAATCTTATTATACCTAATAAGAATAAATAAAACTAGGCGACTATGTTTATAATTTTATTGGGAACATATATGATTTTCTTAATTTCTTTGCCTTCTGTCCAAGTCATCACATTTTTCTCCTTTAAGGCCATTTCTTTAATACTTTCTTCTGTCATATCTTTAGTAATCATTATCTCAGCACGTACTCTACCATTGACCTGAACAGCAATTTTAACCTTTTCATCAACTATTTTACTTTCATTCCATTTAGGCCATGGAGAAATATGAATTGATTTATTCTCTCCTAAATTATTCCAAATTTCTTCTGTGATGTGCGGAGCAAAAGGAGAAAGAATTTGCAAGAACATTTTGAAGTCCTTTTTATTTATTTCATTTTTCTCCATTTCATTTAGGAGAACCATCATTGATGAGATAGCAGTATTGAAATTCATTGACTCAATATCCAAAGATACTTTCTTGATTGTTTTATGCAACAATTGTTCAATAATCAATGAACTACCCTTTTTATTGTCAGTTAATTTTTCTGATATTTTCCATACTCTCTCTAAGAATCTTCTAGAACCAATTATACTGTTCGTATTCCAGACAACTGTCTGGTCAAACGGACCAATAAACATTTCATAGACACGCAAAGTATCTGCTCCATATGTCTCTACAATATCTTTTGGATCTACAGTATTCCCTTTCGACTTAGACATTTTCTCTCCACCTTCTGCTGAAATCATTCCGTGGGCAGTACGCTTCTGATATGGCTCCTTTGTTGGGACTAATCTTAAGTCGTATAAAAACTTATGCCAAAAACGAGAATACAATAAATGAAGAGTTGTGTGCTCCATTCCTCCATTATACCAATCCACTGGTGTCCAATATTTTAAATTCTTCTTACTAGCAAATTCTTTTTTGTTATTAGGATCAACATATCGTAGATAATACCAAGAACTTCCTGCCCAATTCGGCATTGTGTCTGTCTCCCTTTTCGCAGAACCTTTACATTTTGGACATTTAATATTTACCCACTTCGAAATAGCAGCAAGTGGTGATTCACCATTGTCTGTAGGAGTATAAGACTTTACCTTTGGTAACATAACTGGAAGATCTTTCTCTGGGACTGGTACATATCCACATTTCTCACAATGAATTATTGGAATAGGTTCACCCCAGTAACGCTGTCTTGAAAAAACCCAATCACGAAGCTTATATTTTGAAACAATTCTACCTCCAACAAATTTAGTAATTTGTTTTTGAGCTTCTAGAGAGGATAATCCATTAAATTTATCCGAATTCCCTACTATTCCGTCATCTATATATGGCTGTTCTTTAATGAAACGCTTCCAAATATAATTCATATCTTCGTCTTTTAGAGTAAAACTTAAAACATCGTTTTTAGGAACCCATACAACTTCATGAATATTCTTTTCTTCTTCAGCTATCTCGTCTCTTTCATCATTTTTCAATTCAAAATATAAAGTTTCGAAGTGAGCAAATCTATTTTGTTTTTTTATCTCGTGATAAAACTTTGAGTGAATAGTTTCTGTTATTTTTTTTACAAATTTAAGATTTTTATAGCCAGTCTCTTCAGTAACTTCTCTCTGTCCAGCACTAATAATAGATTCATTCCCCTCTATCCCTCCAACCACAAAGCCCTGCCAATCATTTTTCTTCCATTTTAAACAAAGATATTTTTCTTCTTGCCAATGCTTTACTACACAGACAACTGCATTCCTTTCAATAAAAGGTTCATTATCTCTTATTGCATCTGATCCAGCTTTTTTTACAAAATATGGTTCAATTACAACTTTTATAGGTAAATTATATTTTTTTGCAAAATCCCAATCTCGCTCATCGTGAGCAGGCACTGCCATTACAGCCCCAGTGCCATATTGCACAAGCACATAATCAGCAATCCACACAGGGATTTCTTCATTATTTGCGGGATTTATGGCTTTTATACCTTTTAATTCAATACCTGTCTTTTCCTTATCTTCTGCTGTTCTATCTATATCTGTTTTATTTTTAATTTCCTTTATGTATTTTTCTACTTCCTTTATATTCTCAATTTTTGATTTTAAAATTTCTACAAGCTCATGCTCCGGCGCAAGCACGACATATGTCGCTCCGAAAATAGTATCCGCCCGAGTTGTAAATACTTTTATTTTCTCTGAAGAATTTTTTATTTTAAAATCTATCTCACTTCCTTCTGACTTACCTATCCAATTCCTCTGACCTAATTTTATTTTCTCAAGATAATCTACATCATCCAAATCTTTATCTAATCGGTCAGCATATTTTGTGATAGCAAGCATCCATTGTTCTTTCTCTTTCTTAACGACAGCTCCTCCGCAACGCTCACAAACACCTCCAACAACTTCTTCATTCGCTAGACCAATTTTACATTTTGTACACCAGTTTATTTCTGTTTTTTTCTTGTAAGCTAGACCTTTCTTGAACATCTGTAAGAATATCCATTGGGTCCACTTGTAGTATGAGGGATTAGAAGTATCTATTTCTCGCGACCAATCAAAACCAAAACCAACGGATTTCAATTGCTTCCTAAATATGTCTGTATTTGTTTTTGTTACTTTCTCTGGATGAATACCTGTCTTAATAGCATAATTCTCTGTAGGTAAACCAAAGGCATCCCAACCAATAGGATAAAGCACATTGTAACCCTCCATTCGACGCTTGCGAGAGATAATATCCATAGCAGTATTACTGCGTATATGACCAACATGAAGACCCGCTCCTGATGGGTAAGGAAATTCAATAAGTCCATAGAACTTTTTTCCTTTGGCTTCTTTTCGGGTTTGATATATTTTACTTTTCTCCCAAACGTTCTGCCACTTTTTTTCTATTTTCTTATGGTCATAAAATTTCATAAAATTTATTTAATGCTTCTTTTTTCAAATGGTGGATATATATCTGTGTCAATTGTGCGAGTAAAACATGTACGCCCTACTCCATGGTCCCAAGATTCATTCACTCCCCCATATGATGGATATGCCACAGAAGTAGCTTTTTCTGAATAACTTACATCATATGCTGGATAAACTCTATTACCGTATTCTTGCCACCCTTTTTGCATTTCTTCACCGAATGTAGCACACAATTCAAAAGAAAGCTTATCTTTAGGTGTATATTCATATTTATTTCCCTTCTCAAATTCTGGGTCAACAGGAATAGAGTAACTAGAAATCGGATTAGCTAATTCTGCTAGAGTTGATGGTAATTTTTCTTTCTGTTGCCAATAATTTATAACTTGATATTGAATATTTTGTAAATCTTCCACTCGTCTTTGATCAAAACGCAAATCTCTTTGCTTAGAAGGACTTCCCATAACCATAAAACTTAGGATAATCATTCCTAGTACTAATAATACAGAAATAGCTCCTGTAATTAAACCAAATCTTTTCTTCCAATTTATTAATTTGAAAATTTTTAACTCAAAATAGTAATGAAAACCAACCAATAGCGCCACAACAGCTGTGCCAATAACTTTAAATATGAATCTATTGGTAATCTCTCCAGAAACAAAATATCTAACTAAAGTAACCAAGTCAACAACGACAACAACTCCTGACAAAAATAGAATTAGATATATCATCCATTTTCGAATAATAGCATCCACACGACCTAGATCACCTTTGCATATTTTTCTCCATACAAAAGATAATAAAAGAAAGACTGGGAAAACTATTATCATAGTAGCTAAAGCCCCACGAATTTTATCAAAATTATAGGTATTATAGCCATATTGATAAACAGAATTAAGAGCATCTGGGAATTTGTGATCCAATGTCTCAAATAGAAGAACTAATAATGAAGAAACGCTAGTAATAAGAGTGACGATAACGCCCATTGACACAAAGAAGAACTTTGGAGTCAATGATGGCTTTTGTGTTGTTGTTTCCATAATACCCTATTGTATCAAAAATATGGCTATTTAGGAACATTATTTTACTTTAACTTGCCCTTGACGTAAAACAATTAATTTGTCATTTTCAAACTTGGCTAGAGTTGAAGATTTGCCGATTTTTGGTCCGCTATTTAGATAAATATCAATTTTGTTTCCAAAGTAATTTTTAGCTTCTTTTATTGTTTCTGCGTGTTTTAGATTTTCTGGATTTACACTAGGTGCAACGAGTGGACCAACTTTTTTAAGCAAAGTAGAAAGACTATGATTTTTCTTACCTATCATTCGAAAAGCAATAGACTTTGTACCTCTGTGTAAATATTCAAATTTCTTTGATAAACAAGGTAAGATAATAGTAACTTTGCCAGGCCAAAATTTTGGCAAAATTTTGGCCTGTTCTTTTGTTATTTTTACTCCAAAAATTTCTAAATCTTTATATGAAGAAATTAAAACAATAAATGGCTTACTCCTATCTCTTCCTTTTATTTCATAAATTCTTTCAATTGTCTTCCTAGATAAAGCTTTGCCAACTATCCCATACAAAGTATCTGTAGGTAGCACCACTACCCCATCTTTTTTCAAAACTTCTTCAGCTTTTTTCCAATTATTTTGCATAGCTTCTTAAAAACAGGAGGTATTCATGAAAATTTCTGAGTAGGTGTGGGCGCGCGCCGAATCCGGCAGGATTCGGTAGGGATAAGCGAAGAAATTTTTATGAATACCCCCTGTTTTCTTTTAAATTTTAAATTCTACTACATCCCCATCTTTCACAATATATTCCTTCCCTTCTGTCCTAACTTTTCCTTTTGACCGTGCCTCCGCATAACTACCTGCATCAATTAAATCTTTCCAGTATACAACCTCCGCACGAATAAATTTATCTTTAAAATCTGTATGAATAGCCATCCCAGCAACAGGTGCAGTACTTCCACTTTTTATAGTCCAAGCTCTTGTCTCATCTTCTCCTGTTGTGAAATATGTCTCTAGCCCTAGTAATTCATAACTTTTTTTAATTAATTCATCAAATCCCTTTTCAAAAACAGGGTCAACTTTCACTGAAATTCCCGGCAACTTCACATCCACATTCTCCCCTGCTTCCGAAGTATTAAGAACATAAAGCATTGGTTTTAATGTGAGTAGATTTAAAGATTTTATTTTAAATTTTTCCTCCTCACTCAGATTGGCTTCTGTTGCCATTTTACCCTCTTCAAATACTTTCATTAATTTATTTAAAATTGCTTCTTCGGTAATCGCATCTTTATCATGCTTTTTTAATTCTTTAGAAATATTTGTAATTCTTTTTGAAACTGTTTCGAAGTCAGAAAGCACAAGCTCAAGATTAATAACTCCAATATCATCCATAGGGTTAACTTTATTTTCTACGTGAATTACAGAATTATCTTCAAATGTGCGTACAACGTGCGCAATAGCATCAACTTCACGAATGTTTGTTAAGAATTTATTTCCAAGACCCTCCCCTTTTGAAGCACCTTTTACAAGACCCGCAATATCTACGAATTCTATAACAGCAGGAATTGTTTTAGCTGATTTTGACAATTCTGAAAGTTTCCATAAGCGATCATCAGGAACAGGTACAATGCCCACAGATGGGTCTATTGTACAAAAAGGATAATTTTCTGCTGGTACACTTTTCTTTGTAAGAGCATTGAAAAGCGTTGATTTTCCAACGTTTGGCAAACCTACGATTCCGATTGATAGTGACATTTTTAAAATATAGCAGAATAAAAGAGAAATGTCATATTCTATTCTTTGAAGTCTCTTTTAGTCTGAATATTTTTCGCCAAATCAAAACTAAGATTAGAACCAGTAAAGCGAAAGCAATAAGAGTAACCATAACAAACACAACAGGATAAATAAGTGAAAGTGTTACCCTAACAACTTTTGGCTCGTTAACTTTCAAATAAATTCTTTCAGAAGGATGACTTTTCACATTTTCTGATACAATATTTTCTGACCAAATATTTACTAATCCAGATTTTTTAATAGGATCTGTATTCACTGTGAATGATCCATCAGCTCTCGTTTGTTGAGTATATCTACCGATTTCTTCGCCTTCTAATTCCAATATTACATTGACTGTTGTTCTAGGATAATCTGTCTTACCTTCTATAATTGCAGAGTCACCCTTTGGTATAACATAAGCTTGTAATGAAAGAGTTGGAGGAATTACTGGTGGACTCATGAATGTTAAGACAGATTCTTTATATTTTCCGTTTTTTTCAAAAGATATAATATTTACAGTATGAACTCCTTCTTCTAAGATAGGAAGATAATACTCACCATCGAGGAGTTGGTCGGTCTCAATCTTAAGACCCAAATTATCATCCACAGAAATAGAATAATAGTCGGTATTAGGAATTGTTGTGTTGTCTCCTAATTTTACTATTCCTTGGTTACTAAAGAATCTTATTGATGGCTTAAATGCTTCAACGACTACTTCTTTCTTTTCTACAGTTTCTTTTGGCTCAACTTTCTTTACTGTATCTTTTGGCTTAGGGGCAGAGACATTTATCATACTTCCTTTCTTAGAAGTTAAAATATCTGTGCCTAATCCATCATTTTCTCTAACAGCTCCACTTAAGAAGATAATCGGGGCTACTCCTGCAGTTTTTGCCTTGAAAGTTATAGATGCGATATAACCATTACTTCCAATGTACCCCGGAGTTGGGATACCTCCATTGAAATTTATTTTACCTGTAATATTTGAAAAAGATGGCTCCTCTACCCACAAAGAAAAGATTGATGAACTTTTTGATATAGAAACAACCTGAAGAGTATCGACTGGGAATTGAATTACAGCTTCCGCATTATTAATAGATTTACCTTCAGTGTTAACATAAACTTTCATTACGGTAGTTCCACCAGTAGAAATATTTGAGGGGTTTGGTAGAATAGACAAACTTGCTGCAAATAATCGCGATGGAGCGAATAAGAAAAATGACACCACGAATATCGTAAATATCTTTAGAACTAAATTTTTAAAAAAATTATGCGACATCTTTTTTATTCTTCTTACGTCTTTTAATTATAATAAATAAAATAATTAAAATAAATACAACAGACAGAGTATAAAGTGCATAAGTTGTCTTTCCAAGCAGATTTTCTATTTTAATATTCATTGGCTTTAACCAAGGATTCACCTGTGTCCCTTTACCATCATTTAGAAAAACAGAGAACACATCTTCGTAACCAATTTTTGTTAAACCACCTTTTTTTGCTTTGAAAGTTATATTTAATACTTCTCCTCCTTCACCTAAAAAACCTTCGGGGCTTCCTCCTATTAAGCTTATTTTGCCTTCTTCATTATTATAGGTAGGTTCCTTAACCCACAAAGAAAGAATGGAATTATCTTTATTTATGCTTTTTACTTTTAAAAATTGATTATCGTAAAGAATAGTTCCATTTATAGCATTAATTTTTTTATCTTTTGAGGATATTTTTAATAGAACTGTAAAAGTATCACCGCTTTGAATAATATCTTCAGGTGCTTGGAAATAAACTTCCGTATAAGCTAAAGATTCTCTAGCTGTGAAAAAAGATAGAATTATCACTAAAGCAACAAAAGAAAAATTTATGTTTTTAATTATTTTTTTTATCATATACTATTATTTCCCCATCGTGAAAGCAGGATTGAGAAGTCAACGGAGTTAACCACATTATCTTTATTAATATCTACTAAAGGATTTAAAAATGGTCCTGTTTTCTTCCAGTAATAAAGCATTATTGAGAAGTCAATCGTATCAACTTTTGTATCTTTGTTTAAATCTGCAATGTCATAAACACTTGTAACTTTTATTGGGATAGTCCCCCCTCCACCTCCACCAGATGAAGAGCCTTCGTTTGATGCTGTGAATAATTGCGAAGCTGTAGAATAATTGGATCCATAATGAACTACAAGTTTAAAATAGTAATTGCCTATATTTGGGACAGTTGCTGTTTTTGTTGTGTTCCAATCTGCCCCACTCACAATAAGCTTTGCTCCAGAAGCATAGTAAACATCATCCCCTCCTCCGCAAGCATTTGTTATATCAGACACAACACACCATTCGTATTGATATTCTGTATCAATTAACCCCTCATTGGATATAGTAATATCTGCAGAAATAGAAGGAACAGTTTGATCTGATATTCTATTTATCACAACTTGAGCTGGAGATTCTCGCAGAGAACATTGGAGCCAATCCGTGGAAACATCACAATTATCACAATTAAAACTTACCCTTCCTGCTGTAGTCCCTGGTGTACCTGCTACTCCTTCGAATTTTCCTAAGGCATTTATAGTGACACCAGAAAAATCAACCCACCCAAGAGATTTTGACCATGCTTTACCCCCTAGTTGCCCTAGACAATTGTTTGTTACTCCCCCATTAGTTGGAGATAAATTTATCCAACCGTGAGTTTTACTCCACGCATAACCAGTAAGAGTTGTATCTGTAATATGAACATTACAATTATCACACCCAAAATTAATCCACCCCAATTTTTCACCAAATGCATACTTCGGAGAAGGAGAAATCGTACCATCTACTGTTGAAGCATGAACAAAATTCTTTACAAAGAAAATAGTTAACAATATTAAAAAACAATAAAGTATTTTTTTAATATTTATCATAGGGATGTTTGATCGGTATTATTTGTAACTTCACTTTCTTCACTACTTTCTGTTTGACCTTCAACTATTGGTGTATTTTCTACACTTGTGTCTGTGTCTGTATTTTCTACATTTGTATCTGTTTCAGTTACTGTATCCGCATTAGTATTATCTGTTGTATCTGTACTTGTATCTATATTTATACTCGTATCAGTATCAGTGTTTGTATTTACTCCTGTATCTATATTAGTGTTTGTGTCTGTATCCTCATCGGTAGTATTATCTACATTTGTATCTGTAGTAGTATCAATATTAGTATTATTTGTATTAATTATAGTAGTAGAAGAACTTGCATTAATTAAAGATTTTAATGACTGCAATTCTGTTCTGTTTAGACATACAGGATCTTGTCCTGGTTCAGTTATACAAATTTCACCAGTAAATATTCTTGTTATACGATTCTCAGCATTTGCAAACCAAGCAGACAGGCTGTCTCTCCAAGAATTCTTAATTTCATTACCTTCTTCATCCAGTTCAAAATTATTTATACCTTCTATCTTCAAATTCATCTCTTTTATAGCTCCGACAATATATGGTGTCATACCCGCTGTCTGCAAGAATTTCTTCGTAGAACCATCAATCCATTTACTCTCAGTCACAAGCTCTGGCATAATCTCTTCCACTTCTTGAGCTATAAATCCATGTTTTATATTAACCCCGTCCGCATCAGTTAGCCAATTATATGTGACAGGTCTGAGAGATAATACTTTATTTAAATTATCTACTTGGTTAATAATATTTTTCTTCAATGTTAAATCAGAACCGCAAGTTGGAGCGCCAGTATTCGCATTAAAGTCACAAGTTGAATCAGCATCTTGAAGACGTAACAATGTTGTAGCATCAGTAACTGAAGCACTTCCGATATGAAGAGCATACCCAGGATTAGTATTTCCGATACCTACGTTACCTGTAGCAAAGATAGCTGAATTCAAAGATGTCTCATAATTTGTGACAGTAAAATCATCTAAATCCCAAGTAGTATCCGGATCGTCTGTGGACACAGTAATATTTCCTGCTCCTAAGCCTGCTTTACCAGCATTTGTAATACTTGAATCACTTGCTGAAATCATAAGAGTGTCACCTCGATATGCTGTAATAGTCGAACCAGTCACACGTAATTTAACAATACTTCCAGCAGTGACTCCGATTGTAGATGTACCTAGAACTGTCCATGTTCCCGCAACTCTCTTATAGAGAACGTTATTAGCTGCTGTACCAGAGAATTTAAATAAATACATATTATTTGCATCTTGAATACGAGCTGCAATAATTGCAACGTCATCGGAAGTATCTATCACAGAAGCTGTTACTTTTACTTCGTAATCAGCGGAAGTATATGTGCCGTCTGCTGTATATAAGACACCCATATCTGCTAACGTAGCAGTGACATCAACTTTCCCTGTATTTTGCGCTCTTAATGTTGCAGTTCCATTTTGTATTAACATTGTCCAAGAAGTTCCTGTGCCAACAGGAGTATGACTTGCCAAAGTTGTTGTCACTGCTTCAGTAAAGTCATCTGCAAATACAGTGGACCCTGACGGATTAGCAAATGCGCTAACACCTCCTGCTATATATAAGCTTGAATTTTGAGAGATAGAAGGATCTGCTCCAATAATAACTGAGCCCATGGCCAACCTTCCCGCTGTAAGAGTAGTACCTATATCTAAGTTACCACCTACAGATAAGTTACTTGAGAAAGTTCCAGTTGTTGCTCCTGTAAAGGCTCCCGCCATAGTTAATGTGGATACACCAGTAACAGCTCCAGATATAGATAAAGCAGATGGTATTAGAGTTGTTCTTGTTAATGCTGTTAAAGCTGTAGTTGTTCTTCCTCCAGAATAAGGTCTTGCAAAAGTTGTAGGTTCAAGCTGAGATGCCCATAAAGCAATAGCTGTCGTACCACTAATAACTTTTACTGTTTTTGTTGTGTGAGCAGAAGCAAGATTTTGAGTAACTGAATATTTTTTCCAAGTAGGACCAACATTTACAGTTAATTCTGTACCCGTTTCTGTATCTGAATCAATTTTTAGTTTTATCGTACCTGTACCAGACTGAGTTTTCGCGTAAACACTAAATGTCCAACTTCCTGTTGTAGAGTTTGTTATAGTTTGGCTTACATTCGCGGTTGCACTACTTCCTGCAGGAATATTTTCAGCAGTTGTTGTACCTCTTGGGTCAGTAGCTGAATCAGCTGTAACAGTTCCTATATCTGTCTTTACCCATGTGGCATCAGAGAAAGTTTCTGTATAGAGTAAGAAATTCTGGTATTCTCCAAGAGAAACAAACGGAGAATCAATATATCCAAACATAGAAGTAGTACCAATAGGAACATCTAAGGTAGCAAATGGACTATTTGTACCAATTCCTACTCTGTGATTTGTGGCATCTGCAAATAAAGTACTAGTATCGACAATTAAGTTGTGTGCCCCTATATCAACATTTGAAGTTCCTCCAGTATAAGGAACATATCCTGCTAAGTCTGAAGTGAATGCAAATTGTTTTCTTTCTGCTCCGGTTGTAATAGTTCCATAAAATGCATCATTTAAGAATTCAACTGATCCTGCTTCGGGAGCTGTGAGTAATGCACCAGAAGTAAATTTAAGTGGAGCAGTTCCTGCTGTGGCTGTACCAGCTTTTAGATTTACTCCTGTTAAATAAGTTCTAACAATAGAGCTATTCCCGATTGTTGCTGTATTACTTCCATTACCAGTTGTGTTGTACCCCATAACAATTTCATTTTGGTCATCATCCGCTAAAGGTTTTGTATTAGAGCCTATGAAGACATTGTAGTCACCTGTGGTATTTTCTGTTACTCCATCTGCAATATATCGTCCTGCAAAATACCCAAGACTAGAGTTATGTGTTCCAGTTGTATTTCCTCTAATTGAATAATATCCAAGGGATGAATTAGATCCACCAGTAGTAGTAGCATTAAGTGAATAAGATCCTACAGCTGTGTTGTAATTATGACTATTTACTCCTCCTGTTCCAAATAAAGAGAATGAACCGATAGCAGTATTACCAGAACCAGTTTGATTATAGAAAAGAGAGTCGTGTCCAATTGCTGTATTGTTACCACCAGAATTTGTAGAATACAACGCTCCATAACCCATAACCACATTTGAACCTCCAGAAGTAATATTACCTGCTGCACTATGTCCAAAAACTTGGTTATCAGAACCAGTTGTTATAGCAGCCCCTGCACCAACTCCAACTAAAGTATTTCTACCTCCAGTTGTTATATTGGAACCAGCATTCAATCCTATCCAAGTTGCATTGGAATCTATTGTAAATGCTTTTGCCCCTGCTAGAGTTATATTTTTTGTAGTTGTATTTGGTTTAAAGTAGACAATTCCAGCTGAACCAGTTAATGAAGAATCCGCTGCAGTATCTACATATGTTGTTGTAGTGTTATCATTTACTGTAGCTAAGTAATACTCGTAATATTGCTGAGCACCAGCTTTTGTTCTATAAATTTTTCTTGATGTAACTCGTTGGTCTGCAGAAGTAGGAATTGTAAGTGTAACAGTATTATTACCAGTAGTTGTTGTAATCTGGGCTGCACTATATCTTACATGAGTTTCTCCTATAGCAGTAACATATGTTACTCCATACCAGTGAGCTCCATCATCCACGCTTCCTCCAGCACTCACAACACCAGTTGGCGAAGTTGGATCTGGAACTGGATAAATATCAAAACCTATATCCGAACGTATACTACCAGTAGCAGATGTACCCTTAACATCTAATTTATATGTTGGAGCAGTTGTTCCAATTCCAACATTACCCGCATTATCTATTCTCATTCTCTCTAAAGGTGTTCCAGAAGCATCAGGTGTAGTTAAGAATGTTAATCTTGTTGGAGTATCTGTTGCACTGGTCCAGGTCGAATCTATTTCTGCGTTTATTGAAGCGGTATTCCAGTTGCTGAAAGCACTATCTACATCTTCTCCTCCAAATTTTACAGAACCCAATCTAAAATCTGTTCCCATAACAGTAGGATGTGTTCTTGATAATAACAATGTACCAAAACTAGAAGTTCCTCCTCGGATATCTAATTGAGATTGTGGGCTTGTTGTTCCAATACCAACATTACCACTATCAAGAATTATCATATTAGTGGTAGTATCATCATCTCTGAAATAAATATCTCCGGTGCCAGTAGAACTAATCACAAAATGACCATTCCCATCTGCACGGAATTTACCCCTAAGTGTTCCTGCAACATTTAATCCGACAATAGAATCATTACCGGAACTTGCATTAATAGCTAAACCAGTAGAACCACTCGCTCCAGTACTGGCATAAGATATTTCGAGTGGAGAACTAGGAGTTGAAGTTCCAATTCCCACATTTCCATTTCCTTTTACACTAAATCTATCTCCTCCTACCAGAGTATATGCGACAGCAGAATTGGCATTAGTTATTGCTCCTGTTGTCATCGATGTATTACTTGCAATAGCAGAAATGGTTACAGTCTCTCCGTTGATTGTGATAGTGTCTCCAACTTTAAATGTATTTAAGAATTGTGTTCCAACTCCGGTCACTGTAGTTCCACCCGCAGAGTTTGAGACAGTTCCAACTCCTGTTGTTGATTGAGAAACTTGTAAATTAGAAACTGGACTTGTTGTTCCAATACCTACATTCCCCATATTTGAAATAACCATTCTTACTTTATCTGAATCAAAAGCAGAACCACCTGCGGCACTTGTCGTTCCAAAATACAAAGCTCCTGATCCACCTCTAGTTGCATATAACGCAGGACCCCATCCAGCAGTAGTTGGGATAAGAACAATTCCAGCTCCACTAGCTGAATCTGTAAGGTCTGTATTTCTAATTATTGTTTTTACAATTCCTCCAATACTACTACCACTTACTTCTAATTTTTCTCCTGGGGTTATTGTTCCAATACCAACATTACCGCTAGTTCCTAGAATTGTCATTCTAGGATTCGTGTAACCATCTGTGGCAAAATATATTGGCTTACCAGCTACATCATTAGAAAAATATAAATCATTAGCATTTATACCATAACCAAACCAACCAAGACGTGTTCCAGATGGATTAAAATATTCAGCATATGGTGTTTGTCCTTTTAATCCTAAAACATGATTGTACCCCTCTAACATAACCATAGGAGTAGCTACGCTTGTTGTATCTTTAACATGCAACAACTGCCCTGGAGTTGAAGTGCCAATTCCAACCTTTCCTGTAGCAGATGGAGTTGAACCAGTTCCTAGACCTGTTCCATAAATTATATTTCCGATATTTAACTGATCACTAGTAGCAGGAGTAGCTAATTCAACATCATATCCAATTAACACATTTCTAAGCCCAGCACCCAATAGAGTTCCACTATTAGCACCTAGAACTATGTTGTAACCTCCTACTGTTCCAACTCCACCAGATTGATATCCAGCTTGGTATCCAAGATAAACTCCTCCCGTTGCTTGTGCTCCATTACCAGCATAATATCCTACTCCAACGTTATAATTATTTCCTGAGGCTAAAGCATATAAAGAAGCATCTCCAAATGCTGAGTTTCCAGAAAAAGATGCATTTGTATTATTACGTAGCGAACTATCACCAAAGGCACTATTACCTGTTCCAGTTTGGTTTCCTAGACCAGAAGCATAACCAAAATAATCATTTGCTACTCCTGTTGTAACATTAAATCCAGCAGAATGACCAAAAGCCATATTTGAATCTCCTGTTGTAACATTCGCTAAAGCACCAGAACCAAAAGCTGTCGTGGTGGTCCCTCTAGTTAAGTTTCCTAATGCATTAGAACCAGCTGCTGTAACATAGGAAGTGAGTTGCATCATCTTAGTAAGAACACCATTTCCAGTGTTGTAATAAATAAGACCTGCTGTTGTATTTTGTTTATTATACTCCCAATCACTACTATCATAAGTCGTAGTATTATCTTGGTAAGTTGTTGTTGTATTATCGGCAATTGTAGCAATCTTATATCTAAAATAATAATCCCCCACTGTTCCAGCTTGGCTTCTGTAAATTTTTCTTCCAATAACACGAGGATCAGTCGATGTTGGGATATTAGTTAAATTAACTCTAGAAGGACCAGATAAGGTAATAGTTGGAGAAGAAGCAGCGGAGTATGTTGCCCCTGTATCTCCATCAGAAGTATAAAATTCTACACCATAGTAATATGTTCCTGCTGGAATACTACCTGCTCCACCATCTGCCACTCCAATACTTGTGACTTGTGCAAGAGTTGGGGCAACTACAGCATTAAAATTCATATTTCCAGCAACATCTAAAGTTTTAGTTGGTGCTGTAACTGAACTTTTTCCAACTTTTACTCGTGAAGTTGTGCTATCTACTGACAAGAAAGCATTTGCTCCATCAGAAATTTGTAATCGATATTCTGGAGTCGTTGTCCCTATCCCTAACCTATTATTTGCATCATCCCAGAAAAGATTTGCATTGTCTTGCGCAATTGTAGAACCATCAGAGAAAAGAACAGAGCCAGTTGTTAAAGCAGGGAGATTGAAAGTTCCTATAGACATATCTCCACTTCCCAAAACTGTATTCCCATTTATTGTTTTAATATTTGTTCCTGAGACTAGTGTATCTTGTTTGGATGTTGCAAGCCCAGAGTAAAGAGAGTTAACAGCGTTGTCGCCAGTGTTTGTCCCAGAAAGATTGGCACCAGAAATATTCCCAATAGCAGTGATGGTGCCGTCAGCTAAAATATTATTATCTCCCGCGTCGCTATCTCCGCCAACATGAAGACCGCCATTCACAGAAAGTTTTGAAAGTCCTGATGTTGTGCCTACTCCAAAGTTACCATTTGTAACATAAGTGTTACCCAATCCATTTGGAGTAATTGATATTCCTCCGTTTGTATCAGTGGAAGAAATAATATTTCCAGAAACTTTAATGTTACCAGCATTTATACCATCTGAAAAATTAATAGCGGACAAATCGGAAGTTCGAATAGTTTTACCAGCAGTAAGAGTGACATTACTTTTCAAAAGAATGTTCCCACCACCACTAGCAGGATTAAGTTCTATATTTGCTCCACCAGTTGTTTGGAAAATTAAATTTTGAGTATCATCAGCAGAAACAATAACACTATTGTTTGGGTCGGTTTGCAAAACTTTTTGTCCATTAACATAGATAGATCCCGCTCCTACGAATAAATCTTTCCAAACTTTATCTAAAGAACCAAGAGTATAAGTATCATTTGTCTCAGGGATAATACTTCTTGTCGTTGCTGAGCTAGTGAATACTGGAGAAATTAACCAATCTAAGAAAGATGGATCTGACTCCGTTGTAATAGAAGGAAGAACGTCACAATCTGTTTGTGATGGTAAACATTCAGGATTTATTGTTTCTCCGGGGTTATAAGGCAAACCATCCCAGACGGCAAAAACGATTCTAGAAGAGAATATTAAAAAAACAGAAATAAGAATCTTAATTATTTTTTTATGTCGTATAAATTTCATTCTTTGAAATACATCAATCCATTAAATTATACCATAAAATAAGCATAAAAATCATAAATATCATGTATTTCTGTGGATAACTTCTCTTATATTACGAGGTATTGCTTGCTAACAGGCAAAGTATTATAATATTCTTAAAATAACTTAAAAATTCTTTCAAAATGGCAGAGGAAATGTTCATTTTTAGTACTGGCTTCAATGGAAGCGCTGTCTACTCTCTCTACACAAAGGAAGGTAAACAACCAATAATCACAAAAAAGGCTATAGAGGAAATTTCAAAAGAAATAATCAGAATTTATCCTGACATTGCCAAGAAAATTTCTGATTTTTATTATATGGATTTTTCAGGTAGTCTTCCTAGTGAGATGGATATGTCAACGCTTAATCCAAGTAACAAAGCCGATCTTATTAAAACAATTGCCACTAATTTGAAGAAAATCAACAAAGTATAAACCACAAGGGGTAACGCAAGTTACCCCTTTAAATTTTTATATCTCTTTCTACTTCTGCATGAGGTTCATGAGTGGTGCGAGAGCTTCTTTGTGTTTAACTATTTCTGCTTTATATTTACTCATCACAAGGACAGCAGCATATTGTTCTCCTAATCCGCTTTTTTTCTTTTCCTCTATTTCTTTCGTAATTTTTTCAAAAAGTTCTTTTACCTCTTTGTTCCCCTCAAGAGCTTTCAAGCTTTCTGCCATTTCTGGATTTTCATCCAATTGTTTTGCTATTTTTTCTGCTTGCTCCGAGGAAACCCCTTTCATGCGAAGAGCTTGTTTTGTAATAAATGATTTAAATCCCATCCCGAATGAAATTCTTATATTATTTTTTGTATAAGAATTTAATTTATTCTGATAAATTACGATTATTTTTATGCCCCTTAATCTAGAATTTCTGACGGGACAAGTAATCACTATCTTATCATAAAATATGTTAATATGCGAAATATGAGTAAAGTTATAGTAATTTTAGGACAAACAGCTATTGGAAAAAGTGACTTCGCTGTTGAAGTGGCCCACCAAATAAATGGAGAAATAATTTCTGCTGATTCCCGTCAGGTTTATAAAGGCATGAATATAGGGACAGGGAAAATTACAAAGAAAGAGATGCTTGGAGTTCCACATCATCTTCTTGATGTCACTTCCCCATCAAAAGTTTTCTCGGTAAGTGATTTCCAAAAGATAGCTTTTAAAAAAATTGGAGAAATAGCGAAGAAAGGAAAAGTGCCTATCGTCTGCGGTGGTACTGGTTTCTATATTGATGCGATAGTTAATAATACTACTTTCCCTGAAGTCCCACCCAATAAAAAAATTCGTGAGACTTTATCTAAAAAAACAACAGAACAACTTTTTGAAATGTTAAAAAAGCTAGATCCTACTCGTGCAAAAACTATTGATAAAAATAATAAGGTTCGCTTAATCCGCGCCATAGAAATAGCCAAATCACTTGGCAAAGTTCCTTCTATTAAGAATAGTTCTAAGCAACATTTCGGAGAACCGTCCTCCTTTCTGAAAATTGGACTAAAAGTGCCACCAGAAATTTTAAAAGAAAGAATTCTCCTTCGTTTATTTGCTCGCATGAAGAAAGGGATGGTTTACGAAGTGGAGAAATTGCATAGAAAAGGGCTATCTTGGAAAAGAATGTATTCTCTTGGTCTTGAATATAAATATGTAGCACTTTATTTGCAGAAAAAAATAACAAAAGAGGAAATGCTAAAAAAATTGAATGCTGAAATTTGGCATTTCGCCAAACGACAAAATACGTGGTTTAAACGTGATAAAAGTATTATCTGGATTGATCCAAGAGAAAAAAATGATAAGTTAAAAGCACTAAAAGAGATAAAAGAATTTCTGCTGGAAAATAAAGCGGATTTATAGTATACTCGTCTTTGTCAGGGCGGTTAGTTTAGTGGTAGAACAACGGTCTCCAAAACCGTTGGTGGGGGTTCGATTCCTCCACCGCCCGCAGAAAAAATAAAAATCCCCAATGGGGATTTTTATTTTTTGGCTTCTTTGTGTTTAGTATTAATTTTGCACCATTTGCAATACTTATTAAGCTCAATTTTTCTAGTAACGAGCTTTTTGTTCTTGCTTGACCAATAGTTAATGCGCTTGCATTTCGTACAGGCTAATTTGAAAAGTCTATCTTGTGACATGCGAGTATAGTACTATAAAATATCTAAAAAAGCAAATAGTTAAAATTGAAAAGAACATAGTATTAAAAATTTCCTCGCTTATCCCTCTCCGCTCGCAAGCTCGCTCCGGCGCGCCCACACCTACTCAGAAATTTTCAATATTATGTTCTTTTTCTAAAAAACTTGTATTTAAAAAGAATGGATATGTTGTTTTATGACGACGGGCGGGGGCGTGCCGTTCCGAGCGTAATCGCGAGGAATGGGGTTAAGGAGGAATAAAATAATATATCCATTCTTTTTGTTTTACATTACGATTCTTGGTAATAACGCATTTATGCGTGTCGTTGCTTCGTAATTTATAGTGCCTGATTCTTTTGCAATCTGCTCTGCTGTAATCTCATTCTTCCCCTGTTTTCCCAATATCACAACTTCATCTTCTGGCACTACATCTTTTATATTTGAGACATCTACTACAATCATATTCATTGCGACTCTTCCTATAATTTTGGCTCTCTTACCTTTTATTAACACTTCACCATTATTTGATAAAGATCTAGGGACTCCGTCCGAGTAACCTTGTGGAATGACAGCTATTTTTGTAGCTTTTTTTGTAATATAAGTAAGACCATAACCGACAGGATGATTTGCTGGTAGAACTTTCACCTGAGCTACATGCGTAATCCATTTTAATACTGGCTTTAAGTTTGTTTTCTTTTTATTTAAATATCCCAAGTGTTCACTTGGCCACATACCATAGAGGCCAATTCCCAATCGTGCTAAATTGTGCAAATTATTCCCCTTCTCATAAACAAGTATTCCTGATGTAGCAGAAATGTGAGTATTAATTTTTGGGAAACCATTTTTCTTAAAAATTTCCACACATTTATGATATGTATCTATCTGTCTGTTCGCATGAGTAGAATTCATTGTGTCCTCAATATTTGCAAAATGTGAATATACTCCATCAAGTTCAATATTTTTTAAATTTTTAATTTCCTTAATAATATTTTCCACTTGTGATGGCATTACTCCTTCTCTTCCTAGATAAGAATCGATAGCCAAGTGAACTTTCGCTTTTGTTTTTAAAGATAAAGCAATATGATTTATTTTTAAAAGATGCACTAGGTCAAAAGCTGAAATTATTGCCTTTGTTTTTATCGCTTTTTTTATTCCTTCTTCATTTAAATACCCCAAGATAAGAACTGGTTTCTTGGTGGCACTTTTGATTCTTTCATATTCTTCAATATCATCCACTTGGAAATAATCCACAAACGGACTAGCAATTTGGGCAATAACTATATCTCCATGTCCGTAAGCATTCGCCTTTATAACAGCAACAATTTTCGTTTGCCCCTTCAGTAAATCACGAAACTGCTTAATATTATGTATCAAGTTTTCTTTTGAAATCTGTATATATGAAAGCGGGGTTCTATCTTGCATCTATTTGCTTATTCTAGCATTTTAATTATTTTTTGGTATACTAGCCATATGTTTGCCGGAGTGGCGGAATTGGTAGACGCGCACGACTCAAAATCGTGTCTCGCAAGGGGTGAGAGTTCGATTCTCTCCTCCGGCACAAAATTATATCTATATTATTTCTGGTTCTTGCTCTAGAGTAATACCGAATTTTTCTTTTACTATTTTTATTATTTCATCTCGAGCAGATATAACATCTGCACAAGTGGCATTTTCTTTATTTACCAAAACTAAGGCATTCTTGTCATAAATAGAAACTTTCCCGAAAGATTTCCCTTTCAATCCTGCATTTTCAATAAGCCATCCTGCTGGAATTTTCGTCAAATATTCATCAACTTTAAAGAATTTTGCGTTAGAAAATTTCTTTTTCAGGCTACTCGCGACACTATTATCCACTATTGGATTCTTGAAGAATGACCCTACATTTGGTATATCTTTAGGATTTGGTAATTTCTCATTACGAATATAAATAATAGCTTCACGAATATCATTCAAACTAGGATTATTTATATTGTTTTCTATAAAATACTTTTTGACACCTGGGTAATCTGGTATTGTAGGACGTTTTTTATAGAGCCGATAAGTAACAGAAATTATAATATATTTTCCTTTTGCTTCATGTTTAAAAATACTATCTCTATACTCAAATTTACAATCCTCGTTTGAAAGAATTTCAATTTTATTATCCCCGCCTGCATTGCCTTGCGAAGGATGGCTGGCAGGTTTTACATTAAAAGCTTCTACTTCTAGAATAGTATCTTTAACTTCAGCTCCATAAGCTCCGACATTTTGTATTGGTGTTGCCCCCACAGTGCCTGGTATTGCGGACAATGCTTCAAACCCACACAAATTCATAAAAACAGTTTTCTCTACAATCTTATCCCAATTTTCACCCGCACCAATTTTTATGTCAGTGTATTCATTTGTATCTTTTATTATTTCAAAACCTTTAATTTCCATCTTTACGGCTAAAATATTTAAATCCCCGTCTGAGAAAATAATATTTGATCCACCACCTAATATAAATAAGGGAGTATTTTTTTCTTTTCCAAACAAAACAACTTCCTTTATATCATTTATATTTTCTACTTCTGTAAAATATTTAAATTTCCCACCTATTTTAAAAGTAGAATACCCTTTAATATCCACATTTTCTTGTATTACCATATACTTGCAATTATATCATATATGAGATATAATGTGCAATAGTATTATTAAGTGTAATGGGCTCATATATTAAAATTTTACTCGCTTATCCCTCTCCGCAAGCCACCGCTTGCTCCGGCGCACCCACGCCTACTCGTAAAATTTCAATATATGAGCCCATTAATCAATAGATAATTATGAAAAAACAAACAGAACAACAAAAAATAGGATATTTTATAAAGGAAATGCGCGAGCGTCGTGGTATGACCCAAGAAGCATTTGCGAAGGAGTTAGGCACATCTCAAAGCTCTATCCCCCGTATGGAGAAGGGTGAGCAGAACTTTACCACTGAACTCTTGTCTAAAATTAGTAAAGTTCTCGATCACCAGATAGTCGCAGTGAACGATTCTATCGATTTCCAAGTAAACGGAGGAAGAAAGTTGAGTGGTAGTATTAAAACTAATTTCTCCAAAAATGGAGCAGTCGGTTTACTTTGTGCTTCTATCTTAAATAAAGGAAAGACTACTTTGCATGGTATCGCTCGCATAGAAGAAGTCTACAGAGTAATAGAAATACTCGAAAGTATTGGAGTATCAGTTAAGTGGATTGATCGTAATTCTGTACAAATTGTTCCGCCAGAAAATTTTACCTTGGATAAAATAAATGTTGACTCCGCAGTCAGAACCCGCTCTGTGCTAATGCTTATTGGTCCGCTTATTCATAAACTTTCTTCATTCTCTATCCCCCACGCATCCGGATGCAACCTCGGCAAGCGTACTATATCCGCTCACGTATACGCACTTGAAGAACTTGGAGTAAAAATAAAGACAACAAATAAAAGTTATGATGTTACTACAAACAAACTAAAACCTGCAGAAATAGTAATGTATGAGACAGGCGAAACTGCTTGCGAGAACATTCTTTTCGCATCAGCATTAGTTCCTGGTAAAACTACCATAAGCTTTATGAGTACCAACTATATGGTCCAAGAAGTCTGTTTCTTCCTTGAAAAGCTTGGAGTGAAAATTGATGGATTAGGCACATCTACAGTAACTGTTAATGGATTAAAAGAAATCAATGTAGATGTTGAATATAGTAACAGTGAAGACCCTATCGAATCAATGATGTTCATCTCCGCAGCTATTACGACAGATTCAGAACTCACTATCACACGTTGCCCTATAGACTTCCTTGCACTTGAATTAGAAAAGCTAAAAAGAATGGGACTAAAGTATAAAATACTAGAAAAGTATTATTCATATAATGGGCGCACCAAGCTCGCAGATATAAAAGTTTTCCCAAGTAAATTAAAAGCCTTGCCAGACAAGATTCATGCCAATAAATACCCTGCTATAAATATTGATAATCTGCCATTCTTTGTACCTATTGCGATAAAGGCAAAAGGTCAAACAATGATACATGACTTCTTTTATGAAAATCGTGCAATATATTTCACTGAGTTAAATCGTCTTGGTGCAGATGTTACTCTTGCTGATCCTCACCGAGTATATATTCAAGGAGGCACAACTCTTAAGCCAGCTCAGGTAGTCTGCCCTCCAGCACTTCGCCCAGCTATGATAATACTCATCGGAATGCTTGGCACTCCTGGTACTTCAATTCTACGAAATGTCTATATGATAAATCGCGGATACGAAGAAATAGCCGAAAGGTTAAACTCCATCGGAGCTGACATAAAAATACTAAAGTAAAATACTATCAATCTCTTTTGCGAGTGCAATATCTTTTTCTGTAATCTTATCCCCTTCATCGTGGGTAGATAACTTAATTTTCACATTTTTGTAACCAAAAATTTCTACATCAGGATGATGATTTGCTTTTTCTGCAATGGGAACAATTTTATTCACGAAATCAACTGCCTCTACAAAATTACTAAAAGTAAAAGTTTTAGTAAGTTTTCCTTCTTCATTTGTCCATTCTTTTGTATTTTCCATAATTTAATTCAAAAAAATATTAATAATTGCAATTATTGCTATTACAGTCCAGATTATATTTAAAACCCCAGGTTGATATGCTTTCTTTTTAAAAGAAATATAGACAATCCCCAGAGCTCCTGTTGCATTTAATATTTGATATACAAGATTGCTGGAAGAAATTATATTAAAACTTATTAATGCATAAGCTGTCACAATAGCAACAGTACCATACCAACCAATAATTTCATCTTTTAAATTACTCATATTGTAATTGTACTACATATACATAAAAATGCTAAAATACGAGAATGAAATCTAAACGGGAACAGCTAGACGAGCTTAATGCCTACTGGAAAGAAAACTGTATATGTGAATTAAAGAAAACTGCCACTCAGGCCGTATTTGGAGATGGAAACGCGGAGGCAGATATTGTGTTCATAGGTGAAGCTCCCGGTAAAAATGAAGATAAAGAAGGTATTCCTTTTGTCGGAGCTGCAGGTAAATTCTTGAATGAGATGCTAGAAGGTATAGGCAAAAAACGAGCTGATGTGTACATCACAAATATAGTAAAATATCGCCCACCCAACAATCGCGACCCCGAACCAAAGGAGAAAGAAGATTGCAATGAGTGGCTGATAAATGAACTCAAAATAATTTCACCTAAATTAATTGTTTTCCTTGGTCGGCATTCTATGACACGATTTTTCCCTACGGATAAAATTTCTGAAATACACGGCAAGCTACTTATTAAACCTACAGTGGAATTCGGTAAGCAAGCATTCTTCCCTCTCTATCACCCTGCTGCAGCTTTGTACAACGGCGGAATGCGCGAGACCCTCATAAAAGATTTCAATAAAATTCCAAAAGCATTAGAAAAGATAGGAAAATAAAAGAGCAAGGACTTACCTCGGGCTCATTCGAGGAAAGACCTTGCTCTTTTACGAACCGGTTATGAAATAGTCTTCTC
>DATGWJ010000019.1:0-3843 GCA_035299545.1 Minisyncoccota bacterium | reverse complement strand
TTGAGCAAGAACTACACCGGACAAACAATCAACAGTACACAATCACATTCTTATGTACTACCTTGGACTCCAACGTCTACAGGTGATTACTATGTGAAAGCAGGAGTGTTTAATTCTGATTGGTCTCTCAATCCTTTTTGGACCAATAAAGCAATTGGGTTTAAAGTAGGACAATCTGTTACTACTCCAAATCCAGAACCACAACCAACAACAGGTACATATGGATTAAGCAAAGACATTAATCTCCAAGAAACGGGCTCTATAACTTCTAGTCCGGACAGTAATTGGTGGTTAAACTCAGGAGCTTATTTCTCTGTGGTAAACGGAATAGGGAAGACGTATCAAGGTGATTTGCCTCAAACAGACACATGGAATGAGCTTTACAAAGCTGCAAATCCGAGTGATACGGACAACGGTACACATCCTCAGAATCTATTTCGGTTAATAACAAAAGCTAAATTTAAAGATTTATCTCAAGAAGCTTACTTTAAGATTAATAAATATAATCTTAGTAATAGTGAGCAACGTTATGAATCAAATGGATTCCTATTCTTTAACCGTTATGTAGATGCCTATAATCTCTACTATACTGGCGTGCGGGTGGATGGAACCGCAGTGATAAAGAAGAAGATTAATGGCGTGTATTATACAATGTCCCAGAATAAAGTTTTCCCTGGAACATATAATCACGAAACAAATCCAAATCTTCTTCCTGTCGGTAAGTACATAGGATTAAAATCAGTTGTAACTGATTTAGCAGACGGAAGTGTATCTATAAAAGTGTATGTAGACAAGGATGGCACAGGCAACTGGACCCTTGGTGCAGAAGCTGTAGATACAGGCTCAAGTTATGGACCAAAAATTCAATCATCTGCATCGGCAGGTATTCGAACCGACTTCATGGATGCAGAATTTAAGGATTATAAGGTAAATAACCTCTAGTTAGTAAGTAAAACAAAAATCCCTTTTTAAAGGGATTTTTGTTTGTTTTTAAGAGAGAAATACATTAGGAGTTTAGTGCGTATGTGATACAATATAATTAATTAACTTCTTTTAAAATATAACCGGCCAAAAGCCATAAACTTGTTTGTTATGGAAAATAATTGTCTGACTTTAAAACAGGGGATTAGAACCAAAGAAGAAAACTTACTTAAGATTGGTGAAACTATCAAAATCGATAAATTTAAAAATATCGGTGAACTGTACACTGCTTTAAAAGGTAAGGGTGATATTATCATTAGTTGTCCTGCAAAAAAACTTCTTGGTGATCATCCTCTTGCTATTACTTCACAATTTACAGAAATTAATTTAATTGATCTATTAGTAATAGATATTGGATTCAAATCAGGTGCTACTTACGGAGAAATTATTTCAAAAGCAACTAGGTTGGGGTTAGATTTATGCTCGTTTGAAGTTGCTCCCCAATTATGTTTAAATTATTCTTCTTATTTGAAGGGTGGATGGCTTTGTATTGCAATGGAGCCCATTAAGGATTCTATTGAGAGGCCGACTATATTCAAGGTTGAGCTTGATTTTGATAAATCTCATCTTGACGTAGCTTGTGGTTCCCCTTATTACTATTGGGATGCTGATCAGCATTTCATTTTCTGTTATAAATAGACTATAAATTTAAACCCTATATTATCTTGATAATATAGGGTTTATTTTATTAATTATAATATTAGTATGAATACTTATTTAAATGTTATAATACAATAATCAAAATAGTATGAAAAAGACAAATAAAGGAAAGAGAAAAGTAGTTATGGTTAGTGGGGGTTTTGACCCTATACACATTGGGCATATTCGTTATATGCAAGAAGCAAAAAAGCTTGGCGATAAATTAATTGTCGTTATTAATAATGACAATTGGTTACATTTAAAAAAGGGTCCAGAGTTTATGCCAGAAGATGAAAGAAAAGAAATTATTGAGGCTCTATCATGTGTTGATGAAGTTATTATTTCTTCTCATTCTAAAGGAACTCTTGATATGAGTGTGTGTGAAGAAATTAAAAGAATTAAACCAGATGTTTTTGCAAATGGGGGAGATAGATTTGCAGATAATATTCCGGAATTTAAATTATGTAATGAATTGGGTATCGAAATGGTTTTTAATGTTGGAAGAGGTGGAAAAGTTAGAAGTTCATCAGAGCTATTAAAAGAATATTCAAGAAGAATTAAATAAAATGAATATTTATAAGATTAATATTCCAAAATCAATAATTCCTCTTACTATTCTTGCTGTTGTTTTTAATATTTTACGAATTATAATTTGGGGAAAGTATTCGTTTGCATACATATTATGGAATGTCTTTCTAGCTTTTATTCCTTTTATTATAAGTTCCATTCTATTATCACTTTCTAAAGAAAATAAGCTTAGTAAAACAATTTTCTTTATTGGATTCTTTTTGTGGATAATTTTTATACCCAATGCTCCTTATGTTGTTACAGACTTTATTCATTTAGGGGTAAGTCGTTCTGTGCCTATATTGTACGATGTAATGTTACTCTTTAGCTCTGCTTCTGTTGCATTGATTTTAGGTTTTCATTCTTTGTATCATATTGAACAGATTTTTAGAGCTAAATATTCAGCAAGAAAAACTTCAATACTTATCGTAATAATTACACTCCTAATAAGTTTTGGTATGTATTTAGGGAGATTCCTCCGTTTTAATAGCTGGGATATTTTTGTAAACCATATTTCTTTAATAAAAAATATCTGGAAGATTATTTCGCAATCAACAGGTCACTTAGATGTATATTTTTATACTGGGCTATTCTTTTTCTTTTTGTATTTATCTTACACAGCTTGGAAATATTCAAATATAAACAAAAAATAATATGATTAAATTATCTAAAAAAATTGCATCCTTTGATCTTGATGGAACTCTTGCAGAAAGCAAACAACATCTAGAAAAAGATATGTCGGAAATGCTGTGTTCTCTTTTGAAAGAGAAAATGGTTGCTGTTATTTCTGGAGGCTCATATAATCAATTCACTAAACAGTTTCTTCCATTTTTAACTCCCAGTAAAGAAGATGAAGATATTATTTACAAAAATCTAATATTGCTTCCAACGAGTGGTAGTAGAAGATATCAATACGATTCATTAAAAAAAGAATGGGTTATTACAGACGAAGAAGCAATGGATGAAGAGGTAAGAGAGAAAGTAAAGAAAGTTCTCGGAGAAATTATTTCCTCTGGTAAATATGGATTAGTACCAGTAGTAGAAGGGGATGAGATAGTAGAAGACCGAGTGACTCAGATTACTATGTCTGCTCTTGGGCAGCACGCTCCACTCGATTTGAAAAAAGCTTGGGATCCTGACCAAGTAAAACGTCAGCAAATAAAAAAAGAGCTAGAACCTCTATTACCAGAAGTAAGTATTACAATAGGAGGGGCAACTTCTATAGATATACTTCCAAAAGGGTTCAATAAAGCAAGTGGACTCCTAAGATTACTTAATAAACTAGGAATGACAATTCAGGATATGGTTTTTGTAGGGGACGCCATTTTCCCAGGGGGGAATGACTATTCTGCTTATGAAGCAGGGATAGAAAGCATAAAAGTTTCTGGGCCAACAGAAGTGAAAGAACTAATAAAGAACTGGATTGGGTAAAATTCTAATTTTTATTCTAATGTATGTTACAATAATCTTATTAACCTTTAATTAATTTAAAAACATATGCCACGCTTACCACTAGTAGGACAAGACAACAACGAATGGGGAACAATACTAAACGAATACCTATCCGTCTCTCTAGATACAGATGGTACTATAAAGAGTACTGCTTTAACTTCTAAAATAGGTAATGCTGTCGGCAGTCCAACCACTATAAACAAT
>DATGWJ010000018.1:0-2079 GCA_035299545.1 Minisyncoccota bacterium | reverse complement strand
TCCTTCTTCTGTCGAAATATCAGCAGAAACAAAACCTTCCCGTGGCGAATGAGCTGTTCTTATGATTTCATAGCCCGCTTTCAGAAAAGTGATAAAAATGTCTGTTCCGAGAAGCCCGCTTGCGCCTGTAATAAGTATTTTCATACTCATTTTCTACAGTTAGTAGTAATTTTTGGATATTTTTGAGGCTGAGAAAGTTTCCGGAAGCTGAAATGTAGTGCCAATAAATAATAAATTATTTTAAATAATGACATTGAAAACATCCTTGAATAAGAATAATATGGTAGTGATAAAAGCAAGAGGATGTTTATGTTTTTTAGGAAAAAGAAAGTCGGCAAATACGAATACTTGCAGATAGTGGAAAGTTATCGAAATAAAGAAGGCAGTATACGACAAAAAGTAATGCTGACACTTGGGAACTTACAAGAACTGCAAATTAAGGGTAAACTTGATTCTCTATTGGAATCTGGAGCCAAATTCAGTGAAAAGCTTGCAATAATTTCAGAACATAAAGCGGGAAAAAGCACACCGGTTAAATGTCTTCATATGGGTCCTGATTTAATCTTTAGAAGGTTGTGGAAAGAACTTGGAATAGGAGAAGCAATAAAACGGGTTCTTGAAGATCACAAATATCAATTCGGTGTTGAACGAGCCATATACCATACGGTGATGCATCGACTTTTTGGATCTGGAAGCGATAGGTCATCCCTTATCTGGAAGAAAAATATTTCCTTAGATGGGACAGAAGGAATAGACTTGCAACACCTTTACCGCGCAATGGGATTTCTTGGAGAACCATGCAAAGATCAGACACTGAAAAGTAGGTTTGCACCTCGCTGCAATAAAGATATAATCGAAGAATTGCTTTTTGAAAAAAGACATGATCTTTTTACAAGATTGGATATGGTATTCTTCGATACAACAAGCGTTTACTTTGAAGGAGAAGGAGGAGAAAATATAGGACAATATGGGAATTCAAAAGACCATAGACCGGATCGAAAACAGATGGTAATTGGAGTTGTTATAGATGAAAAGGGAATACCTATTTGTTGTGAAATGTGGCCAGGAAATACAGCAGACGTAACGACTCTAAAAGAGGTGGTCAAACGTTTCAAGAGATGTTTTTGTGTTCGCAATGTTTGTATTGTAGCAGACAGAGGAATGATTAGCAAAGAAGTTACAGATTTTCTTGAATCTCCTGAAAGTTCTTTTTCGTACATACTTGGAGTAAGACTAAGAGCAGTTAAAGAAGTTAGAGAACATGTACTGACTGCTGTCGGAGATTATCAGGAAATAAAACCAACAACTTCCCGTCATTGTCCTTTAAAAGTAAAAGAAGTTTTTTACAATAAACGCAGATACGTAATTTGTCTTAATGAAGTTCAGGCCAGAAAAGACGCCCATGATAGAGAAGCAATAATAGAAGCCCTAAAAGATAAACTAAAACAGGGAGACAAGTCTTTAGTAGGCAACAAAGGATACAAAAAATATCTCAAGGTGTCGGGTAAAAAACATTTTGAAATAGATGAAAATAAAATTCGTTCCGAAGAACTTTTTGATGGGAAATGGGTATTAACCAGCAACACGGATATGTCGCCAGTAGAACTTGCAAAGCAGTATAAAAATCTTTGGATGGTTGAAAATATTTTCCGGACAATGAAATCAGCGTTGGAAACTCGTCCTATTTATCACAAAGTTGATGATACTATAAGAGGACATGTGTTCTGCAGTTTTCTTGCAATTTTGCTCCGCAGGGAATTGGAAAGAAGGATGGAAGTAAAAGGTTATGATTTTGAATGGAACAATATTCTTTATGACATAAATTCTGTTGAAGAGGTTACTGCTGACATATCAGGTAAACGAGTGATTTTCAGAAGCGAACTTAAAGGATGTGCGGGAAAAGTTTTTCAAGCTGCTGGTGTTGCTATTCCACCTGCAGTTAAATTTGATGTATAAAAATATTTAATTCTTTAGGTTTTGTAGTGCCAACAACTTTTTTGGCATTTATAACTCTTTGATAGTCAATAGTTGAAATTTCCCAACTGTCGAAGATTAGTCAAAAATAAACCTGCTCTTAAA
>DATGWJ010000017.1:0-6460 GCA_035299545.1 Minisyncoccota bacterium | reverse complement strand
ATGAGGGAATTTTCAGCAGAAAATTACCCGTTGGCGAATCCGAGAAGATTTTTACGGAATATTTTATTTTTCACTATGGAAGACATCTATAAATTAAAACCTGAACAATTCCCTAAACCATTACTTGAGATTCCTCAACCACCCAAGACTCTATATATAAGAGGAAAACTCCCCGACCCTAATATGGTTTACTTGGCAGTTGTCGGCTCGCGCAAATATACTTCATACGGCAAGGATATTTGTGAAAAATTAATTCGCGGATTAAAAGGTTATCCGATAGTCATAGTATCTGGATTAGCTTTGGGTATAGACAGTATTGCTCATCAAGCAGCGCTTGATTCCGGACTTATTACAATGTCGTTCCCAGGATCAGGTCTTGATAACTCTGTCCTCCACCCTCGCACTAATATCCGCCTTGCTCAAAAGATAGTGGATAGTGGAGGGTGCCTCATTTCAGAATTAGAACCATCATGGAAAGCAACTCTATATTCCTTCCCTCAAAGGAACAGATTGATGGCAGGGATTTCAAAAGCTGTACTTATAATAGAAGCAGAAGATAAATCCGGGACTCTTATTACTGCCCGTATGGCACTCGATTACAATCGCGATGTACTCGCTGTCCCCGGCTCTGCATTTTCTTCAAATTCAAATGGCACTAATAATCTGATTAAACAAGGAGCTACTCCAGTGACAAAAAGTGAAGATGTACTCATAGCCCTCGGATTTGAAGTGGAAAAACCACAACTAACAGACAAGGAGAAATATGCGGATTGTTCCAAAGAAGAAATGAAAATTATAGATCTTCTTCGTGAACCCAAAGAACGCGACGACCTAATTCGCGAATCAGGCATGGATACAGCCAAAGCAAACGCCTTGCTTTCCATTATGGAAATAAAAGATTTAATTAAAGAAGAATTAGGTGAAATAAAAAAGATTTAATATTTATATTTGCTAAAAAATATGATTTCGTGTAATACTAGACACAGTATGAAGTTACTTATTGTTGAATCACCATCAAAAGCAAAGACGATAGAAAAATATTTGGACGGCGCATACACAGTGCGTGCTTCTGTTGGGCATATACGTGATTTACCTAAATCAAACAAAGATGCGATAGATATACCCGCTGGTTTTGTCCCTCGTTATGAGATATCAAAAGGAAAAGAAAAAATAGTTCATGATTTAAAATCATTATCAGAGAAAGCAAGTGAGATAATGCTTGCCACAGACCCGGACCGTGAAGGAGAAGCAATATCTTGGCATTTAAAAGAACTATTAGATAAAGATAAAAAAATAAAAGCTCCAATCAAAAGAGTTGCTTTTCATGAAATTACAAAAGAAGCAGTCAGTGAAGCACTAGAAAACCCAAGAGATATTGATGACAACTTAGTGAAAGCTCAAGAAGCTCGCCGAGTGCTTGATCGCCTGGTAGGATACGATTTATCGGGAATAATTTGGAAAAAGGTACGTTATGGACTCTCCGCTGGCCGAGTGCAATCCCCTGCTCTTCGTATAATAATGGAGCGTGAACGAGAAATCCGTGCCTTTGTCCCAGAACAATTCTTCACACTTGAAGGAATTTTCAAAACAAAGAACAGTGATAGAGTTACTCTTATATGCAACGAAGAACCTCGCGATAAAAAACTTGTAGATGAAATAATCGAAAAAGGAAACAAAGAGAAATGGTTTGTTATAGATTTGAAAACGTCCGAACAGAAGAGGTCTCCTCGAGCGCCTTTCACAACTTCCACTTTGCAACAGACAGCAAGTACGCGATTAGGGTTTTCTCCTTCACGTACAATGCAAATAGCACAGAAACTTTATGAAGCTGGGCTTATTACATATATGCGTACAGATAGTACCAATCTGTCTGTCCAAGCTCAGAACCAAATTCTTTCTTTAGTAGAAAAGAAATATGGAAAAGAATATGCAGAACGACATATATATAAAACCAAATCTAAAAACGCTCAGGAAGCACACGAGGCTATACGCCCTACACACGTAGAGCAAGTAAGCGCTGGGCACACAGAAGAACAGAGAAAAATTTATAACTTAATTTGGGAAAGAACAGTTTCTTCTCAAATGACAGACGCAAAATTACTTAAAACAAAAATAACTGCAAATGTAGAGAGTAAGAGTATTCCTGATTTCTCAGCAAATGGTTCAAGAGTATTATTCCCAGGGTGGCTATCTTGCGATACTGGTGCCCGCGGAGAAGATGTGGAGCTACCTAAGGTAGAAATTGGCGAAGAACTTAAGTTAGTAGACCTTACAAGCACAGAGAAGTTCACAGAACCGCCAAATAGATACACAGAAGCTGGACTTATTAAAGAGCTTGAATCGCGAGGAATCGGGCGCCCATCCACTTATGCTTCTATTATGAAGACGATAGAAGACAGAGGTTATGTTAGGAAAGAAGGTAGAACTCTTTTCCCTACTGATACGGGAGATGTCGTTTCTAGTTTCTTAGAAAATAACTTTGCCACCTATATAAGCGATACATTCACAGCCGAAATGGAGGATGAGCTCGACGATATCTCAAACGGCAAGAGAGATTATGTGAAGACACTAAGTGATTTTTACACACCATTCCAAAAAGAAGTAAAAGAAAAAGATAAACTAGCAAAAGCCACAAATATGGGCGAAGCTCCAAGCGATATTCTCTGCCCTAAATGCGGAGCAAGTATGATAGTGAAGCTCGCTCGCGGAGGAAAGTTCTATTCTTGTAGTAGATACCCTGATTGTGATGGCGCTCGGACAATGGAAGGACTTGAACTTGAAGGGCCAAAAGAGACAGGAGAAAAGTGCCCTCTCTGTGGCGACAAGAAAGGTAAAAGTGGAGGAGGTAAGCTAGTTATCCGAGAGAGACGCGACGGCACAGGTACATTCATATCTTGTTCACGTTATCCAAAATGTAAATTTATCAAACAAGATGAAGAAGAATTAAAAAGAAAAATGACAGATATTACCTGCCCTGTATGTAATAAAGGCAAAATGATGGAGCGCCGAGGACGATTCGGAATATTCTATTCTTGTAGTAATTATCCTGATTGTAAGAATGCGATAAAAGCAAAACCTACAGGAAACATCTGCGAACTATGCGGCTCGCTTATGATGGAAGGCACAAAAACTATTCCAGAAAGATGTAGTAATAAAATGTGTAAGAATCACAATCCCCATAAGCACGGAGATAATATAAAGAATAATAAGAAAAAGTAATTAATACTTTTTATTTAGAAAACTTAAAAATTAAGGGTATTTCAAAATACTTTCCAAAAAAGAATAATAGGTTATAATCAGTATTATGATCCCATCAGTAGATAAAATCACATCTTTACTTCCCGATATTAAACCTGAAGGCAAGGCACTTATAGAAAAGGCCTATGAATTTGCGAAAAAAGCACACGAGGGTCAACTACGAAAAAGTGGTGACCCTTATTTTGTTCACGTGGCAAGTACAGCATATAATCTCGCTGACCTTGGCATGAGTCCTATTATTATAGCGGCAGGATTACTTCACGATACACTTGAAGACGCAAACATAACTGAAGAAGAACTTACAAATGAATTCGGAGAAGAAGTTGTAGAGTTAGTGAAAGGAGTCACTAAGCTTGGTAAAGTTAAGTACAAAGGAGTAGAAAGAAATGTTGAAAATTTGAGAAAATTTTTCGTAAATGTAGCTAAAGATTTACGCGTTCTTGTTATTAAATTGGCGGATAGATTACACAACATAGAAACCCTTAAATATGTAAGACCAGATAAGCAGAAACGCATAGCCCTTGAGACACTTGAAATATACGCTCCCCTTGCTCATAGACTATCTATGGGGCGACTAAAAGGAAGATTGGAAGATGCAGCATTTAAATACGCTTATCCGAAAGAATATATAGAAGTAAGCAAACTTCTCCTAGATAAAAAGGATGCGAAAGAAAAATATTTAATAGAGGTTAAGGATAAAATAATTGAAAAAATTAAAGAAACAAAAATAAAAAATACTAAAGTATTCTACAGACAGAAATACCTGTATTCACTTTGGAAAAAACTTCAAAAATATGATATGGATATCGGAAAAATATACGATATTATAGCCCTTCGCGTACTCGTGAATACTGTCTCCGATTGTTATCATATTCTTGGTATTATTCACGGAGAATGGACCCCTGTGCCTAACCGCATAAAGGACTACATCGCTTCGCCTAAACCAAACGGATATCAAAGTTTACACACTACTATCTTCACAGGAACAGGAGGAATAGTTGAAATACAGATTCGTACCCACGAAATGAACGAACAAGCAGAGAACGGTATTGCTGCCCACTTCTTATATAAAGAGAATAGTAATAAAGCGATACCAAAAGAATTTGAATGGGTAAAAAAATTACAGGAATTAAATCAGAATCAAGACGAGCCAGAGAAATTCTTGAAGTTAATTAAAATGGACTTCTTTAACGATAGAGTTTTCGCATTCACACCAAAAGGAGACATTATTGATTTACCGGAAGATGCGAGCGTTATTGACTTCGCTTACGCTATTCATACAGACCTAGGCGACCATATACAAGGAGCAAAAATAAACGGCAAAAATGTCGCTCTTAGTGCAAAGCTTAAGAATAATGACATAGTGGAAATTCAGGTAAGTAAAAATGCAAAGCCATCCTCCAAGTGGCTTACCTATGTGAAGACAGACTTGGCTCGCAAGCGCATAAACGCACACTTAAAATCCGATAGCTTGTTATCAAAATTCCTTTCCTTTGGTAAAAACTAGATTGAGAAATTCTTGATGTTGTATAAGTCAGTGTCTTCTTCTGATTTTTCTATTTCTTCTTTTGTTCTATCGTCTATAAGGTGAATATTATCTACTTCTTTATTTTCTGTAGAAGATTCTTGAGCTTGAGTGGGTGTATTAGCTTCAGCTTGTACTTCTTGAGTTGCTGCAAATTTATCTAGCATTCTATTTGGATTCTTATCTTCAGTAGATTTGATTAAACCAAGAATTGTATGCAAATCATCATTCGTGAAGAAGTCGATAGTGATATAGCCACCATTTTCTTTTCTTTCAATATGAACTCGTGTGCCAAGTGACTCTTGAAGTTTTTCTTCCATTTCTGCAATTTCTGGATCAGGTAAATATTCTTTTTTACGAATACGATCGAAAGCAATTTTACGAGCAGCCTTTTCTGCATCTCGGACAGTCATTTTCTTGAACATTATTTCCTTAAACAAGACAACTTGCTCTTCTGGCCTATCTGCAAGCATTAGAATTGGCCTTGTATGCCCTTCACTAATCTTTCCGGCAGATAATGCGTCTAGCATTTCTTGAGGCAATGCAAGGAGGCGTAGAGTGTTCGATACATATTCGCGACTCTTCCCTACTTTCGCTCCTATTTGTGTATGAGTAAATTTAAATTCTTCTACAAGACGCATAAATGCACGAGCACGCTCAACTGCATTTAAATCTTCACGTTGTAAGTTCTCGATAATAGCAAGCTCAAGCTTTGCCATGCTGTCATCACCGGTTCTTATGATTACAGGTACTTGCTCAATACCTGCAAGCTTGGATGCTCGCAAACGACGCTCCCCTGCGATAAGTTCATACTCTACAGAAATACCTCCATCTTCTCTTTGAATTTCTTCTCTTGATACAACTAGTGGTTGAAGTACTCCATATTGGCGAATAGAATCGGCTAAATCACGAAGTCGAGCTTCATCGAATTCTCGACGTGGTTGGAAAGGATTTGGCTTAATCTTTTCTATTTCTACGAAAAAAATTGAATTACTATAAAGTTGAGACATATGCCCTATTTTAGCATAGTTTCAGAATGTTGAAAAATAAAGTGCGCCGGGTAGAACCGCGAGTACGCTTTTCGAACCTTACAGGTTCAGTACACCTTTTCCATTCGCGAGTACGCTCATATGAAAAAGGTCTTCGAATCCTACATGAAAGCCAAGTAGTTGGCTTTCTCTCGGCGAGACATATATTAAAAAATCCAAGCATGAGCTTGAATTTTTTAATATTGTGCGCCGGGTAGGATTCGAACCTACGTAGCCGCAAGGGCGTTTGATTTACAGTCAAATGCAATTGACCACTCTGCCACCGACGCATATCTGCACAAGGAGAGTATATATGATTTTATTATATTTTTCAACTAAATTCTTGTTACTAGTTTGACAATAAGATTATTAAGATATAATCTGAAGGAAATTCGAACAAACTCTAAAAACTTAAAATATGGAAGCGGGAAAATTCCTAACAGTTAAAACAACCAAGAGAGCCATTGATAACATAGTGATAGACACATCCGATGAATCTTGTCTCCCTTTTGGATTCAAACACGGGACCATAGTCATATGTCCGAATGGCTCAGAGGCTACAATTGGTGGAGTTGCAGAAGGAAATGACGAAGAGAATGTACTTTGGTTTACATTTAACCACCCAAAAACAAAAGACCTTTATTGTTAC
>DATGWJ010000016.1:0-10919 GCA_035299545.1 Minisyncoccota bacterium | reverse complement strand
ACACCTGATGCTAGAGCATCAATTATTTTATCGATACTTCCTTCCATAATTGTTGGAATATTGGACCAAGATTGCTTGATGCGGTGGTCAGTGATTCTATCTTGAGGGAAATTGTATGTGCGAATTTTCTCTGAGCGGTCTCCTGTGCCTATTTGGTCTTTACGATTTTGAGAATATTTCTTTGCTTCCTCCTCATCTTGAATCATTTGTAGTTTAGAGGAAAGAATAAGAAGAGCTTTCTCTCTGTTTGCAAGCTGGCTTCTCTCTGTAGTACAGCGGACATCAAGACCTGTCGGCTTGTGTATAAGGCGTACTGCTGTTTCCACTTTGTTCACGTTCTGCCCCCCGGCACCTCCTGAGCGAGAATATTCAATATCCAAATCGGCAGGGTTTATGACAATCTTTGTCTTCTTACGCATTGGTAATATTGCCACGGACGCAGTAGATGTATGAATTCTTCCATTTTTCTCTGTAGCAGGCACGCGCTGTACTCGGTGAACACCCGTCTCGTACCGTAGAAGCTTATAACAATCCTTCCCTTTTATTTCAAAAGAAGCCTCTTTATATCCTCCAGCATTACTTGTGGATTCACTAATTGTTTTCCAATCCCATTTTTTATGTTCGGTAAATTTTTCATACATATGGGCAAGTTCCCATGCGAAAAGAGATGCTTCGTCTCCGCCAGCACCAGCACGAACTTCAAGTATTATTTCATTTGGGAATTCTTCTGTTTCTCTTTCTGATTTCATAATTTCCTCCAGCTGTCTCTCAATTGCATCTTTTTGGAAATTTATGTTTTGTATTTCTTCCTCAGCTAAATCACGCAAACTTTCATCATCTTTCACCATATCTGTAACTTTCTTTTCTTCTCCTAAAAGTCGCTCATATTCTTCCGCAAAATAACTTGTCTTGTGGTCTTTCTTTAATTGTTCGAGGTCTAGAATCATATAATTGGATTATATCAAATATATTCAAAATAAAAACTAGTATTTTGAGATGTAATATAACAGAAACAAAATTGTCTTTTTAAAATCCTAGGTGTGGGCGCGCCGGAGCGAGCTTGCGAGCGGAGAGGGATAAGGGATTTTAAAAAGATTATTTTGTGGATGTTGCCATCTCAAAATACTAGTTTATTTATTTTTTAGTTTTTGAAGCTTTAGCAGAAGCAACACGTTTCTTGAATCGGTCTACGCGTCCAGCTGTGTCGAGAACTTTCTCGTTTCCTGTATAGAAAGGATGACATTGACTACAAATTTCAACGTTTATTTTATCCATAGTAGAACCTACGGCGAAAGATGCTCCGCAAGCGCAGTTTACTTCTGATTTATTACTATATTTTGGATGAATATCTTTTTTCATATGCTCGTGATAATATCATTAATTTATTAGTTTTGCAAGAGGTCTATATTAGCTTGTATTCCTTGTTTTAATTTCATTACACTATTACCATAAGTACAAGTTGATCCTCCACTACCGTAGTAAGCACAAGCAGCTCTAGATTGAGCACTAGGCACATTACCTATAGCCCCTTTATCCGTAAGCATAAGAGCAGAAGCCATAAATGCGTCTCTTGGATTCCAAGGATCAGCATCATGCCCTAGAATATTCTTTAGGCGACTCTTATATCCAGCCCAAGTAGAAGGGATAAATTGAGCAGGGCCCATAGCTCCTCCGTATCCACCTGCTCCTGCAATAGGGCAAGAAACAAGTGTTTTAAACGGATCTCTTCCAAGCGCCGATGTTATTAAGAAGAAATCATCGATATCTCCCTTTCTCCCAGGTAGACCCATAGGCTTCATTACATTTGAGAATACTCTACCTGTGTTTACTCCTATTCCAGAACCTGTTTTTGTATCAGTTAGGTAACACTGCCCAACATTTTTTCCTAGATTACTTTCTTGGGTGAGTATAGCAAGAAGGAACGCTGGATCTATGCCAGTAACTTTCTCAGCTTCTCTTGCATATACGAGGGCAGTTTCAAAGTTGATTTGTTTTGAACCACCTACAAGGTTGAAGATAGCTGCCAAAATCTCTGCTTTTCTTTTTGCTTTCTCAGCAAGAACTTTCTGGTATTCAGATTCTTTCCCTTTACTAATGGCAAGAAGATTTTTCTTTTCTGCTTCAGTCATTTCTACTTTAGCTTTTGCTGTTTCAAGCTCATACTTTGTATCTGTTTCTTTATCTTTCTTTTCTTCTAGACCTTTCTTTTCTGTCTCTGTAAGAACTTTCACTCCTCGGATCTCATTTACTGAATTCTCTATCCCCTTTTTAATAGAAGCAAAATTATTAATATCTCCATAAACATCAGAAATATTGTCTTTAGATAATATAAGAGAAATTATAGACATATCCTCAATTTGCTTTTCTTTTCTTATCAATTGAGCTAATGATTCCTTCTCTTTCTCTATTTTTGTAGAGAGAGCTTCTATTTTTTGATTTTTGACTTTTATCTCACCTCCTAATTTTTGAATAACTAAATTCTTAGCTTTAATATCCAGTTTTGATTTCTCAATTTGAGCATTAAGTACAGAAATATCACGAGAAAGTGACACTGACTTACCCTTCTGACTATCAAGTTCTTTTTGTTTGGCTGCAATTTCTTTCTCTAAGTTCTCTAATTCAGCCTCTAATCGTGCCTTGTCGGCTTGAGCATTGTCTAGTACCACATCTGCTATTATAATAGGAGCTTTGTAAGCAAAAATTCCTAAAATAAAAATAGCAATTACTATAAAAGAAAAAGATTTTTTAAAATTAAAACCCATAAATGATATTATATCATAAAACCCTCACTTCCTAAATCTAGAAATGAGGGTTTTATTGTAAGGTTAAATAGATTATTCAGCTTTTTCTGCAGGTGCTTCTGCACCTTCTTCATCTTTCTTACCTTTCTTTTCTACTTCAATAGCAGACAAATCAACTGGTGCTTCTTCTACAACTTCTTCTTTGATTGGAGTGATGAGAGCAACAACTTCACTCGCATCTGTAATCATTTTTACTCCTTTTGGAAGAGTTATACTTTCTACGTGTATTTGGTCATCAAGAAGAGCAAGGACAGACAAATCTACCACTACATTGTGAGGAAGATCCTTAGGAAGAGCTTCTATTTCTACTTCATGAAGAGTCTTAACAAGAACTCCAAGTCCATCTTTTTCAGCTGGAGCAACTCCAGTGAATTCAATAGGAATATTAACTTTAACTGACTTATTCATGTCAATTGCAAGGAAATCTATGTGAATTGGAAATCCTTTAATTGGGTCTGATTGAATTTCATGGATAAGAACATCTACTTTTTTAGATGCTCCTTTTCCTGATTCATCTCCCTTAATATCAAGTAAGATTGTACTTGATTCACCTGCGATTTTTAATACTTTTTCGAAGTCGATGGCAGGCACGGAAATCATAGTGTTTTCCACACGAACGCCATAGACGACAGCTGGAATCATACCGTTAGTTCGTATGTCGCCAAGCTTATCTGTCTTACTTCGCTTTGTTGCGGTTAATGTATTCATAGGTGCGATAATAACATTAAAAAGCTACTTTTGCAAGTATTTTTCCTATCCCTGGGATAAGGATTAAGCTTTTTCACCTGTTCTCCAGTTTATCTCAAAAGAAATAGAATATTTATTAGGAATTTTCCAGATAGCAAATCTAAAACATAGAAACTGAATTTTGTTTTCAGAAATTCTATGTATTCCAAATCTATTTAATGTAAGTTCTACATCTATAACCATTTTATAAATTATTAAAAAGTTTTAAACGATTATAAACGACTTGTTCTATGGCTTCTACGGCTGGTTGAAGAATCTTGTATGGTGCTACTTCATTAGGGTTTTCTTTTAAGTATTTCTCTAAAGCTTCTCGGTATGCTACGCGAATTTCAGTATTAATATGAATCATTGAAATACCTGCTTTAACAGCTTCTTTAAAATCATCATCAGATATTCCTGAGCCACCGTGAAGTACAAGAGGAACCCCGCATGAGTCTTTAATATTTTTTATTCTTTCTATATCAAGTTTAGGATTACCGCCTTTTACCATGCCGTGAATATTTCCGATAGATGGAGCGAGTAAATCCACACCAGTCTGTTCTACGAAATATTTTGCATCTTCAGGCTTTGTCATTGTCGCTTCGCTTACTCCTTCTGGGATTTCTTCGAGAAGTTTAGATGATTGCCCTATAAACCCAAGCTCTGCCTCTATAAGTATATCTTTTCCCTCTTTTTGTGATAATTCTTTCGCATATTCCACGCACTTTTTAGTAAGAGAAATATTTTCTTCGAGCGGCAACTTTACTGCATCTATAACCGCTGAATCATAACCTGCATCGAGTGCAGCTTTAACTGCCTCAAACGTGTAATGGTGATCCGCATTTAAGAAAATAGGATAATTATCTCTATCTCGAATGCTTTTAATAAGAGTTGACACCTCATTTCTGCCAATAAAATTTTCTTCTCCTTCAGAAACACCAATAATCACTGGAACTCCTAATTTCTTAGCTGCATTATATATACCATGCAATGCTTCTATATTTGATATATTAAAATGCCCTATTGCTACCCCATTTTCCCTTGCTTCTTTTATGTATTCTCTTAGTGTCTTCATATATGTTCGAATTATACCATAATATGTTACAATATTAATATATGGAAAATGAGAAACAAATAGATATCTTAACTATTGGGGATATCGCAACAGAGCCTTTTATTAAGATAAGAGAAGCCGAAGCAACGTGTGACCCAGATGGAGACCACTGTAAACTATGCATTAACTTTGGAGGCAAAATTCCTTATGAATCAGCCGAAGTTTGCCATGCTGTTGGTAATAGTTCAAATGTAGCTATAGGTGCTAGCCGACTCGGTTTAAGTTCTTGTTTAGTTTCTTATGTTGGAAATGATACTACGGGTAAAGAGGATATTGAGTTACTAGAAGAAGAAAAAGTTAATACAGATTATATAAGAGTAGTGAATGGAATGGAGTCCAACTACCACTACGTGTTGTGGTACGGAGTAGAACGCACTATCTTAGTAAAACACACCGAATTCCCTTATTCTTTACCAGATGATTTAGTAGAGCCAAAATGGATATATTTTTCTTCCCTTGCTCCTAATTCAGAAGAATACCATCATGAAATTTCAAATTATTTAAAAAGTCACCCAAATGTTTCCTTGGCTTTTCAACCTGGAACATTTCAAATAAAGCTTGGAACTGAAAAATTAAAAGATATATATGCCAATACCAAAATATTCTTTTGTAATTTAAATGAAGCTCAAAGAATATTAGAAACAGACGAGGAGGATATTCCTAAACTTTTACGAATGATCAGTGCTCTTGGTCCTAAGATGGTTGTAATTACAAATGGAATAAAAGGCGCATATTGTTATGATGGGAATCAAGTTTTATTTATGAAAGCTTTTCCTAAGCGTACAGTAGAAAGTACTGGCGCTGGTGATGCTTTTGCTTCCGCCTTTTTAAGTGCGCTTATTTTAGAAAAAAATACTAATGAAGCTCTAATGTGGGGCGCCACAAATGCTATGTCTGTGGTTTGTCATATTGGACCACACAAAGGTTTGTTAACTAGAAATCAAATAGAAGAATACATAAAGAAACTTCCAGAGGATTCTGGTCCTACTGTTATAAATAATTAGTTTATACTTTTCTTTTTAATACCTTTTCAACTTTTTCTTCAATATCAGGTATATCGATACCGTAGTGCTTTTCGAGTTCTTGTGGTGTACCTGATTGTCCAAATTTATCTTTTACTCCGATAAATTCCATAGGAACTGCATAATTTTGTGTAAGACATTCTGCACAAGCAGAGCCCATTCCCCCAGCTACTTGATGATCTTCTACTGTCACAATAGCTCTAGTTTCTTTTGCTAAAGCAATTACAGATTTTTCATCCAAAGGCTTAATAGTTGAAAGATTTAAAACTTTAACCTTTATTCCCCTTTTTTCTAATAAACGTGCGGCAATAAGTACTTTATATAATATTGGACCTGTAGAAATTATACCTACTTGGGCAAGTCCAACTTCCGGTACGAAAACTATTTGCCCTTTTCCTATTTCAAATGGAGTATCACTTGTGGTAACAAGAGGTGTATCATTGCGAGCAAGTCGAATATATGTGGGGTCTTTGGTAAGTGCGCAAGCGATTGTAGCTTTCTCTGCTTCTATTGCGTCACAAGGAGAAAGAACAACCATATTAGGGATGACACGAGTAATAGCTATATCTTCTAATTCCTGATGGCTTCCTCCGTCAGGTCCGACAGATAGTCCTGCATGAGAGCCAATAATTTTCACAGGTTGGTTATTATAACAAATGGTTGTACGTATCTGTTCCCAGTTTCTTCCAGGATTAAATATTGCATAAGAAGTTATAAATGGAATTTTACCCATAGAAGCTATCCCGCTTGCTACACTTGCCATATTTTGTTCAGCTACCCCAACTTCTATAAATCTTTCAGGAAATTTTTCTGCAAAAAGATCTGCTTTAGTTGATTCCATAAGGTCAGCAGATAAAACAACAATGTTTTCATTATTTGTTCCAGCTTTTACTAAACCTTTCCCAAATCCTAGACGAGTAGAAGCTTTTTCTATATCGTCATTCCATATTTTTGTATTTAGTTTAAGAGAATGATTAAGCATATAAGTTATATTTTTTTATTTGCTAATTCTTTTAATGCTTTTTCTGCTTCATCTCTATTTGGAGCTTTACCGTGCCATTTATAATCATTCTCCCACTCTTTTATTCCTTTACCTGGGATAGTGTGGGCGATGATTACTGATGGTCCACCCTTATGATTCTTTGCTTTATAAATTGCATTATTAATTTCCCAGAAATTATGCCCATCTACTTCTTCGGCGAACCAGCCGAAAGATTTATATTTCTCTTTTAAATCTCCTAAAGGCATAACTCTCTCTGTATTACCTCCAATTTGAATATTATTTCTATCTACAATAACTATTAAGTTAGAAAGCTTTTCTTTATTTGCGAGCATTATTGCTTCCCAGGTATTACCTTCATCATGTTCACCGTCAGAAAGAATGGCGTAGATAGTTTTTGTATTTTCATATATCTTATCTGCAATAGCCATGCCGACAGCTTGCGAAAGACCAGAACCAAGAGGCCCTGAAGAAGTTTCTACAAAAGGCAGATATTCACGATGTGGATGACCTTGTAAGCGTGAACCAAATTTTCGTAATCGTAAAAGCTCTGCTTTAGGGAAATATCCAGAATGGGCCATAGTTGCGTATAGAACTGGGCAAATATGCCCATTTGAGAGTACTAGCCTATCTCTATTTACCCAAAGAGGATTCTTGGGGTCATGTCTAAGGGAATGAAAATAAAGAAGAGTAAAAATATCTACCATACCTAGTGAACCTGCAGTATGCCCACTTTTTGCTTCTAATAACATTTCGATGATACTCTTACGAATATCGTTTGCTATAATTTTCAACTCTTTTATCTTTTCGTCTGTTAGTTTTTCCATCTCTATATATTTTACCAAAGTTTAATAAAAAAAACTACATAATTCATTTTGTTTTTAGTTGATATTAGATATAATGTTTTATATATGTTAGAAAATTTATTTATATTCGTTGTTTCTGCCTTTTTAATAATTAAAGGTGCTACTTTGTCTACTAAATACGCTTTCCAGATTGCCGATAGTTTTAAGATATCAAAATATGTTGTTGGATTTATTATTGTAGCTATTATTTCTATAATTCCAGAGACATTTGTTTCTATTAACTCGGCTATAGCTGGAGTTCCTTCTCTTGGTCTTGGGACTCTATTCGGTTCAAATATTGCCGATTTAACTCTTGTATTTGTGATTATAATACTAATTGCAGGGCGCGGAATAAAAGTAGAAAGTAAAATATTAAAAAATAATACAGTTTATCCATTCTTTTTATTAATTCCGATTGTTCTGGGGCTTGATGGCTACTATTCACGCTGGGAAGGCTTGGGTCTTATTATTGCTGGGGTAATTTTCTATTATATGGCTTTTAAAAATGGAGAAAATAAGCAGAATGTGAATAGTCCTGTAACTACAGAGAAGAGTAATCGCAGTGACTCAAGTAAGAATATTTGGATGCTTATTTTTAGCTTGGCAATGCTTCTTATTGGTTCTCATTTTATTGTTACTTCAACTGTCAGCATAGCAACGGCTATTGGAATTAGTTCTGTTGTTCTTGGTATGCTTGTTCTTGGTATAGGCACTACAATGCCAGAATTATTTTTCTGTTTGTCCGCAGTGAAAGAAAATCATGATTCGCTTGCCATCGGTGACATATTGGGTACAGTTCTAGCAGATGCGACAATTGTCGTAGGTATCCTTGCTTTAATTTCTCCTTTTGCTTTTCCTAGAAAAATAATCTATATAACCGGAATGTTTATGGTAGTATCTGCCTTTATGCTTTTCTATTTTATGCGTTCAGGAAAATTACTTTCTAAAAAAGAAAGCTATCTACTCTTTTTCTTTTGGGCGATGTTTGTATTTATAGAAGTTCTAATGAATACAGATATATAACTAAAGGTTCTCGAATTCTTTAAAAGTTTCTTTTACGTCAAAGCTGTTTAATAAAGCAGAACCAATAACAAGACAATTAGCCCCAGCTTCCACTAACGCTGGTGCAGTGTTTTCATTCACACTACCATCAATACTTATCTTTAATTCAGGATATTTTGCGCGTAATTCTTTAACTTGCTCAATAACCCTTTCATCAAAAGGTTCTCCTTGGTAACCAATATGTTCGATTCCCATACATTGCACAAAATCAATCAAATTTATATAAGGATCTAATTTACTTATGCTTGTTGTCGTATTAATAGCAAGTCCAATAGAAATATTATCTTTAAAATAAGGGTCTAGTGATTCAAGAAAATCCTTGAAGTCTGATTCTGTCTCTGCTTCTAAATGGAAAACTATTCTTTTTGCTCCCAACTTCATAAAGAAATCAAATTGTTTATGTGCGTTGATAACCATTAAATCTAATTCAAAATCAATATTTTCCCAGAAAGGCATTCCCTCTTTTTCATCTAGAATATCATCTACACTTGCTTGGTCATTCCTACCCATAGGCCAAGAAGTAGATGGAACAAATTTTCCATCGCAAATATCAATTTGTACCATATTTGATATGTTTACAAATTTTGATATTTTTTCATTTAATTCTGTATAGTCTCTCGCAAGTACTGCGGGTATAATTTCTGCCATAAATTATTTTTCCTCCTCATTTATTTTATTAATTCTTCGCACATGTCTTTCATCTCCCTTAAATTCTGTTTCTAAAAATATTTTCACGGCTTCTTTTGCTTCATTCTCTTCTATGAATCTTGCTCCGAGTGATAGAATATTTGCATTGTTGTGTTCCCTTCCAAGCTTAACTATTTCTAAGTTGCCACCGTAATACTCTATTGCTCGTATGTCATCTATTTTGTTTGCCGATATTTGCTCCCCTTCACCAGAGCCACCAAGAATAATTCCAAAACTACCTTTATTGCTGGCTACAGCTTTAGCTACAGGGACTATGAAATCAGGATAATCATCATTAACATCTATATTAAATGCCCCCTTGTCCTCCACCTCGTAACCAGAATCCACTAAGAATTGTTTAATTTTTTCTTTTAACTCGTAACCAGCATGGTCACTTCCTATGTAAATCATATATGGTATTATAGCAATATATGACAAGCTTTTACAAATATCATGGAGCAGGTAATGATTTTATAATGATAAATAACCTGAATAAAAGCATTAATTTAACTGTTGATGATATTAAATTACTGTGCGATAGGCACTTTGGGGTGGGTGCAGATGGTTTAATACTCCTAGAATCGTCAAATAAGGCAGATTGTTTTATGAGTTATTATAATTCTGATGGCACAGAGGCAGAAATGTGCGGGAATGGAGTACGATGTACTGCAAAATTCTTCTTAGAGCAAACAAACTCTACTCTTAATGAACTAAATATTGATACACGAGCCGGAATAAAAAAGATAATAGTGAGTGAAGATAATACTTACTCTGTGAATATGAGTACACCCGTTTTTATACATCCTGATTTTCCTAATGAAAGTAAAAACATAGAAGGATTCCAGTTTAATTTTGTTTCTATGGGTAATCCTCATGCGGTTACCTTAGTAGAAAATTTAAATAATATAGATTTAAAAATTGTCGGTCCTAAAGTAGAAAATAATTCCCTTTTCCTTCACAAAATAAATGTAGAATTTGTGGAAAAGGTTTCTGATGATTATTATAAAGTCCTTGTGTGGGAACGTGGTTGCGGAGCTACTCTTGCCTGTGGCACTGGCGCTTGCGCTATATTTGCAACACTTTCGCAAGGACAGTCCTTGCGAAAAAACGAGATTACTTTAGAATTCCCAGGTGGAAAATTATATTTATCTAAAAACCCTGAAGGACAAATAATTCTTCGTGGTCCTGCAACATTTGTTTTTAAAGGAGAAATAAAGTAAAAAGAGCTGACCTCAAAGAAGTCAGCTCAAGAAAATAAGGGGTACCGTATTTATAGCACAATCTACCCAAAGCTTCGGCCCTATGGCATCTTTTGTTTAAAATGGATTTTTCGCGCGAATTTGCTAGTACCTTAGCTATTGGTCTGGAAGGAACACTTCCTTTCATATAAGTGTCGGCGTTGTGCAACGCAGATTACTCATATTTTCCCCCTTAAACATTATCATACTATTTTTGTTTAAAAAATCAAGAAAAAGCCGATAGTATTATCGGCTTTAAATTAAACGTTTGATCTACCTAACCTCTTTATTATTAAGAGCTTTTTGTAGATCTTGGTAAACAACAAGCAAAAATTCTCTGAATTCTTGCCACTCGACACCCATTTTTTTGAGCTCATCTTTGAATTCTGCTTCTTTTTCGATTAACACGTCTTTACATAATTGT
>DATGWJ010000015.1:0-1969 GCA_035299545.1 Minisyncoccota bacterium | reverse complement strand
ATCTACTGCACCTAACTGGGAAGCACTAAAGAATCACCTATATAGGGAAGGAAGAGTGTCAGTAGAACATTGTTAAAAAATACTCTGAGACACTCTTGCGATGATTAGTAAGTTTATTCGAAGAAGACCACTCATATTTTCAATATAGAGAAGGAACCTAATTTGCTGAGTTTGCATGATCCAGTGACTGTTGTAGGAGATATTCATGGGCAATATTATGATTTCGTAAAACTATTAGATGTAGGGGGAAATCCTTCAAAGACCAAGTATCTGTTCCTAGGAGATTATGTTGATCGAGGTTCTTTTTCCTGTGAAGTTGTCTTGCTTCTGTACTCGCTGAAACTTAACTACCCATAAACAATCTACATGCTGAGGGGCAATCATGAGTGCAGGCAGATGACTCAATTTTTCAATTTCAGAGCTGAGTGCCTCTACAAATACGATCAATAAATTTACGAACTGTTCATGGAGACTTTCGATGCATTGCCAATATCTTGTCTTGTTAATGACAAATTTCTCGCTTTGCATGGTGGCATATCTCCAGAGTTGAAAACGATAAACGACTTGAAAAATCTACCAAGGTTCTAGGAGCCTCCAAGGCAAGGACTATTCTGCGATATCCTGTGGTCAGATCCAGTCGAAGACGAGAAAGGAGCGTGCTCATAAAGGTTCATTTAAAATGACGTAAGAGGATGTTCTTTCTTTTTTGGTTAGCAGGCTATTAATCAGTTCCTCCATAAAAATAAACTTCTCTCTATTCTTCGTGCGCATGAAGCTTAGTTTGATGGCTATAAGATGCACAAATGGAATGGGGCATAGGAATTTCCAGTTGTAATAACTATATTTTCAGCTCCAAACTATTGCGATGTTTACAATAACAAAGGCGCTATCATAAAATTTGAACAGAACACTCTTAACATTTAACAATTTAACTACACTCCTCATCCTTACATCTTGCCAAACTTTATGGATATATTCACATGGTCTGTACCGTTTGTGGCAGAAAAAGTAGTTGAGATGCTCTTGAATATTCTCAAGATTGGAAGTGATTTACCAGAGGAAACTGAACCTGACGAATCAAAGCCTGATCCTAATAAACTGATTCACGAGGAATAGGAAAAGATATAGGCCAAAGCTTTAAGTACGTATTTCAGTTTTATGTTTGCATAGAAAGAGAGCACTTGAGAAATAAAGTAATAGCCATGAGTAAAATGATGAAGATGTTGAAGACCTTAAGAGAAGAAAATGAGAGTGTAGTATAGCTTAAAGGTATTTGCCCTGATGGCAAAGTACCTAAAGGACTCCTTCTAGAGGGTCGAAAAGCTTTGGAAAATGAACTTGTTGATAGGAAAGCAGTGTTTAGCAATGCAAAGAAACTAGATTCAATGAATGAAGGAATGCCACTGTTATGATATGTTTGATGCCCTATCAATTTTGCTATTGTTAATTGTTAATATTGTCAGAGTAATGCATTTACTTTAAATATCACAGCCATTCTACATGGAGCATTAATGGCTTTAGCATTTCATGCATCTTTACGAGTATTTTTGTGTATTAAGTTTGGCTGATTGCTTGTCTATTAGTAGAAACAGATGATAGCATTGTATCACCTTCATACCTTGTATTTGTGAATGGCATTTATTGATTTTGTACCTTCAGAGCTTAGTCTTGGGTACCCAAAAATCAATTTATCATAGTATTTCCAGTTCTAACAGATTGAACTGATTAAATGTTTTCTTTCCCTTGAATAAAGACATGCAATATCATTCATCCATTTCCTGACATTATTTGAATAATCTGCTAACTATTACAATCTAAACAATAAGTATTTTCAGTGCTACTCTTCTATTTATCCATTAAATTTAATTAAAAGCACAAAGAAATTAAGATAATTATGTATATTTTTCAATTTAAGCTTTTGATTTTGATTGGCGGGGTTTTGGGGTTTTGGGGTTTTGGGGTTTTGGGG
>DATGWJ010000013.1:0-37719 GCA_035299545.1 Minisyncoccota bacterium | reverse complement strand
ATAGAAGTCCTCATTGACTCTACAGGAGGATACACTGTTACCCTAGAACCTACTGTATTCACCAAAGACATCGGTGGAGTAGCTCTAGATACCACAGCTAATGCTGATAACTTCATCGGCTGGAGGAAGGTCGGCACTGATATTGTCTATAACATCGTACAAGTACAATGAAGCCGGGATTTGGAAAGATACAACCTGCTGTTATAGGAACCAATTGGTCAAATTTAAGTGTTGTTTTTACCCAAGATATTAACAATGCAACACAAACGCTTCTTCATTCTTTTGATGATAAGCGTGTTATTCTAGAAGGGACAACCGTAAGATATAGTGAAAATAATGGAACTTCTTATAATACTGGAGTTGATATGTCTAGTTTGTTTACTCCAATTGCTGCACGAATATTAGCCAATGGTAATATTGTTTTATTTAGTGGAAAAACAAAAGTTTATTATTCTGATGATAATTTAAGTACAGTCAAAGAGTGTACTGTTCTAGATAAAAACGGTAATCCATATGTATATCATACACCAGTGAATCCAGCCAACCCTGGAGGATATTGGAAATTTATGGGAGGGTTTGTTGAATATAATGGCATATCTGTAGTAGGAACTTATACAAACAGTGCTTATGGAGCTTCTCCTGTTCAATTGTACTACTCTCTTAATGGTATTACATGGAAAGTATTTTATACATTTGGTCAGGCAGCAAATCATACAGACGATGGAACTATTGCTGGGGGAACAGGCGGAACATTGTTAGGGGATCCTACGAATCCGTTAATAGCTAGACATATTCATGCTGTAAATATTGGAGGAGATGGTTCTTTTTATGTTGGGACTGGAGACAGTGTAAATGAAGAACATTTTCTTAAGTGCACCTATAATTATAGTGCGGATACTTGGACAGTTGTTGATTTACTTTCTGGGGCTTCTCTGTCTTCTCAAAAAATGAGAACGTTAGGAGTATATGAACATAATGGTTATATATATTGGGGAGTAGATAGTGCTGAATATGGGATATATAAATGTAGACCAGATGAATTAAATGATTTTTCTAAACATATTTTAGTTCAAGCAGTAAACGACGCTTTTTATTCTTTTGTAAGATGTGGAAATATTGTTATAGGAGGATTTTGGACAAATCAACAACAAGTAATTATATCCACAGATTACGGAGAAACGTGGCGAGCTTTTAATAAACCTTCCTACTGGACTTCACCAATTGAAGGTGCTTGGTATAATAAAAAACATAAATTTTTTGGATCTAATTTTAATAGTATTATTGAAATTAAAAATAAAATAGTACCAAATGCCACTCCTTACAGTGTAGCTGCTCTTCTTAATGGATCTACTATAGATCTTACTTGTGTATCTTATTCTACAGATGAAGATGGTTATTGTTGGGAGAAAAGTAATAATGGAACTTCGGGATGGGTAGAAATTGGTAGAACTGGAAGCGGAGTAAAAACTTTTTCAGATTCTAGTTTTACAATAGGAAATACATACTATTATAGAGTTCGCTCTTTTAAGGGTAGTAAGTTTTCCTCTTATTGTCCTGTGACATCAATTCTTTTAGATCCAGTAACACTAACTCTTTCTTCTACAGGAAACGGTACTGGTGTAGCTACACTTAGAATGATATCAAGTGCAGATGTAATGATTTCTCTGGGTGCTAATGCAAAATTTTATTCTGATGCAGCAGGAACATTGAATGAGAGTTCATCATGGAAAGTAGTGGGCGGTGGAACATATAAAACAATATATTTAAAATGTACAACAGGAACTGCCACCTTTACAATTAATAGTAATAAAATAACATCGTGGGGAAGTCTCCCTAATACAGCAGGTTGGACATCATCTACGAATGCGCCAAGTATTGGAGGAGATATTAGTAATCTCACAGCATTAACCTTCATGTTTATTTCAGGAAGTAATAATACTTTAACTGGAGATATTGGTCGGCTTACATCGTTAACTTATTTCACATGTGCTGGAAGTAATACTATGTATGGAGATGTATCAAATCTAACATCCTTAACTAGATTATATGTTGAGGGAAGTAATACAGTAACAGGAGATATTTCACAACATACCTCTTTAACTTATATATATCTGAAAGGATCAAATACTATTACAGCCAACTTAAGAAATGTTAGTGATGGATTAACTTACTGTTTAATGAATCCATGTAGAATGGTTGATTATACAGCAGGAGGTAATTGGTCTAGTTTAGCTGCAGCTTCTTATGTTACTATAAGTCCTTCTGTTGGCTACGGATTATCAAGTGCTGAAGTAGATTTATTGTTACAAGAAATAGCTTCAACAAAAGTCGCTAGTAGAGCAATTAACGTAGTATTAACTGGGTCTAATGCTTCTAGAACAGCAGCTAGTAACGCAGCTGTCGCGACAATAATAGCAGATGGTGGTTCAGTATCAACAAATTAGTGATAATATCTAAATTAAGAATTATCCAAATATTTTAAAATTTGGTACAATATGAGTATTACCAGTTAACCTTATATTATATGCAATTTATATTTAAAATCGGTAGTAAAATTAGGGAAGCTTGGCCTATTTATAAAGCGAACTTCGGAGTATTTTTATTACTGATGGTTTTCACTTTAGTGGTCCAAGCTCTCGGATCTAACCGTCACTGGGCTTTGGTTTTAATTTCTTATGTTGCTAGTATTTTTGTTTCTTTTATGTGGGTGCGTTTTGTTTTAAATTTAATAGACAAGAAAGAATCAAATCCTTTTAAGAAAGAATCACTACCTACATTATCTCAATATTGGAATTTATTTAAAACAATTATTCTAAATGCATTATGTGTCTTGCTTGGATTAGTATTATTGGTAATACCAGCTTTCTATATTTCTGGACGTTTAATCTTTGCAATGTATCTCTCTGTAGATAAAAATCAAGGAGGAAGAAAGAGTATTAAGGAATCTTGGGAAATGACTAGGGGATATGGTTGGCTATTATTCTGGAAAAGTTTTGTTATAGGATTATTCATTGCACTAGGTATCATCGCTTTCTTTATTGGCTCATTCATTACTTATCCTATTGGTATGTTGATTTATGCGATGATGTATCGTGAGTTTTCCAAGATGAAATTAGAAAATCCGATTACTCCTGTCTCAGCTGAAGTTGTAAATTAATATTAATAAACTTTATAAATATATGAAAAAAGGATTTAAACAAAATATCGAAACCTTAACAAAAGAAAACGACTACTTTCGTAAGGTCTTGTATACTGGGGAGCATAGTCAGCTTGTTCTTATGAGCTTACTTGCAAACGAAGAAATCGGTTCTGAAATTCACGAAGATAATGACCAATTTTTTCGTTTTGAAGAAGGAAATGGTAAGGTGATAATAAATGACACAGAATATGAAGTTGCCGACGGAGATACAGTTGTTGTTCCCTCTGGTGCAAGACATAATGTTATAGCGGGGAATATGGGTCTTAAACTTTATACAATCTATTCCCCAGCACACCATAAAGATGCTATAATCCGAGCTACAAAGAGCGAAGCAGAAAGTAATGAAGCGGAATTTGATGGAGTAACTACAGAATAGGTAATTTATGTTAGATATAGATAAAATAAGGGCAGATTTTAATATTTTCAAAAATAAAGGTAATTCTACCCCTATTTATTTTGATAGTGCTTGTATGAGCTTGAAGCCCATCTCCGTTATTGATTCCATGAATGACTATTATCTTAATTATCCTGCTTGTGCTGGAAGAAGTTCTTATAAATTAGGTAATGCTGTTACAAAGAAAGTAAAAGAAACAAGAGAGCTTGTTGCAAAATTTATAAACGCTAAGACAGAGAATGAAATAATTTTTACTCGGAATACGACAGAAGGCATAAATTTACTGGCGAATTCTATCGGACTTAAAAGTGGTGACACAGTTCTAATTTCAGACAAAGAACACAATTCAAATCTAGTTCCTTGGTTATTAATTAGAGATAAGATAGGTATTAATGTAAAAATAATTTCTTCGAATGATGATGGTAGTTTTAATTTAGATAATCTACGTCAATTAATTACAGGAGCTAAATTAATTTCTATAGTTCACACTTCGAATTTAGATGGGGTAACGAACCCAGTGAAAGAAATAGTAAATATTGCTCACGAGAATAATGTTTTAGTTTTTGTAGATGCAGCACAAAGCATTGCGCATAACAAAATTAATGTAAGAGATTTGGATGTTGATTTCTTAGCATTTTCTGGACACAAAATGTTGGGTCCAACTGGCACCGGAGTTTTTTATGGTAAGCATGCGTTGCTAGAAAAATTACAGCCTTTTATGGTAGGTGGTGACACAGTAGATTATACAACATATACTGATTATAAATTTTTACCTGTGCCAGAAAAATTTGAAGCAGGATTACAAGATTATGCTGGTATTATCGGTTTAGGGGAAGCGATAAAATACCTAAGTAAATTAGATTTTAATGAAATCAAAGAACATGAATTAAAGTTGAATACTTATATTACAGAAGAGTTACGAAAAATACCCAAGATAAAAATTATCGGTCCAGAAGATCCTAAAGATAGATCTGGTATAATTAATTTTTATATTGAAGGAACAGATATGCATAAAATTGCAATAATGCTAGATGAAATGGCAAATATTGCGATACGTTCCGGAAGACATTGTGTGCATTCTTGGTTTGAAGGTAAAAAGATTTACAATTCTGCACGAGTCTCTTTGTATGTATATAACACAATTGAAGAAGCGAGAATTTTTATTACAAATTTAAATAAGATTATAAAAATACTATAAATTTATGCCCTGTTTAATAGCTCTAATTGTATTTGGAATTTTAGGAATATTTAGTGCCTCTCAGAGAGCTCTTGCGAAAGAAGCTTTTGATTGTGTTTTTCGACGTATTACATTGAGGCCATGCAATACTGGCTTCCAGGAGAAAGTGAAAGGAAAGCTCTTATCAAAAGTATTAAAACGTTCTGTGTTTTTAGCTAAAATCTTGAATAAATATTACGAGGTCTTTGCTTGGGTTTTCTTTATTCTAATGATAGGGAGTACTATCTGGGTGGTGCGCGGAGGATATAATTTCTATGTCTATGGTAGTTGTAATGGACTAAATGAAAGTGGTTTTTGTGCTTTTGATCCTACAGGAGAAAATAATAAAGTTAGTGCTATAGGTGATAGCTCTACATGTGGGATAACTCCACATACCGAAGCTACTCTTACTTTGAAAGACGTAAATCTTTCTGATTTTCCATCAACAGGAATAAAAAAAGGAGACAAAGTTGTCTTCATTGGTTGTTATGCTTGTGATTATAGTAGGAAGGCGTATCCTAATATTCTAAAGTTAGTTGAAAAGAAAAAAGCGGAATTAGTTTTTGCTCATTATCCAGCTAAAGGAGATACTACTTTCTTAGGAGAAGCTGGGTATTGTGTTAATAAAATTTATAAAGATAAATATTGGAATTTTAATGAATATTTGTTTGAAGCTGATAAAGATTATGTTCTAGATAAATCAAACTTGAATAAAATTTTGAAAAACTTTGATTTTGATGTAGAAGAAGTAAATAAATGTATTAATAGTGCCGAGACAAAAACTATAGTAGAAAATCAAACAGAAGAACTTAAAAAAACTAACATATATGGTACCCCCACTATCTTCATAAACGACAAACCTTTTGTTGGACCAAAGCCCTATAGAGTCTACAGAAGTGCAATAAATAAATTTATATTCTTCTAAAAATAAAAAGGCTGAAATTAATTTCAGCCTTTTTAGATTTCTTTATAACAATACTTTTGTTATGCCGACATTGTTTGTGTAGCTTTTTCGCTTTTGTGTGAACTAACCTCTTTTATGCTTCGGATACTTGTGAAGCCAAACCGGTGGTCTTTGTCCGGGTTTACAATCAAAAATACAGGATCAAGCCCATTGTTGTTTTCAACGATATACCTTTTCACTTTTGCGATAATTCTTGATTCGTAATTTAAAATTCCGAGGTCAAAGATTACTTTTTCAATGACAAGGCCGTGAGCTTTGGTGAGGTCTACATTGTTTTGTTTTAAGAAAATGAAAACAAATTTCTTTTCACCACATTCATCCGGTAGGCATTTTTTTACTTTCCGCATGTAGTTAGTTTGGAACTTTTTTGCCGTTATGGCAGACACAAACAAAATAGCTTTTTTACACATAGGAATGCAATTTAAAGGTTCAAAAAATACGGTTATTTAACTTAATTAAATTATATCTTATTTAGTAATATAGTCAATAGACTAGTTTTTTCTTTAAATTTAAAGCATGTTATACTTTTAATATGAAGAAAACCCCCAAACATCTAAAGAAAGATAAGAACATATTGTATACAGGCTTTGGAGACAAAGGAACCACGACTCTTTTCGACTGTAAGCAGACTCGCATATCAAAAAGTGCTCTTTTGATTGAAGCGCTTGGTTCAGTAGATGAGTTAAATGCTTATTTAGGCACCATAAAAGTTAATTCGTTGAAAGATAATATTAATTTAGAAATTGGAAAGAAGAATATATTTTATTCCAACATAATAGAGGATATTCAGCAGAATCTTTTTGTAATCCAAGCCGAACTTGCTGGTTCTGAAATTTCTACTAACAAAAAAGAGTTAATAAAAATTGAAAAAATTATAAATACGATTGGAGATATTTTGCCACCAATTACTTCATTCACTATATCTGGGGGAAGTAATATTAGTGCCAGTTTAGATTTTGCTCGTACGCTTGCTCGTAAGTCAGAACGTAGAATTATAGCTGTCAGCGAAGAAAAAAGTAGGAAAATTAGCGACAATACTATTTCTTATATGAACCGTCTTTCAAGTTTATTGTTCGCAATGTCTAGATATGTAAACTACACTTTTTCTATTCCTGAAGAACATCCAAACTACAATAAAGATTAATTCTTTCTCTAAAATTCATTTTAGTAGTATATTGTAGCAATGGAAAGGGATGACGACTTTTTGATAAGAGAATACCTTGAAGGGGATCAAGGAGCTTTTAAAATCCTTGTAGAAAAATATACTCCATCAATTTATAATTTTTCTGTACGTTTTGTAGGGGAAGATTATGTGAAAGATATAGTTCAAGATATTTTCATAAAAGCTTGGAAGAATGTAAAAAAATTTAATAAAAGTAAAGCTAATTTTAAGACATGGATTTTCGCTATCACTAGAAATACCATTACTGATTATTTAAGAAAAAAGAAAATGATACCTTTCTCGTCTCTTGATAGTGAAGAAGAATCGTTTGCTGAAAATTTAGAAGATGAAGTTGTCTTACCTGATGAAGCTTTAATTAAACTTGAAGATAAAGAGTTACTAAATAGGATTCTCGATAAATTACCTGCTAATTATAAAGAAATTTTAATTCTCTATTATCAAGAAGAAATGACTTTCAATGAAATAGGGCAGTTACTTAGTAAGCCACTAAACACTGTTAAGAGCTATCACAGAAGAGCATTGATTTTACTGAGAAAGTTGCTAGAAAAATAAAAAGCTTAAAATTTCTTCGCTTATCCCTCTCCGCTCGCAAGCTCGCTCCGGCGCGCCCACACCTACTCAGAAATTTTAAGCTTTTTATTTTTCTAGCTTTGCACCAAAATTAGAAGTTGATACGTATACATATACGTGGAACATAATCTACAAAAATTATTCAAAAGTGCCTCATATAATCCAGAAAGTCGACTATCTGATGATATTTGGAGTGCTATTGAGTACAAAAGTGCACGGATAACTAAATGGAAAAGATTTGGTTATTTGAGTATGAGTATATTATCACTATCTGGAAGTGTATTTTCAATTAAAGCCCTTGTAGAGCAATCTATACAAATGGGATTTTTTGAATATCTATCATTAGCTTTTTCAGATAGTGGTATTATTGCTTCTTATTGGCAACAGTACACACTTACCCTAGTGGATTCGTTACCAATTGCAACACTAGGAGTTTCACTTTTCTTGCTGTTTATTTTATTTATTTCAATACGTCGCGCATCTTATCAGTTTAAGAATAAATTTTTAACAATATAAAATAATTATATGGATAACAACTTAAAAAATAAAATTAAAAATGTAGTAGAATCAAAAACTTTTCATACTGTTATGTACACTATTGGGGTTTTAGCTATCGCAGTTGTTATATTCCGTGCAGGAATGGCCGCTGGTTTTAGAAAGGCATCCTTCTCTCGTGACTGGGGAAATAATTATTCAATGAATTTTGCTTCTCCTCAACATGGACCTCAAATGATGGGAGTGAAAATAGGAAATTTTAGAGATTTACCTAATGCCCATGGTGCTATTGGAAAAATTATAAATATCAAATTACCGACAATTGTTGTACTAGATGAGAAAGATCAAACAGAAAAAATTATCTTAATAAAAGATGATACAGAAATTCGTAATATGAGAGATAGTATTAAATCAGAACAATTAAAGATAGATGACCATATCATAATTATAGGTGACCCAAACTCTTCTGGTCAGATTGAAGCCAAGTTTATAAGATTTATTCCGTTTCCTCCTCAAATGAATATTAAAAATAATGATTTTAATTAAAATATATGTTTCAAAAAATAAAAATATTTATATTGTCTCATAAAGTCATAAGTATTGTGATCATCCTGCTATTAGTCGGGGGAAGCTACTTTTTAATTAAGAAAAGTTCCAGCGGAGAAGTAAGTTATGTTACTGAACCAGTAAAAATTGGTAATATTACAACTTCTGTTACAGGTACAGGCCAAGTTGAAGCCACAAATACTCTTACCTTAAAAGCAGGTTCATCTAATGATGTTACTTATGTAGGAGTTAAAGTCGGAGACGTAGTAAAAAAGGGGAAACTTATTGCAAGTGTTGAGTGCACAGATGCTAAAATTGCGCTTGAAAATGCAAAAATTTCTTTAGCAAAATTAGTTGATGATCCTGATAGTTTAACATTGCTTCAAAAGGAGAATTCACTAAATCAGTCTTACCATAGTGCATGGAATGAAATTTCATCTTTTATTGCAAAAGGCAATTCAATGGTTCTAGATATGAGTGATATTTTTAATAATAACGGATATCTTGGTTCACCAAATCAATCTAGATTAAGTACTCTTGGCAAAGACAAATTATCTAAAGCGGAAGATGCGCGTTATGAAGCAGAAAAAAGTTTAAGAGAAATTGATAAAGTTTATAAAACTTTATCTTCAGAAAGTTCTCCAGAAGAAATATTAAATCTTCTTAATAAAGCCTATGAATCTTCGAAGATTTTAGCGAGTGCAACAAAAACCATAGGAGAAGCTTTTGAATATACTGTAAATTACTTGGACTATGAAGATGATTCTGCAACTTCTACTACTAGAACAGATGTTAACTCTTGGATTGATGATTCAAACAGTTATGTTACAGATTTACTTTCTTCAATTAATTCTGTTACTGAGAACAAAGAAACACTGAAGGATCTTTTAGCTGGAGAAGATGAACTCGATATAAGATCAGCTCAACTTTCTGTATCAAGTAAACAAAAAGCTTACAATGATTGTTTTGTGTATGCCCCTTTTGATGGAGTGATAGGAACTTTAACAGCGAAAGTGGGGGAATCTGCCGGTTCGAGTGTGGGGACTCTTATAACAAAAGAAAATGTTGCAGTTGTTTCATTTAATGAAGTCGACATGGCTTCAATCAAAGTGGGGCAAAAAGCAAATCTCACTTTTGATGCAATTGAAGGACTCAAAATAACAGGTGAAGTTATTGAAATAGATTCCTTGGGAACTGTAAGCTCTGGTGTTGTCACTTATGGTGTAAAAATTTCATTTAATGAAAACGATGCAAGGGTTAAACCTGGAATGAGTGTAAATGTGGAGATAATAACTGATTCAAAAGAGAACATATTAACAGCTCCAAGTAGTGCGGTAAAAACAAGAAATGGTGCTAGTTACGCAGAAATATTAGGAGAAAATTCTACGGTAATAAGAAAGCCTGTGAAAATTGGTATATCGGATGATACTCTTACAGAAATTGTCTCAGGATTACAAGAAGGAGAAAAAATTATTACTAAAACAGTTAATGGGAAAAGTTCATCTACTTCTCTCCCTCAAGGAACAAATAATAATATTAGAATAAATGGGGGTGTTCCTATGGGAGGTACTGCTATAAAAGGAGTAAGAATAGGAGGATAATTTATGATAAAAATTAACGATGTGACAAAAACATATTTCTCTGGGAATGAACCTTTTCAAGCTTTGAAGGGTATTAGCTTTACTATTTCAGCTGGAGAATTTGTCGCAATAATGGGTCCGTCTGGTTCGGGTAAATCGACATTGATGCATATAATTGGAGCTTTAGATACTGCCACTAGTGGCGCATATTTTTTAGATGGAAAAGATGTTTCAAAACTTTCAGATGATGAACTTGCAGATATAAGAAAAAATAATATAGGATTTGTTTTTCAGTCTTTTAATCTTCTACCTAGAACTACAGTCTTACGAAATGTGGAATTACCTTTGGTTTACTGTGGAGTACCAAAAGAACAAAGAGAGAAAATAGCTAAGAAAGCTTTACAGCAAGCTGGGTTGGATGAATCGCATTATAATCATCTTTCGAATGAACTTTCTGGAGGACAAATCCAGCGAGTTGCAATAGCCCGAGCATTAGTAAATAACCCATCAATAATATTAGCAGATGAGCCCACAGGTAATTTGGATACAAAGACAGGGGATATTGTTTTAGCTACTTTCCAGAAACTCAATAAAGAATATGGAAGAACTGTTGTTCTTATTACTCATGAACAAGATGTTGCAGAACATGCAGATAGAATTTTATTTATAAGAGATGGCTTACTTATAGAAAATCCAAAACATCAAAAAAGAATAGCTTCATTTTAATATTTAAAATATAAAAATATGAAAACAAGAGATATATTACAAGAAACATTATCTGCCTTGAAATCGAATAAAATTCGTACGGGTCTTACTATGCTTGGTATAGTCATAGGAATTGCTTCTGTGATAGCGATGACCGCCATAGGTCAGGGAGCTCAAAATTCTATTTCTTCTAGTATTGAATCAATGGGAGCCAATCTTATAATAGTTATGCCGGGGGCGCAGAGAACTTTCGGAGGAGGACCTACGGCCTCCCGAGGTGGAGCACAATCTCTTACTCTAGAAGATGCCGAAGCTATAGAATCACAAGTGAAAAATATTTCTGCTGTTGTTAGAGAGGTTAGTTCTCAGAAACAAGTTGTAGCACCAGGTACGAATACAAACACAAGTATAACTGGGACAGAATCTTCATATGCTGTTGTAAAAAATATTGAAATGGCAGAAGGAACATTTATAACCGATCAACAAGTATCAAAAACTTCAAAAGTTGCAGTTCTCGGTTCAACAACCAGGGATGATTTATTTGGAGAAGGAGCCACTGATATAGTGGGAGAAAAAATTCGTATATCTGGCACAGAATATACTGTGGTGGGTGTAGCAGAAGAAAAAGGAGGATCGGGTATGACGAATAGTGATGATATTATTTATATTCCTTACACAACTGCACAAAGATATTTATCTGGTAATAAATATCTTTCAAGAATTGAAATTTCAGCTAGTAGCTCTGAAGTTTCTACTGTGGTTCAAGAAGATGTGACGGCGTTGTTACTTGCTAAACATAATAAAACATCAGAAGATGCTGATTTTAATACCCTCAATCAATCAGACATTTTGGAAACGGCTTCAGATGTTGCTGGAACTTTTACTACATTACTAGCTGCAATAGCAGCAATCTCACTTCTCGTAGGGGGAATAGGAATTATGAATATGATGCTCACTACTGTGACAGAAAGAACAAAAGAAATAGGATTACGTAAAGCTATAGGAGCTAAGAAAAGAGATATTAACTTACAATTTCTCACAGAAGCAACTCTACTTACTTTTATGGGAGGAGTGATAGGTGTTATCTTGGGCTGGGTAATTTCTTTTGCTGTAGATTATTTCGGTATCACAGAAACGGCTGTTTCTCTCTCATCTATATTACTGGCTTTCGGAGTATCTGCTTTTATTGGGATTGTCTTTGGATATTATCCTGCGCAACGCGCATCAAAATTAAATCCAATTGAAGCATTAAGATATGAATAGTTCACAAAAAGCCAAACAAATTATATAATCATTTATATGGATTCTATAAAGAAAGAGAGGGAACTAGTTTGGCTTCAGATATTATACCTTTTTATTCTACCAGTATTACTTTTATATTTTAAAGTATTACCTGGTGATTTTCGTTTCATAATGTTGCTAGGAGTAGCACTACTGCTCTTGGGTATTATTAGATACAATCATTGGACTTATAAGGATATGGGGATAGAGAAAAACTTTATGAAAGACATAATCCCGTATTCTCTTTTTACTGTTGGTGGAGTTTTATTTTTAATTTGGCTTTCAAACGTTGTTCCTCATGAGCCGTTCTTGAATTGGTGGAAGAGTGCTAGATTTCTTTTACTTTTCATTCCTCTTAGTGTTCTTCAAGAAATAATTTTTAGAGGAATACTTATGAATATGTTAAGGAGAGCTTTTTCAAACCCTATATTTATTATTGGGTTAAATGCTTGTGTGTTTTCTTTGATGCACGTTATATATCTTAACTTCGTATTCGTTCTGCCTATGACTTTTATTGCTGGAGTAGGTTTCGCTTGGATGTATTATAGATATGGTAATTTACCGCTTATATCTATTTCGCATACTATACTTAATTTTACCGCCATGATACTTGGATTTTTTGTTATTAGATAGGTTGTAGATTTTTATTTTTTTAGGAGTATAATAATTTCATATATGCCGAACGTAAAAACAAAGAAAGTAAGTATTACAAGAGTTAAAAGGCCTTCTTGGGATGAATATTTCTTGAATCTAGTTCAGGTTGTCGGCTCTAGGGGGACTTGTGATAGGGGACGTTCAGGTTCAATGCTTATAAAAGATAAGAGAATACTTGCCACTGGCTACGTAGGGGCTCCTGTCGGGCTTCCTAGTTGTGATGATATTGGTCATGAAATGCATACTGTTATAAATGAAGATGGCACAACCTCAAGACATTGCATAAGAACTGCTCACGCTGAGATGAATGCTATTGCGAATGCTGCTCGAGTCGGAGTCACTATAAATGGAGCAACATTGTATTGTCAGATGGTTCCTTGTTATTCTTGTGCAAAAGTTATCATTAATGCTGGGATTGTCCGGGTTGTGGCTGCTAAAGATTATCATGCTTCAGATTTATCCAAGAAAATTTTTAAACAAGCTAAAGTAAAGCTCGATATTATTAGTAATGAGACACAGTCCTACAAAGACCAATAATTTATGTCAGTAGATTTAAAAGAATTACAAAAGGAGGTTATGAGGAATAAGATTGAGAAGGGCTTCAATACTACTGATGTGGCTATGGAGTTTTGTCGTGCGCACGAGGAGCTTTCTGAAGCATATTCAAAATTCAGTAAAAACCAAGACGGGGTAGCAGAAGAATTTGCTGATGTGGCAATATTTATTCTTGGTATGTGCGAAATACTAGGGTTTGACTTAGAAAAAGAACTTGTAAACAAAATAGAAATAAACAAGAATCGCAAATATATCAAATCGAAATCACCAGATGGTAAAGATATATTCATAAGAGTAAAAACAGAAGTAGACCCATAGTTTAGTGATAATAAAAACAAGCAAATATTAAAATTTTATTCGCTTATCCCTCTCCGCTCGCAAGCTCGCTCCGGCGCGCCCACACCTACTCATAAAATTTCAATATTTGCTTGTTTTTTATTTTCTTTTGTAGATTACAAAGTTGCAATCATAGATATTTTTATCGTCTTTTTCATGTTTATCTTCGGAAACTTTTTGCCATTTTTCGTTATCAATATTGGGGAAGAACGTATCTGCTTCGGGGTCAGACATATTCACATGAGTAATATATAATCTGTCCGCTTTTTCTATAAATAATCTGTAAACTTGTCCTCCGCCAATCACGAAAAACTCTTCATCTTTTCCTGCTGTTTCCAATAATTTATCTAATTCTTCCATTCCGTAACAAATTTCAACTCCTTCTTGTGTGAAATTTTTATCTAGAGTAAGGATTATGTTTCTTCTATTTGGAAGCGGTCTGCCTATGGATTCAAATGTTTTTTGCCCCATTATTACAGGGTGTCCGCTAGTGGTTTCTTTAAAATGCTTCATATCTATGGGTAAATTCCAGAGAAGAGTATTCTTCTTTCCAATTTCGTTATTGTTCCCAATGGCTGATATTATAGATAAAATCATAATTTAAACCGCTATTTCAAAAGCTATTTTGTCATAACTCTGATAATTTACTAACTTTGTATTTTCCGCTTTCCAGTCGAAAATTGATTGCCAATTTTCTGTTTCTATACTTGGGAGAGGGAATTTATTTGGGTCACGAGTGAGTTGCTCTTTTGCTCCCTCTACATGATTTTCATAAATATGTACATCGGCGAGGAATCCAACAAGCTTTCCTTCTTTAAGACCGGATTCTTTCGCAAGCAAGTGAAGCAGTAAAGCATAGCTTGCAATGTTGAATGGCAAACCGAGCATCGTATCGACTGACCTTTGATTCCATAAAAGATTTAATTTACCATCTATCACTGTTATCTGAAAAGAATAATGACAAGGAGGAAGAGCCATCTCGCCGAACTGTTGCGGATTCCATGCGCTTATTATCATTCTTCTATCACGAGGATTTGTTTTTAATGTTTCTACTATTTTTTTAAATTGGTCTACTCCTTGTCCTGTGTAATCAGAATCGAAGCTCACATATGGTGCATTAAAATGTCTCCATTGGAATCCGTAGATAGGTCCAAGGTCTCGTTCTTCTAACATTTTCTTTTTTGATTCTTCGTCGTGTCCATAAGGGGCTTTCTGAGGTTTTGCCCATTCGTCCCAGATATGATTATTGTGGTCTTGAAGCCATTTCTTGTCGGTAATTCCGTTAATGAAAAATTCTAATTCTGAAGCTACTAATTTAAATGGCGTTTTCTTCGTGGTTAGTAAAGGAAACCCTTTCGACATATCGTGTTCAAACATTGCTCCCGCAATAGTATAGGCCTTTATTCCGGTCCGTGTATTTTCCAGTTTTCCTTCTTTTAATATTCTATCTACTATATCTAAGTAAGCTCTCATGTTCTTATTATATCCTTTTCCTCTTTTTTGCCAAACCCCGCCTTTTGTAGAGGCGGGGTAAATATGGTAAAATTGGGATATTACAAATCTAATATCTACTATTAATATGAAGGACAAACAAATAGAGAAGCTTATAAAAGATGAGGAGAAAAGACAGAAAAGTGTTGTGAATTTAATTGCTTCAGAGAATATTGTTTCGGATGATGTGCTAAGAGCTCTCGGTTCGAAGCTTACTAATAAATATGCTGAAGGTTACCCTGGTAGGAGATATTACGGTGGCAATCAAATTATCGACAAAGTTGAGAATCTTTGTATTGACCGTGCACTTAAGTTATTTAAATTAAAGAAAGACGAGTGGCATGTAAATGTCCAACCACTTTCTGGGAGTCCTGCAAACTTCACTGTTTACTCTGCACTTATTCCTATGGGAGGAAAAATTATGGGAATGAAACTTTCATCTGGCGGACATCTTACACACGGACACCCAGCTTCTATGACGGGAAAAATTTGGAAATCTCTTCAGTATGAGCTCGACAGGAAAACAGAAGTTATAGATTACGAAGCATTAAAGAAAACGGCTGTTGCTGAGAAACCCGATATTATTGTCTGTGGATTCACTGCGTATCCTCGTGTAGTTGATTTCAAAAAGTTCCGAGAAATAGCTGACGCTTGTGGAGCACTTCTTCATGTAGATATGTCGCACTTCGCAGGGCTAGTCGCAGGTGGTGCATATCCATCTCCATTTCCTTACGCTGACTCTGTAGTCACAACTACTCACAAGTCACTTCGTGGTCCAAGACACGGTCTTATCTTTGTAAAGAAAGATGCTCGCGAATTTGATAAGAAAATAGACAAAATGGTTATTCCTGGTCTATATGGAGGACCTCACGAGAATAGTATTGCAGCTGTTGCTGTAGCCCTCAAGGAGGCTGGTACACCAGCTTTTAAGAAATATGCCAAGCAAGTAGTGAAGAATGCCAAAGTTCTTGCAAAAGAATTGCAAAAGTTCGGCTGGCATATTATTTCTGGAGGTACTGATTCACACCTTATCCTTATGGATACATGGATGGATGGGAAAGGAATTCCTGGTAAGGAAGCAAGTGCAAAATTGGAAAATGCAGGAATAATTGTAAATATGAACACAATTCCTGGGGAGACACGCAGTCCGATGGATCCGTCAGGAATTCGTCTTGGTACTTGTGCGGAGACGACAAGAGGTAAGAAAGAAAAAGATATGGTAAAGCTTGCGGATAAGATGAATAAAATTTTACGCGGAAAATAATTTATGCACGATAAGGAAAAAAGACCACAAGCCGTTGTTGGAGTACTCATTGTAAAAGATGGAAAGGTCTTGATTGGTAAGAGAAAAGAAACAGCCTCTCATGGGCAAGGAGAATATTCCTTTCCTGGTGGCCATATTGAATTTCAAGAATCTTTTATAAGTGCAATAAAAAGAGAAACTTTAGAAGAAGCTGGGGTAGAAATAAAAGATATTAAATTTTTATGTGTTGCAAACATTAATATGTACAATAAAGTTTTGGTTGGGGTAACTGCATATTGGGATAAAGGAGAAGCTGCTACACATAAAGACGAAAATATTGGAAATTGGCAATGGTATGATTTAGATAAATTACCAGAACCTCTTTTTTATCCGACAAAAGTTTTGATTGATGCATATAAGACAGGAAAAAATTATTATGACAAAGAATAAAAAACAAAGAGGAAAATTTATAGTTATAGATGGCACAGATGGAAGTGGAAAGACGACGCAGGTTGGATATCTTGCTGAGCATTTGAAAAAAGACGGATACAAAGTAAAAGTTGTTGATTTTCCTGAATACTACAAAAACTTTTTCGGTAAGTTTATTGGGCACTGTCTCTCTGAACAATATTACAATTGGCTAAATATTCACCCTAAAATTGCTTCTGTAATGTATGCAGCAGACAGATGGGAATCGAGCGAAGACATTCGAAAATCACTCCAAGATGGCTACATTGTTATAGCGAACAGGTATGTATCTGCTAATCAGATTCACCAAGGAGGCAAGATAAAGAGCGCGAAGAAGCGTGCGGACTTTATGAAATGGCTTGATGAGATGGAGTATAAGGTCTTTAAAATTCCAAGACCAGATATTACTTTATATTTAAGTTTGCCGATAAATATTATTTTGAAACTTCTAGAAGATCGCAATAGTAGCAAGATGAAGAGGGAATATTTAAAAAAGAAAAAAGATGTTCACGAAAATGATGTAAACTTTTTAATTAATTCTCGTAAGAGTGCACTCAAACTGGTTAAAGAGAATAAAAATTTTGTAAAAGTTGAATGTTCAAGAAAAGGAGAAATTCTCTCTCGTGAAGAAATACACGAAATGGTTTATAAGGAAATAAAGAAAATTATAAAATGAAAATCAAAATTAAGAAATTAAAAGAGAATGCGAAGTTGCCAAAATATCATCATCCAGGAGATGTCGGGATGGATATGTACTCTATGGAGACGGTAACTGTGCCTCCAATGGGGCATATTCGACTTTGGCATGGGTTTGCACTTGAATTCCCTGAAGGTTATGCAGCTGTTGTGAAAGATAAAAGTAGTATTTCCAAAGCAGGGCTTCATACTATGGGAGGTGTTTTTGATGCGGGATACAGAGGAGAATATAATACACATCTAGTTAATTTATCTGGCGAGCCGTATACCATAGAAGAAGGTGATAAAGTTAGCCAGCTTATCATTTACCCTGTAGCTATTGCAGAATTAGAAGAAACTGATACATTAAGTGAATCAGCTCGTGGAGAAGGTATGTTTGGAAGTACAGGAAGAAAATAAAAATGAAAGAACAAATAGAAAAAATAATTAAAGAAGCTCTTAAAAATCTTGATGTAGAAGAAGTTAATTTTAATGTGGAGCACCCTGAAGATGTAAAGAATGGTGATTATTCTACGAACGTGGCTATGGTGTGTGCAAAGCAATTAAAAACAAACCCCCGCGAAGTTGCAGAAAAAATTAAGAGAGAGTTAGAAAAAGATTTACCAAAACAAATAGAAAAAGTAGAAGTTGCAGGAGCAGGGTTTATAAACTTCTATCTCTCTCGTGATTTTTTCAGTGATAGTATAAAAAATATTTTAGATAAGAAAGATGATTGGGGAAAGAATGATTTACTTAAAGGGCAGAAGATAATGGTGGAATACACAGACCCTAATCCATTTAAGCCATTTCATATTGGTCATTTAATGACGAATGCTATAGGTGAATCTGTCTCCCGTGTAGTTGAGTTTTCTGGAGCGGAAACAATTCGCGCAAACTATCAAGGAGATGTTGGGCTACACGTGGCGAAAGCAATTTATGGGCTTATGAAGTTTGGCCTGCCTACCGGACAGGCAGGTATGCCTGACCTTAATAAATCTTCATCCGAACAGGCTCAATATATTGGTGAATGTTATTCTAAAGCAAGTAATTTGTATGAGACAGATGAAAGTATAAAAAAAGAAATTGATGAAATAAATAAAAAAGTTTACAGAAAGAGCGATGAAGAAATAAATAAGATTTATGAATGGGGGAGGAAGGTGACCCTTCTAGCATTTGAAGATATATATAAATTACTTGGAACAAAATTTAACCCCGATTGTTATTATTTTGAAAGTATGATGATGCATATAGGGGAAGAAATTGTCAGAAGTAATCTAGGAAAAATATTTAAAGAATCAGATGGAGCTATTATTTTCCCAGCAGAAGAATATGACAGCAAGCTTCATACTCGAGTATTCATAACTTCTCAAGGTCTCCCTACTTATGAGACAAAAGAAATAGGTTTAACAGTTACAAAATTTGAGAAAAAGAATCCCGATACTTCAATTGTAGTCACTGCTATTGAGCAAGGTGAGTATATGAAAGTAGTCCAGAAAGCTATTTCTCTGATTCATCCAGATTATGAAAAAAGAATGAAGCATATAACTCATGGAATGATGAAGTTCGCTTCCGGTAAAATGTCTTCCAGAAAGGGGAACATAATTACAGGAGAATCACTTTTACGTGATTCTATGAATATAGTTCTAGAGAAGATGAATGAACGTGAACTTAGTGAGGAAGACAAGAAGAATATCTCGGAAATTGTTGGCGTCTCAGCTCTTAAATATTCAATACTTAAGTCATCGCTTGGTAGTGATATTATTTACGATTTTGATAAATCTATTTCTTTTGATGGTGATTCAGGCCCATATCTTCAATACACCGCAGTTCGAGCAAACTCTATTCTTGAAAAAGCAAAAGGATTCAATCACGAGGACCGTCCTTTACTAACTCCAGAGGAAGTGACTGGTTTAGAGAAATTACTCTATCAATTCCCTGAAGTTGTGGAGCATTCATATTCTCTTCTTGAACCTCACCATATAGCGACATATCTCACAGCGCTTGCGAGCGAATTCAATACTTTCTATGGAAATACTAAAATTTTAGTTGATGAAAATAAATATATAAACTATCATTTAAATCTTGTAAAAGCGTTTTATCAGACAATGAAGAATGGTTTATATCTCCTAGGAATTAAAACTCCAGAAAAAATGTAAAATGTGGATACTTATAATAATAGGAATAATAGTATTAGTATCATTTATATCTTGGATAAAAGGTATAAATTTTAATTCACAAAAATACTTAGAGCTTAAACCGAAATTGGATAATCTTGAAAGTTCTATAAAAAAATTTAATGAAGATGCGGAGAGAGAAAGAAGAGATATCGATAAAATGGTTAAACAAAAATCAATGGGGTTCCCATGGTTAGCTGAAGCTTTTGCAGACTATTATTCTTTAATTGATGAGTATCGAGAGAAATACTTGATTAATAAAAGCCATCCAGCGTACTCTTCTGCTGAAGTTGTTAGAATTATAAAAAAAGAAAAAAGAGAATTAGCTAAGTCAAACAAAATAATAAGTTATAAAATTAATTATTATGAGAAATTATTTCCTTGGTTAACGGAATTGATAGCAGAAAATGAAGAAGATGAAATTCCTGTAAGAATAGATGAAGAAGAAAAAAACGAAAACGATAATGAGGATAGGGTTAAAGATTTTCTGACATCAGAAGAATATAAAAATTTATCCTCTGTTGATAGAAACCAAAGAGCTCTGGATAGATATTTAAAGAATAGAAATAAATCAAAATGGGCAATTGGTAGAGACTACGAAATGTATGTTGGATATTTATTTGAACAAAAAGGTTATCGCATTGAATATAAAGGAATAATAGATGGTTTTGAGGATTTAGGTAGAGATATTATAGCTATAAAAGGAGAAGAAACTTGTATTATTCAGTGTAAATATTGGGCACAATTTAAGGAAATACACGAAAAACATATTTTTCAGTTATTTGGAACTACTATGGAATATTGGATAAAGAATTTCAATAATTCTGAAAGACCAAAAAAGTTTAAAGAATTTGCAAATTTTTTAAATCAAGAAAAACTTAGGCCTATATTTTTTACTTCTACTTCTGTTTCTGAGAAAGCAAAAGAAATGGCAAGTGCATTGAATATTGAAATTATGGAAAAAGTTCCAATCGGGGAATTCCCTCGCATTAAGTGTAATATTTCTAGTATAAATAAAGAAAAAATATATCACCTACCTTTTGATCAGCAGTACGATAGAACAATTATTCTAAAGGAAAGAGGAGAGAATTGTGTTTTTACTGTCAAAGATGCAGAAGATTCTGGATTTAGAAGAGCTTTTAAACATAGATTTTAATTTTCACCAAACAATGAAGAATGGTTTATATCTCCTAGGAATTAAAACTCCAGAAAAAATGTAAAAATAAAAAGCCCTTCTGTAGAATACAGAAGGGCTAAAATTTGGGCGGCCACAGCATGACACTGATGATCAATAGGACCGTTATAGTTACGGCCGGCGTCCCAAAGTTCATTTGTAAAGCTCATTTCCTTTATAGAACACAAAAGGAAATGAGCTTAAATAAACCGCTGAAATCTTAATGAGGGTAAAAACGACTTCTCCATCATTTTTAATTCCTCAAGGCCTTAAAGGCACCGATTAGCGTTGTGCCCAAAGCGATTTCCTTTGGAGCTCACAAAGGTGCAATCTATTCATTTGTAATATTACAAGAATCTAGGAAAAAAGCAATTTTTTTGCTAAAATCCCTTTATATGGATAAAGATACACAAAAATCACAGCGAGCTATTCGCGAAGAAGAAATTCTGCAATTCTGGAGAGAAAATGAAATTTTTAACAAAAGTTTAGAAAAAGAATCCCAAAAAGGAGAGTATGTTTTCTATGAAGGTCCTCCTACTGCCAATGGTAAACCAGGCATTCATCACTTAGAAGCGCGAGCGTTCAAGGATGTTGTTCCTCGCTATAAAACTATGCAAGGTTTTCATGTTCGCAGAAAAGGTGGATGGGATACTCACGGGCTACCTGTGGAGCTTCAAGTTGAAAAGAAACTTGGATTAGATTCAAAGAAAGCGATTGAAGAATATGGAATTGCAAAATTTAACCAGCAATGTAAAGAAAGTGTTTGGGAATATTTAGAATACTGGAATAAATTTACTGAAAGAATTGGTTTTTGGGTAGACCAGAAAAATCCATACGTAACATATCACAATGACTATATTGAATCTGTTTGGAATGTTATAAAAGAAGCAGATAAGAAAAAATTACTCTATAAAGATTACAAAGTTGTACCTTGGTGTCCTCGCTGTGGCACGGCTCTTTCTTCGCACGAGCTTGCTCAGGGCTACGAAGATGTGAAAGATTTGTCTGTTTATGTGAAATTCAAAGTTAAAGGACAAGATAATACTTATATTCTTGCTTGGACGACTACACCTTGGACTTTGCCGGGGAATGTGGCTTTAGCTGTTGGAGAAAAAATAAATTATGTAAAAGTAAAAGTAAATAATGAATTTTATATTTTAGCCGATATTAAAGCATCATCAGTTTTACAAGATTATGAAATTATTGAGCATATAAAAGGTAAAGATTTAATTGGTTTAGAATATGAACCACTTTACCCATACCTTTTAAATACTATTCCAGAAAGCGAGAAATCAAAATTAGAAAAAGCTTACAAAGTTTACGAAGCTGATTTCGTGACGACAGAAGATGGAACTGGTGTCGTGCATACTGCTGTAATGTATGGTATCGATGACTTTATTTTAGGCAACAAGATTGGTTTGCCCAAGCATCACCTCGTGGGGCTTGATGGCAAGTTCTTAAGCGGAACTGATTTCCTAGAAGGCAGATTTGTTCGTGATGAAGAAGTGGCAGTGGATATTATAAAAGATTTGGCTCACCGGGGAATATTATTGAAGAAAGAGAAATACGAGCACTCATATCCTCACTGTTGGCGATGCAAAACCGCGCTCATTTATTATGCTCGCGATTCTTGGTATATCAGAATGACAGAACTTCGCGATAACATGGTAGAAGAAAATGAAGGCATAAATTGGGAACCTTCTTATATAAAAGAGGGAAGATTTGGCGAATGGCTTCGCGATATAAAGGACTGGGCAATTTCTCGCGAGAGATATTGGGGTTCTCCGCTACCTGTCTGGATTTGTGATGAATGTAAGAAAGTGGAAGTCATTGGAAGTATAAATGATCTAAAGTCAAAAGCTAAAAAATCTGGTAATAAATATTTTGTAATGAGGCACGGAGAAGCAGATAGTAATATCAGAAGAATAATGTCTTCTGATATTAATGCAGACATTCATCTTACAGAGAAAGGTAAAAATCAGGTTAAAGAAGCTCTTGATAAGGTTCGTGAGATGAATATAGATTATATTTTCACTTCGCCAATTATTCGTGCACAAGAAACTACGAAAATTATTGCTGATAATTTAGGAGTTCAAATACCAGTAATTACTGATGAACGTTTGTGTGAATATAAAATTGGGAATTTTGAAGGAAAGCCAAAAGAGGAATATGATAATTCATTTTCAAATGAACTTGAAAAGTTTACATTACGTAAAGATGGAAGTGAGAATTTAAATGATACAAAGAAAAGGGCAGCTGAATTTTTGAATGAAGTTGAACTAAAATATCAGAATAAAAATATCTTAATTGTTTCTCATGGTGATTTAATTTGGATGATGTTTGCAGCTAGCAAGGGTATGACAGCAAAAGAAGCGTTAGAATTCTCGGAAAAGAATTATTCTAAGAATGCGGAAATAAAAGATCTTGATTTTTCTCCCATTCCTCACAATGAAAATTATGAACTTGATTTACACAAGCCATATATTGATGAAGTAGAGCTTATTTGTGATTGCGGAGGAAAGTTAACACGAACTAAAGAAGTTATGGATGTATGGCTAGATTCAGGCACAATGCCATTCTCGCAAGACCACTATCCATTTGAGAATAAGGACTTTATAGATGGGGCAGGATATCCAGCTGACTTCATAAGTGAAGCAATAGACCAGACACGCGGATGGTTCTACACTCTTCATGCCGTGGGAGCTATTATGGGCAAGGGTAAAGCCTATAAAAATGTTATTTGTCTCGGACATTTACTTGATGCGAATGGTAAGAAGATGAGTAAGTCACTTGGAAATATTGTTGACCCTTGGATTATGATGGATAAATACGGAGTTGATACTCTTCGCCTATGGATGTACTCTGTGAATCAACCTGGGGAGTCTAAAAACTTTGATGAAAAGACAGTTAGTGAACTTCATAGTAAGGTCTTCAATTTGCTTTACAATGTTCTTGCTTTCTATGAACTTTATAGAGATAAGAATTTAGAAATATCCGGAGGATCGTCCTCGGAAAACATTTTAGACAAATGGATTGTCACACTTCTAAATAAATTAATAGAAGATGTAACTAAAAATTTAGATAATTATAAATTGCTTGAGCCAGTTCGTGCTATACGTCTATTCATAGACGACCTTTCTACTTGGTACTTGCGACGCTCACGCGAAAGAATAAAAGAAGGGGATCAAGAAGCAAAACAAACTCTTTACTATGTTCTTAAAACACTTATCCAATTAATGGCTCCGTTTACTCCTTTTGCAAGTGAAGATATTTGGCAGAAATTAAAAACTGAAAAAGATGAAGAAAGCATTCATTTATCAAAATGGCCAAAGGAAGCATCAGTTGATTTAAAAATTTTAGAAGAGATGAAAATAGTACGAGAAATAGTTACCATTGGTTTACAGAAAAGACAAAAAGAAAATCTACCAGTTAGGCAGCCTATTGCTAAAGTTTCAGCCACTGTTGTTACATCATTAACAAGGGGATCATCTATAATCATTAAAGAAGAGCTAAATTCTAAAGAGATAGAAATAAAGATGGGAGAAGAAAAGAATGTTGATTTGGACACTAGAATTACCGAAGAGTTAAGGAAAGAAGGACAATACAGAGAGTTACTCCGCGCAATTCAAGATATCCGAAAGAAGAACGGGTTAAATCCAAGTGATATCGTTACTCTCATTGTAAATACAAATAAAGATGGACAAGATTTCATAAATACATTCAATAAAGAATTAATGAAAGCTGTAGGTGTAAAAGAAATTCTGTTTAAAGAGAATGACAGTGAAGAAATAAAAATTGGTGAGTTAATGTTTAAAGTGGGTATTGAAAAATAATGTATTCAAAAAATAAAGAAAAAGATAAAAGTTTTGGGGTTATACTAGTTCGTCGTAAAGAAGGGGACGAGGATAAATTCTTAATATTGCATCAGTCACGTGGGCACTGGGGCTTCCCTAAGGGACATAGTGAAAAAGATGAGACACCTCTAGAGTCAGCTATTCGTGAATTAAAAGAAGAGACAGGTATTACAGATATAGAACTTATTGATTTACCTAAAATAGTAGATAAATATTCATTTGAATTGGGCGGAAGATACTACGATAAAACAGTAGAATATTTTTTCGCTTTTGCAAAAGCAGATGATGTTACTATTCAAGAAGCGGAAATTCAGAGTTATAAATGGGCAACATACGAGGAAGCCATGCAAACCTTTAATTATGAAGAGACAAAAAAAGTTCTTGCAATAGCTCAAAAATATCTCAAAGATATGTTAAAATAGATAGATAATGCATCATATTTATCACACTCATGGATTTATACTTTCTTCTCGCAATGTAGGCGAGGCGAATAAGATGCTAACTATATATACAAGGGAGATGGGGCTTGTCCGGGCTCTTGCTCAGGGGATACGGTTACACAAATCGAAGCTACGTTTCACTTTGCAAGATTTTTCTTATGTGAATGTGGACCTTGTCCGAGGCAAGGAACTTTGGCGTGTGACTTCAGGCAAGCACATCTCTTCTTTTCCATTTGCGAGAAGTAATTCACTTTCTCTAATTCTTATAACTAGAGTAAGTAAATTGCTGGAGCGTTTATGTGGTGGAGAGAGCCCTAGTGAAGACATCTTTGATGACTTTATACAAGCTTTACACTTTCTAGATGATAATAATATCGCACCATCATCTCGCGAGGCTCTAGAGCTCCACCTTGTTCTACGTATTATGAATAGTTTGGGATACATTGGCGATTCAAAAATGCTAGCAAAATATCTATCCTCATCTTTTGATTGCAGTAAAGTGGAGACCTTGCTCAAAGAGCGCCAATCCATAATTGCGCATATAAATAAAGCCATAAACGAAAGTCAATTATAAGTTTTTATACTGTGTGTGATATAATAAAGTATTATGATTGAGGAAAACAAAAATAAAATTGAAGATGTAAAAAGAACTCTTTATGACCCTACTGACAAGAACATGAGTCACAAAAGAGAAGGAGTGCTTCACCAAGTAAATCATAATGTATCCGCAGATTGGCAAAATAACCAAAATCCAAATACACAAAATGATAATATGAAAAATAAATTTAAAAGACCTCCAATGTCTGTATTTAAGAAGTTCTTTGTCGCATCATTTATTTTCTTTGTGGCAGCTATTGGGTTTGCTTTCTATAAATTCTCTTATAACGACACTTCTGTATCAAGTGAAAAGATAAATATACAAGTTATTGGTAATTCTTTTACAAAAGGCGGGGATGAACTTCCACTTCAGATTGAAATTACTAACAACAACAATGCTAATCTTGAATTAGCTAATCTTATTATTGAATACCCCAAAGGAGCAGAAGATAACTCTGTGGATGTTGTCAGGTTACCTCGCGATAATATAGGCACTGTTAAACCAAACGAAAGTGTAATTCGGAATATTAAAGTTAAACTTTTCGGAGAAGAGAAATCTATTCGTAATATAAAAGTTAGCTTGGAGTATCATCCTCAAGGTTCTAATGCAATTTTCACCAAAGATATTTTCTACCCTGTGACTATCAGCGTGGCTCCATTGTCTTTAGATATAAAAGCTCCTGAAAGTGCTATCTCAAATCAGCCAATATCTTTCAGTGTTACAGCTACACTCAACACTTCATTATCTCCTTCGGATAATCCTATTCTACAATTAACATATCCGAATAATTTTGTCTTTGAAAGTGCAACACCTTCTCCTACTTTAGGGAACTCTATCTGGGATCTTTCAAAGATTACAGCGACAGATCCTATGAGCGTAGAAGTGAAAGGACGACTTATGGGGCAAGATGGAGAAGAACAAGTTTTCCACGCATACGCAGGCACCACGAACGGCACAAACCAATCAGCTGTAAATGTTGTATACAGCTCAGTGCTCAAGAAGGTTTTGATATCAAAGCCATTCCTAGATGCAAGAATTCTAGTTGGTGGGCAAGATAAGACAGAGTACGTGGCTCAAGGAGGGCAAACTATAGATGCGGATATTGCTTGGTCAAATAATTTATCTACTCGTATAACAGATGGACAGATAGTTGTTCATTTGAGTGGAAATGTTTTTGATAAAACAACGGTTAATCCAACGAGTGGTTTCTATGATTCAGTAAACAGCCAAATTGTCTGGGATAAGAGTGCGGTGCCTCAATTGGCAGAGATTAATCCAGGAGAAAGTGGAACAGTGTCTTTCAGTTTCAAACCAGTATCACTTATAGGATTATCTTCTGTAAAGAATCCGCAAGTAAATATAAGTGTAAGTATTAAAGGCAGGCAACCACAGCTTGGCTCTACATACAGTGACATAGATAATTTCTCAGAAAAAGTTGTGAAAATATTATCTGATTTCCAGATTGCTTCATCTGCTTCTTTTTCTTCAGGTAATATGCCTCCAAAAGCAGAAACAGAAACTAATTATATTGTAACTTGGACTCTATCAAATTCAGCAAATAATATAACTCAAGCTGAAGCTCGCTCCGTGTTGCCGATATATGTGAAGTGGGTAGGTGTGGTAAATGGAGTAAATGATAATCTCACTTATAATGATGTCACTCGTGAGGTTGTATGGAAAATAGGGCAAGTTGCTCCCAATACTGGAATAAATACTAATCGCGAGATATCTTTCGTTGTGTCTTTGAAGCCATCTCTTAACCAAGTAGGTAGTGTGCCTCAGCTTATGAAAGAAATTTATCTTTCGGGAATGGATTCATTTACAAATACTTTAGTGAAAAGTACTCGTGGTCCGATTACAACTTCCATTAGTACTAACAATGGCCGAGTTGTACAATAATCAATTAATTGTTAATGTGTCTCTATATGCAGAGTAAAAATATGGCAGAAAAAAACGAAAATGGGATGGAAAAGATAGTATCGCTTTGTAAAAGAAGGGGGTTTATATATCCTGGGTCTGATATATACGGTGGGTTAGCTGGTACTTTTGACTATGGTCCACTTGGCGTTGCACTCAAGAATAATATCAAGAATCTTTGGTGGAAAAAGTTTGTGGACTCTAGAGAAGATATGTATGGAGTAGATGCGGCAATACTTATGAATTCGGAAGTTTGGAAAGCAAGTGGACATGTGGATACATTTTCAGACCCTCTTGTTGAGTGTACAAAATGCAAGCGTCGTTTTCGTGCTGACCAACTTAAAAATCCAGGTGTGTGTGATGATTGCGGAGGAGTAACTGGTGAGGCACGGCAATTTAATATGATGTTCAAGACACAAATTGGAGCAGTGGAGGATTCTTCTGCGACAGTGTACCTTCGCCCGGAAACAGCTCAAGGGATGTTTGTGAATTTCAAAAATATTGTGGATTCTTTCCATCCAAAGTTGCCTTTTGGAATGGCACAAATAGGGAAGGCCTTCAGGAATGAAATTACTCCGCGTGATTTTATTTTCAGAGTTCGTGAATTCGAACAAATGGAAATAGAATATTATATTAAAGAAGAAGATTGGAAAAAATATTTTGAATACTGGCGTAACGAAATGCTCGAATGGATGGAAGGAGTAGGGATAGATATGAATAAAGTTCACGAGCTTGAAGTAGAGAAGGAAGACCTCGCTCACTATTCAAAGCGCACGATTGATTTCGAGTTTGATTTCCCCTTTGGGAAGAAGGAGCTTTATGGTCTTGCATATAGAACTGATTTTGATTTGAATAATCATCATTTGAGTTATCAAGATGAAGAAACTAGTACAAAAATGGTCCCTCATGTTGTGGAGCCAACTTTCGGTGTGGATAGGACAGTCCTTGCTCTTATAGCAAGTGCATACAAAGAAGACAAAACAGCAGAAGAAGTTCGCCCTTATCTTGCTTTCAATCCTTCTGTCGCTCCTGTTATTTGTGCTGTGTCTCCACTTCTTAAAAATAAACCTGAGCTTCGTGACTACGCGCATCTTGTTTACCGAAATCTTAAAGATGAATTCGGACGCGTAATGTGGGATGACAATGGCAACATTGGCAAGCGTTACCGTAGGCAAGACGAGATAGGCACTCCGTGGTGCATTGTTGTTGACTTCGATACTTTGACTGATGATTCTGTAACCATCCGCGACCGTGACACAGGCAATCAAGAAAGAGTAAAAAAGGATAATATAATTTCTTACATAAAAGAAAAAATGAATTAATAAAACTAGTCCTATACCCGGTATAGGGCTAGTTTTTATATGGCTTTGAAATATGGTACTATTCGCTTATGCAAAAACCCAAGAAAAAGACATATAAAAATGGGCTTCGAGTCGTGACTATCCCTATGAAGGATAATCCTACAGTTACCGTTCTTGTGCTTGTGGGCACAGGTACAGACTATGAATCTAAGGATATAAACGGCATTTCTCACTTCCTAGAGCATATGTGCTTCAAGGGCACAGTAAAGCGCCCAACTCCTCAGTCGATATCACACGAGCTTGATTCTCTAGGGTGTCAGTACAATGCTTTCACTAGTCACGAAATGACAGGTTATTATGCGAAAGGGGATTCCAAAAATTTCAGCAAAATTTTCGATATTGTTTCAGATATTTATCTGAACTCCACATTCCAAAATGGGGAATTACAGAAAGAAAAAGGTGTCATAATAGAAGAAATAAATATGTATGAAGATATGCCTGCTAGTCATGTGCAAGATCTTTTCGATAGAGTTTTATATGGAGATCAGCCTGCAGGTTGGAGTGTTCTTGGTTTAAAAGAAAATATTCTAAAGATGACACGAGACGATTTTGAGAATTATAAAAATAGTCATTATTCGGCACATAATACAGTTGTTATTGTTGCGGGGGATATTACAAATGAAAAAGTTTATAAAGAAGTAGATAAATATTTCAATAATTTACACAATATAAAAAGTGTAAAGAAAATAAAAACTAAAGATTCTCAGACAGAACCAAAAGTTCTTATTAAATATAAAGAAACGGACCAGACACATTTTGTATTAGGAGTACGCACTTTTCCTATTCTAGATAAGAAAAATACCACTCTCTCACTTCTCTCTGGTGTATTGGGGGCTGGTATGAGCTCTCGCCTTTTTGTAAAACTTCGAGAAGAAATGGGAGTAGCATATTATGTAAGAGCTCAAAATAATCCATCTATTGATTATGGTAGTTTACAAATTTCAGCTGGAGTGAATAATATAAGAGTAAAAGAGGTTTTAGTAGAAATTCTGAAAGAATGTGATAATTTAATTAAGAACAAAGTAAGTGAGAAAGAACTCGAGAAAGTTAAATCATATTTAATTGGTAATATGAAAATGTCCGTAGAGGCTACCGACGATGTTGCTACTTTCTATGGCTCACAAGAGCTTATGAAGAATGATGTTAAAACACTAGAAGATAAAATAAAAGAGATAAAAAAGATTAAAGTGGAAGACATTCAAAAAATGGCAAAAACTATTTTCAAAAAAGAACACTTGAATCTTGCTATTATTGGTCCATTCAAAAATGAAAAGGAATTCAATGAAATATTGAAATTCTAATTAACGTTAGAATATGCTCCCCGTAGTAGATTTTACTAAAGTAAATTTTAAAAATTTACGCACAATGTGCATTAGTAAAATTCACTACGGGGTGCTATTATAAGGGTAGTATGGAAGAAGGTCCTAAGAAAATGCAAATAAGTATTTCAACAAGTACACTCGTAAAGATACTCTTGTTCGGTGTTTTGGTTTATCTAACATTTAAATTATTTAACTTAATTTTAGTCATACTTACAGCTATAGTTGTAGCTTCTTTTGTTGAGGCAGCAGTAGTGAAGCTTAAGCCATATCTCAAGAATCGTGCGTTAGTTGTATTTACTGTATATATCCTTGCTATAGGAGCTCTTATTGGGCTATCTTCAGTATTTGTACCGGTATTTATAGATGAAATGAATGCATTAGTAACCTCATTGGGGAAGTATATTCCTGATGGTAGTATTTTAAACACTTTCCAGACAGACACTATAACTGGGGCAAAAGATATAGTTACTGGAATCTCATCTAATGCTTCAATTGCAGATATTATTAAAGCTACCCAAGATCTAAGTGCAAGTTTAGCTGGAGGATTTCTCGATGTTTTTGGTTCTGCTTTCGGTGGAATGTTTAACGTAGTTTTGATTTTTATCTTATCTATATTCCTATCTCTCACCGAGAGAGGAGTAGAAAAGTTTTTACGAATTATTACTCCGCGCAAACAAGAAGAGTATGTTATCGGTCTTTGGCAAAGAACTGAACGCAAAATTGGTTTATGGTTCCAGGGTCAGATGCTTCTAGGGATTATTATGGGATTACTTGTATACCTGATTCTAACAATTATGGGAGTGAAATATTCTCTCGTCTTAGCCCTCCTCACTGCTTGTTGTGAGCTAATCCCATTCGGTATATTTATTGCACTTATTCCTGCTACAGTTTTCGCTTATTTAGATGGAGGCATTACTCTCTCAGCGATAACTCTTGGCGTATTCTTACTGCTTCATCAATTTGAGAATTATTTAATATATCCTCTTATTGTGAAAAATGTTATCGGCATTTCTCCTCTTGTTGTGATTCTTTCTGTTTTAGTTGGAGGTCACTTAGCTGGATTCTGGGGAGTTGTGCTTGCCATACCTACAGCGGTTTGCATTATGGAATTCTTTGAAGATGTGGAGAAGAAGAAAATTCTTGCAAATATCTCAACAGCAATATGAAATCATTTTACCTAACAACTACGCTTCCATACGTAAATGCTCCGCTTCATATGGGGCATGCACTTGAGCTTGTACGAGCAGATGCTATAGCTCGCTATAAAAAGCTTATAGAATACGATGTGTATTTTAATACTGGGACAGATGAACATGGTTTAAAAATATTTGAAAAAGCTAAGGAAAAAGGTATTCCGGTGCAGGAATTTGTGGATCAAAGTTTTGCAACTTTTAAAGAACAATTAGAAATATTTGGAATAAGTGAAGATGTACATTTTATCCGAACAACCGACAAGAAGCACGAGAAAGCAGCACAAGAATTCTGGAAGAGGGTATACGATAATGGATATATTTATAAGAAAAATTATGAATCTAAATATTGTGTAGGATGCGAAAGTGAAAAGACAGACTCTGAACTTGTGAATGATGAATGTCCTCTTCACCCAGGTCTTGAAATAAAAATAATAAATGAAGAGAATTATTTCTTCAAGTATTCGGCCTTCGAGCAGAAACTTTTAGATTTGTATAAGAAGAATAAAAATTTTGTTGTTCCGGATTTCAGATTGAATGAAATGAAAAGTTTTGTAGAAGGAGGGCTGAAAGATTTCTCAATTTCTCGACTCAAGGAGAAGATGCCTTGGGGTGTGCCGGTACCAGGGGATGACACCCAAGTGATGTATGTATGGTTCGATGCTCTTGTGAATTATATTTCTACTCTTGGCTGGCCAGAAGATAATGAAAACTTCGAGAAGTATTGGGTGAATGGTACACCAACTCAATATTGCGGTAAAGATAATACAAGATTCCAAAGTGCTATGTGGCAAGCAATGCTCATGGCTGCAGGGTTACCTAACTCACATCAAATAGTGGTGAATGGATTTATTACAGGAGATGGGGGAGTAAGAATGTCTAAAACACTTGGGAATGTTGTTGACCCTAGAGATATAGTGAATGAATATGGTACAGATGCACTCAGATACTTCTTACTTCGAGAAGTAAACAGTTTTGAAGATAGTCCATTCACAATGGAAAGATTTAAGGAAGCATATAATTCAGGGCTTGCGAATGGATTAGGGAATCTTTCTTCAAGAATTTTAACTTTATCAGAAAAATATTTAGAAAAGTGTCCAGAAATTCCAGTGAAGTCAGATTTCACAGAATATTTTAAATTTTACGAAGAATTTGATATAAAAAAAGCGACAGATTATGTTTGGGAAGAAATACAATCTCTAGATAAAATAATTCAAGAGACTGAGCCATTCAAAGTTATTAAAGTGGATGAAGAAAAGGGGAAGGAAATGATAAAAGAATTAGTTTTGAAATTATATACAATAGCACGAATGCTAAATCCTATAATGCCTGAAACAAACAAAGAACTAAAAAAGTTAATTAAAGAGAACAAAAAACCAGAAAAACCCTTATTTTTAAGGCGATAATCTATTGACACATAACCTAAAATATGCTATACTGTATGTAGTATTGTAGTTCTTTTATATTTTAATTCTAAACAATTAAATACCTCTAAAATGAAAAAATTTCAGACATTACTCAGTATTGTTGTTATTATTGTGATTATCTCTGCTACTTCGTGCGAGCACAAGTCCGGGAAAAGACAAAAAGAAATGCCGGCTCAAACACAGTCGGTCGAAAATTCTCCCAGTAAAAATTCCAATGATAAATACAACGGAGAAGAAATAATTGGCAAGCCGATAAGCGTATGCTACCAGAATGAATTCAAAGAATGGGACCTCGTGCTTGATGTAAATGGTAATTTAATTTCTGTCGATGTTGAAAAACCAATGGCGATGAAAATTATGGAAGATACAACTATCGTTACCGTGAAAGTCAAAGGTTACTCGGTTACAATTCTTAGGGAGGAAAAGTAAAAGAAAACAAACCCGCAAAATTTTGCGGGTTTTCTTTTTGTAAATAAATGATATATTAATCTTATGCCTAAATATATAGATATACATGCGCATACAAACTTTAAAGCATTTGATGAAGATAGAGATGCTGTTATTCATCGTGCCTTAGATAATGACACTTGGGTTATTAACGTAGGCACTCAGTACGATACTTCAAAGAAAGCGGTAGAAATGACGAATGAATACAAGGAAGGTGTGTACGCGACTATCGGACTTCATCCGATACATACAGGTGCTTCGTATCATGATCAAAATGAACTTGGTTCCGAAGGTAAAGAATTTACCCCGTTAGTAGATATTGGCGATGCTCCAGTTAATACTGGAGCGCATAAAAATGCTTCGCCAATATTCACTACGGGGTTTACTTCTCGAGGAGAAATTTTTGATAAAGAAAAATATAAGAATCTTTCCAGTCTTGGTAAAGTTGTAGCAATAGGAGAGTGCGGTCTTGATTATTATCGATGCGAAGAAGATTCAATTGAGAAACAAAAAATTGCATTCATTGCCCAGATAGAGCTTGCGAATGAACTTAATTTGCCTCTTATGCTTCACATTCGCAATAATGATGATGATCTGCCTACCGGACAGGCAGGTAAAAGTCGTAACGCCTATGTGGATGCGCTTTCAATATTAAAACAGTATGCAAAAGTGAAAGGGGATGTACATTTCTTCGCTGGGACATTGGAAGATGCTAAAAATTTCATAGATTTTGGTTTTACAATTTCATTCACAGGAGTAATAACTTATCCTCCACGCAAAGATGGCAAAGGTTGTAATTATGAAGAAATAATTAAAAATATTTCTTTAGAAATGATTATGGCGGATACAGATAGCCCATATGTTGCTCCAATTCCTCACAGGGGGAAAAGGAATGAACCTCTATATGTCCAAGGTATCATTAAAAAGATAGCAGAAATAAAGGGTATTTCAGAAGAAATTGCCTCAAAAACTATTTTTAATAACGCTTCTAAGATGTTTAAAATATAGCTAGTTTATCGCGAAAGTTATCCACACTAAAAATAGACATTTTTAGTGTTTTTTTGGCGTAAAAATATATATAATATAATAGTATTCTGTGAATTTTAATGAAAAGATTTAATTTATTAAAAAGGATAGGAATAATTTTAGGAATAAGCTTTTTAAGTATCTTTTTGTTGGTACATAATTCAGAAATAGAATCCTCACAACTCCCTAGAATAGAAGCAACACCTAAGCTTACTGCAGCTGTCGCAAATACCAGTGAATCGATATCGTCTTTTTCTAAGGAATTTTCTAAAACATGGAAATCTTTTATTGAACTAATCTTTAAAAAAGATAAAAAAGCAACAAGCTCCCCTGTTGTAAACACAGAAAATAAAACAGAACTCCCAGTTACACAAGAATCAACACAAATTACCAAAGAAGTTCCTGTCACAAATAATTTTAATGTACCTGACATTTCAGAACAGATTATTAAAGCAGGGTTAACGGGTAATATAGGCCCAAGGGGTGAACAGGGTCCTACAGGTCCTCAAGGGCCAACGGGACCACAAGGATCTAAAGGAGAAAAGGGGGATAGTGGTAGAAGTGCAGATGGGGACACATCGTCATTTGTTACACAATCATTTTTCAATAATCAAGTAGATAAAATATTATCCTCGATAGAAAAAAATTTACAAGGAGTTAATTCTTCTCTAGCAGAAGAGGTGAATACTGCTCTCCTTAATGTTTCTGGTAATACTACAGTAGGAGGAAATCTAACTGTTACCGGTAACCTTATAGGCAATGTAGTAGGAGTTATCAATCCTTCTTTCACTGTGGGCTCAATTCCTTTCCAAGGAGCAACAGGTCTTACGGAAAATAATGCAAATTTATTTTGGAATTCAGCAAGTTCTCGTTTAGGGGTTGGAACAAATAATCCGCAATACCGATTAGATGTTAATGGTGCTATTCATACAAATGATAATTTTGTTATAGAATCAGGAAAAGGAATTATAGCTAATGGTGGAGATTTTATTTTAGCTGATATTGATAATAATAAAATAATGAGGGCATTGAATTTTCAAAATGCATGGATTGACGATACTATGAGTAGTTTTTTCCAGATGGGTCAAGCAAGTGGAATTTTTTCAGCAGATGCAGGTGTTCCGATGAACAGATTTGCTATCTCCTCTGAAGCAACAATGATTGGTAACGAATGGATTGGAGGAGCTCCTGCTCCCGCTGGTTTACTAGATGTTTACGAAGAAACACTTGGACATCTTTTTGTTGTTAAAAATACAGGTTATGTTGGTATAGGGACCACAGATCCTTACTATCCACTTGAAGTTGATACTGCTGTAACAAGCGATACATACAAGAATGTTGCTAATTTCCGTGCAGTTGGAGATTATGGTGGAGGTGCTCGTATTTCGGTCCAATCATATGGAAGTCATTCTTATCTTGAGACAAATTCAATGTACTCGCCTACTGGTCTACGAATTGGTTCATCTTATGGTGACACCAACATTGCTAATTCTCTAACAGATGGAATTTACGGAGCAATTAATTTTTATACTAACTCCCTCAACAGACTAAGAATTTTACCTTCCGGTTTCGTTGGAATTGGGACAACAAATCCTACTACACAACTTTCTCAAAAATCAGCAACTTTATCTGAATCTGCTCCCTTAGGCAGTGAGCTTGTAGATTCAACTGGCTGGACATCTACTGGTTGGACAGGTGATTATAATTCTGGTTTTACTCATACTATTGGTAATACTACCTCCCTATCTCGAGATGTAGTTATATCTACAGGTAATTCATACCAAATATCTTTTACTGTAACTAATAGAACTACTGGATCTTTTACTATTAGTATTGGTGGAGAGACTTATAATAGAACATTCACAGCTTCTGGAACATATGCTCCTACAACCCTTAATAATACTGGCGACTTGTTTTTTAATCCTACTACTGATTTCAATGGAACCATTTCAAATATATCAGTTAAAAGAATTACTGGAGTTTATAATGCTACCTATAGTATTATAGATAGTACAGATACACCTACATTAGAAATCAGGAGCTCTCCAAGTACATTAGAAAATACTTTTATAGGTAAAAATGTTGGAGGTTATAATACAACAGGAAATGATAACACAGCATATGGACTTAATTCTTTATATTACAATACGACAGGAAATAAAAACACGTCAGCTGGAGTTGGTTCTCTTTACTCAAACAATATAGGTATATCTAACACTGCAATTGGATACACTTCTCTTTATCTTAACACTGTAGGACATTTTAACTCTGCATATGGAGTAAATTCTTTATATAATAACATCTCAGGAACTTATAACACAGGTAGCGGATATGCTTCTCTTTATTCAAATACTACGGGAATTTATAACGTAGGAATGGGAGCTAATTCTTTGTTTTCTAATACGACAGGAGGTCGTAATACAGCAGTAGGATATAATGCAGGGCGTTATATTACTGATGGTTCTACTGATAATGCGACAGGTAGTTACTCAGTATTTTTGGGTTATGATACTCGAGCTCTAGCAAATGGGCAGACAAACCAAATTGTTATAGGATCAAGTGCGATTGGTATTGGTTCTAACTCTGTTGTCTTAGGTAATGATAATATAGTAACTACAGCCCTTAAAGGTAACGTTGGGATCGGACTAACGAACCCAACACAAGCTCTTGATGTGGTTGGTAAAATTGCTCTTAGTGGTATAACTGTTGCTTATCGTCCGACAACAATGACAGGGACATTAATCCTTGGTAATGGAGGAACAAATCTTTCTCACTCAGAGGGAACGGATGGATACTACAACACATTTGTAGGTCTTGATTCAGGGACTGCGAATACTACCGGGTCATACAACTCTGTACAAGGTTATTCTTCTTTCTTATTGAATACAACAGGATCAAGTAATATTGCTTTTGGTTCATTCTCTCTTTCAGACAATATTAGTGGTTCTTTAAACACCGCAGTAGGAATATCTTCTCTTGCATCAAATACCACAGGGTATAGTAATACTGCTATAGGTTATCGTTCTCTTCTCTCAAACACCACTGCAAGCAATAACGTAGGTATCGGATATACCGCTGGAGCATATATAGCGGATGGTTCAACAGGGAACACCACAGGAAGCGACTCCGTATTTATAGGTTACAACACTCGAGCTCTAGCAAATGGGCAGACAAACCAAATTGTTATAGGATCAAGTGCGATTGGTATTGGTTCTAACTCTGTTGTCTTAGGTA
>DATGWJ010000012.1:0-24815 GCA_035299545.1 Minisyncoccota bacterium | reverse complement strand
TCTGTTGTCTTAGGTAATGATAATATAGTAACTACAGCCCTTAAAGGTAACGTTGGGATCGGACTAACGAACCCAACATCATATTTAAACCTAAAAGCTGGTACAGCTACAGCAGGAACTTCTCCTTTAAAATTTACCAGTGGGGTTTTGCTTACTATACCTGAGGATGGTTCTATTGAATACAATGGTTCACATTATTACGGTTCTATCGGTACAAGACGATATCAACTCGATCAACAACTTAGTTTAGGTTTAAATGCTAGTGCAGGTCTTATTATTGGTGATTCAACTTCTGCTGCTTATGGTGGGCAAAATTCTGTAGATACATATTTATTAACTTCTTCTGATACTTTAGTTGGAACGACAATTACCAATCAAGCTGTCTCAGGGCATACTATTCTTCAACAGCAAAATACTTGGACTGCAGATGCTAATAAAGCAACTTATGATTGGATAGTTGTAATGGTGGGATTAAATGATTTGGATCCAGCAGAAAGTGCAGCTACGGCATTGGGTAGATACCAGACATTGATTAATACTATTAATGCTGGCAAGAAAACTGGTGCTATTGTTATTGTCTCTACTATGACACCAGATAGACAATGGCTTATAAACACTTATGGGGGAGTAAATGGACCAATTGCATATCAAAAGTGGTTAGATATGAATACTGCTATTATGGGTGGTGGGGCGAATGCTATTACTGGAGTAAGCTATCGTGTAAATAATCATACACTTGCTTTAAATGATGGAAGTGGGAATATGGCCCTTGCTTATGATAACGGTGATTATATTCATGAGAATAATGCAGGGAGAGCTTTAATTGCTTCTGAATGGAGATCTGTTTTAAATAGAGCAGGTTTTCTAACAGCTACTCCTCCAACTATTTATGATAAATATTTTAGTAATAATACTACAAGTACTTTTTTGAAGAGTGGAAATTTTGGAGTAGGAACAACAGATCCTCAAGCTAAAATTGATGTCAGTGGTGATGGTATTATTAGAGTACAAAAATCTGTGAGTGCTAATCCAAATAGGCCAACTACTGGTGTTGGTCTTGAAATGGAATACGCTGGCTCGGCTGATATCGCTATTATTCGTAGTTATAGTCGTGATACAAGTGCCTATAAACCACTATATTTAAATGGAAGTTCTGTAATTTTAAATAGTGATGGATCAGGAAATGTGGGGATAGGAACAAATTCAGTTAGTGCCCAGAAGCTCGTAGTCGCAGGTAATATCCGAGTAGGTACAGGTACCACAGGTTGTGTGGAAGATGCGGATGGCACATTACTCACAGGTACATGTTCATCTGATGAGAGATTAAAGAAAAATATTAATCCATTAGGAGATGTCCTCGACCGTTTAGTCCAAATCACTCCAGTTACATACAACTGGCGTTCAGATGAATTCCCAGAAAGATATCTAGGTGATTCTCTACAAACAGGTCTTATTGCTCAAGAAGTAGAAGAACAATTCCCTGAATTAGTCGTCACAGATAGTAATGGTTTCAAACAAATCACATTCCAATATCTTCCATTCTATATGCTTCAAGGTATCAAAGAGCTTAACTTAAAAGTAGAAGACTTATCATCTCTAGATACTTCATCTTCTACTTCACTTGGTTCATTAATAAAGAACTTCTTGGGAGATGTAAATAATACAATTAATAATTTATACGCAAGTGTAATTCACTCAGATAAAATAGAAACACAAATGCTTTGTGTCGGCAGTACTTGTGTTACAGAACAGCAATTCTTAGATTTAATAAATAAAAATACAAACCAAGTAATAATTGAGCAAATACCTAGCACTCCTGTCGATGAACTAGATGGCGGTTCTTTAGATGAAAACAATGAAGGTTTAGAGAATGTAACAGAAGAACCTCCGACTTGTTCTTTTTCCCAGACTCTAATAGATAATGTTTGTGTAGATTCAACTTCATTAATAAACGAAGTTGAATCAAATAATACTCCTCCAGTTGAAGATAGTAGTGACTCAGGGGGTGGAGTGGAAGAGATTATAAATTAATAGACAACAAACTTAAAAATATTAGATGAAAGAAAAAGAATTAAAATTTAAAAAGTTGTTATTTATCAAAAAAGTATTTATTATTCTATTTTTTATTATATTCGTATCTCTACCTTCATTTATTTTTGCCTCTACAATTTATTTCCCCACAAAGATAGATACTCTCCAAGAACGTATTAATATACAGGTAGTATTGAATAAAGTAATGTCTCCGTCACCGAATTTAATAGTGGATGGAGTTCTAGGTAGAAAATCAATACAAGCTATTCAATCATTCCAAGAGAGTCGTGGTCTAGTACCAGATGGTAAGGTAGGACCTATTACTCGTTCTGTTTTAGAATCATCTCAGACATCCATAACAGCCACTGTATCCACTCCAACAAATACATCTTCTAGTACTAATAATACCAGTACATCATCATCATCAAATTCGTCAACAAAAACACTAACCTATAATAGTAATGGTTGCGTTTCTGGTGCAATATATAATGCTATGACTGGAGAACTTTGTACTAAAGTTACCACTTCTTTACCTGCGGGGTGTACCTCTTCTACTAAGTATAGTCCTACCACTGGAGTGTATTGTAGTAATATTACAACCACCGACGATAGTTCCACTTCGGGTGGAGGAGGTTCAACAACCAATACAAATACTAATACTAACACAAGTACTACGTCATGTACCGGTTCATCTACTCAATTTTGTACTATATCAAACGGTACAGGTATTCAATCACGAACTTGCAATAATGGTACTTGGTCCACATATGGTACCTGTACTGTATCTACTTGTAATTCTGGGTATCAGATTAGTGGGAATACGTGTATAGTAATTCCATCTATTTGTACACCTGAATCAACATCTACTACTTGTTCAGGTAAATGTGGTACACAAACGAATAATTGCGGTAGTAGTATTAACTGTGGTACTTGTACTACTCCTAATAGTAGTGGCAACACGTATTATGTTTCTACTTCTGGAAGCGATAATAATAATGGATTATCTCAGGCAACTCCAATACAAACAATTGCAAAAGTAAATACGCTTGCATTAGTGCCAGGAGATAGTGTTCTATTTAAAAGAGGAGAAAGTTGGCACGAACAAATAGTTGTTAATTCATCAGGAAGTTCTACTTTACCAATTACATATGGAGCATATGGAAGTGGTGATGCACCAGTAATAACTGGATTTGTAACTTTGTCATCGTGGACACCAGTAGGTAATGGGGTATATCAAAGTCCATGTCCTTCTTGTTCATCAGGGGTTAATATGCTCACAATAGATGGAATCCCTCAAGCTCTTGGAAGATATCCAAATACAGGATATTTAACTTTTGAATCTCATTCAGGGACAACTTCCATAACTGACAATCAATTATCTGGATCTCCTAATTGGACAGGTGCTGAAGTTGTAATAAAAAGTTCCCGTTATACTTTTGATAATTCAAAGATAAGTAGTCACTCTGGAAGTGTACTAACTTTTTCTCCAATTACATGGGAACCTACTAATAATTTTGGATATTTTATTCAAAGAGATGAAAAAACGTTAGATAAATTCGGAGAATGGTATTTTGATCCATCTACTAAAAACATAAAAGTATTTTTTGGTTCAAATAATCCTTCTTCATATACGATAAAAACTAGTACAATCGATAACCTTGTTTCTTCAAGTAATAAAAACTATGTAACTTTTGACCACTTATCATTTGAGGGTTCAAATACTGATGCTTTCTATATTTCAGGTTCACAATATCACACAATAAGAAATTGTAGTATAACTTCATCTGGAAGAAATGCATTTTATATATATCCTTCTTCTCATCATTTAACTATTGAAAGTTGTTCTATTAACTATTCTCTTAATGATGCTATCATGTTCCACTATAGAGGTTCGCATTACTTTTCAGTATTAGATAATGTTATTAGAAATACAGGGAACTTACCAGGAATGGGTCAATCTGCAACCGCAAGTTATACAGCCATTTATAGTAATGGTTCTAACTATGGCACAATAGCATTAAATAAGATTTATGACACAGGATATATTGCAATCAATTTCGCTGGACTTTCAAATGTTGTTAAAAATAATTTTGTAGATACATTTTGTTCTATTCTTGATGATGGTGGTGGGTTGTATACTTATAAAGATTCAACTTCTGCATCCCAAGAAGGTTCTAAAATACAAGATAACATTGTTCTTAATGGTATAGGTAATGGAGATGGGACAGATGCTCCTTTGTCTCGAGATAGGCAAGCCTTCGGTATATATCTCGATGGATTATCGACTGGGGTGGAAGTTTCTGGGAATACTGTTTCAAATTGTTCAGCTGCGGGAATGTTTATAAATGGAGGTACTCGTAATACAAATATACATGATAATACTTTCTTCGATAATACGAATCAAATCTTAGTTGAAGGATATCAGACAACAATTAGAAATAATACATTTTTCTCTAGAACAGCTGATCAATCTTGTTTAGTATTTTATTACACTCCTGATAGTGTTGTATCTACTATTGGTACGCTTGATTATAATTATTATGCAAGACCAATGAATGATATTAATATAATTGGAAATATTTGGAGCGGAGTCAAATATACTCTCTCAGAGTGGAGATCTCTCAGTAATCAAGATTCTCATTCTTCACAATCTCCTAAATCTATTACAAATGTAAATGATATACGCTTCGAATATAATTCAACTAGTTCAAGTAAAACTGTTTCTCTAGATTCCTCATATGTGGATATTACAGGTTCTGTCCATTCAGGAAGTATTACTCTTTCTCCTTACACATCTATTATTCTTATAAAACAGTAAAAATTAAAAGAGCCACATAAATATTTATGAATGAAAAAGAATTAAAGTTAAATTATATATGAAAAAAGTATTTCCTATTCTATTCTTACTTATATCTATATTTTTGCCCTCATTTATTTTTGCCTCTACAATCTCTTTCCCTAATAAAATAGATACTTTAGAAGAACGTATCAATATACAAGTAGTTCTAAACTCTGTACTTATTCCATCTCCAAATTTAAAAGTGGATGGAGTTCTAGGTAGAAAATCAATCCAAGCTATCCAATCATTCCAAGAGAGTCGTGGTCTAGTACCAGACGGTAAGGTAGGACCTATTACTCGTAGTGCCCTAGAATCATCTCAATCAGGAACCACTACATCAACCACTACATCATCCAGTTCTTCTTCTACAGCTACTACTGTAGGTTGTTCTTCGGGATCACTCTTTAATACTCAAACTGGTCAAAGATGTTCCACTACGACATCTACTTCTCTCTCTGGTTGTACTGGAACAAACAAATTTAGTACCACTACTGGTCAATCTTGTTCTACCACTACAGTAACTACTGTTGTTAAAAAATCTGGTGGTGGGGGAGGAGGTTCTACTTCATCTTCTACATCATCATCTACTTCTACTACTCCAACTTGTACCGGTTCATCTACTCAATCCTGTACTATATCAAACGGTACAGGCACTCAATCAAGAACCTGTAACTCAGGTACTTGGTCATCTTATGGTCCTTGTACAGTATCATCTTGTAATTCTGGATATCAGATTAGTGGGAATGCTTGTGTAGCAACTACTTGTTCCGGTTCATCTACTCAATCTTGCACTATTACTAATGGTACAGGTACTCAATCACGAACTTGTACTAATGGTACTTGGTCATCTTATGGTACTTGTACAGTATCATCTTGTAATTCTGGATATCAGATTAGTGGTAATGCTTGTGTAGCGATTGAAACTATCCCAGCAGGTATAACATATTATGTTGATAATACATGTTCTGTAAATGGAAATGGAAAATCACAGACATGTGGAGTTAATGGACCTTTTAATTCTCTTATGAATGCACAAGCCGCTTTGACAGGAAACCAAGGAGATAATAGTTTACTTCTAAAAAGAGGACAAATTTTTAGGGAGCAATTTACTGTTAATGCATACGGTGTATCTGGTCATCAATTTACAATATCTTCCTACGGTAGTGGAGATAAACCAATAATTTCAGGACAAGGAACTAACATGTTAATATCTTGTACAAATTGTAAATATATTACAGTTGATGGAATTGAGATTGGAACTTCTTTGTGGTATGGATTAAAAATTAGTTATCCAGCTAGTAATATTACTATAAAAAATAGTTATGTTCATGATTCTGGCTATTATGGAATATCTATAGAAGATTCTGGTAATAATTTAATAGAATCTAATGAAGTTAGTTGGAATGATTACTATGGTATATATTTATACAAAACACCTGGGACAGCACAGCTTTTAACCAATAATACTATCATAAATAATAAAGTTCATAATAATTTGAGAGTAGGAATTATATCTCAAGCTAATTGCCCATTCCCTGGTACATCTGTTATTCCTGAACGTATTAATGGTACAGGAAATATATTAAGTAATAATGAAAGTTATAATAATTCCTCAGGAATTTATCTTATCTGTACTGATAATACAGAAGTTCATAACAATAATCTTCATGATAATGGATTAATTTGCCAAGGAGGAGAATGCCCTTTTGAGAATTATGGATTAGCAGTAGAATCTGGTTCGAATAATTACATTCATGATAATATTATTTCAAATAGCCAGGCAGTAGGAATCGGAATATATGGTGATGATGGTGCAAATAATAATCCAGGCCCTTCAAACAGCAATAGGTTATATAGAAATGTTGTGTATGGCACAATAGCTGATCCGGCATCAACTCTACAACCAGCAGATATTGCTTTTCAATGTTCGTCTGGTCAATCTGTTGGAAATAATAATATTATTTTTGATAATATTATTATAGGTAGAGGATGGAATATTGAAATAGATGATAGAAATCCGATAACTTCAGGTAACTTGGTTTATAATAATGTTTTTTATGGAGGGATTATTGGAGCCTATGTATGGTCAGATACTACTAATAAAGGTTGGACTTTTAAGAATAATATATTTGCTGATAATAGAGATTATTCAGTATATGCGACATATACAACAAGTGGAATGAGTTTTTCTAATAATCTTTATTATAAATCAAATGCAGGGACTTTAGTTTCTTATAATAACACTAATTATAATTTTGCAAATATTGTAAATCTTGATTCAAATGCAAAAATAACCGATCCAAAATTTGTAGGGACGTCTTCTTGGTCTGATTTCAGGATTCAAGCAGGTTCTCCTGCTATTGATGCAGGGCAAAATCTTGGCACGACTTATTCAAACATACTTGATCCTAATGATACGATTTGGACTCCTTCATTATTAAATCAAAATAATTATGGTTTAGCATGGGATATTGGAGCCTTTATTTATTATTAATAATTATTTAGATATATTTCTAAAAAGTAAGTAATTTTTTACAAAATGAAACCAAAAAATTTTAAAAAATCTCACAATCATTATATTTCTCAAGGATTTATTCTCTTCCTCTTTCTCTTTATCCTTATCATCTTTCCTCTAACTTCTCACTCTGCCATCATTTCTTTCCCCACCAAGATAGACACTCTCCAAGAACGTATCAATATACAAGTAGTTCTAAACTCTGTACTTATTCCATCTCCAAATTTAAAAGTGGATGGAGTTCTAGGTAGAAAATCAATCCAAGCTATCCAATCATTCCAAGAAAGTCATGGTCTAGTACCTGACGGTAAGGTAGGACCAATTACTCGTAGTGCCCTAGAATCATCTCAATCAGGAACTATTACATCAACCACTACTTCGTCATCTAGTCCTTCTCCTACAGCTACTATTGGTTGTTCTTTAGGGGCAAAATTTAATGTTATCGATGGCAAGCCTTGTACAACAACTACTTCTTCTTTACCTCTAGGTTGTACATCTACTAGTAAGTTTAGCACTATCACAGGCACACCTTGTGGTACTACTGTTAGTATTATTGGAGCAAATACTAAAGGAGGTGGTGGTGGCGGTTCTTCCACAACTTCTACTTCAACTTCTACTACTTCATCATCTACATCTACATCTACATCTACATCTACCTCCACTTCTACTTCTACTACATCATCATCTACTTCTACATATAATAATTGGCAATCAGGATTAATATCTTGGTGGAAATTTGATGGGAATGCTTCTGATTCAATAGGAGGAAATAATGGAACAGTTAACGGAGCAACATTAGTAGATACAAATTGCAAAAATGGGCAATGTTACAGTTTTGATGGTTCTAATGATTATATTGATGTTGGATCAAACATAGATTTAAAAGATAATTTTACCATTTCAGCATGGGTAAATCCTAAAGTAAATAATGTCTACCAGGGAATTTATTCAAGAGGAGTATATACTACTAATAAATTAGGATTGTTTCTTACACTAGCAAGTGGTGGAAGTATTTGGGCATATTATGGAAATGGTTCAAATAGTACAAACTTATATTATTCAAATGCTTATAATATAAATAATTGGCAACATGTTGTTGTAACTAAATCAGGAACCACACTAACAATTTACAAAAATGGGGTTGGAACTTCTACCCAGGGTGTAAGTGGTAATATTTCGTATAATGGTAATTCTACATCAATAGGTAAGGGATACAGTAGCGGTTATTATTTTAATGGTTATATGGATGAGGTTATGGTTTGGGATAGGCCACTTAATGCAGACGAAGTTAATTCTTTATATGATTCATTTAATTCAATCTCTTCTCCATCTGCCCCAACCTGTAGTAGTAGTTCTTCTACAGAATCTTGTGCTATTACTAATGGTACAGGTACTCGGACACGAACTTGTAGTAATGGTGTTTGGTCAAGCTATGGATCTTGTACTGTTTCCTCGTGTAATAGCGGATATCAGATTAGCGGTAATACTTGTGTAGAAGTTGTTATTCCTCCAGTCACTATTCCTAGTGGGACAACCGGTAATGTTTACTATGTTTCTAATACAGGAAATGATTCTAATTCAGGATTATCTGATTCTCAAGCGTGGGCTCATCATCCTTGGATGAGTAATTGGACAGGAAGTGTTGTACTTGCTCCTGGAGATACTGTTCTTATGAAAAGGGGAGATACTTGGGTTCATTCAACTTCTGGTGATTTTATGATAATAGGACAAAGTGGAACTGCAGATCATCCTATTACAACTTCTGCTTATGGAACTGGAGCAAACCCACATATTTATCATTCTTATTCATCTAGTTCACAATATTCTGTTATTTACGCTGATGCCAAATCTTATCTTGTTTTCGATAATCTTCATATTGAACATAGTGGTAGTGCTTACGGTTCCGGGATGGGATTTGAGTTAGTAGGTACTACTAATCCATGCCATGATATTACTATTACAAATAGTGAAATAAATAATATTCCACATACTGCGATATACAGCTTAAGAAATTCTTATAATATAACTGTAGGAGATGTAAATGCTACCCAAACAGCCACGACTACAAACTATAGTAATAATATTCATGATTTTGGATATGCAGGAATAGGATTACAGGGGTCTAACCCAGCTACTGGAATTTCAAATAATAAAGCTTATTATAATTATGTTCATGATGCTACAAGGTCTACCTCAGGCAATAATGAATATGGTATATATTTCACCGTAAATTCAACTTCTTATAGTTATCCTAATTATGCTTATGCTCGCTACAATAATGTTCAAAACATATTAACTTGGGAAGGATTAGATATTCATGGTGGAAGTAATATTTACTATCAAGATAACTATATTAAAAACTTTGGTTTCGTTGGTATACATCTAGGAATGGGTCCAAACTTAACTCCAACGATGAACAATATATATGTGGAAAGAAATACAATAGAACAGCCTACAAGTGGATGGGTACCTGGGCATGAATCAGCCTTCATAATTTACTGGAATACTGAAGACCCATCTGTTTCATCTAATATCTTTATAAGGAATAATACGATGTTTTATACATCCAGACCTTCTGAAGGAAAGTTTACTGGTATTCGCGTAAATGGTGGAGATGGATTAACAATTAGTGGGAATAGAATCTACAATGGTGCTACTGGTTCAGGTCCAGCAGCTATTGGTCTAGATAGTTCATTAGCATATGGTAATAAAAATATTGAAATAAGTGGAAATTCAATTGAAGAATGGAGGCAAGGGGTAAGTATACAAGGACCAGCCATAACCGGAACAGTTTCTATACTAAATAATATATTCTCAAAAATAATTAATTACAGTATATATTTATTAGGTGGCAGTATTCCTTCTGGTGGAAATGTGATTATGCAGAATAATAGTTTTATTGAATCACTTGGTTCCAATTTCTAACATTATTTCCTCACTTTTTTACTAAAACAATAAGTGTAGACAAATGACTTTATATTTGTTAGTATGATGGCATCTCATTTGTCCCGACCCTGAAGTCGGTACACACAGGTCCATAATGGGATAACATTAAAAATTAACATTTATAAGCGTATTTTACGCATTTATCTAATGGTTAGAACAAAAAAGGTTGTAGAAGGAGAAGGTGATGTGAACGCCTCAGAAAAAGAAGCTAAACTCGTTGTATACGAAGTTGGTTATCTTATGGTGCCTACAATTGCCGAAGAAAATTTAGGAGGGGAAGTAACTTCATTCAAGGATATGTTCACAGAGAATGGTGCTGTGTTTATTTCTGACGAATATCCTAAATTGATAGAATTAGCATACGAAATGTCTCGTTCAATTGAGAATAAGAAACAAAAGTTTTCTTATGGATATTTTGGATGGGTAAAGTTCGAATGTCGAGGGGAACAAGCAAAAGTAATTAAGAGCATTCTCGACAAGAATGAAAAGCTTATTCGTTTCTTAATGATTAAGACTGTTCGTGAGAATACTATGTCAGTAAAGCGTTCTTATAGTAAGCAAGATGGCTACAAGCGTCAGCATACTCAAAAGACAAAAGAAGCTGATCCAATTAACGAAGAAACAATAGATAAAGAAATAGACGCTCTCGTGGTATAATTAAAACATTAATAATTTAACTATTTATTTATGTATTTAAACAAAGTCTTTATAATAGGGAATTTAACGAGAGATCCAGAGTTAAAAGCAATCCCTTCTGGTATAAAAGTATGTAGTTTCTCCGTTGCTACAAATCGTGTTTGGAAAGATAAGAATGGCGCTCGCCAGGAAGCAGCAGATTATCACAATGTAGTTGTATTTGGTCGTCAAGCAGAAACTTTGGCTCAATATATGAAAAAAGGAAGCCAAGTTATGGTTGAAGGACGAATGCAGACAAGGAGCTGGGATGATGCTGCTACAAATACTAAAAAATATCGTACAGAAGTTATTGCAGATAGAGTACAGTTCGGTTCAAATAGTGGAGGATCAAAAAATGGAGGGAGTTTCGACCAATCACCTGCAAAGAGTCCAGCAAAAGAAGATAGTGATGAAGGGTTAGATACTATTGAATATCCTGAAGAACAAATCAACGCAGAAGATATTCCATTTTAAGATTAGTGATTAGTGGCTAGGTTCTAGTTGCTAGTCAAGATAAATTAAAAACATTAACAAATTCTAGTCACTATAACCTAGTCACTAGAACCTAATTATTATGAAACAAGATTATTTCTCATCAAACAACATAAAGCATATCGACTATAAAGATATAGAAGTCCTAAAAAGATTTCTATCTCCTAATGCTCGTATACTTTCTCGCCGACGCACAGATATAACTTCTAAGAATCAGAGAAAGCTTGCTGAAGCAGTAAAGCGTGCTCGATTTATGGGGTTACTTCCTTACATAGCTAAGTAAAAATAAAATACCCCCGGCCTTAGGCCGGGGGTATTTTATTTTAAGTGTAATGATTTAAGAAATGTATTTAGTTCTTCTCCCTTTATTTCTCTATATTCTCCAAGGGGAATTTTATCTAATTCTATATTCATGACACGTATACGTTTCAAATCTATAACAGTGTGATGAAGTGCTTCACACATACGTCTTATTTGCCTTTTCTTACCCTCGGTAAGTATTATATTGAATGTATTTTTTTTATTTCCTGATCTCCAAACTTTACATTTTTTACTTACAAATTTATCAAAGTGAACACCTTTTGACATTAGTTCTATAAATTTATCAGTGAAGTTCGGTTCCACTTTTACAACATACTCCTTTTCGTGCACATATTCTGGAGAAAGTAATCTGTCTGTTACTCGTCCGTCATTTGTCATTATGATAAGCCCATGTGAATCTTTATCCAATCTGCCAATAGGGAATACTTTTACAGGAAATTTTGTAACTCCTAGTATGTCTTTACTTTCATTATCTTTATTTGTTGAAATATTTATATCTTTATTATAAGCATAATAGACATACTCTTTTTGATTTCCTCTTTTATTCACAACCACCTTATCTCCATCATTAACCTTATCTCCAAGGACTGCTTTCCTATTATTAATAAAAACAAGACCATTTTTAATAAGCTCATCTGCTCCTTTACGAGTAGAGTAATTATGCATTGCTAAATATTTATTGATTCTAATTGGAAATTTTTCCATTTTTAATTTTGTATATATAATAAAACCCAGTCACCATTATTACAGCTAAGACCATAAAGAAGTAATTGTTAAGAGGGGCAAAAAAGAATACGATACTGGCTATTAGAGGGGCTATAATATATGCGACAGGGAACATATCTCTGAATATACTTAATAAATTAGTATCTTTTTCACTTATTTTTTCGAAAAAGAAAACTTCAGATGTAGTTTCTATAATGCTTGCTCCTATTCTTGTGGCAAATAAAACTATTGCCCATATAAATATATTGCTAGATACAATAAAAGAAAGGCCTGCTGTAGATATGCATAAAATAATAAAACCCAAATACAATAAAGTTTTCTTATTAAAGTGATATTTATCAATAAGAGTTCCGACTGGTAAGCCCAATAATACAAATGGAGACAACATTATTGTAAATATGACACCTATTTTACCCCAACCGAACATCATGTGTTCATATAAATAGATAGGGGTATAAACAACCATCCACGCGTAGAAAAATTGAAGTAAAAAATTTATTAAAACAATAGATAAAACACTTTGATTTTTTAGTAAGTATTTATATGTTTCCCAAAAAGGTTGCCTAATATATTTTTTATCTCTGTATGATTTAACTGAAAAAAGTAATTCGAGTGTCATAAGAACGACAATAATAAAAGATACTATATAAACGGCTTGGTATCCACCCCGAGCAATAAAGAATGCAGCTATGAGAGGGGATATCATATAAGCAAGGTTCAGAAGAGTGAGTTGCAATCCTCTTGTTTTGCCAGTTTCAGATGGATTTCCGAAGTGTTCTATAAATATATCTATACAGAAGAATACGAGTGTATTTGTGGCCATAAATAATACGAAAGATGTTCCTATCACTATAGGGTCTCTAGAAGCTATCAGCCCCACCAGAGATAGCATATTTACAGTCAAAAAAGCTAAAATTAGTCGCTTGTTCCCAAAAATTTTAAGTATTCCTGAGCTTTTTGAAAGAATTAAAAGAATTAAAGCTGAAGCAATTGTATATAAAAGTCCAACTTTTTCTTCTTTAATAATACTGACTAGAAATGTGGAATTTATATAAGCCCCAATAGCTATGTGTAATGCAAAAAGGAACGATATAACATACATTCTTTTAATTTTTATTCTACTCATTTATTGTTTTAGATACTTAATAATACTGGTATAACTATTGGTCTTTTTGCTGTTTTTTGGAAAAGGAACTTTGATATATTATCTCCGAGTGCAGTTTTTATAACATCAAAGTTTAGAGGATTCATTCCTTTTGTCTCATCTTCAACTGTTTTCTTTATTATAAGACGTACTTGATGAAGCAATTCCTGATTTTCTTTTAGGTAGATAAATCCACGAGAAATAATATCTGGTGATTTTCGTAATTTTCCAGTATTTGAATCAATAGTTGCGATAAGTACAAACATTCCATCTTGAGCTAACATTACACGGTCTCTTATCACTACGTCTTGTTCATCTCCTACAGAGAATCCGTCCACAAGCATAGGGTCTGATGGTGCTTTCTCTTTTCGGAGAATCATTTTTTCTCCTTTATCAACTATTTCTATTATAGATCCGTTGTCGGGTACGATAATATTTTCTTCTGGCATTCCTAGAGACATTGCAAGTTCTTTATGTTTTACAAGCATTGAATGCCATCCGTGGATAGGAATGAAGAATTTAGGATGAGATTTCTTATGTAACCACTTTATGTCTTCTTGATTACCGTGGCCTGTAGCATGAACGTATTCTTCACTTGTACGGTAACTGATAATACGAACCCCATGACGAGATAAATTATCTTTTAAGTGTTGAACAGCAATTTCATTACCAGGAACAATAGAAGAAGAAAGAATAATTGTATCTCCAGGGCGAATAGCAAATTTCTTATGTGTTTTATTTGCAGCACGAGAAAGAGCTGCGAATTCTTCACCTTGAGCTCCAGTCATCATTACAAGAATTTTGTTTGGAGGGTATTTATCTACATCTTCTACGGGGATAATTGTACCTTTCTTGGGTTTAAAGATTCCAGCTTGCTCACAGACTTCCATATTTGTTTTTAGAGATCTCCCATCCAAAATAACTTTTTTATTTAATGATTCAGCAATTTCCACAATTTTCATTAGACGTGTAATAGAGGAAGCGAAAGCGGAGATAATCAATCGTCCACTTACTGCCTTAATTAATTTTTCGAGACCTTCGTGAACTTTAGCTTCTGGTAGAGAAAAACCTTCGTTTTCAATATTTGTCGAATCTGTCATTAGAAGTAGAACTTTTTCTTTATCTAGGAAAGCGTATTCTTTTTCTTCTTCTTTTGTTACAACTCCGTCTATTTGATCAAGCTTGTAATCTCCAGGAGTTATGATTGAGCCGTAAGGTGTTTCTATTATTATTCCAAGAGAGTCGGGGATTGTATGTGTTACACCAAAGAAACGCACTTTAATTTCGCCAGCATAAATAACAGAATCTCTTTCAACTATGTGGGCATCGAGAGGAGGTAAGTGAGGAAACTCTTCTTGACGCTTTCGCATAACTAGTACAGATAGATTTCTAGAATACAAAGGAGGGTTACCGATACGACTCATAACAAGAGGTATGCCTCCTATATGGTCAAGATGTCCGTGTGTTACTATTACCGCACGAATTTTGTCTTTGCGCTCCTCTAGGTAGGTTGTATTCGGAATAATATAATCAATACCAGGAGTATCTTCTGTCTTAAACTGCATTCCCGCATCAATAACAATTATATCGTTACCGATTTCAATTGCAGTCATATTCTTTCCTATTTCTTCAACTCCTCCTAGTGGAATTATTCTTATAACTCCTTTTTCAGGTGGGGGAATAGGAGTTGATTTAGTTTTATTAGATGTCGTTTTTATAATAGTAGGCTGGTTTTCTACCTTAGGACGTCTATTGCCTTTAGTATTATTATATTGATAACTTCCACGACTTGTTTTCTTTGTAGCAGTTGCTTGAGGAGTCTTAATACTACCACTATAAAAACTTTCTCTTTGAGAAGTTGTTTTAATTGTTGGTTCCTGTGGTTTATGTAGTACTCTGATATTACCTTGTCTGCGGTAGTTAAATTTCTGTCCGCTTTTTATTCTAGCGCCAGATGGATTTTTAGATATTTCGTTCATATATTTAATTATAATTTATTTAGTAAAAAATTTCCAAACTTTATCGGTATCTGTAGACCAATTATACACTGATAAGAAACGATCTGCGGGCACGGTCATATTTAAAAGAGACATATTATTAAGACGAGGAGACGTCAAATATAAGTATTTAGGTGAATATATAAGGATGGCTGGTATATTTGCGTCAAATTCTTTTATAATGTCTTCGTATTTTTCGTTTCGTTCCTCACTGTTTAATATTTTTTGGATAGACTCTAAAAGAATATCTACCTTTTTATTATTATACATTGCTATATTTCTCCCTGGATCTACCCTTTGAGAAGAATGCCAATATGAGTATAAATCTGACTCATAATTTATAAGTTGGCCAAATAATAGAGCATCATAATCGCGAGCTCTTATCACTTGATTGAGTTGTCCTGTTTCGTAAACTTTTTGGATATCGACCTCTATTCCTATTTTTTTAAGTTGTTCTTTTATCAACAATGTTGTCTCTTTTAATTCAGGGGCGTCTCCTGTGGTCAAAGAAAATGAAAGTCGTGTTGCTTCTGTGGTTTTTGCAGGTTCCTTAACTAGCTTGCCGTTTACTTTTTTCGTTGTAGCTTTAGTTGTTGTACCTCCTTTCATACGGATACCATCACTGCCTAATGTCCACCCAGCTTTATCTAATATAAGATTAGCTTCTTCAATATTTTTATTTGTATAAAGTTCGGTTGATCCACTCGGAATTATTTTTTCTGGAATAGGATTATGAATAGGGGCACCATATCCTTCTAATACTTGATCAATTATATATTGTCTATCGATTGCTTTGTCTATAGCTTTTACAACTTCTGCATCACCGAAAATTTTATTCTTAGAACTGTTGAAGAATATTCCAAAAATTCTAGGGAGGGTAGCTGTGTTTACTGCATATTTCTCTTTCTCTGCCTCTTTTACGTATTCAGGACTTATTCCTCCAGCTTGGCTTATTGAATGACTAAAAAGTGCATCGATTAAATCACGTTCATTTGAATAAGAAATTATATTAAAATATTTTATCATTGGCTTACCAAGAGCGAATCTATTAAATCTCTCGAGTTTATATTCTTCTGGTATTCCTTCTTTGTTTTTCAATACACTTTTAATTTTGTATGGTCCGGAACCCACTGGTTTGGTATTAAGAGGGGATAGATTAAATTCATTTACATTGAAATTTTTCCATAACTTAGAAGGAAGTATCCCTATTGTTGTGTTATCTAAGAATGATATATAAGAACTTTCAAGTGTGAATACTACAGTGTAGTCATCTGTCTTGGTTACTTTTACTCCTTCCCATCCCATTCTTCGAGGACTTTTGATTGTAGGGTCTTTGATTTTTTCAATAGTAAAAATTACATCATCGGCAGTTATGTCATCGCCGTTATGAAATTTCTGACCTTTTTTCATAATGAATGTATAAGTGATGCCATCTGGTGTTACTGTGTATGATTCTGCAAGATCAGGAATAAATTCTCCATCTGCTGTTTTTCTCATTAATCCGGAATAAACTAAAGAAGTAAGGTCTTTATCTGCGTCAGAAAGGGCAATAACTGGGTTTACTAGGGTAGGTACTCCTATAATTCCTTCTGTGATTGTACCTCCGCTTACTGGGACATCGACTAGGAACATTGCATTAATTTTACCCAGCATAATTACTGTAGATATAAGAGCAATCGCCAAAAATGCCAAGAATACAATATATTGTTTCTTAGAAAAAGACGCTATTGCACCTAGAAGTTCTTCTTTTTTATAAATACGAAATTCTTTAATAAATAGAATTAATTTATGCATAGAAACGCAATTCAAAAATAATTAAAGTGTTGAACTTTAATTATTTGATGAAAATAGTTATAAACGATGATACGACAAAAAGTATACCAATTACTATCGTTAAGGAAAAAAGGAATTTCTCAAAACCACGACGAGTATTATAAAGACCACCTCCATCTCCTCCACCTAAAGCGCCTCCCACTCCAGAACTTGATTGTTGGAGTAAGATAGCAACTATAAGAATAATGGATAGTATTATCTGTAAATAAGGCAATAAACTAACTAAAATCGTCATATATTATAAGTATACTACATTTATGAAGAATAAGCAATTCTAATGCTGTTTAGAAATCATAAGTTGATTATTTGTTAGGCTCAATATGTATAAGAATATTTGATAATTCAGCTATTTCCTCTTTTAATTTTGCTGAAACTTTATGTGATATTTCATGTCCCTCTTTCACTGATATTTGTGCATTTACTGTAATATGAAGGTCTGCATGATATTTCATACCAGTTTTTCTTACAAAACATTTTTCTGTATCTACTACACCTTCTACTGTTTTAGATACTTCTCTTATTTGGATTATTATGTCGTTGTGAGTGTCTTCATCCATTATTTCCCCAAGTGCTGGTCTAAAAATTAAATAACAATTATAAAGAATAAAAGCTCCTGCAAAAAGAGCAGCCCAATCATCTGCTGATTCAAATCCTTTACCTAGAATTAAAGCGATAGTAATTCCAATAAAGGCTGCAACTGAAGTTATCGCATCACTTCTATGATGCCAAGCATCTGCCTTTAGTGAGGTACTTTTTGTTTCTTTACTTTTTTTAACAACTAATCTGTATGAGATTTCTTTCCAAATAATTATTCCAGCCAAAATTATGAGAGTATAAGCTTTAGGTAATTCGTGAGGTGTTTGTATATTTTTTATTCCCTGGATAACTATTATTATTGCTGAAGTAATTAAAAAACCAACTACAAGAAAAGTTATTAATGGTTCTATTCTACCATGCCCATATGGGTGGTCTTTGTCTGCTGGTTTACTTGAATATTTAATTCCAAATAAAACTAAGATGGAAGAAACAATATCGGTAGTTGATTCGATCGCATCTGCTATAAGAGCATATGAATGTCCGAAAATTCCTGCTAGCCACTTTATAATTGCAAGAATGGCACTACTTAAAATACTAAAGTATATAGTTTTAACAGCTGTTTTTTCGTGCGACATATAATGTAATGTGCCGAGGGGGAGACTTGAACTCCCATGGATTACTCCGCTTGCTCCTAAGGCAAGTGCGTCTGCCAATTTCGCCACCTCGGCTTGTTAAATCTATACTAACAGAAATTTATAAAAATTTCCATTTTTATATTGAGGCCTGGGGCGGAATTTCGCCCAACGGTCGCGGGTGCTTTTCGACTTCGAAATCTCAGTAACGAAAAGCCTTTCAATTCCGTCACGCACACAAAGAAGTTTGTGTGCTCCAGACTGAGGCCTGGGGCGGAATTGAACCGCCGCATAGAGATTTTGCAGATCTCTGCCTTACCACTTGGCTACCAGGCCTTCTTTATTTAAAAGTTGCACATATCAAAAATTTATTCGCTTATCCCTACCGAATCCCAGCGGATTCGGCGCGCGCCCACACCTACTCATAAATTTTTAATATGTGCGACTTTTATATCATCCTAACCATTTATCAACAAATCGTCAATTCGTTGACGATTTTTTTCTCCTTCGTCTATTTCTACATCTAAAAATGGGGTAGGGTTAACACGCAAATTCTTAGCAATATTTTTTCTTAATTCACTAAGATTTCTTTTTATAAATCCATAAGCAGCTTGCTCTTTCTCTTTTGGTAGTACACTTATCATTATTGTAGCTCTCTTGCCATCTTCTGATAGGATTACTCGAGTAACGGTAATCAGTGAAGTAGGTCCAGCCTCCTTTTCGATATACAAGGCGGCGATTTCTCTTATTCCATTTGTTATCTTTTCGTTTCTAAATTCAGCCATAAAATTATTTTATTACTATCTCATATGCTTCCAGTACATCACCTGGCGCGATATCTATTTTTGTTTCTACTTGTAGCCCGCAGTCGTTACCTTCTAATACTTCACTTCCTTTTAATTTATTAATTTGTAGCTCTGCAATTCTACCTGTGCCTATTTCAAAATCACGACGCATTATGCGTATCTTACTGCCTAAAGTTATTTTACCAGCTGTGACTTTACCTCCTACTATATGTTTACCCTTTGTTGAACCAAATGTTTTTAATATTTTTATTGTACCAATAATCTCAACTGTTTCTTGTCGAGGACGGCGAGTCTCGATTAATTCTTTAAGCCAGTCTGTTAGTCGGTAAATAATATCAAAAGTTTCTACTTTTACTTTTAATGTTTCATTTAAATCTCTAGCACTATTATCAATCTTGGTATTAAATCCAACTATAATTGTTTCTTTATTAATATTACCCATTTTCAAATCGGATTCGTTTATTGCACCTACTCCTTTGCCGACCACCTTGAATGATATTTCGTTTGTATTTAATTTGCTTATTTCTTTTTCTATCGCATCAATCATTCCAAGTACATCCGTTTTTATAATGATTGGAATAATTTTACCTCCTCTATCAGAATGTGTTTCTTCTATTTTATTTTCTTCTAATTTTCTATTTATTTCTTCAACATAATTTTCTGCTTCCTTTTTTGTTTTAAATGATTGAAATGTACTTCCAGCCTCTGGCATAGATTCGAATCCTACAAGGCGGATAGGGGAAGAGAATGTAGCTTCTTTTATAGGTTTACCTAAAAAGTTTTCGAATATTCTAGTGCTAACTATTGCAGAACCAGAAGCGACAAACATAGAAGATCTTAAAGTTCCATCTTTTATAATACATGTAGCAGAGACACCGCGTTTTGGATCTCTTTTTGCTTCAATAATAACTCCGGACGCATTTAGTTCAGGATTTCCTTTGAGTCCTTGTAAATCTGAAACAAGCACGATCATTTCTAAGAGTTCTGGTATTCCTTCTCCTGTTTTTGCTGAAATAGGGACAAATGGAATATCTCCACCCATTCCTTCTAGGTAGATTTCTTTTTCAGACAAATCCATTTTTGTTTTTTCTATATTGGCGTTTGGTCTATCTATCTTATTAATAGCAACAATATAAGGAATTTTACTTTCCATTATTGTTTTATATGCTTCAATTGTTTGTGCTTTTACACTATCTTCTGCAGAGACAACAAGTATCGCAATATCTGCTGCTTGTGCTCCACGAGTACGCATCATTGAGAAAGCTTCATGCCCTGGAGTGTCTAGGAATGTTATTGCTCTATCATTTTTCTTATCATCTTTAATTACTACTTCGTATGCACTTATATTTTGAGTTATACCTCCAGCCTCACTATCTACAATATTAGACTTTCTTATATAGTCCAGAAGGGTAGACTTGCCATGGTCAACATGCCCCATAACGACAACGACAGGTGGGCGAACTTTTTCAGTTGTTTTTGTTGTATTTGGCATAAATTTATTTATAATTTCCGTAGAAAATAAAGTTTTATTCGCGCTTTACCCCAGAGGGGCCCTACGCGACTCATAAAACTTTATTTTCTACTTCAATTTATTATTTGAGTGCTTTTTCTAGAACTTCTTTTTCTTCACTAGATAATTCAAAATCTGATTTACCTTTTACTATTGGCTTTGCGAAAATACTCATTCTGTCGCGAGCGTATAAACTGGACATAACTACTCCGTTACCTTCATCGTTCATAAGGGCAATAGCAAAACTTTGATTACTTCCTGCGTCTATAAATGGGTTAAAGCGGATAGTCTCTATATTTCTGATTGACTTGTTTAGACGATTATCTACCTCTACTAAATGCTTATCAATATTTTCTTCTTTTTCTTCCATCTCGTTAATCTTTTTACCTACGAGCACTATCATTTCTTCCAAGTTGCGAGCTTTTGTTCCAGTGAAGATTTTTTTTAAGCGGATTTCGGTCATGAGAATCCATAATAAAATAATGACCACAATCCCTGAAATTATATAAAATAAGATTATAGTATCCATATACTAAAAGAGTATATACTAATAAGGGCTTTTTTACAATAACATCTTGACTGAAAAGGTTTTAGTTGGGGAGAAGTCAAAATATGATATAGTATATAAATATGTTTAAAAAGAAGGAGATATATCTTGATTATGCAGCATCTACCCCTATTGATGAGGGGGTTGTAAAGAAAATGCACTCATATGAGAGCAATTTTTTTGCCAATCCGAGCGCTGTCCATAATGATGGTTTAAAAGTAAAAAATATAGTTGATAATGCAAGAGGTAAAATTGCAAAATTGATAAATGCTCATAGTGATGAGATTATTTTTACTGGTTCTGGGACAGAAAGTGATGCACTTGCAGTTATTGGTGTAGTTAGAAATTGGAATTTACAAAATAAGGGGAAGACCCCTCATATTATTACAACAAAAATAGAACATCCAGCTGTACTTGAGAATTGTCGTCTTTTAGAGAAAACTGGTGAAGCAGAAGTTACTTATTTATCTGTAGACAAAGGAGGCATAGTTAATTTAGAAGAACTCGAAGATTCACTTCAAGATAATACTATATTAGTCTCTGTTATGTATGCCAACAATGAAATTGGAACTATCGAACCAATAGAAGAAATTGCAAAAATAATCAGACGATTTAGAAAAGGGAAATCTACTTTGCAAAAGCAAGCAGAGGAAGGACTGTCCTTAAGGGAGCCCAAGGACAGTCCTTCCTCTGTGGCTTTTCCTCTCTTTCATACAGATGCATCCCAAGCGATGAATTATCTGTATACAGAGAATATTGAAAAACTCGGAGTGGATATGATGACCTTCAATAGTTCCAAGATTTATGGACCAAAAGGAATTGGTGTTTTATATAAAAAAAGAAACATAGAACTTTATCCTCTATATATGGGTGGAGGGCAAGAATTTGGATTACATTCTGGAACTTCAAATGTAGTATCTATTGCGGGTGTAGCAGAAGCACTAGAAATCGCAAATAAAATAAAAAAGAAAGAAGTAGAGCGTTTGATTCCAATAAGAGATTATGGAATACAAAAATTATTATCTATTTCCAAAGAACTTCCATATAAGATAATTCTCAATGGAGACAAAGAAAAACGACTTCCTAATAATATAAATATTTCTGTATCAGGGATATCTAGTGAGCTTCTTGTTATAGAATTATCTTCGCAAGGTATTTTTGTATCAGAAAAGAGTGCATGTAAAAGCAGTGATGAGAATAAATCTTACGTTATAGAAGCGATAAGAAAAATTTGCCCAAAGGACGGAAAGGAAGAGGAGGGTTCACTCCGAATATCACTCGGAAGAGATACTACAAAAGAGGATATGGATGCTTTGGTTAAAGCTTTTAAAAAGATATTGGAGAAATATAAAGAGTGGAAATAATCTTGACTACTGTGATACAATATAAGTATGGAGATTAAGGAATTAGATAAAAAGCAGTTTATATTACTAACACTATTAATAACATTTGTGGTTTCAATAGCTACTGGCATTGTGACTGTATCGCTTATGAATCAAATGCCTAAAAGTGTTCCACAGACTATAAATAATGTTATTCAAAGAACAATAGAAAAAGTAACAACTGTTCAAGTTCCTGCTCCTGCGACAGAGAATTCAAGTGAAGGTGAAAATAATAAGAAAGATAGTCTATTATTAAATAATGGAGATGCTCTTGTTTCAATTTATCTGAAAGATAAATCAAGTACAACAGTTAATTCTACTTCCACTTCTGATCAAAATAATAATAAAGAAGAGAATAAAGATGTAAATACTACAGATACTTCCAAAGTAGAACCGACAGCTATTGGTCAAGGTGTTATTATTTCAGATATAGGTTTGATTTTAGTTGATTCAAGTATTTTAGGAGAGAGTGAGTTATATAAAGTAGTTCTTGATAAGATTGATTTTGATGCCACGGTTTTAAAGAAATTTAATAATGGTTTTGCAATCTTAAAAATTTCTGCCATAACAGATAAGGAAGTAACAGGCACTCCAGTAAAAACAGACACAAATAATATCACTCAATAATACTTAAATTAATATTGTTCATATTACTAGTACTACTTTACTAGAGAAAAGGAAGTGATATAATGATAACTCGCAGTATATTAAAAATTATTAAATATATATAAATTTATGCCCCCATTCAATAACTTTACAACTAAAGCAAAAGAAGTCATCCGTAAAGCTCATGAGCTTGCTATTGAACGAGGTCAGAATCACGTTAATTCCTTACATTTACTGACAGCCCTTCTCGTTCAAGAAGATTCGTTGGTTGTTTCAATTCTCGATAAGATGGAAGTGGATACAATGCTTCTAACTGATAATTTGATAGAAATGACAGAGTCACCAGAGAATCGCAATACTCTTTCACCTTCGTACCAAATTTATCTTACTCCCGACTTAGCTCAGATTATAGAAAATTCTGCAAAAGTAGCTGTGACCTTAAAAGATGAATTCGTCTCAACGGAACATTTATTTGTTTCTCTTTTAGAAGTGCCAGGAGAAGCTCGTGAACTGCTTGGTCGTTTTAAAATAGCAAAAGAGAAAGTAATTACTGTTCTTAAACAACTTCGCAGTGAAAATAATAATGAAGGAACTTCTTCAAAAAAACCAAAGCTCCTCACAAAATTTACAAGAAACCTTACTTTACTAGCGAAAGAAGATAAGCTGGACCCTGTCATTGGAAGAGAAAAAGAAATAATGAGAATGATGCAAATACTCTCGCGCCGAACTAAAAATAATCCGATATTAATCGGAGAAGCGGGGACTGGAAAGACAGCAGTAGCTGAAGCTCTGGCAATACGTATAGCAAAGAATGATGTGCCAGAAAGTTTGAAAGATAAAGAGGTTGTATCTCTGGATCTTGGGCTATTACTCTCAGGGACAAAGTATCGCGGAGAATTCGAAGAAAGATTGCGCGGAATTATGAAAGAGATAGAAAGATCTGAAGGCAGAATAATTCTTTTTATTGATGAGATACACACAATAGTCGGAGCAGGAAGTTCTGAAGGTTCTCTTGATGCTTCAAATATGTTGAAGCCGGCACTTGCTCGCGGGGAACTTCGTGCTATCGGAGCAACAACTTTGAAAGAATATCAGAAACATATCGAGAAAGATCCAGCCCTAGCAAGACGATTCCAGCCTGTTTACATTGACGAACCAAGTATCGAGGATGCAGTAGCAATATTGCGCGGGTTAAAAGAAAAATATGAATTGTTCCATGGTGTGCAAATTACAGACGACGCTATTATCGGAGCTGTAAATCTTAGTGCTAGGTATA
>DATGWJ010000011.1:0-13269 GCA_035299545.1 Minisyncoccota bacterium | reverse complement strand
TTCGATAGCAGTAAATACAGGAGCATTGGTTCCTGTTTGAGTTAAGAAACCCTTACAGACTAGAGATGTAGCTTTTTGGGTACCGTCGGTGTTATGTGAGACTTCGAGGTATTCGTTTAGTATTGTTCCCCATTCGTTGTTATCTTGTCCTACTATTGGTAAACGTGACATATGGTATTAGTGAAAAAATTAAAGGTTAATGTAATAATTATATCATAGTGATCAATTAAATAAAATTAAAATACCCCTTTTGAGGGGTATTTTAATTATTTGATTGAAGAAATTTTTACTTCTGTAAAAGGTTGACGATGTCCATTCTTCTTGAGATATCTACTCTTTTGTTTATATTTAACTACTTTTACAGTTTTGTGTTTACCGAGCTTTTGGAATAATGATTCAACTTTGGCATTTTCGATATATGGTGTGCCGATTGTTGTGTCTGAGCCATTATCTACAAGTAAGACCTTGTCGAAAATAACCTTGTCTCCTTGCTTATAATCTCCTTCAAGCTTTTCAACCTTTAAGATATCGCCTACAGCCACTTTGTACTGTTTTCCACCAGTTAAAATGACGGCAAATTCTTTACTTTTTTCGCTTGGCTTTGTTGTCTTCTTCGTTGTGTTAGTGGTTTTAGGCATATTTTATAGTTATCTCAAAGAACCATTAATTAAAGGGTTTCTAAGGATATGCCCCATAATACACAAAAGTTTTGAAAAAAGCAAGTAAAAAAGGTATACTATGCTTTATGATATTAAAATATAATCACAAGGGGCTAAATTGGCTTGATTTAGAATCCCCTAATGAAAGCGAAATTTCCTATATTTTTGAACAGTTTTCTATCCCCTCACAGATCCAAGAATATGTCAAAACCGCATTTAAAAATGACGTCATCGAAGTAGACAATGAATTTATTTTCATTTCAGTTAATACCCCATCTTTTAATAACCAAAAGAATAATCTTACTTTAATTGCCAATGATGAAATAGTAATTACTATTCACAATCACCCTATAGAAGCCTTTAGTCAGTTTGGTAAAGAAATTGAACTTGATATCATCCAAAAAGAAACAGCCAAAATTCTTAACAACAGGCTTCTTCTTGCTCATCTATTAAAAACTTTACATCTTAATAAAGAATTAAAATTAGTAAATAAAGATGCCCAAATTTATACTTTAGAGAAAAAAATAGAGCGAGACAGGAAAAGATTGAAAATGTTTATGTTTTTGACTATTATGTTATTAGTGACCACAATTATTTTTATATGGCTCTAGAAATATTCAACACTCTCAGTCGAGAGAAAGAAGAGTTTGCCCCTATTAATCCTCCCAAGGTTGGGCTATATACTTGCGGACCTACTGTCTATAGCTATGCTCATATTGGCAACTGGCGTGCATACATATTTGCTGATTTACTTAAAAGATATCTCGCATATCGTGGATATGATGTTACTCATATAATGAATATCACAGATGTTGAAGATAAAATAATTCGCGAGGTAAAAGCACAAAATAAAAGTCTAAAAGAATTAACTCAATTTTATACTGAAGAATTTTTCAAAGATAGGGACGCGTTGAATATCCTTCCTCCTAATACTTACACTAAAGCCACCGATTATATAAATAAGATGGTAGCTTTAATTAAAAAACTAGAAGAAAAAGGTTTTGCGTATAGGACATCGGATGGTTCAGTTTATTTTGATATTCATAAAGATGAAAATTATGGGAAGCTTTCTCATTTCAAACTTTCTGATTTAAAAGAAAACGCCGAAGGACGATTAAAGAAAGATGAATACGAGAAAGAAAATGCCCAAGATTTTGCACTCTGGAAAGTTTGGACACCTGAAGATGGAGAAGTTTACTGGGAGACAGAGCTCGGTAAAGGAAGACCTGGGTGGCACATAGAATGTTCTGTGATGAGTATGGATAACCTTGGAGAAAGTTTTGATATTCATACTGGAGGAGTAGATAATATTTTTCCTCATCATGAGAATGAAATTGCTCAATCAGAATGCGCCACAGGAAAACCTTTTGCAAAATATTTTATGCATAATGAGCACCTTCTAGTGGACGGACAAAAAATGGCAAAATCTGCCGGTAACTTTTATATTTTGAAAGATTTAATAGAAAAAGGCATAGATCCTTTAGCTTTTAGATTGTGGCTCTACACCTCAAATTATTCAACCAGAACCAACTTTACTATTGAAGCGGTAATGGGGTCCCAGACTGCCTTAATACGTCTCCGTGAGGCAATTTTAAGCCTTGGAAGTGCCATAGGAAGCGTAAATAAAGATTATAAAGATAGATTTATAGAATACTTGGATAATAATTTAGATAGCCCGAAAGCATTTACATTGGTTTGGGAATTACTGAAAGATTCTTCCCTTCGAGATGCTGATAAGAAAGCTACACTACTAGACTTTGATAAAGTACTTGGGCTTAACTTAGATAAAGTAAAAGAAGAAATTATCCCAGATGAAATTAAAAAGCTAGCCGAAGAACGCGAACAAGCTCGCCAAGCAAAAGATTGGGTAAAGAGCGATGAGCTACGAAACAAAATTAACTCTCTAGGATATGAAGTAAAAGACACCGAAAACGGATTTAAGGTTTCAAAAAAATAAATTAATAATAAAAAAAATCCACTCTTTATCAGGGTGGATTTTTTATTAACTCGGAGTTTAGTGGTCGATTATTTTATGAGAATATACTTGCCGGTTACTTGGAAGATATTTCAAGATTAGAGTACTTTTAGTTAACTCCATGACTGTATAATTAACAAAGTAACCAGCCATATTTACCTCAAGCTTATCGCCCTTAAGTTCCCAGGTATACGAATCGGAAATAGTACCGATACTACCATAAAACCTAACAGTTCCATCAACATTATATAACCAGTAACTGGCTAATACTGCTTCAGGATAATCAAAATCAACTTTTTGCCAGGTATTTCCACTGACTAATGATTCTTCATACTGGAGATACCAATTACCTTTACAAAGCAATTCCTCAGGAGAAGAAACTACATTTTCGTCTTTTTCACACGCTGTGAATAAAAAAGAAATTGAAAGAATCGGCAACAGAAAAAACATTTTTGCTTTCATGGTTTGTGAATATTAAGTTACAGAATAGTTCTTTCTTAGAAAATACCACAAATATGCAATTTTGGCAATACAAACAATTATTATCGTTATTTTTCTAAAAGTAATTGGGGATAACCTTTTCGTATTTGAACGTTTTCGTTAACCCAAACACCTAAATCTTTCAGGAATTTTTCACAAGCATTTTTTGCTTCTATATGATCTTTAAAATCACCTTTTGCTTCTGCTTCTATGAAAGTTCCAAGCCCTTTCACTTTATCAAGAGCGACTTCTATATCTCCACAAATCCAATATTCCCTTTCTTTATCTACAGTGACAACATTTTTGAAATCTAAAAATTCTAAAGATTTTTTAAAAGCTTCAGGGTCTTTTATTTCTGTCTCATATTCTTCTGCATAATCGTATGTGCCATCTTCCCTCATATTTACACACTTAGTATATTCAAATACGGTTTTATCTGGATTTGTTCTCATTCTCAAGAACTCTATCGGCTCTGGTTTATGAGCAAAGAAATCTCTATGACTTGGTATATAGTAATCGTCTATTTGTTTTACAGCTTTTACTAGTGTCCCGATTAAGGAAACTTTCTTCTTAACTTCATCAAAATTATCTATTTTTACTTTTATTTCAACTTCTATATTCATTTATTTTTGGCTTTTTAGAGTTAGTAAACAAAGTTTATATAGAACACGAGCACCGACGTTGCCATCCCACTCATCTTTACCTTTAGCAACCTCACAGAGGTCAAAACCAATAATTTTCCTTCCACTAGCAATTAATTCTTCAATTAGAAATACAACTTCGTCTACAGTAAGCCCTCCGATAACAGGAGTTCCAGTCCCTGGACTTAGGTATGGAATAAGAGCATCGATATCAAAAGACACATAAACATTCTTCGGTAATTTAGAAATTATTTCCTTTACTTTATGTTTAAATGTCTCCCCTTTAAAAATATCTTTTTTGATATCATAATCTGTAAATACAGAAATTCTACTTTTTTCTTTTTGAGTTAGATTATATTCTTGCTCACAAAAATCTCTTATACCGACTGAAACTAACTTGGAAATATTTTTTATTTTTAAAGCATTGAAGAATATTGACGCATGAGAAAACTCTAGACCAAGGTATGCATCTCGCAGGTCCATATGGGCATCAAAATGAAGAATTCCAAAGTCATTATACTTTTCCGATAGTGCTTCCAAGTATCCAAGGGGAACACTGTGTTCTCCACCAACAACTCCAACAATTTTATCTTCATTTAGGAATTTAAGAGTTGTTTCTTTTACATATTTATTAATCTCAGCACAATCCGCATTTATTTGTGCTTGTAATTCTTTATCAATATTTTTATCGTTATACCCTTCAAGATATTTATTTGTCTTTTCTCGGACCTGTTTACTTTGGTAGAAAATACTTGAAGGAATATCCATCATTGCAATTCCATTCTTCCATCCTGTTGGATTTATAGGGTCAAATAAATCTATTTGCTGAGAAGCATCCAGGATAGCTTTAGGGCCTTCTAACGTCCCCTCTCCATAAGAAACTGTTGCTTCCCAAGGGACAGGAACAAGAACCATTTTTGATTCTTCTACATTAAACGGCAACCCGAAAACACCATGATAAAGCGAACCACTATCATTCGGGTCGAAAGAAGATATTTTTTCTTCTAATATTTTATTTTTTTCTTTATTATCCATTAAGCTGAATATCTTTTTATTAATTCATTTGCTTCAACTGGATTTGCCTTGCATTCCATAAGAGCTTCAAGCATAAGAGGTACTACGATAGTTGCATCTGATTCCACAACGAACATTGGAGTATCTTTTGTAAGCTTATCCCAAGTAATTTTTTCATTTGGAGTTGCTCCTGAGTATGAACCATAAGAAGTTGTCGAATCAGAAATCTGACAGAAGTATGCCCAAGGTTTTACGTCTTTTTGTAAATCGTATTTAATTGAAGGCACTACGCAAATTGGGAAATCTCCAGAAATACCTCCTCCGATTTGGAAGAATCCTACTCCTGGTCCTTTTGAGAGTTCTTCATATTGGTCATACCAAGCTCCCATATATTCCACTCCTGATTTTGCAATACTTGCACTCACTTCTCCTGTCTTCACATATGAAGCGAAAATGTTACCAAAAGTAGAGTCTTCATAACCAGGTACAACTATTGGAATATTATTTTCTGCTGCAGCAAGAAGCCAGCATTCTTCTGTTTTACCTTCGTGCTTTTCTTTATCAATAGATTGAATTAGGTCATAGAAATATTCATGCCAGAATTTTCTTGTGCCTTTTTCTGTCGCCTCTTTCCAAGTAGGAACAATTTGTTTCTCCACAACACGGAAAGCTTCATCTTCAGGAATACTTGTGTCTGTCACACGGCGCATACGGTCCTCGAGAATCTTTGTATCATCCTCTTTTGTGAAATATCTATAATCAGGAAAATCTTTGTAACTATTATGTGCAACAAGGCGGAATAATGACTCTTCTAAGTTAGCTCCGGTCACAGACATACCAGAAATTAATCCATCTCTTATAGCAGGAGCAAGAGTTATACCAAGCTGAGCAGAAGACATAGCCCCGCCCATAGCAAAGAACATTTTGCCACCTTTTTCTATGTGTCTCCAATAGGCGATTGTTGCATCTTTAAGTGCACGACTGTTGAAATTTTTATAATTCTTTAGAATAAATCCTAACGTTTTTAGACTTGGGTTCATAAGATAATTATTTAGATTATTAATAGATGTATTATACTACCATCCAAATTCTTTACCAACATCTTCTGGTGTTTCTCTTTTACGAGCTACTACAATATGACCATTCTCAGCTAGAATTTTCATTGGAGATGATATCATACAATGTTTTGCTGACAATGAATTCTGATAGGCTCCAGTATCATAAACTACCACATACATTGGCTCTGAATCTCCAGCATTAGAATCAAAATCAGGGAATGAAATAACTCCATTATGACCTTTATATACATCATCGGAATCACAACTAGAACCAGCAAACCATACATTATTTAGATTTCCATCTCTTTTATTATTTACTGGTGACACCGCCCATGTCTGGTCAATAGCCCAAGTATCAAGAAGGTCATTCATAAAGCTTCCGTCTATAACATACCACTTCTTAGCTAAGCTTTTCTTATTATTAATAATTTTAGTATCTATTACCTTAAATACTGAAATTTGAGCAGGTGCGACAATATATCGGCCCCATTCACATACAAGGTTTGGATGAGGAAGACCTCTTTTCTCAGATTCTTTCTTCATAAGATCAAGAATCTTCTCCATTAATTTATCTACTGGGTAACCTTTTGTTCGTGTATAAGGAATAGGCATTCCTCCTCCAATATCAAGAGTATCAAGCGATGGATTTTTTTCTTTTAATTTAAAGTAGATATCAAGAGCATATTTAATAGGAGCTAATACGTCAGAGATTTTTTCGATTTGAGAACCTATATGATAGTGTAATATTTTTAAATTCTTAAATGTTCCCATTTTTAGAATTTCTTTTGAAGAAAATCCGAAGCGGTTTACAGGCTTGTTCCATCGTGAACTATTCTTTATCGGCATATCTAGACGAATGCCAACATCATACTTAGAATACTGTAAGAATTTAAGTTCATTTGGTCCTTCAATCATAGGGAAAATTTTTACTCCTTTATGTTGAAGGTCGTCTATCAAGTTTATGTATTTATCTGTCTTGGGTCCGCTACATAGAATTCTGATGTTTGGATTAAAGGTTTCTTGCTCAAGCATTTTCTTCACTAACCACAATTCATTGTATGAAGATGTCTCTAAGTGTGCACCTTCTCCAACCACAGACATTACCACTTCTCTTAGCTGGCTCACTTTCATAGGATAATGATAAAAGAATTTACCTTTATATCCTACTTTCTTTGATAAAGCTTGTGTGAGGTCTAGAAAATCTTCTAATCTCTCCTCAATCACAAAAGGCATCAATATCTCTAATGATGTTCCAAATTTTTCGGCCAAATATCGAACGTTATATATGTTGTGCCCTTCTTTAATTATGAGATCGCCCTCTTTATTAAAATCAAAATATTGAGTGTTGAAATCATTTACTCCTAATTTCCAAAGTTTCTTGGAAGTTATTGAACGTTTAGTCATTTCCTTAAGTAAACAAAATTTTTGCTTACACTAAAATAATAATATAAGCAATGATAACAGATATTAAATATATGTAAAGGGTTTAGAGCCCTTCTTTCTTAAGTTGTTCTATTGCTTCCTTTGATTTACGAGAAAGTTTTGTAGGCATTTTTACTTTTATGCGAAGGATTATGTCTCCTCTGCCACGACTTGAAGGCACTCCTTTCCCTCGGACACGAAGAAGATCATTATGATTTATACCTTCTGGAATTTTAACTTCCATATTACTTCCCTCTAATGTTTTAAGGCTATAATCCATACCTAAAAGGGCGTCTGAGAGCTTTATAGGTAAATCCATTACAAGATTTAACCCATCTCTAGTAAACACAGAATGAGGTTTAACTCGTACTCTTATATACAAATCTCCAGATGGTCCACCTTGAATATCTTCTCCAGCACCTGCCATTTTAAGCATTTCAGTATCACTAACTCCTGCTGGTATATCTAGCTCCACGTCAACTTGCTTCTTATATACTCCTTGACCTTTACAGTTTGAACATTTTTCAGCTGGAATTTTCCCTTTACCTTGGCAAGTGTCACAAGTTCTTACTGTCTCAAAAGAACCCAAGATAGATCGTCTAACTTCTCGGATTTGCCCTTGACCATTACAATCTTTACAAGTGTTCATCTTGGTGCCAACCTTACCGCCGGTACCTTTACATATATCACATTTTACTTGTTTGTTTATTGTAACTTTACGTTTAATTCCAAAAACTGCTTCATCAAAAGCTAGTTCTATTTCTACTTGTATATCTCGCCCTCTTTTTGTGTTTCTTGTACCTCGCCCCATTCCACCACCAAAGAAATCTCCAAAGATATCACCTAGGTCTCCCATATCAAAGTTCTGTCCATTTTGGAATCCACCAGAAAAATCGAATCCTCCGAATCCACCTTGTGGACCTCCGTTGTATCCTCCACCCATAGGACCATCTGCAGAGCCGAATTGGTCATAACGAGCACGTTTCTGGTCATCAGAAAGAACTTGGTAGGCCTCATTGACCTCCTTGAACTTTTTATCATCACCTTTATTTTTATCAGGATGATGTTGGTGCGCTAATTTATGGAAGGCTTTTTTAATTTCCTCCTTTGAAGCATTTTTATTTACACCAAGTATATTGTAATAATCTTTGGGCATGATATTTAAGATAACATAAAATTACAGAATAGTCCCCTGGGAGATTCCATATATTCAAAATTTCTGAGTAGGTGTGGGCGCGCCGGAGCGAGCTTGCGAGCGGAGAGGGATAAGCGAAGAAATTTTGAATATATGGAATTGACCTCAGTAAAAATTATTTTCCTTCTTCCTTATCTTCTTTTACTTCTGCGTCTTTGATTTCTTCTCCTTGCTGTTCTGGAGTTTTAGCCTGGTCATCTTTTGGAGCTTCTGCGTTAGCCTTTTGCATGGCTTCTCCAATTTTTGAAAGTTCTGTTGAAAGCGCTTCAATAGCTGACTTGATAGCTGCAATATCTCCACCGTCTTTTGCAGTTTTTACTCCGGCAATTTTCTCTTCTACGGCAGTTTTAAGTGATGCATCTACTTTATCTCCATATTCTTTCAATGATTTTTCTGCAGTGAATATCATCATTTCTGCTGTATTCTTTTCGTCTGCTAGTTCTTTCTTCTTAGCATCTTCCTCAGCGTGTGCTTCAGCTTCATCTTTCATCTTCTTTATATCAGCTTCTGTTAATCCAGAACTTGCTTCAATACGAATTGATTGTTCTTTGCCGGATGCTTTGTCTTTTGCTTTCACATTAAGAATACCGTTTGCATCTACATCGAAAGTAACTTCAATCTGAGGCATACCTCGTGGTGCTGGAGGAATACCATCCAAGATAAATCTACCTAGTGATTTATTATCGCTTGCCATTGGTCTTTCTCCTTGAGTAATATGAATCTCCACAGATGTTTGATTATCAGCAGCGGTCGAGAACACTTGTGATTTTGAACTTGGAATTGTAGTGTTTCTTTCAATTAACTTTGTGGCTACACCTCCCAATGTCTCTATACCAAGTGATAATGGGATAACATCTAGAAGAAGAACATCACGAACATCTCCTTGTAGAACTCCAGCTTGCACAGCAGCCCCAAGAGCCACAACTTCATCTGGGTTGATTGAACGATTTGGTTCTTTATTAAATAATTTCTTAACTTCTTCTACTATCTTAGGCATTCTTGTCTGTCCTCCCACCAAGATAACTTCATTAATTTCACTCATCTTAAATGGAGATGCTTCAAGAGCACGCTTTGTAATTTCAATAGAACGAGTTATGTATTCTTCTGCAAGGGATTCAAGAGTTGCTCTTGTCATCTTTAGAAGTAAGTGTTTAGGACCGGATGCATCAGAAGTAATGAATGGAATATTTATTTCAGATTCCATTGTTGTAGAAAGTTCGTGCTTTGTCTTTTCTGCAGCTTCTTTTAAGCGTTGTAGAGCAAGCATATCTTTTGTGACATCAATACCTGACTCTTTCTTGAATTCATCTGCAATCCACTTCACAACTTTTTGATCGATATCTTCACCTCCCATATGTGAGTCACCATCTGTAGACTTCACTTCAATAACATCATCTCCAACTTCAAGAACAGACACATCGAAAGTACCTCCACCGAAGTCGTAAACAACTATTTTTTCATTTTTCTTTGTATTGAATCCGTATGCAAGAGCGGCAGCAGTAGGCTCATTGATAATTCTTTTCACATCAAGCCCTGCAATTACTCCTGCGTCTTTTGTTGCTTTTCTTTGAGCATCGTTAAAGTAAGCTGGGACAGTAATAACTGCTTCAGTAATTTTCTCTCCGAGTTTTGCTTCAACATCAGCTTTTATTTTTGCTAATATTTTTGCAGAAATTTCTTCTGGACGAAGCCATCCGTCACCAAGCTTTACTTCCACTCCACCAGTAGAACCTTTTTGTATTTTATAAGGAGTTACTTTGTCGTCTTTCTGAATTTCTGGGTCGTCATACATATGACCGATGAATCTCTTTATACCGTAAATAGTATTCTCTGGATTTGTAACTGCTTGACGCTTTGCAAGAAGACCAACCATTCGGTCGCCATTCTTAGCCACAGCAACTACAGAAGGAGTAGTTCGAGCTCCTTCAATATTTTCTATTATTTTTGGTTGACCACCTTCAATGATAGCCACCGCACTGTTTGTTGTACCTAAATCTATACCTATTATTTTTGACATATTATTTTTATAATTAATTAATAATAATTTATAATAAATAAACTTACATTTGTGACCTTGAAATAGCTTCTCTTGAAAGGTCCGGATAAATTTCTGCTGAAATTTTCCTCATTGCTCGCCTCGACAGGCTTGCGCACGCCCTTTCAATAGAACTATTTCAAAATCACAACTTGCTTACATTTTTAGTATACACCCACCATTTTATTTTGACAAGTATTCTGCGACCACTAAATACTTGTATAATATATAAAAAGATAGTAAAATGGTCAATATGGCAAAGAAACCATCATTTCAAAGGGCAATTTTAAAGACACTTTCAAGCAAGAAGGTTGTTCCTATTGAATCTATTAAAAAAGAGGTTGTAGAGGCCGTTTTAGGCGATTCTAGCCCTGATAATAAGGCAAATTACGCTGTAGCCCGCTCTATCAAGAACCTTGTAGGAGATGGCCTTGTAGAGACATTCAATTCTGACCACAACCAATACCTCCGACTTACAAAAGAAGGAAAGCAAAAACTAAACAACATTGCCCTATTCGATGAGTACACCTTAGTATCCACTTCCTGGGATGGATTCTGGAGAATAATTATTCTTGATCTTCCAGAAGAAAGAAAAAATGAACGAGAGTCCCTTCGTTACCTTCTTAAAAAAGCTGGGTTCGTTTGCATCAAAAATTCTGTATGGATATCAATGTATCCATACGAACATCTTTTTATAAATATTAAAAATGATTTAGGACTTTCAACAGAAATGATGATTATCGTGACAGATAAAATAGATAAAGAAACCGAAAAAGAATTCTTCTCTGTGTGCGGATTAAGTAAGTAAAAAATTTTTAGTGAATATAGGCTCCAATATCCCAGCTTGCTCCTTGTTGCTTTGTAACTACTACAGGAAGCTCTGAATCACTTCCCCAGTCTGTTGAGGCATCCAAACCTTCACTATAAGTTGATCCCAGATTTTCACCTGTTGTAATAGGTGTAGTTAACCAAAATTCATTATTATTAGGATTATTAAAACTAGGATTTGTAAACACTGAATTTGTTTCATTCCCGAGACCTTGCCATTCAGTTAAATTATAAGTATTAACTCCATCAGTAATAATGTCTCCTCCAACAGAGTAATAAACATTACTTGATGATATATACGTCTCATCTGGTGTTGTTATATTAATATTTGATTTATCCGCATTCATCATTACACTAATATTATTTCTTACAATTGTATTAATTGGATGTTCTGTTCCAACATCATAGTTTACAACTAAATTTAGATTCGCTGGTTCAAACTCTGCGGCATATAAATAATTATCATAAAAAGTATTATTGATAATCTTAGAGTTATCAACTCCTTTGATAGTTACTTTACCTCTTAAGAATAAATTATGGTGAACTAAAACATTAGAATAATCAGCTCCTGGTGCTTTCAAAACTAAAGGTAAAGGATAACCGTCAAAATAATTGAAAGCTATTTCAAAATTTAATGTATTCCAAAGTATTAAACCATGATTAGAACTACCATATTCTTTTGGCCCTATTATTTTTGATTTTTTAATATAACCAGATACTTTGTTTAGTGTAGTGCCTGGTAGAGTTCCAAAACAAAGCCAATCACCATCTTTATTAGTATTTCTTAATAATGAATTCTCTATATTGCAGACCACACTATTAGTTGCTGAATTCATTTCTATAACAGACCCTCCTCCTGATTGAGTAATGTGTAGATTATTGGCTAAGAAATTTTTCTCAACAATTGATAAAATATATTCATCAGAGTTAGCTGTAATAATAGAATTTTCTATTTGGCATGTTCCTACCACAAGAGGAGCAGATACTCTTAGAAGTTTTACAACACTCATCACATCATTCTTAGATGAGAATAAATAATAATCATTAGAATACATTAGATAATAACATGACCCCTTATTCCCTGTTGTTCTTATTTCATTAACATTGTATAGACTATAAATAAATCGCCCAGTTGTATTTATCTTATTGTATTTTATATCCATGTTAATTAATACATCTACAATCGGATAAACACAATTTACTGTTTCTCCAAAGTAGCAATTAATGACATTATATGTGCCAGTGTTAGGTTCTATATAAATAGTATTATTCACATTAAATATACTATTTTGTATTGTTGTATTTGTGTTTGATCCATTTCCTCTTATAACATAAGCCGATGCTATTCTAGGATTAATCATTTTTATTCTATTGAGAACAACCCCTGTCACAGATGTATTTATTCTTATTCCGCCGTTACCTGTTGTTGTCCCATCTATAATAAAATTCTCACATCTAGTATTATTTGCGGAAATTAACATTGCATTACTTGCACCAAAATTATTAATTATTGAATATCCTAATCCAATAATATTTTTAGAAACAGTAAGAGCTACGGCTCCTAAGCCATGAGTACCAGTTTTTAAATAAACATTGGAAGCAGTAACAGATTGAGCTTTAGAAATTGTTAGATAAGGAAGTGCTTTTGTCCCAGTACCCGTAGTATCGTTACCTGAGATAGACACCCACTTAGCAGTAAGGTCTTCTGTAGGGACAGAGTAGTACGTCTGACAAGTAGTAAGTGAAGTGCCGGATTTAACAGTGTTATAGAGGACAATATCAAGGACTCTAGGTTCATAGGTTTCTACATTGTTACCATCTAGTACTTGAGCAGCATGACGAGTGAATAGTTTGTGTTCGTAGTCTACGTCTTGGAATAGAGAGATGACGGGTATTTGATTGGGTGTACCGTTTGATGCATAGAGGTAGTTGTTGATGTCAGCTGCGATTAGAGTGGCATCA
>DATGWJ010000010.1:0-34987 GCA_035299545.1 Minisyncoccota bacterium | reverse complement strand
TTCGATAGCAGTAAATACAGGAGCATTGGTTCCTGTTTGAGTTAAGAAACCCTTACAGACTAGAGATGTAGCTTTTTGGGTACCGTCGGTGTTATGTGAGACTTCGAGGTATTCGTTTAGTATTGTTCCCCATTCGTTGTTGTCTTGTCCTACGGTTGGTAATCTGGCCATATGATTTTAAAAATAATTAAGAATTAATAGAATAATTATATCATTTTAAAAAGATAAATAAAAACCCATCGACTTGCGATGGGTTTTTAAATATTTGTTATTCTCCTATTGGATTACTAACGATTGTAAGAGTGCTAAAATCAAGATTATTTAATTTATTAGCAATATCTCCTTCATCTTCTGCTGTTAAGCAAACGTACTGACCCTTGCCATGCTCACCTGTTTTCAGATAAGCATTTAAACTCAATTGAGTAAAAAATACCTTCATTAGTATAAGTTACTCTGAAATAAAACTTTTTCATAACCTTATTTAAATAAGTGTTCTTTTTCTTTAGATTACTACTTGCATAGAACAGTGTCAAACTATTTAATATATGATATTAACCCCATCACTTTTGAAAATTATATTTCCTTTTTGTGACGTACTCAAATAAGGAATCTTTAAGTCAGAAAGTCGCTCCAATAATTCAGTGTGAGGATGATCATATCTGTTATCCTTCCCCGCAGAAACAATAGCGATATCAGGGCTAACCATTTCTAACCATAAAATACTTGAGGATGTTCGTGAGCCATGGTGACCTAATTTTAATACATCTGAATCTATAGTATTTTCACTTTCATTCCATCCAATTAAATTTTCTGTATAGATAGTCGCATCTCCTGTAAACATAAAAGAATTTTTTCCGTACACTAACTTCCCCACTATCGAGCCATCATTACTCTCTAAACTCGATGCATCACGATCTGGAAATAAAATATCTAAGTAAATATTTTTATCTTTATCCAGTATTATGTGCATTCCTCTGTGAGCAACAATTTTATTTATTTTATTTTTTGAAATTCTTTCCTCTAAGCTGGAAAATATTTTTGATTCAGAACTTGCGCCATTTGTAACAACACTCGCAACTTTGTAATTATCCAAAATGAGAGGAAACCCTCCTATATGGTCTTGGTCCCCGTGAGTAGCTATCAACATATCTAACGAACGGTCGGCGAAAGGCATTACTTTGGATAAGCTTGATAATACTTTCGCATCCGGTCCTCCATCTATAAGCATTTGCCTGCCATTCGGAGCTTCTATGTAGATAGAATCGCCTTGGCCCACATCAAGAAATACGACTTTAAGATAGTCATTGTTCTTGTTGTGGATAAACACAAAAAACCAGATAACAATGGTTAAAATAAAAATAGAAATAAGAAGAATTTCGGGCAAATATTTTCTTATACGTTCCATGATATACTTCATATATTAGCATTAATTACAGAAAAATATTATGGAAACATTTAAAACAAAAACATTTCAACTGGAAGGACTTAAGGGTATAAGCCCTAAAACCATCGAGGAACACTTAAAGCTTTACAAGGGATACGTCACAAACGCAAACCTCATTTTCGATAAAATGTATGAATTAAAAAGTGAACCTGAAAAAAATGCAATTATGTTGGCAGAACTACAGCGACGTTTTGGATTTGAATTTGGAGGAATGCGAAATCATGAATATTATTTCTCTTCACTATCTGGTGGAAGTAATGAAATAAATAAGGATGGAGAATTATATAAGGCAATAGAAAAAGAGTGGGGTTCTTTTGAAAATTTCTTAACTCATTTTAAATTTGTGTCTATGACGCGCGGAATTGGTTGGGCTATACTTTATTACGATAAAGTATATGACAAATTAATGATCTCTTGGGTGGACGAACAACACATTGGTCACTTAGTAGGACTTTCCCCTATTCTCTGTCTTGATATGTGGGAGCATTCATACTATTTAGATTATATTCCAAGTGAAAAGAAAAAATACGTGGAAGTATTTTTTGAAAACTTAAACTGGAAAGTAGTAGAAGAAAATTTTAAGAAATAATTCTCATATAACAAAATCAAATAAGCTCCTCTAAAAGAGTCCGGATAATTTCTTGCTAGAAATTTCCTCATTGCTCGCCTCGACAGGCTTGCGCACGCCTCTTTTATAGGACTTATTTGATTTTGTTTGAGTTTCGATATGTAATAAAATTTCTCGAGTGAGCCACTGCGGAGGGCGACGGCCCGAGCAATGAGGGAATTTTCAGCAGAAAATTACCCGTTGGCGAATCCGAGAAGATTTTATGGAATATCGAAACTTTTACCTATATTTCTAAACACCCACCAAAGGAGAAATCCGTAAATTAAAATTGTTAGGAAAAGCGGGAAAGATTGAATTGATATACTTGCGAAGGAAAGAGAACCAAAGAAATGAATTACAAATAAGATGTATGCGAGTATTAAGTATGCAATATATCCGAAAAATACAGATGCTATTGGTAATATAAAACCAAATATTCCTGTTAAAAATATGAAGAACATTGCTATAGGGATAAAGAGTAAAATTAAAATATTTGTCGGCAGAGAAACAAGAGATAAGACTCCAGTCATATAAAGAAGAATGGGTAAAACGGAAATCGTGGCAGCGACGGTGCTTGCAAACATTTCTCTTATTCCGAAACGCATTGGTAAAAATTTAAACCAATGTATAACCTTTGGAGTTAAGTAAAGAACTCCTCCAGTTGCAATGAAAGATAATTGGAAAGACATATCCACAAGAACTCTCGGATCATAAGCAATCATCAAAAGTGCCGCTATGATAAGCGCCCGCCCAGCGAGATATGCCCTCCCTGTCATTCGGCCGAACAGCATAATGACCCCCATAATTCCTGCACGAATAGCAGTGGAGGAAGCGCCTGTCATTATGATAAATAAAATAATTACAAAAATTCCAAGAATAATAGAAACAACTTGCGAGAAAACTAAACTAAATGTTTTCATTACTCCTTCAGACACAATGGAAACATTGTAGCCAGACAAAGCTACTATATGTATAGTTCCTGTTTCTATAAATTCTTCTTTTGTGTCTTCGTCGAATCCTCCTCGCACTCCGAGTATTAATCCGTTTGCAAGGTCACTTTCTGGCATAGGAATAACTTTGTTTATCTTTTTTATAAATGCATTTCTTGTTTTATATAAAATAGATTTTATTTTATTACCATGCCCACTAGATAATATTTCAAGCTCTGCATTTTTTATAATGTAATAAATATCTTGATTTGCTAAATATCTTTTATAATTAAATTCCTTACCTCTGTTAGTAATAAAATTCTCCGGCTCTTCTAGTACACCAGAAACTTTCACCATATCGCCATAAGATACTTCCACCTCTCTCCCCACCATCACCAAAATAGTGACATCCTTGTCTACTATTTTAATATTCAAATGTTTATTCTTGAGGCGAATATCCGGATCATCACTTACTAGTCCTTCTAACTCTACTATTTTACCAACGGCTTTATCATATATTGGAGCTTTAGGTATAAAAAAGAAAAATCGCACTAATGCAATTATTATCAGTGCGATTATGATACTAATTTCCTTTTTGTTTAGCTGCATAGGTTGTAGCTATCTCATCTGCCCTATCGTTGTAAATATGATCAGAGTGACCTTTTACCTTTTCCCATTTTATTTTACTATTATAACTTCTTGTTAACTCAATTAATTCTTTCCATAAATCCTGATTCATTACTTGCTTCTTGCCTGCAGTTCTCCAACCATTTCTCTCCCAATTGTGTATCCAAGCAGTTAAGCCTAATAATACATAATTCGAGTCAGCAAAAATGGCAATGTCATCTTCTATATGATTTTTAATAATATCTTTCAGAGTTTCAATTACAGCAGTAAGCTCCATTCGATTATTGGTAGTATTTTTACTATATCCTCCTAGTTCTTTTATTATTTTATTATTTTCTGTAAATACAACCCCCCATCCACCAGGCCCTGGATTACCGAGAGATGAACCATCTGTATATATTTCTATTTTTTTCTTCATAATTATTTATAGTATATCAACAATTCTTAATCTTAGCTCGTTTTTCCCTGCGAAAGTATTTTGCTCCATGGTTGCCACTAAGTTTATAATATTTCCCTTTTCTAGAATAGAAATGAAACTATTCCTTGTCTTAAAGAATGAGATAGCTTTAATGGCACGACCTCGACTATTCTTAAACGATAATTCTAAGTGATTTTTCTCTTTCCCAAATTCTTTTATATCATCTATTTTTATTCCTTTTAATAGAAAGGTGGGCTTCGGATTCCCTACCCCAAACGGTGCTAATTTCTTAATGACATTAAAGTTTTCGTTGTTCACATCATCAAGAGTAATATTCGCGTCAACAATATAATCCTTCTCAATTTCTTCTATTTTATATTTGCTTTCAAAAACTTCTATTAATCTTTCTTCTAGAAAATGTATCTCTTCATGTGATGTAGAAAATCCTCCCGCACTCTTGTGCCCACCGAAACCAAGTAAGGCATTCTCTGGAAGTAGCGACATAATTTCAACAAGATTTACATTCCCATAACCTCTGCAAGAACCGTGGATATCACCATTACCGTTCCCACCCCAGACAAAGGATGGCTTCTTATATTCTTCTGTAATTTTTGAAGCAATTATCCCCAATACCCCTATCCGCCAAGCCGGATTACCGATAACAATAAGTGGCTTTTCTTCTCTTTTTTGTAAAATATTTTTTACATCTTTCATTATATGTGCCACCATTACTTTTCTTTCATTATTTGTTTTTACTAAAAAATCACTTAGTGTTCTAGCTTCAGCCAAATTCTTTGTTGCTAAAAGCTCATATGCTTTCATCGGGTCCGACATTCGACTTGCAGCATTTATGCGAGGAGCTAAGGTAAATGTAATATCTTCTTCGTTAAGATTTGAAATATCTGCTCCTGATTTTTTAAAAAGTTCTACTAACCCAGGTCTCTTTCCTTTTTGTAAAACTTTCAATCCATAATATGCAAGAACTCTATTTTCATTTAATAAAGGAACTTGGTCAGATAGAGTTGCAACTCCTGCCATATCGAGCAACCATTTCTCCCAGCCATTATTTATTTTCCAATATTCACCATATTTTTTAACTAGAGCTTGTACTAATTTAAAAGCAATCCCAGCTCCACAAAGCATTTTGTCTGGATATTCGCATTTGTCTTGCTTTGGATTTAATACAGCATAAGCTCTTGGAAGCTCTTCTTGGGGTAAGTGATGATCTGTAATTATGACATCCATTCCCGCTGCTTGTGCTTTCGCCACTTCTTCTATTGCCGTGATTCCTAAATCAAAAGTGATTAGAAGTTTTACTTCATCATTAATAAATTGATCAATTGCATCATGGTGTAGACCATATCCCTCATCATGACGGTCTGGAATATAAATAGAGTAATTTGAGTAACCTATTTTTTCAAAAAAATCATTCATTATCACTGAAGCTGGTATACCATCACAATCATAATCACTATATATTACAATTTTTTCCTTTGCTTCTGTCGCTTCAAAAATTCGCACACAAGCAGTGTCCATGTTTAACATTAAAAATGGGTCAAATATATGTTCTTCGTAAGATGGGTTTAAAAAACGTTCTCGGTCTTCTATACGTATTCCACGATTAGAAAGTAGAAGGTCAAGTAGTTCGGTATGATTTGGCATACTCACAATTTTACCATATAATGACTTCATGAACGAACCAACAGGAATATGTATATTTTGTAAGATTATAAGCAAAGAAATACCTAGTGAAAAGATATTTGAAGATGATAATTTCTTGGTTTTTCTTGATATAAAACCAGTAAATCATGGGCATCTTTTAATCATTCCTAAGCATCATGTCGTATGGATGCAAGAAGCAGACGATGAAACTATCGCAAATATATTTAAACTTACCAAGAAAATGATGCTTGCCCTAAAGAAAGGAATGGAATGTGATTATGTACAAGTGTCAGTAGTTGGTAATGAAGTACCTCACTTCCACGTCCACTTAATTCCACGATATTATCACGATACATTCAATGGATTCCCAACAAAAGAATATAAGGATCTTGAAGCAAAGGAAGTCGCAGACAAAATAATTAAAGCAACATAAAAAACAAGGACTCACCTCGGGCTCATTTGAGGAAAGTCCTTGTTTTTTATATTTTTTATTTCAAAACTCTAATCCCTGGAAGAGTACCTTTAGATAAGAAATCAAGAGTGGCTCCGCCACCAGTTGAAACAAATCCAAGTTTGTCTTCAATTTTTAATTTAGAAATTAAAGCTGTTGTGTCCCCTCCTCCTATCACACTGTGAGCTTTGCTTTTTGAAATAATTTTGAGAACTTCTTCTGTTGCTCCACCGAAACCAGTCTCATATTTACCAAGAGGTCCATTCCATAATATAAAGCTTGCTTTATTAATTAAATCTTTCAAATTTTCTATTGTTTGTGGACCAATATCAACAATACTTTCTAGAGGGGATACATCGATCGGCTTAGTAATGCGATTTTTTGAGCCAAGAATTACTTTTACATCCGTAGGTAATACTAAATTTTTACTTTTAAGAAGAACTGGTATTTGAAAATTATTTTCACCAACAAGAGAGGCTCCTATTTCATACCCTCTTGCTCTAAAGAAGTCATTGGCAATAGCTCCACCAATAAAAATATTATCAGCAGAACGTAAATACTTTTTAATTAGTGGTATTTTTGTATCAAATTTTGCTCCCCCTAGAATAAACAAGAACGGATGTGATGGATTGAAAACTTTCGATAAGTTTTCAATCTCTTCAACAAGCTGCAAACCTGCGTAACCAGGAAGATATTTTGTAATACCAACAATAGAAGCGTGCTCTCGGTGGGATACAGAAAAAGCATCGTTGACATATATTTCTCCGTATCGCGATAATGCCCTTGCAAAAGAAGGAGAATTTTTCTTTTCCCCAGTTTCTCTTCGTAAATTTTCTAACAAAACAATTTCTCCTTTTTTCAATAAATTAACTTGCTTTTCTGTCTCATCTGAAAAGATAGATGTTTCTAAAAAGTTAACACCCTTAACATATTTTTTGAGCCGTAGAGCTATTGGTTTCAAACTTTCATTGCCTTCATCACCTAGATGAGAAATGATAACAACTTTTGCTCCTTTCTTTTGTAAAAATAAAATAGTGGGAACTGCTTTTTTAATACGAAAATCATCCAAGATAACACCATTCTTCATAGGCACATTAAAATCGACTCGCAAGACAACCTTTTTCCCCGATAAATTTTTTATATCTTTTATTGATTTCATTTTATTTTAAAGTGTTTAAAATTGCACTAAATTTCTGAGGATTAAGACTATCACGACCTATCAACAATCCATCTGCTCCTTCTTCAATGAACGATTTAGCATTTAGATAATTAACGGAACCTCCATATAAAACAGGAATATTATGAGCTACTTTTGAACCATAGAGATCAGAAATAATTTTCCTAATAAAAATTTTCATCTCCATAAATTCTTCTTTGGTTGCTTCACGGGAAGCATCTTTGCCTATTGCCCATAGTGGCTCATATGCCATAATAATATTTTTTACTTGTGAAGATGTGACCCCTTTTAAACAATCTTTCACTTGGTCGGCTACGAAAGAAAGATAGAAACCTTCTTTATCTCTATTACCTTCCCCAACACAAAGAACTGGAAAAATTTTAAACTTTAGCAGGTTTAAAATTTTTGCGTTTATTATTTCATTTGTTTCCCCCATAGATCGACGTTCCCCATGCCCAACTATCACATGACTTACTTCCATACTCGAAAGCATCTTTGAGGAAATTTCTCCAGTAAATGATCCTTCTGTCTCTTTAGCGACATTCTGAGCGCCAAGAGATATATTCTTATGTTTAAATTTTTTAAATAAATGTAAAAATAGAAACGGAGGACAAACAATGATTTTTGTATTTTTTACATTTTTTGCTTCTTTTTTAACTGAACTGAATAGCTTTTCCGCTTCTTTTGGAGATTGTGGGTTCATTTTCCAATTAGCGATTATTATCTTAGACATAAGAGACATTATACCATAAAAATCACTCTACTTCATCCCACGAAATAGTCGTATATTTATCAGAAGTTAGAGGGAAAGATACTGGAGGGCCATAGAGTAAATTAGCATCATACATTATTGTACGAATGTTATACCCAGTATTATCTGTGTACGCAAAACCATATCTTTTACTACTACCTATCATTCCATAAAGAGTAATCACACTTCTTAAATGATAAGGGCTACATTGATTACTATAATAAGGTCTCCCTACTCTTCCGTTTACCGCCATAAGAGCACCATCGATACGTAAATCATCTTCACTGACCATACCTACAGTTATATCTTGTTGAGCAATAAGGCCAATAACATCTGTGCCGTCATAATTAGTATATAAAAGGTCCTTGTTTATAATAATGCTTTTTCTTGTATCTAAATTATCTGGGAACATTCCTGCGGCAATAGTTAAGCGAGCAGAATTTACTTGTCCATCTACCCAAACATTATCTTCCACGAAAATTAAGCCATTGTTTGGATTTGGGAAATTTCCTACAAATGATTGACCATTTGAAGTTTTTATACTCCAAGATGAAGTCTGACAATCATGATCCGAGTGAGAATACAAATTTGAAACTTTATATAAATCATAAGTATCATTTGTCTTTAAAACAATATGGTAACCGAGCCATGGCGAACCAGAAGGAGCTAAATATTTACCATCTTCTTGTGCTTTTGTTTTTATAACAGATAAGTCATTCGTAATACCAGTAAAATCAGCTTGAGGAACTGGGAACTCTCTTCCTGCTATGAAAACATCATTTCTATTTTGGACAGAATTTGGAGGAGCTTCAAGAGAACGGAAAGAGTCCACCACGTCCCCTGTCGATGCATTTATGTGAGTATGAACACCAAATTCATTATTCCCAGTGTGGTCTGGATCATTATAAGAAGAAACGAGACTAGTTACTAAATTATGAGCAATACCGTCAAATCTTATTCCTTTATTTGAGTGAATAGGACCAAAGACTTCCGTCCCCTCTCCAAAACGCATAACATCATCCGCAACAATTGCAAACTTTGCAAAAGAAGGAATAGCTAACTTGGCTTGTATCGTTCTTTTAATGGAAGGATATTCATCCACACGCCCTTCTGACTTTATAGTAACAATAGTCGAACCTGTTATCGGAGGTGTTATCGTAAGTATAAAGCTTCCAATTGCATTGTCATTTTTATCATAAAATGTATGAGTATATGGACCTTCTTCCCCTGTTCCATCTTGAAAATCATTTGGGCTGTGAGCTAAATGCCATCGATAGTAATCTATCCCCGCTTCTGCTATTTGGAATGCTTGCTCTTTATATAAAGACATTTTCGCCACTCGTACACTTGAGGAAACCCACGAAATAAAAAAGGTAACAACGGATATGGCAATAACAGAAAAAATAAGAACATTCAAAAGAATAACTCCGCGACTATTTTTATTTTTTAAATTATTTTTATCCATTTTTATATTATAAATTATCTTTAAGATTTCTTATACTGACTTGGGTTGTAACAGTAATAGGAAGAGGTGGTCTATTAGGGTCACTATCGATAATTAAAGTTATTTTAACTAAGCGTATATCTTCTATAGAGACAGGCTCTGTTAACGGCAAAGAGTTTCCATTATAACTACTATCATAATAAGTGAAGACTGGAACTCCATTATTTTTCAAATTACTGATTACATCTGTGACAACTTCTGAGCTTGGCAAATAGTTTATTGGTGATGTTGAAGGAATGATTATTCCTCTTTTTAAAATACCGTTATCTAAAAAATATCTTATTCTTTCTTTAAGTCCATCACCGTTGGTATCTGTATAAAATACAAAACTTGTACTATTTGCAGATTCAATACTATACGACCCTAACGAAGAAGGAGAAGCTCCACGTATCTCAGAAGTAACTGGTTGTAATATTTTCCTAGCATCATCATACGACGTTAACCCTCCAGAAAAAAGATTATTGTAGTAAACAGTGTCTCTGGCAAATAACCCAATGGCTGCTATAACCAAAGAGAAAATGGACATAGTAACAATAATTTCTACTAAAGTAAAACCATTCTTTTGTGTATTTTTTAATACTTTCATTTTAATATTTATGGTGAAATAGTAATTTCTTCTTTAGTCCAACTATTTGTAATCTCAACATTTTTGGAAGCATTTTGGTAACCACTTTTACTGACTGAAATAATATAAGAACCAGCTGCCAACGAAGAGAAATTCACCTGTCCAGGAGGAATACATGAAGAAGTGTAAGTAATAGAAACATCCGATATGGTAGGAGTGAAGGAAGAATCGAGAGTAGAAAGATAAACACGATAACGAATATATCTATCTCCATTATGAGACCCGTTTATATTTTGATTGGAAGAATTATAATAAGAACCTGAAGTACCATCCGGGCCTATAAAATTCCATGTTAAACCATCATTATTTGTTGCCACTTGGAATCTTACGCTTGAAGGTCCTGTTTGTTCTGGTTGAGTAATAGAATTCCAAATAATTTGTCTAAAATTAGTACCTCCTCCTGTATCAAAGGTAGATGATGTGAGATAACCATTCGGAGAATAATTACCAAAAACATTTGTTAACTTCAATTCACCAGGGAAAGAATTATAATCTATATTCATATCAGAATCGAAAAACTTATCAAGAAAGATAAATTCTTCCTGTCCACTTCCTCCTGACCAATCCGTCTGAGACATAAACCCTTCATTCGTAACAGCATTATTTGAATAGCCACTTTCTCCTGTTAAAGTAACTGTCGCGTCTGTAATAGGTAGACCAGTAGACTGATCCCTAACTACAACTAAAAGTCTGTTGCCATTTTTAGGAGCTGTAATTATTTGTAAATTTTGCTCTACGTTTGGATTAATTCCCAAGGAAAGAAGAGGGTTAGTGCCTATTATATCGTAAGAGCTATCTGTTCCAGATATTTGATAAGTGTCCCATTCTACGTCTGGTAAAACAAGGGCCCCCACACCATCAGTAGTTAGAGATTCTGAGTATTTAAATATGTCAGGAGAAGTTCCTATTAACTTATTCCCTGTCATATTAAAATTAAAACCAGGAGTTGCTGCACATTGATTATTTACAGTAGAAAAGTTAATAGTACTTGCTTTATCTATCGTAAACGAAATCTGTGAAATTTGTCCTACAACGACAGTAACATTTGGTTTTATTGGGTTGGGATTTGTTTCTCCGCCGGGAGGATATGTCCTTTCAGCAGAATACCCATTTTTCGAAACTGTAATCTGATATCCTTCAACAGACGGAGGAGCATCTACTATTGTTAACATACCATTTATATCTGTTTCATCACTTAAATCTATATTGGGAATAATTTCATCATTAACAATATTTACCTGGGCTTGAGGTACTGGCAACCCTGAAGCATCGAAGACTTTAACTACAAGCGCACCATTGTTGGAAGCTGTCTCAAGATTCTTTGGAGAAACTCTTGTAGTAAAATAAATTGGAGCTAGCTCAGAACTACAAGATAGACAACTTATTGTTACTTCTACAAGTTTCATATCCGCTGGAGATAAATCTCTAGGAGTGCCATCAAAAGTACCGTCAAAAGGATCATCAAAGTTACGAACAAAAAAATCTACGTTGAACAACTTATTATCTCTAGTAATTTCTGTACTTTGAGGTAAATCCCCAGATGGAATTCCATTAACAATACCGACGTTTTGATATGGTAAATTTCTGACTATTTCAAACTGCTCATTCGCGATATTCGTCATAATTTCTTTTGCACGAATTATTCCCATTATCTTCATGATATTCACAAAACCAGAGTATATCCCCACCGTCACTAAAACAAAGATAGAAGTAGCAACTAAAGTTTCTACAAGAGTGAATGCTGCCTTATTATTTATCTTAGAATAATTCATTATATTAAACATTTAAATATTATTCATAACTGAATACATTGGTTTAATCATAGATATAGCAAAGATTCCTACAGCTCCACCTATTAAAAGCATTAAGACAGGCTCAATTATTGTGGATAAATCTTTTGTTTTATTATCTACTTCCGTCTCATAGAAATTGGCAATATCTAGAAGCATTTTAGATAAATTACCCGTCTCTTCTCCGACTTCAATCATCTCCCCCATCATAACTGGATACAAGAAAGTGTTTTCTTTAAACGAAGCAGAGAGTACCATTCCTTTTTCTATAGAAATAACAGATTTGTGAATTAATTCTTTGTAGTGAATATTTTGAAGAACTTCTTCAGTTATAGCTAAGGAATTAGAAATTGTAACTCCAGATAACAATAGTGATGATAAAGTTCTTGCGGTACGAGCAGTATTAACTTCTTTTACAATATTACCAATTATAGGAAGATAAAGAATAAATCGATCAAAATATCTTTGGATTAATTTCAACCGAGAAAGTAAATATATACCTACAAATATGGCTCCGATTGAAACCAAGAACAAAATTATATTTTGAGAAATAGTATCAGAAATCCAAATAATAATTTGGGTTGATTTCGGTAGTTCTGTCCCAATATCGGCAAATGTTTTTGTAAGAGTAGGGACAACATATATCATCATAAAAATAGCAATAATTATCATTGCTCCTACTACGATAGTAGGATAAGTCATAGCTCCTTTTATTTTCTTTGTAAGAGCATAGGATTTCTTTAAACTTATTCCAACTTCGTTGAGTGTACCTGGTAAATTACCTGATTCTTCCCCTGCGTGAACCATAGGAATAAAAATTCCAGAAAAAACTTTAGGAAATTTCTTCATTCCTTCAGATAGAGTATTTCCTTTACTTACATCATCCTCTAATCCTTTCAGAACTTCAGTAAGGTAAGGATTCGTGGACTGCTTTTGTAAAATAGAGAGTGATCTATTCAAAGAAAGCCCTGCGGTTAACATTCCGCTAAGATTATTTGTAAATGCTATTTTTTCAGACAAAGATATTCCACTAAATAAAGTTAGCTTTTTAGAAAAAAAGCCGGTCTTTTCTTTAGCCTCTTCTATATAAATAGGTACTGCTCCTTTTTCTCTGAATTCTCTTGCTAATGTAAACTTATCCGACGAATCCATTACGCCTTCAATTATTTCACTATTTTTATTTTGAATTTTATATTTAAACTTCATCCGCCTAAATTTTTTTAATTAATTAAATAAATTACTAATAATTATGTTTGTTAAAAATTTTGGCGGATTCATTTCCACCAGATTACTCGGAAACAACACGAAGAACTTCTTCTGTGGAAGTGATACCCTGTGCAGCCAAGAAAATACCATCTTCTATCATCGTCATCATTCCCTCCTCTTTTGCTGTTCTTTCTAATTCATCTACCGATGCACCTTTTAAAATCATTTCTTTAATTGTGGAAGTTACAGCCATAACTTCATGAATTCCTAAGCGACCCTTGTATCCATCTTTTGACTCTTCGCTTGGTTTTGGTTTATAGAATGGAACTGTTTTCCAAGTTGCATTTAGATCTACAACTTTTTCTACTTTCAAAAAGGTAAGCATACGTTCAAGGTCTACTACTTTACCTAGCGCACTTATCTCTGTATCACTTAGTAAATATTTTTCTTTACTTGAAGATAAGACGCGAACTAATCTTTGCGCTATAACTGTCTTAACAGTAGAAACAATTAAGAACGGCTCTACTCCCATATCTATCATACGTGGAATTGCTCCGGCAGCAGAGTTTGTGTGGATTGTGGAGAGAACGAGATGCCCAGTCAAACTGGCATTCACCGCCAGTGAGGCTGTTTCTCCATCACGAATCTCCCCCACCATTATAATATCTGGGTCTTGTCGAAGTAATGTACGCAACCCATTGGCGAAAGTTAGACCAATTTCTGACTTTGTCTGTGTTTGATTGATTCTTGCCATTTGATACTCGATAGGATCTTCGATAGTTGAGATGTTCACATCGGGAGTATTTAAAATATCAAGCATTGTATACAAAGTGGTAGTTTTACCGGAACCAGTCGGACCAGCGCAAAGCAACATTCCTGTGCGTTTCTTCATTCCATCATGAATTCTCTCAAGTCCTTCCCCGTGAAATCCTAAACTCTCTAGGGTAAAACCTTTCGCATTTTCGCGCAAAATACGAATAACTATCTTTTCTCCAAAATATGTAGGCAATGTAGAAACACGGAAAGAAACATTGCCTTGTTCATTTATTATTTTAAATCGTCCATCTTGAGGAAGACGTTTTTCATCTAGTTTTAAATTTGATAGCACTTTAATACGTGCTGCAATTCCAGATGAAGTATCTTTCGATAGAACCATCGCATCATGCAAAATACCATCTATACGATATCGGATAACGAGTGAATCTTCGCAAGGCTCTATATGTATATCAGAAGCTCCTTGGAGAATTGCGTGAGAAATAAGAGTATCCACTATTTTTACTATTGGTAGATCCTCTGCAAGAGCTTTTAATTCTTTTTCTGTTTTTTCATCATAACTTGTACCCTTCTCTAATACTGGTTTTATTAACCCTGTTTCTTTTTTAATAATGTCTTCAAAATCAGCTTGCAAACTTTTCTTATACTGATTAAGAGCGAATTTTATAGAAGCGGGGCTAGTAAGACGAGGCAAGATACGCAAGCCAACTTTCTTTTTAATAAAATCAATGACTGGAAAATTTTCTACATCAAGCATTGCCACTTCTAAATTTTCGTCAGTTTTCTTATAGGCGATGATATTATTATTTCGAGCAATTGGTTCTGGAATTAAAGTTAGGACATTTGGGTCTATTTTCTCCCCTTCTAAATTAACAAAAGGAATTCCTAAAGCTATGGATTCAATTTTACTCCAATCTTTTTCGGTTAACTTACCACTTGAAACTAAGATTGAACCAATAGATTCGTTTGTCTCTTTAGATTTTTTAACAGCGACAGAAATATCTGTTTTAGTTACTAATCCAGAGTCATTAAGGAGACTGATTATTGTTTTCTCATCAACATGCATGGTTTTATTATACCATATAAGTTAAAAACAATATTACTTTAGTCTTTCATAAGAACTTCCGTTTTCATTTTGAGCTTTCAGTTCTGCATCAGTTAAGATAGTGTACGGTTCTTTGTTTGATAAAGTAGTATTTACCCAAAAATGGTATGTCGGGCTTGTTATTGCTGTACTACATTTTATTATTACAGGCACACTATATGAATGCTCCTCTTCTATTTTCTTCATTAAAGTATCGCTTAGCATTTGTTCTGTAGCAAACATAAGCATATATTGTTCCCCCTCCCTAATAACCTTATTCCAAGGATATATTGAATTTATAGGCCAATAATCGGCAGAAATTGCCAATTTCTCCCTAATACATACAAGACCAATCTCCCTTGCTTCTTCTACTCCGTAACATGTTGTATAAACAAAAACTATATTTTTTGACTCACTTGATACTTTTTCGTAAAGCATAATATTAGAATACATATTAAAATAATACTATCTCGACTAGATAGCACATATGATAAAAATTATTAAAGAACAAAATTTTTACAAAACTTCATTCTGGTAACATTTTTCACAATATATAATTTCAGGTCTATCTGGAGCGTAGGAAGTCTCAAATTCGTTACTACAACCTTCTTTCATACACTTACGGTGCCAGAGCTTATTTGGACCACGAGATTGCATACGTCTATAGTGTCTGCAATCTGGACATAATCTAGGTAAAGGAATATTGAGTTTCTTATAAAATAAAAATTCATTTCCTATAATTCTGTAGTTTTTACTACAAGATTCACAAGCAAAAATTTCATTAGGGATATCTACATGTAAATCATTAGTAATACTATCAGGTATTTCTGTCTTTTTTAATGTTTCCTTGCCGTATGTTCCCCTATCAGTATTTTCCCAAGTAAAACCAGATTCTATTGCTTCTTCTTTTGTTACTGGGAATTGCTCAAATGCTGGGGTTTCATTATATCCAAAACAAGACAAATTCTTATTAAAAAATTGTCCATATTCTCCCTTTTCTTTTAGTTCATTTTTTATTTTATTTAAAATATTTTCGTATTCTTCTTTTTCATATTGCTTATTTAAAATACAATAATTCTTTTTTCTCAAACCAACACAGCCAAAGCAATTATTAGAACTAAAGCAATACATAGAGTATTCTACGAATGAGCAGGACCAACATAGAGCGTCGCAAACAAGATTTGAATCATCAATCCCAGCATTTATAGAATTATAAATACGGGAAACATTTCTTCCAGCAGTATCACAATCCATAGTATCTTTAGCGTTTCTCCAAATATGAACTCCATATTTATTATCTTCCGCATCATATGAATGAAAACACGATCGGCAATTTTTTACATTTTTTAAATAAGAACCTGTAGAATTAAAAGCTTGTATAATTTCAGCAAATTTACGAGGTTTATTTTTTAAAAACTCCTGATATTTTTCTCTAAATATTTTTACCCCAGAATAGGTATTTAATTTTAAACCATCTTTTATTTTTTCATATTCTTCTTTACTATATGGCTCATTAAAAATATAGTTACTCTTATTTCTTAAATTTATACAGCCAATACAATCTGTACAACCTCGACAATCAGTCAGAAAATAACTAATAGAGCAATCATGGCATCCTTTACTATATAAAAGTTTATAAGAATTATAACAATCATCAGATTCATAAGTTAATTCGCATTTTGAAGAAAAAGAGGTATCGACAACATCACGACACTCTTGAATCCAGTAGGAATGTATAGAATCTTCATTATTTGATGATTCAATTATAAAATAACAGTTTTTATTGTCCGCTGAAATATTTGTATACTCACTTCCAGGGCTACGCACATAAATAAGAGAAACTTTAGGAACTACTTTCCATAAATTTTCAAATTGTTCAAAAAAAGATTTATTAGTATCATACTCCAATCCAAAGTCTTCTCCTCCCCAATCATCTGAAAACCAACAATCATAACACCAAATAGTAAAAGGTTTATTCGGGGAATACATAGATACAACATCCTTCCCACATTTATCACATTTACGTTTATAGAAAACTCTTTCATTACGAAAACTCAAACGTAATTGTGCACGACAAAGCGGGCAATCCTTTGGGGTATTAACCCCCATTTTTTCATAAAAAGAAAAATCATCTGGCTCTATGGTGAAGTCTTTTTTGCAATTCTGACAGATTTTAGTTTCAGAATTCATAAATGTTAGATACTTATATTATACTACTTATTGTTTATCTTATGGAAAAGTTATACTTAAGTATAACTTTTGTTCTACTTCATTCTGGATACGTATTTATAATTGAGCAGTAAGGTAATGATAAACAAAGATAAGGTAAGAGCCATAATTGGCAAGGTTATATATCCGAATTCATATATATATCTAATAACGCAAGATACCCCATCGGCATTAGAAGGTGTCAGAGCTGCACAACCCAAACTAGAACTTCCTCCATTTTCTATGTATATATGATAAATAGATACAATAGAACCAAGAGTAGCAAAGGCAATACTAAAATCAACAATAGACCTGTCGCGTTTATATAATTCCATTCCAAAAAGAACTAGTTGAGGGTATAAGAATATTCTCTGTACCCAACAAAGTTCGCAAGGAGGAAACCCGACTATTTCTGAATAAAAGAGAGAGGAGGCTACTGCTCCAAGCGCAACGAGAAATCCAAATAAGAATGTATACTTCTTAAAGAAAAGTAAAAACTTATTATCAAGATGACGAAACCATATCAGATTTACAGAAATTAGAATAATCAAAATTTGAAGAAATATAATTCCTAGGGAAAGTATTTTATTAATTATCCCAACATATGCTGGCATAGATTACTGAGGAAGAACACATTGTGTCTTCTCTGCTAATGTTTCAAATGATAATTTACCAGTTAACTTAGATCCATCACTAAATATCCAAGTTGGATAACTTTCTATTCCTTTATCTATACAAATTTGATTTTGTGTATTATCAGGATTTGAACACTCTATGTATGGAAGATATTTTTCTGATGAGCCAAATTCTTTCTTTTGTTCTTGGCAATGAGGACACCAAAATGCACCATAAAACTCTGCTCCAGAATTTTTAATACACTGCGCAAAACCATCCAGCTTCCCGGGTGCTTGCGGCTTCAAAGTGATATACGCGCCAATTCCGCCAATAATCACAACAATTAAAACTATAAATATAATGAATTTTCCTTTTGTTTGCATTAGCTTATTGTATCAAAAACCAAGGTGAATCCAAAGCCAAACAAATGGATGCTTAATTTTGTTTAAAATATTAGATAATATCTCAAAAAATGATGCATTATTATTCTCTTCCAGTGGATAAGCAGATCCAGCTAGTACATTTGCTCCTATATTTTCTTCTGGTGGTATTTCTATACTGACTTCATTTTTTGCTGTGCCTTTAACTTTATTTGAAGTATTTAATATTTTTTGTGGAACAATAGGAGCTATTGATAATTGCTCACTTGGTTTAATTAAGTCTTCATTTTTTATTTCTGGAATAACTGTAATGGGTTCTATATTTTCTTCTTCACTACTTTTTATAATATTTCCAGAAGAGTTGTTTTCTTCTTCCATTTTTTCAAAATCTTCTAAGATATCATTCCAAGATAACCCTAAAACTGCTGGGATTGAGTACGAGGTTGCCCATACACGATTATTATCTTCACTTCCTTTAGTTCCACCATCTTCTTCTTGCAATTCTCCAAGATACTCTAAAGCATCCTTAACTTCATTGTCGTATTTATTATCTATAGATAGTGCTTGTAGCGCCCAACTTGTAGAAAACGGATTATCAAATCCACCATCTTCATTTTGTGTATTAATTAAATAATCTTCGGCTTTAGAAATTGCTTCATCCACTCCCTCCACATCGTCAAACTCTCTTAAGGCCATTATGCCTGCCCCCGTCATATCTACACTCCCCCATGAGCCATTGTCTGATTGCTTGTTTAATATAAAAGAAATTGTTTTAAAAATTATTTCATCGTTGTCATCATACCCAGCGTTCTGTAAAACTATAAGTCCAAAAATGTCATCATTCCAAAGAGAACTTTCTCCGATTTGTGTGCCATCAAATGAGTCAGTAATTTTTTTAATATAATTCACACTTGTGCCAGTGTATGGGTTAATATTTAAAGACATAAGAGCCATGGCATGTCTTTCATTATCAGTAGCAACAGAAGAATTAAATAAATTACTCTTTAAATAATTTTTAATACTTGATTGCAAATTTGAATTCTCTCCTGCTTTAGCAGAGATAGCTGCCCAATCAGTATAAAGAGGATCACCCAATGATCCATCACTTTTCTGTTTTGATATTAAAAATGATAATGCTTTTTCTATAGAAAATTCTTTTGTGGATACAGAACTCCCACCACCTCCACCGCTACCTGTATTATTCTCTTCTTCGTTATTTTCTTCTTCACTTGCAACAATAGGATTGATAGTTAATAAAGGGCTACTGATAAAATTGTCTTTTTGTCCTTGAACCGTGAAAGAATCAGTGTTTAAAATTTTTATTTTATATTCCCCATTCTCATCTGTATCTAAAATATTAGAACCAATTACCACCTTGGAAATAGATGGGAGCCATACAGGATTCCACGAACTATCCAAACCAAATTCTTTCACGCTTATAGTGACATCACTTCCAACAGATGGAGTTAGATTATCAACTGAAATATAAAGTGGATTAGTATTGTAGTAGAATAATATATTGTCATTTTGAATTAATTCATATTGTTTTGCTGAAAGATTATAAGGACTAGTAGGACTTGTATTATCAATGTTTAAATTTGCAAGCCACATCCAATAAAGATTTTGATTAAAATCATTTGATATTCCACCTATTGAATTAATCCATAATTGAGACCACTCACTTGGAACTTCAGATTGCACAAGAGCACAATAAGGAGTTGATTTCATTACGCCATTGCCTTCACTATCACAAGGAATTACTGAAATATCATTATCATATAGTGAATCTGTTCCAGAAATTACCTGTAGATGAATATTTACAGGGTCGACACAAGCTCCATCTACTAAAACTTTCGGCTCTGTACAGACAATTACTTCTGGTTCTGGGTCAACGCATTCATCGCCAGCTTCGTTAATTATTTGTGGTAAAGTACAGACGATAGGCTCATTTTCTAAAACTTTATCAATACAGGCATCCCCTGTATCATTTAAAACTTGAGGTTCTACACATACCAATGGTTCGGGTATATTATTTTCTTCAACTTCTGCATTTGTAAAATTAAATCCTAGTAAGCCAAAAACCGAACAAAACAAAACTATATGCAATATATTCTTTTTCATATTTTATATTCCTTCTTGTGCCCAATTAATAATATCTCCTTCCTTTAAAATATAATTTGAAACACCAATAGAGGCTTTCTTGTTATTTACATAATAAATCCAATATTTACCCGGTGTGCCATATTGGCCATTTATTTCTGTTATAAAATTACCCATACTTGAATTACTTTTGTATTTAAAATCAAATGGGTTATTTACAACACTTTCATTCTTCATTTTTTCCATTGCATCAAAAACCGATGATCCTTCTTTTATATTTGTCTCATATTTTTTACCATCTACTGTAAGAAAAACTTTTACATTGTTTACATTAGGAGAAACATCAGGTGTTTTTATACTGGTAGAATTCTCGGTTGATTTTTCTGACTGCTTCGGCTGATTACTTGTATTTAAATTTGTATCAGCTAGAATTTGTGGCTCTTCTGTAACTATAGGTAATTTATCTTTCTTACTAGAATTTAAATATAAAAATCCGATAATAAAAATTATTGCCAAAACTATTCCTGTAAATATGTATTGTTTTCTTATTTTCATAACAATTTATTTTTTAATTAATAATAAAAGCCCCACCGAGCCGAGCCGGAGGGGCTTTTATCTAAAGATAAATAAATATTCTCCTGCTCGGGACACACCATTGTATTAAGATCGGACTCATTCCCTTTTGGGATATTACCGTTGCGGCACAGTGGAGGAATCTCACCTCACTTCCAAACACAATAGTTTTAAATTTTAAAAATACAATTAACTAACTAAAACAACCTTCTCTACATTAACAACTTTTCTCTCTTTTACTAACCATCCTTCAATAATCGGTGATAATACTATAGCAAAAGATATGTTGCCTATCAAATGAAGAACGGTAAACGGAATCTGACCTACAAGCGAAACCATAAATGATTGACCAAAGAAAATAGGACCTAGAGTTAAACCGGTTAAGGCATCATAAGTAATAGTAGCTATAATTGCATATGAAGCATAACTTTTCCACCCGGATTTATTTTTGAAATAAGACTGAGTCCAAAATCCAATAAGGCCATAAACTAATGCAGTAATCACTGTCCATACTCCAAAACCAGACGTTACTGAATCATAGGCCACTATACTTAGAACTCCGAATAAAAAGGCCATAAACCCGCCGTAAACCTTGCCTAGAGGCATTATACTAGCCATTACTGGCTCTACGTTTGGTGCACGAAAAGGAAGCAATCTTAAAAGAAGGACAGTGAAAAACGTTATCGAGTATTTAAGCCAATTTTTCTTCATATTTTTAAACTATATCACAAACTCCAGAAACGCAAGCGAGCTCTTTCTTTACTTCTGTCTCATCGACTATTTCGTAAGTCATAATCTTTGAGAAATCAAAATCAGGCATCTTGCTTATCAATTCTTTGTATGTCTTCTCATCTATTGCTTCATAAGGAGCAAGTTGGTACACATGATTTGTTCGTGGTAAAAATGAAAGTCCTCCGACTATATCCCAATTTTGATATAACCAGTGTGCTACTTTTATCCATTCATCTTCCCCTACTGATATAGTGACAGAAGGATTATGCTCGGTATAATTTACTTTTACAACTTTCCAATGTTCAAGCTGTTCAATAGCAGAGATGTCATCTTTACAAATTGCATCTTCTGGTGACTTCATAGGAAATTCAAGCACAAAAGTATTTGCTTGCTCGAGTGTTTGTCCAACTTCTGGGTGATAAGGAACACCTTGGTCTTTCAACATTTTGAATACTGCATCGGTAGCAGAAATTCTAACTCGACGAATATAATATGGAGCATGACGAGGATGCATACCTGATGCACAATCAACTGTCTGAGAAACTGTTCCAGATGGTTTAACTGCTGTGATACAAGTAGACTCTGTTATACCAAATCTTTTTGCGTAAATTTTATTAATACGAATCGCTTCGTTTCTTAATTTTTTCAAAATTTCTCCATCACGTGCCACTTTTGAATCCCACTGCCCTGTCATAGAGACACCAAGCAATCTTTCTTCTTCGCAATTCTTTTTCCATTCTTTACCTAAGTATCCGAATTTTGTGAGAGTAGATTGATAAGTACCTAGAATAGTTGCAATGCGGATTTTCTTCATAAGTGTTTCTTCTGTATCATCAGAACGTGCAACAACTTCAGAAAGATTACAGAATTGTCTTGATCTTAAGATAATTTCTCCGCAAGGGTTTGTGCCCATCTCTCCAATATATTCACGAGAAGCTTCTACTCGGCGCTTTGGAAGAGTAGAAATTAAAGAACCTCTATTGAATATTCCTCTTTCTCCAGAACCAGACTCCATAAGCGCAATCCATTCTTTTAGGAATTCTGTTTCTGTTGGTTTTGTATTATAGACAGCGGAATTATTTGCGAGCATTCTTTGTCCTTCATTTACCCAGAATTGACCGTTTTTAGCATCACGCATATCCTGATCGTCTAAATCAGATAGTGAAATAAGGGCGCTTCGGCGAACTCCACCTGATACTACGCATTCTCCAATCTTACATATAATATCGTGAGCATCTATATTTCTAAGGTGTCGTCCTTGGCGACGTAGAATACGCTCTCGAGTAAAACCAAGTAGGTTTACTAGAGGTTGAGGACCAGAACTTTTTCCTCCCATTATTTTAAGTCGAGCTCCAGCTGGACGTAACAAAGAAAAATCAAATTCTACATCATTACCATCAAACCATGTCTTCATTCCGTGAACTAGAGCATCTGCCCATCCTTCTTTCGTATCAGGAATAACAAAAGTTGGTAATTTTTTGCCTGTTTGAATTTTAATCTGAGGAAGTGACTGAATATTTTTACTCTCAACAGAAAAACCGACACCTGTTCCACACATTGAGATATAAATAATGTCTCCGAAATCTTGGAATGTGGAAGGTGCAACGAATGAGCAATTGTATGCACAGACATTCGTCTTCTCTGCTGCAGCTCCTGCAAATTGCATCAAACGCATTGAAGGCATTGCTTCTTGTTTAAGAATTGCTTCTCGTACTTCTTCATACTCAGAATCTTTCAACTTGTCTCCAAGTTTTTCTTTCATGAAATTAATATATCGATCAACTGTTTCTATCCATGTCTCTCGTCTTCCCTCTTCTGGAATCCATTTTGCATACGAACGATAGTAAACAAATTCAGAAAGTGGGTTTCTAAAATATTTTTTACTTTCATCTGTTAGTTTCTTAACGTGTTCAGGAACAGTAATACCATGAGAACGAAGTCGTGCTCTTTCTTCACGATAAAGAATATAATTTTTGGAGGTTTTGACATAGTCTGAAAGCATCAAATGCTTCTCTACAGTGTCCTGGACAAACTCAACTGTTGGCATAAAGTCCTTATTTTTCTTTACCATGTAGTCAACCTCAGCCAAAACTTTCTTCGCAACAATATTAGCTTCCTTAAGGGAGCCTTCAGAACTTGCAAGCATTGCTTTATTAATAGCATTTACAATTTTTTCAGTATCAAAAGGAACAATTTGTCCGTCTCTCTTTTGAATGCTCTTAATAAAATAATTCTTACCAACTTTTTTAGGAGTTTTTGTGGTGGATTTCTTATCACTTACAGCGACCATTTTTTTAGCACTGGACACTTTCTTTTTTGATGACATATTTTTTTAATTTAGTCCCGATGATTCTATCGGGATCCCGACTTGCTATCGTCGGGGCTAATAATATTCCCTCCAACCTCACTAGGGCATACATTATACCTTTAGTTTAAGTTCCACTTCAAGCCATTTTAGACAAAAAATAGCACTATGAAAAAATTTTAGAAGGTCGTCAAATTTTTTATAAAAATTTGACGATAAAACCTCCTATTAAAGGGTATTTTCAGACTAAATTTTTAGTAATTTAATTTTGGAAAAAAATTAATTTTTTTGCTTAATTTTCACCATTTCAAAATCTAAAACCTTATGATTTTCATCAAAGACGAGCCACCCTTCGAAGGGTATTCTTTCAAAAAAGTACGGATGCCATATTTTATCGCTTTCCCACATCTTATTATAAGGTAAATTGCTGATTTTTAACCATACAGGAGTCATTTCATCGGTCTCTATGATGTCCCCCACCCATGATATACCTTCATATATATGTACTTCATTAAGGCCATCTGGGTTTTCAAAGGTCATAACCCCTCTTTTTTCAAACTCCACCAAATTAAGACCACATTCTTCCTTTACTTCTCTAACTATGCACTCTTCTAGTGTTTCCCCTTTATCTAGTTTACCTCCGTAACCATTATAATACCCCGCTCCAAGACGCAATTTCTTCATACCCATCAATAAATCCTCCTCTTTTCTAAGAATACATAGGGTCATAACAGTTTTAGGCTTGGATAAATCTTTTTTCATTACACCTAATATACTTCCTTTTGGTAACATTGCTCACAATACACAATTTCAGGCCTTTCTGGAGCATATGATGTCTCAAATTCATTCTGACATCCTTCATGCATGCATTTACGATGCCAGAGTTTAAGGGGATTTCTCTTATGTAGTCGTTCATAATGCCGACAATTAGGGCAGAAGCGAGGTAAAGCAATGTTGTGATTTTTTAAGAAAGCTAATTCATCTTTAGTTATTCTGTAGGCCTCTGTACATAATGTAAGTTCATTCCCATTATTAGGGCAAGCTATAATTTCATCTAAGATACTTTCGTCGGTATCTTTAATATGGTCTGGCAAATCATTGCTTTTTATTGTCGTTTGATAATCTCTACTTAAAGGTTTCCTATATGTATATCCTTGTTCTATTATTTCTTCTTTAGATTTAGGAAAATATTCTTGAGCAATTGTTTCGTTGTATGTAAACGGAGAAAGTTCACTTGGGAAGAATTCACCATATTTATAAATGCAACCATTCTTGTCTACATACGGCATATCGTTCATATGTTTAATTATTCTTGGAATTAACTTTTCATACTCTTCTTTTGTATATTTTTTATTTAAGATACAATACTCCCCTTTTCGTACTCCAATACAACCGAAAAGATTTTTCGAGTTGTAGCACATATATGTGTACTCTGTATTCATACAAGAATGAGTAAGAACAGAGAAGTAAACATTTGATGCTTTCAACCCAGTATCAACGCCTTCATATAATAGATATGCCCCTCCACCAAATCCATAACAGTCATAACTATCCTTTGTAGTTAATCCATGAGCAACAAATTTTGAGTCTTCTACTTCACCATAAATATCAAAAGACTGCTTAACATTTTTAGCATTTATCATACAATCACCAGTAGAATCTACTGTTTTAACGAGAGCAGCGTACTTATGAGGAAACTTGAGGATGAATTCTTTATATTTCTTTTTAATATCAGAAAGTATTTTATAACTTCCAAAATCAAATTCTTTTTTCTTTATTAGATAATCTTCTTTTGTATATTGTTGATTAAAAATGCAATACTTTTTATTATGGAGATTTACACAACAAATACAATCATTGCAGTTAACACAGGTTTTTAGAAAAAAAGAATTTAATGAATCATCACAATCATAAGAAAAATGAGTATTATATAAAGTTCCACTAATAATATCCTCATAGCAAAATTCTGATTTAAAAACAGTATATGTATCCATACTATTTTTTAAACTCGCTGCTCCTTGAGAATACATAACATCTTCTCCTAGATAAGATGCATACACTAGGTAACAATTTTTACAGTCAGCATCATGATTCCCATATGGAGAATTTATGCAATTCGTATTACCAAGATTTGCTAGTGGAACTTTCGATAAAAGTTCCTTATATTGCTCAAAAAATGGACGGGAAAAATCGTAATCCATCCCATAATCTGTCGGATCCCATTTGTCGCTCCACCATATATCCCTATCATAAACTTTTACATTCGCATCAGGGTTAAACATTGTGATAATAGAATTCCCAGTATAATCACAAGTTCGTTTAAATAGAGACCTTTCATTTCTCCAAGTCATTCTGCGAATCATTCTACATTCTGGGCAAAATGTAGGTGGTGGAACTTTGATTTTTTCATAAAAAGAAAAATCATCCGGCTCAATTACAAATTCAAGTTTACAATTTTGACACATTCTTTTTTCAGATATATTACTCATATGTTTTGCAGTTCCCTGTCCCGTAGGAAGTAATCTTTCCTTTGGGATGACAAACCCTAGATTCAGTATTCATATATTTTTATTATAACATTTTTTGATGTACAATATAAAAATGATTTTCACAATGATTCTCACTGTTTTAGGGCTTTGTCTGTTTGAAATTATCTCAAGTATAGATAATGCTGTTATAAATGCTGAAGTCTTAGGAACAATGGAGAAAAAATCTCAGAGATGGTTCCTGATTTACGGATTCTTCTTTGCTGTATTTATAGTACGAGGATTGCTTCCTTGGGTTATAATCTGGGCAACTGTTCCCTCTCTGGGCCCTATTGGTTCTCTCACTGCAGCATTCTCTAACGACCCAAGTGTTCATACTGCTATCGACAAATCAGCTCCTATATTACTTTTAGGTGGTGGAGTGTTTTTAGTATTTTTATTCTTCCATTGGCTATTTCTTGAAACAAAAAATTTTGGACTTTTCCATGAAAAATTCTTCCAAAGAAATGGAGTTTGGTTCTTTGCTGTAGTTTCTATTCTCTTAGCAGTAATTGTATGGAACTCTCTCAAAATAGATCCTATGCTTGCATTTGCAGCAGTCATTGGATCAACAGCATTCTTTATAACTCATGGTTTTAAAGAAAACGCAGAGAAAGGAGAAAAGATGCTACTATCATCTGATAATAAAATGTCTGACATTAGTAAGATTCTTTATCTTGAAATTATAGATATGACTTTTTCTATCGATGGAGTTCTTGGAGCTTTTGCATTCACATTATCTGTGCCACTTATTTTACTCGGAAATGGAATCGGAGCATTTGTTCTAAGAAAACTCACGATAAGTAATATTGAAAGGATAAAAAAATATGCATATCTTAAGAACGGCGCAATGTATTCAATTTTTGTTCTTGGATTGGTAATGATGGCAGACGCCTTTGGGGTTCATATTCCATCATATGTATCACCTATTTCTACTTTTCTAATAATAGGATACTTTGTATTTAAATCAGTAAATCTAAACAAACATCCTGAAAAAAGAGTTATATAGTTGCTTTAAATCCTCCAGCTTGTAAGTTCCAAAGCTTTTTGTAAACGCCTTCACTTTTGTTTATTAGTTGTTCATGACTATCGTCTTCAATAACTTTTCCATTTTCAATTACAATAATTCTATCCATCGATCTTACAGTAGAAAGACGATGAGCTATAACAATAGTGGTTTTATTTTTAATAAGATTGTTTAACGCATCTTGAATAAGCATTTCTGATTCTGAATCAAGAGCAGAAGTTGCTTCGTCAAGAACTAATATAGGTGCATCTTTTAGAATGGCACGAGCTATCGCTACACGTTGACGTTCACCGCCAGATAATTTAATTCCACGTTCTCCTACATATGTATCAAACCCTTGAGGAAGCCTATGAATAAAATCATCACAATGAGCAAGAGTACTTGCTCTCTTCACTTCTTCATCGGAAGCATCTCGCTTGCCATAGCGAATATTCTCCATAAGAGTACGATGAAAAAGAACTGGGCTCTGCGGTACAAAAGCAATCTGATCTCGTAAATTCTTTTGGGAAATGGAAGTTATATCAACACCATCAATTAAAATAATACCAGAAGTTAAATCAAATAATCTCATTAGTAAATTTACAAAAGTGGACTTCCCTGCCCCAGAAGAACCAACTATCGCAATCTTTTGCCCAGCTGGTATAGTAAGAGAAAAATCATCAAGTACTTTTGTATTATTTTTCTCATAAATATAAGTTGCTTTTTTAAAAACAACTTCCCCTCTAACATTATTCAAAAAATTATTTTGATTTTCTTTTATTTCATATGGTTTATTTAAGATAAGAACCATAGCTTCAGCATCAGCAAAACTATCATAAAAAGTTCTAACAATACTTGCAAAACTCCATAAATTTTCTATTAAACGACCTAAGTAACTCTGAATCAAAACCATTACTGGTATACCTATAAGCCCAAGTTTCCAATCTCCTATCGCAATATAGAAAATAATAAATTCAATAACTACAGTGTAAAAAGATTCTATGGTGCTCAATCCTACCCATAAATACCAATTGATAAGCGTAGCTTTCTTCTGCTTCTGTATTACTTCTCCTACTTTTAAATTTTCATATTCTTGTCCAGAAAAAAGTTGTATCGAGGAATGATTACTAATTGAATCAGACACTACCCCTGTTGTTTTATTATCAGCTTCAGAAGCCATAATGTCATATTTCATTTTTAATCTTGTATACACAAGAGCTGTAATTAAAAAGATAATGCAAAAAACAGAAAGTATGTATGCATATTTGGGGAAAAGTGTATAAATAGCAACAACCGTTCCTACAGATCTAACAATAAGAGGAATTCCATTATCAACAAGTGAATCCATTATCTTCTCAAAAGCTCTGGCATATTTATTTATTTTCTGTGTAAGTGAACCACCAAAATTATTTGAGAAAAATGAATGGGAATGACCTATCATGTAAGAAAAAGCTTGTTCTCGCAATCCTGCCATAGTATTCGCAGCAAAATAAGAATAGAAAAAGATACTACCTCTTCGGATAATAAAGCGAATTAATCCTAAAATAAATATAATTATAATAACATTCCGTGCTTGTTGGACTAGATTAAAATCATTAGTGCTTAGAACATTCCAAAGTTTAAGAAACTGAAGTGGAATATAAATATCAAGACAAGCAGCCAAAATTGACCCCATTATAGTGATAAAAAATGAGATTTTAAACCCATTAGCAACTTGCCAAAAATACTTAATAACAAGCCCTCTATGTAAATTTGCATATTCTTTCTCCATAAAATATAAGGTTTTTGCACCTATAATTTACTCTATCAAATAAAATTAGAAATTGCATCTTTGATATCAAAGATGCAATTTCTTTCACTTTTAATTACTTTTTACTAAATTGTGAACCTCTCACCAAAGCTCCAAGGACTACAGACAGCTTCATAGTAGCAACACCAGTCACCCTATCTCCTCCTCCGTAATATATGTACAATAAATCCCCCTTAAGAACCATCCCACAAGGGAAGACCACATTATTTACAATTCCATTTTTTTCATAATCTTCTTCTGGTTCAAAAATAGAATCTGTCTCTCTAGCTAACACAATCGTTGGATCCTTTAAATCTAGAAGAACAAACCCTGCTCTGTAAGTATTATGACTTTTTGAAACACCATGATAAAGTAGCAACCATCCATACTTTGTTCTAATAGGAGGGGCAGAAATGCCTACTTTTAAACTATCCCAAGAATTTGAGCGTGGTCCTATTATACGAATACACTTTTTAATTGTATTATTAGTAAAATCAAGTGATCGTAAATAATCACCGCACATCTCATTCCCTACTCTATGAATTACAAAATATCCATTTTTAAATTTCTCTGGCAAAATACAAGTGTCCTTATCGTCAAAACCAGGAGGAGTAATAATTGATGGTTTACTCCAATTCCAGTTACGAGCCAAGAAATCTTTCACTGTAATAGAAGAAATGGCAACTCTTGGAGGACCTACACTATCATAAGCGGTATAACATATATAAAGATTCTTACCTATTTGTGTTACGCGGGGATCCTCGCACCCAGAATTTCCATCTTGAATTTTTTTCATTTCAAAATCTTCTCTAGGTATATAAATAGGAGTAGCTAGTCTTTCTGAAATAGTAAAACCATCCTTACTTGTTGCATAGCCAATAAAAGAAGTATTCTCTTTAGACAAAGTGCGGTATAAAATATGAATTTTACCTCCCAGATATATAGCAGCAGGATTAAAAGTTGCTTTCGCCTCCCATTCATTATCTTTATTTGGAGTTATTATTGGATTTGTTAATCCTCTTTTAAAGCTCCATTCGTCTTTTGTCTCAATATACATACTTCCTAGCAAATCTTTTAAGCTTACATATGCTACACAAGTAGTTGTATCTGCTGCTCCATAATAAATACTTAGAGTATCTTTATCTATAAGAGCTCCTGTAGGGAAAATAACATTGGATATGTATCCAGATAATTCATATGATTCTTCTGGTACTAAAATTGGACCCTTTGTTCTACCTAGAATTTTTGTAGGATCATTTATATCAAGAAGAATTGCTTCAATACCAAAGATACGACTCAACTTATCAGGGTGAGGAAAATAATTTTGAATATGAGAATATATAAGAAGCCATCCATATTTTGTCTTAAGAGGAGGTGCACCAACTTCTAAATGGTCATATTGATTTCTTTTAAAATCTACAGTATGAGTGTCTATATTTTTAACCCATTCTTTCCAATATGATTCATCCCATAGTTGCTCTATCCTATCGAATTGCGCAATAGAAACTTTTGCTGGAGGAATATCCGTATGAGCAGAAAAAATGACAGTAATCTTTCCATTTATTCTTTCAGGGAAAAGTGTCATTGCTTTCGCATTGAACGGTGTGACAATATAACGCTTATCAATACTCTTTAAGTCTTTAGATATTGCAACTGCAACTTTAATACTGTCTGGACCAAAAGGATAATCAGAGAGAGCTGTATAAAAAATATAGTATTTTCCTTCAAAGAAAGTAACTCTGGGATCCTCGCACCCATGCACATCCCAAGGTTCCTCGGGAGTAATAAATGGTTCCCTATCTTCAAAATGGATTCCATCTTTACTCTTTCCTATCCCAATAATAGAAGTTTGTTGTTGAACAGTTATTTTGTCTACCGCTGAAATTGCTCTATATATCCCATAGATTGTCTTTCCTTTTCGAATGGGGCACATATTAAAAGTGGCAAATTCTTCCCAGTAGTGATCTTTATTAGGAATAAGAATTGGATTATCTTCCGATCGCTTTGTTACATACATATTTTAAATTTCTTTTTTATCGTTCTTTTTTAATTTAACTTCTTTATCTTTCATTAGATCATCTATCAAATCTTGTAATTTAATAGAAGCGACACATACATATTTATCTGACCCTCCGTAATACACAAACAGTTCACCATCCTTCACCACTGCTCCACAAGAGTATATAACTCCCCACTTGTGTCCATTATTTTCGTAATCTTCCTCTGGCTCTAATATTGGACTATTGGATCTGTGTAGAATTTTTGTAGGATTTTTAAGATCAAGCAACATAGCTCCCATTCTATATCGATCAGCATTTCTATAATCCATGGCATGATAAAGAATAAGCCATCCGTATTTTGTCTTAATAGGAGAAGGTCCTACTCCGCGGAACCAACTATCCCATCCTCTTGTATAATCAACAGGTCTTGTGTTGTTACTCTTTATAAATTTCTTACCATTAAGCTCATCTAAATTATCAAAATAATCAATTAAAATTTTCGGATAGAAACTGTGCATAATAGCAAACTTACCATTTATCTTTTCAGGGAAAATAACCCAATTTTTATTTATTTCACCAGGAGGAGAAATAAGAACTGCATTTTTCCAATTCCATTTTTTATTTCTAAAATCCTCTAATTTTATAGAAGTTAGTGCCATACGGACAGAACCCCATCCATCAAAAGCAGTGAAGATCATATAGACAACGTCATCTATAAGTACCAATCGTGGATCTTCACATCCACCACTCCACCCTCCACCAGAGAGATAATCTATTTTAGGGACTGATTCATCTCCGTTGAAAGATCTCTTATAGATATGATAAGTAGGTCTTCCATCTATAGTAAGACCATCATAAGTATATGCATAACCTAGAGAAGAAGAATCATCTTCTCCAATAGCTCTGTATATAATATGAATCTTGCCATCTGACTGAAACGCAGCAGGATTAAATGTTGCTTTTGCCTCCCAAGGATAATTGCTTGGTTTAATTATTGGATTTTGAGGAAGTTTTTTGAGCTTTAGTGTTTCTACTACTTTCTTTACTGACTTTTTTATTTTTTTCTTTACAACTTTTTTCTTTCTAGAAGAAACTTTTGCTATTTTCTTTATTTTTTTAACTTTCTTTAAACTCTTTTTTTGTTTCTTGGCTACTTTAATAGGCCTAACCTTTTTTACAGATGTTTTTTTCTTAACTGTTTTCTTTTTTGATTTTTTGCCTAGCACCATAACTATTAAATTCTCCCATACTTATCTTCGTATCTAATAATATCTTCTTCGTCAAAATCTCCAAAAGCAATTTCCAAAACTTCAAGACCTTGAGCTCCAGCTTTTATTTTATGTTTAGCTTTTACGGGGACATATTGCTCCACCCCTTCCCCGACTATGTATTTCTTATCTTCTATTTCAAAAACCCCATTACCTTTTATAACACGCCAAAATTCTTCTCTTTTATTATGGCTTTGTAAACTGAGTTCTTCGTTTGGATTTATAGTAATAATTTTTACAGTAGAACTTTTATTATTTGTGAATCTACGAAAAAGACCCCACGGCCTTTGTTCTTCGTAAATTTGTATATTCTCTTCCATAGCCATTCTTGCTTATATTATAGCACAATATTTTACCCAATCCAGTTTTTGTTATTTAGTGAACATAAGCACCAATATCCCAATTTGTACCCTGCTGTTTCGTGACTATATTTGGCACTTCCGTGTCACTTCCCCATGTCGTAGAAGCATCTAGTCCGTCATCATAAGAGCTATCTAATGTAACACCAGTTCCAATTTGAGGACCTCCTAGCTGTGGGACAATATCTACCAATGTAACTTCAGAGCTGGCACTATTATTCATCCACCCAGCCACTTGAGCCAATGTTATTGTTGTATACTTTGTAACATTTGCTTGGAATACATAGGATCCACCATTAACAATCTCATTTTCAATAGTAGATCCATTTGATGCTGCATGTTCATCAAATGCCACATTTGCTTGCAATGATGATGGAGTTATTTTATATATATTATTTCTTAGGGTTATATGTTCACAATAATTACCAGCAGTTATATTCTCATCGGCATATAAAGCATTTTCAAATGTTTTCCCATAAGTTGTTCCCGAATGATGGAATATATTATTATAAACATTTAGAGCCCCTACTCCTCTTGCCCAAATAGATTTTCGGCAATCCGAAAACAAATTATATGATACACCACCAGAAGTATATGCCTGCTGTAATCCTGTTTTAACTACTAATCCCAAATCTGTTTCAGAAATATAATTATATTTAATTATATTATTTATACTTGCATTTATTAAAAATGCATGGACACTCACACCAGTTGTATCAAGAGGATAATTACGTTTATACCCTATATATCTATTACCAATAAATTCTGAACCATCCCATCTATTAATTTCCGTTGTTTCCCCTCCTACAGAAATATCTGTGGCATCTTCTTTATTTGATTTAATATAATTATAGTTGAATGTTATTTTACCCTTACTTGATGAAGGAGATACTTCAAACGTACTAACCTTTACTTTTGATTCAATATTTATATTATTGTAATTTACTATTGGATTAGTACAACTTAGAAAATTAATGCAATAAATGTAGTCCGTTACATTAGTACCTAGTAATGATATTTTATTATATTTAATTTCAGGAGTTATTAATGAATTGGCTACATATATCAAAGATTGACTTGCCCCTATTGAAGAAATCCATGTGTAAGTAATAGTATTGTAATTAACTTTTATTGTTGTTGCTACGGCACCACTTGCTTGAACAACACTTCTTTGAGCTGATATTTTATTATTAAAGAATTCCATATTTGAACCAGTAAAGATAGCAAATGTTTGATTATCTGTTGCTGTTATCTTGCAATATTTAATACTATTAGCATTTAAAACATATCCTTTGTTTATCAAACAACCATATAATTTAACTCCAGAAATACATCTAATATAACCAGTATTACTCCCTACTCCCATAGAATTTGTTAATTCATACTCATAACCAGTAGCAGCTGGGGAGTTTATGTAGTTGGTTACAGGATTTAATAATCTACATTTATTTAATACAACTTTACTTGCATTAGTTGAAGAATCAAAGATATGAGTTGTATTGCTTTCTCCATTAAAAATAAAGTTATTAAATGTAACTAGCATATTTAGAGCAACAACTCGAATTACATACGTTGTACTGATAGTTAATATTTCACAGCGTCCAAGTCCACTTATCTCAAAAGTCTTCGCTGTATCAAAATAGAAATATCTTATTGTTGTTGTATTATATTCTTCTGTATAACTTCCTGATTTAACATAAACTTTTGTTCCCGTCGGGAATGTTTTATATGCTTTCTCGATAGTTAGGTATGGTAACGCCTTCGTTCCATTCCCTGTCGTATCATTACCAGTTTTGGATACCCACTTAGCAGTGAGGTCTTCCGTCGGTACAGAATAATATGTCTGACAAGTAGTAAGTGAGGTGCCGGATTTAACGGTGTTGTAGAGGACAATATCGAGGACTCTAGGTTCGTATGTTTCTACATTGTTACCATCAAGTACTTGAGCAGCATGACGAGTGAATAGTTTGTGTTCGTAGTCTACGTCTTGGAATAGAGAGATGACGGGTATTTGATTGGGTGTACCGTTTGATGCATAGAGGTAGTTGTTGATGTCAGCTGCGATTAGAGTGGCATCA
>DATGWJ010000009.1:0-19991 GCA_035299545.1 Minisyncoccota bacterium | reverse complement strand
ATAGAAGTCCTCATTGACTCTACAGGAGGATACACTGTTACCCTAGAACCTACTGTATTCACCAAAGACATCGGTGGAGTAGCTCTAGATACCACAGCTAATGCTGATAACTTCATCGGCTGGAGGAAGGTCGGCACTGATCATATTGTCTATAACATCGTACAAGTACAATGAAGCCGGGATTTGGAAGGATACAAAATACATTTAAAGGAGAGGCATATTGGGCTACACATTTACTTAAACAGAGTGATTTAAGTTTTTGGGTGAAAGATAGAAGCGGTTTTGTTATTACTGACGTTATTGGTGGCAATAATGTGAATATTTTAACACCTGCATATAGAAGAGGTGTTCTTGGGTATGTGTCAGGGAACAAAACAAGAGATTGTGAGCAATTATTTGATGGAAGGGATTATACAATTTATTTTAAATTAAAACAGAATTTAAATAAGACAGGTAATGTTTTTATGTTTGAGTTTGGTAATTATTCAAGTGCTGGGGAGATAGGTTTTGCTTATTATGTATTAACTCAAGCTTTAAATTTAGGTGTTTCAGATGGAACTCACTTTCAACAGAGTTTAATATTGGCGGGTGTTGATACTAACTTAAAAGGAATCGGTGAGATTGAGTTTTTTATTCATATAGATGCTACAGCCAAAGAATTAAGATTCAGATGTTTTAAATCAGGTGTTTCTTTTGGTAATAATGTTACTGTTAATGCAGCCACTTGGAATTTTGCAGCGGGGAATAATTCTTACCCATTGAGATTAACTTGTGACTTTGTTAGTATTTCAGATTTAAAAAAATTTACTGGAATTAAAACAATAACAGAATGTAGATCTGAAAGTTATGTAACAAATTTACAATTTTATTATCCTGATATTGTATCTGGTATAGATGTTAGTGGTAACGCTAACCATTTATTAAATGCCGAAATTGTTAACTCAGATAATAATCTACAATATTACGACAACATGAATAAGTATTGTTTAGATCATGGGTATACACTTTATAAGAAACAAGGGAAAGTAGATATATATGTACCTAATGATCTGAATGGGAATGAAATAGTAAATACATATACCGGATACAGGAGAGAAAAAAATTTTACAGGTAGTTTAACAAAGATAAATCTAACTGATTGCCTTCTTGAATTTACGGGAAATCAGTTTGATAGATCTAATACCACAATTTATAGTAATCTTGCAAGGGGAACAAATACATTTTATGACGTCAATCATCCAAAGAGGTGGCATATTAACGAAATTGGAAGAATACCAATTATGAATGTATGCAATGATGGACACGAAGGAAAATTATTTTCTAAGTTTGCAAATAATTCTTCTGATGACCGCCAGTATTTAAGTGAATTGTTTTATTATTCGACAAATAAAACAGGTAATAGCTTAAATAGAGTGTTAAGATATTGCAACGATTTAGTAGTAAGTAAGACCTTTACAAAAGGTCAACTAGTTCTAACATGGGACGATTTCAGAGTTACTCAAGTAACAACATTATTTCCTATTTTGAAACAGAAAAAAATAAAAGCAACATTCTATGTAATTACAACTAATTCATATGTCGATTCTCCGCCTAAGGGATGGTATGATTTATATGTGAATGGGATGGATATTGAATGTCATTCATCGACACATCCTGATTTAAGGACACTTGATGCAGCAGGAATAGATGCTCAATATGAAGCTGTAAATTTAGCTTTTACTAATAGAGGCATAAAATTACCAAGACACACTGCCTATCCTGGAGGTGCTAATAATGAATTAGTCCAAACTGAAACTGCAAAGTATAGAGAGACAGGAAGAAAAGTATCTTCTTCGGGGGATCAACCTTTTAATCCAAGAGATGTGGGATTAAATAAGTATTCATTACCTGGTTACGACATCGATCAATTAGATGAAACTAGATTAAATACATTAAAGGGATATATGGATGATTGTAGATTAAATAATAAAGCTTTAATATTATTTGGTCATGATATCTCAGATACACCAGGGATTAATGTAGTTAGTATCGCTAATATTACTGCTATTATAGATTATGCCCAGTCTATTGGAATGGAAATTGTGACAATCGAAGAACTATCCACAATTATGCATAATTAATCTAGTATAAGTTAAGTAAGAACACTAAGTACACTTTAGTATTTTTTCTGTGATTCTTTTAAAATTATATAAAATAATAATATTGTGTATTATTGCACATAGGGAGAATTTTATGATATAATATGCACAGCAGGTTGTAGTCGGTACACTGCGGATGTTTAAGAATAATACTATTAAGAATTATATGGCAGACGATAAAGCATTTTTAGAGTATATAGTGAAAGCTTTGGTTGATAATCCGGAAGACGTGAAAATCGACCGTACAGTAGACGAAATGGGCGTACTTATTACAATGACAGTTAACGGTGCAGATATGGGTAAAATTATCGGCCGACAAGGTAATACTGCAAAAGCAATAAGAACTCTCTTGCGAGTTATCGGTATGAAGAATAACGCTCGCGTTAATCTAAAAATTAATGAACCAGAAGGTGGTAAAGTTGAATCTTCTTCATCTTCATCAAGTAGTGAATCATCTAAATCAGTTGATGCGGCACTAGAAGACCTAAAAGGAATCTAAGTAAAAACACAAAAGCCCCGAGCTTCGCTCGGGGCTTTTGTTGTGCTATAATCTACGTATATTATGGATAAAATCTTGAGTAAAAAAACAATTTCATTTTCTTTCCTATTTTTTGTTTTTTCTTTATTTTTTACTCATTCTGCTTTTGCCGCAAATTACTATGTAGATGCAACTTTAGGTGTTGATACTGCTTTGGGTACTTCTTCAGATGCTCCATGGCAAACGATATCAAAAGTTAATGGTATAACATTTGTTGCTGGAGATAATATTTATTTTAAAAGAGGAGAAACATGGAATGATAAACTTATTATTCCATCATCAGGAACTGCAGGTAATCCTATTACATTTGGTGCCTATGGTATTGGTGCTGACCCTATCATAGATGCTCAAGATATTAGAACAGAAGCTATATATAATAATGGAAAAGATTATATTACTATTGATCATATTCATGTTAAAAATGGTACCGACAAAAATCTTGAGAATGCTGGAATTACAGACCATGTAACAATTTCAAATGTCACTTCTACTGGTGGGGTTAATGGTATCTGGGTTACTGCTGGAGACGGGGTATTAGTTGATACTTGTGTTATTAATCAAGGAAGCCAAAGAGGTCTCGTTTTCTATTATTCAGGAACCACATATGTTACTAATTCTACAATACAAAACTGTATTTTTAATGGAATTGCTGGTAAAACTTATACCCAAGCGACTCATTTTAATGGTTCAGTTAATTTAAGTTTTTTAAATAATGAGATATATGATTGGTCACTTGCTAATGCATCTGATTATTTGTATTACTTTCTAAACGTAAATGGATTAACTATTGAAGATACTGTTGCTGGTAGTACAGGACATGGTAATGATGGATATAATTATTATTTTAATGGGTGTAGTAACGTAGTAATAAGTGATTCGTCCTCGTATGACAGTAAAGATAATTTAACTTTCAATTTTATGAATACTACTGCTACTCTTAATAATGTCGTTTCTGACGGAGGTATTTTTTCTGCAAAAGGAACATCTGTTCTTACTATAAACAATTCGACTTTTGCTAATAATGAAACTAGTTCAGGTTTTAATAGTGTTGATTCTGCTGCAGTTGTTATTAATAATGGTATAGCATATGGAAACTATGAAGATGGTTTTAGTGTAAATGGTACATCTGTTGTAACTTGTAATAAATGTCTCGCCTATAATAATGGTAATACAAACAGTTCTACTGCTGGTGATGGTTTTACTTCACACGACACAGCCACATTCAATGTGCTAAATAGTGTTGCTTATAAAAACTTTAAATCTGGAGCTGCTATGGCCGTAGGTTCATCAGGTACTGTATACAACAATACTTTTTATGATAATTACGAAAAAGGTCCAGGAGATAGTGGGAATTGGAACGGAAATATAGGAATAGGTTTCAGTAGTACTGGCACATGGAATGTAAAAAATAATATTACTAAAAATCACGAAGATGAAATGCTAATTCATGAGTTAGCTGTAGCTGGAGGAATTCAAATTAGCTCAGATTACAATATTTTTGATAATAGTAGAGAAGCAAACGCTTTTCGATACAATGCTGTAGACTACAACTTTGCTGATTACAAAGTTGCATCTTCAGGTTTAGAATCACACTCAAAGAATCAAGACCCTTTATTTACAAACACGTCAACAAACAACTTTGCTCTCTTATACAATTCTCCCGCCATCGACGCTGGTACTGATGTTTCTCTAACTACCGATTACCTAGGTAATCCAATGTATGGCACACCTGATATCGGAGCATATGAATATCAACCACCTCATAATTTAACAAACAACGATACCATAAATATCGGAGCAGGTGCCAGAATATATGGAGATGGTAAATTCCGTGATTTAGGAACAACAAGTGGATCTGTAGCTAGCTTAAAAATAACTCCACAAAGTGGAACATTTACATCTTACAATGCCACAGATACCAGACCAGCATGGCTCGACATCACCAACATCACCACTTGGACCACTTCTCACAAAACCTGGACGGAATCTAATGCTCTAGCAGGTCTCACAAACACAGTACATACAGTAGGTGATTTAGAACCAAATCAATACTATTACGTTAAAGTAGATAACATAACAGGACAAAACATTACAGGAGCTAACTGTAACGATGGTCTCTGTATGTCAAATGCCGAAGGAAAGATTGTATTTACTTATACAGGTACTTACTCTACTCATATCTTTGATGTATCAAAAATGGTAGATTCCGGTTCTCACTCTGGTACTTACAAAGAATTCAGAGAGAAATTCATTCAAGAACAACAAACTAAAATTCAACCAGAAATCATTACTACACCAAGTACTCCCACATCAACTCCATCATTCTCATCTTCTAACTCAACCAGAACTCTAAAATACAAGATGACAGGTAATGATGTGAAAGGACTTCAGTCATATCTTAATACTCATGGATACCCAGTATCTCTCTCTGGTTCTGGTTCATTAAATCACGAAACCACTTACTTCGGCTTACTTACCAAGAAAGCTGTGATTAATTTCCAAAAATCTAATAACCTTACTCCCGATGGTATTGTTGGTCCATTAACAAGAGGGAAGATGAAATAGATTAGTTTTTAGTGATTAGGTTCTAGATGCTAGTAAATAAAAAGTTAAAACAAAAAATCCGACAATGTCGGATTTTTTGTTGGCTCTTGCATTTTCTACTAGAAACTATAAACTAGAAACTAGCAACTAATTTTTATGAATTTCCATATCATTACTTTATTCCCTGAAATGTTCGATTCGTATTTGAAAGAGTCCATTCTAGGCAGGGCAATAAAAGATAAAAAAATAAAGGTAAATTTTATAAATCCTCGTAAATTTGTGACGGGGAAGTACAAGAAAGTGTGGCCGGATGGCAACGTGTCTTTGCAAGTAGATGATAGGCCTTATGCTGGAGGTCCAGGAATGGTCATGCGGGCAGAACCGGTTATTAAGGCAGTAGAGTCTGTGACTAAAAAACTATCAAAAAAGAAAAGCACAAAATTAATGGTAATTAATTTTGTGCCAACTGCCGAAAAGTTTACTACAAAAATTGCAAAAAATTTCGCTCAAAAATATACCGACATAATTATGATTTGTGGCAGATATGAAGGAATAGATTCTCGTGTAGATAAGATTTTGAAGACAAAACAAATTTCAATAGGGGATTATGTTCTCACTGGAGGAGAAATACCAGCAATGATACTTGTGGATTCTATTTCGCGTCAGATAGAAGGAGTGCTGGGTAACTTTGATTCTCGTGAAGAAGAGCGTGTCTCTTCGAGTGAGATTTATACTCGCCCTGAAGTTCTAGAATATAAAGGCAAGAAATATAAGGTACCCACTGTCCTCCTATCTGGTGACCATAAAAAGATAGAAGAATGGAAAAATAAAACTAAAAAATAATCCACTTTTATAGTATTTGACTATTAGCTTGGCAACCTATAATATTAGGTAAATTTGAAAATTCACTAAATTTTCCCAAATGGAGAAAGATATTGGTTTATTGAAGGCTGGAACTAAGATTGTTCTGACTAAGAAAAGGATTAAAAGGCGAAAATTCTTCATGTTAGAAATTGGAGGAAATAAAGCTGGGACTCTTGCTTCGGACTGTAAAATAGGGCAACCTCTTTTTTATAAAAAATGCGAAGATATTCATACAACCAGTAATATCTCTGATGTTTTTGAAGAAGAAGGATCCTTACATATAGAGACAGAATCTTCTGTCTACTCCGTAAGAATTGTTACAGATAATAATGATGAAGAATTTAAGAAATTAATTTTAAGCTAAGCTTAAATGTTTACCAAAACCGGAAGATTACAATCTTCTGGTTTTTTAATTTTTTGTACTCCAATCGGCTAGTATTTTTTAAGGGAAAAATCAATATTGACAAATAAGTTAAAATAGTATAGGATTCGGGTCAGATTGAATAGATTGAGTTATGGCAAATCAATCCTCGTTTTATTAAGTTTTTAACTATACTTGTGTTAAAAAACAATATTGCCAACAATTATAAATAAAAAACAGAGACAAGGTATGGTCACCTTGTCGGTTTTTACGTTTATAATCAGTAAAATAAAACTATCTACTGCGTTGATGATTCCGTTTATTTTCAAGAAGTAGGTTTACTACATCATGAAAACATACTCATCATCGCCTTGTATATAGAATTATTTTACTGATTATAATAAATATTATTATGAAAAAAACAGCAGGACGTGAGAAGAAATATTTTGCCGGTTACAAGAAGCCATTGGTTCCGTTTCCAAATTTGATAGAGAATCAACTCCTATCATTTAATTGGTTAGTGGAGTCAGGGCTTAAAGAAGTGTTCAAGGAGTTCTCTCCAATTAACGACTATTCAGAAAAGAAATTCCAATTGGATTTTTCTTCTTTCTCACTCTCAGAACCAAAATACAATGAAGAATACACAAAGATCAACAAGCTAACTTACGAGGGTAGCTTGAAAGCTCGCGTCAAACTTTTAAATAAAGGACTTGGCACTTCAAAAGAGCAAGAAATTTTTATGGCGGATATTCCTCTAATGACCAAACATGGAACATTCATCATAAACGGAGTTGAACGTGTCATCGTTCCTCAGCTCACAAGAAGTTTCGGAGTATTTTTCACAGAACAAGAACTAAAAGGCAAGAGATATTTTGGAGCAAAGATAATTCCTGCTCGTGGTGTCTGGATAGAAGTTGAATCTGATACAGATGGGGCGGTATATGTCCGTGTAGATAAAAAGCGTAAATTCTCAGTTACTTCACTTCTTCGTGTACTTGGAATTGAAAAGGATGAAGCAATATTGAAAGCATTCGGTAAGAATGAAGATGTTCTAAAAGCTGTAAAGATATCTTTAGAAAAGGATTCAGCAAAGAAAGCTGAGGATTCATTCATTGAGATATACAAGCGTCTACGTGATGGCGACTTAGCTACAGCTGAAAACGCTCGTGAATTTATAACAGCATTATTCTCTGCTGAAAGATATGATCTTTCCCCAGTTGGACGTTTCCGATTCAATAAGCGATTCGATAAAAGTATGGATGACAAGGAAATGGAACGCAGAACTATTTCTGGGGATGATATAGTAACTATAGTTACCAACATAATTTTATTAAACAATACTCCTCATTCAAAAGCAGATGATATCGATCATTTGGGTCAACGCCGTGTCCGCTATGTAGGGGAAATGATTCAACAGAAGTTCCGCATGGGTATGTCTCAGATAAAGAGAAATATTCAAGACCGTATGTCTACTATTGATGTAGGGACAACTCTTCCTATGCAGATTATAAATCAGCGTCCGCTCCAAGCACGTATAAAAGAATTCTTTACAGCAAACCAGTTATCACAATTTATGAACCAAGAAAACGTAATGGCGGAAGTAGAGCATTTACGTACTTTGTCTGCTCTTGGTCCTGGAGGTCTTACACGTGAACGTGCTGGGCTTGAGGTTCGTGATGTACACACATCTCACTATGGTCGCGTATGTCCTATTCACACACCTGAAGGTCCAAACATTGGTCTTATTTTACACCTTTCTACTTATGCCAAAATCAATGAATTTGGAATAATAGAGACACCATACATAAAAGTTAAGAATGGCAAAATTACCGGAGAGGTTGTTTACTTGAATGCGCTTGAAGAAGAAAGATACAACATTGCTCATGCCGGAATTGATTATGATGAGAAGGGAAACATTCTTGATGAGAAAGTAGAAGCTCGTCTTAAGACAAAGCCAGGATTAATAGCGAAAGAAGAAATTGATTTTATCGATGTGGCTACAAACCAAGCTTTCTCTGTGGCAACTTCTATGATTCCTTTCCTTGAACACGATGATGCTCACAGAACACTGATGGGAAGTAACATGCAGAAGCAGGCACTTCCTTGTGTTACTCCAGAAATTCCACTCGTTGCGACAGGTATGGAAGAACTTGCATCAAAAGATTCAGGACGTCTTGTAACTTCAGAAACTAGTGGAACTGTATCATATGTAGATGCAAAGAAAATTGTAGTTACAGATGATAAAGGTAAAGATCATAAATATGAGCTTATAAATTTCTCACGTACAAACAACTTCTCAGTATTTCATCAGAGACCAAGTGTATCAATGGGAGATAAGGTAAAGAAGGGAGATCTTCTAGCTGATACTAGTACTACTGACCAAGGACAGATCGCTCTCGGTCAAAACGTGCTTGTAGGATTCATGTCTTGGGGTGGAGCAAACTATGAGGACGCGATAATCCTTTCTGAAAAATTAGTAAAGAATAGTAAATTCACAAGTATTTATGTTACAGAATTCATTTGTAATGTTCGTGATACAAAGCTTGGACCTGAAATAACAACTCGCGATATTCCAAATGTTGGAGAAAATAAATTGAAAGATCTTGATGAAGATGGAATCATCGTTGTCGGAGCAGAAGTAAAAGAGAATGATATTTTGGTAGGTAAAATTACTCCAAAAGGAGAGACAGAGCTTACTCCAGAAGAAAGATTACTTCGTTCTATCTTCACTGAAAAAGCTCGTGATGTGAAAGATACTTCACTTCGCCTAGAACACGGAAAGCAAGGTAGAGTTATAGGTGTTAAGGTCTTCTCACGCGACCAAGGACACAATCTTGAATCAGGAATCATAAAGAGAATAGTAGTTGAAATTGCTCAAATCAGAAATATTTCTGTCGGAGACAAATTGGCAGGACGTCACGGTAATAAAGGAGTTATCTCTGTTATCTTACCAGAAGAAGAAATGCCATTCATGGCCGATGGTACACCTATCGATGTCATACTTACACCTCTCGGTGTGCCTTCTCGTATGAACTTGGGTCAGATTCTAGAAATGCATTTAGGCTATGCTGCAAATACACTTGGCTATCAAGCAATAGTTCCTCCATTCTCATCTGCAACTGTTCCTGAAATAAAAGCTGAACTTGTAAAAGCCGGATTACCAGAAAGTGGTAAAGTCACACTCTATGATGGCCGTACAGGAGATGCTTTCGATCAAGATATAGCCATTGGTTATATGTACATGCTCAAGCTTCACCACATGGTGGAAGACAAATTACACATGCGTTCTATTGGTCCTTACTCTCTCATTACACAGCAACCATTAGGAGGAAAAGCTCAAGGTGGAGGACAGCGTTTCGGAGAAATGGAGGTCTGGGCATTGGAAGGTCATGGAGCAGCTTACACACTCAGAGAAATGCTTACAATTAAGTCGGATGATATCATTGGTCGTTCACAAACATTCGATGCTATTATTAAGGGTCACACAATCGGAGAGCCAAATATTCCAGCTTCATTCAATGTATTATTGAATTACCTCCGAGGTCTTGCACTCGATGTCGACCTTAAAAAGCTAAACAATAATTAATAGCTTAAAATATCTAATATATGAAAACAATTGATACAACAAATTTCGACTCAATAGCTCTCAAGTTAGCATCTCCAGAAGCCATTCGTGAATGGTCTTATGGAGAAGTGACTAAACCAGAAACAATCAACTACAGAACAGGGCGTTCTGAAAGAAGTGGTCTTTTCGACGAAAGAATCTTCGGACCAGAAAAAGATTACGAATGTTACTGTGGTAAATATCGACGCATTAGATATAAGGATATCGTTTGTGAAAAATGTGGCGTAGAAGTGACTCGCTCTATAGTTCGACGTGAACGTATGGGTCACATAGAGCTTTCATCACCGGTTGCGCATATTTGGTTCTTGCGCGGTGTGCCATCTCGTATGTCAGTTCTTCTAAATATCTCGGTAAGTGATTTGGAGAAAGTCATATACTTTGCCGGATATATAGTTACAAATGTATATGAAGAAGAAAAAGAAACAATAATCAAGAATCTGGAAAGTGAATTTAAATCAAAATTAAAGAGTTCAAATAACGAAGAAGAGAAAGAAAAGTTAAAGGAACTTCTATTAAACACAAAGAGGGAAATCAATGAAATAGCTGTCGGAAAAGTTCTTAATGAAATAGCTTATCACCACTATGGTCTAAAGTATGGAAGTTGTTTCGAAGCAAGTATTGGAGCTGAAGCTATCTTTACTTTGTTTAAGAATATGGACTTAGAGAAGTTAAAAGCTGAGACAGAAGCTATTCTCCCTAAGGCATCAAGTATAGATAAAGAAAAACTTGAGAAGAAATTATCTCTCTTAAGATCAATGATTCACTCAGGTATTCGTCCTGAATGGATGTTCTTAACTGTGATTCCTATTATTCCACCTGCACTTCGCCCTATGGTGGCTCTTGATGGCGGACGACATGCAACTTCAGATCTGAATGACCTTTATCGAAGAGTAATAAACAGAAACAATCGTTTAAAGAAGTTGAAAGAAATCGGTGCTCCAGATGTGATTCTTCGTAACGAAAAAAGAATCTTACAAGAAGCAGTAGATGCTCTTATAGATAACTCAATAGCAAAACAGAATGATTCACAAGCTGTATCTTCATCTCAAAAGAGAGCTCTTAAATCACTTTCAGACAACCTTAAATCAAAGCAAGGTTTGTTCCGTCAGAACCTCCTCGGTAAGCGTGTGGACTATTCCGGACGTTCAGTTATCGTGGTTGGACCAAATCTTAAGCTCAATCAATGTGGTTTACCAAAGCATATGGCTCTTGAATTGTTTAAGCCATTCGTAATTTCAAAAATATTAGAAACAGAACTTGCCTTCAACATTCGTGGAGCAAACCGTTTGATAGAAGAAGGAGTTCCAGAGGTTTGGGCAATTCTTGAAGAAGTGATAAAAGGGAAGTATGTTCTCTTGAACCGTGCTCCTACACTTCACCGTCTAGGTATACAAGCTTTCAATCCTATTCTTATTGAAGGAAATGCTATTCAAGTGCACCCTCTTGTTTGTGCAGGGTTCAACGCTGACTTCGACGGAGACCAGATGGCTGTTTATGTACCGCTTTCAGATATGGCACAAGAAGAATCTCGTGAATATATGGCTTCAAACAAGAACTTACTTAAGCCACAAGATGGTTCTCCAATCGTTATGCCAAAGATGGATATTATCCTTGGATGTTACTGGATGACTAAATCAGTTGATGGAGAAAAAGGAGAAGGAATGGCATTCGCAAGTCCAAACCAAGCTATCACAGCTTTCGACCTCGGTGTTATTACTTTCCGTGCAAAAATTAAAGTTCTTGGAAGTGAAAAAGAAAGATACAATATTTTTGAAGGAAAACCATTCGAAACAACAGTTGGAAGATTATTCTTTAACACTATTTTCCCAGAAGATTTTCCTTATATTAATGAAGAAATAAATATTAAAAGAATGTCTTTGCTTGTGGATGAACTTATTGTTCACTATGGTATAGATGATACTCCTACTTTCTTGGATAAAATTAAAGGATTCGGTTACCAATATGCGACTTACTCTGGAGTAACTTGGGGTATAGATAACGTAAAGATTCCTGAAGGCAAAGCAGATGTTATAAAGAAATTCCGTAAAGAAGAAGAAGTTGTTCGCGAACAATTTAACGAAGGTTTGCTTTCTGAAGATGAACAATATCAAAAAGTTATTGAAATCTGGGAACATGCCAAGAAAGAAATTGAAAAAATAATTCCAACAACCCTCGATGTGAAGAGTTCTACTTACGATCTTATTACTTCAGGAGCTCGAGGAAATATGGGAAGTTTGGTTCAGATGTGTGGTATGAAAGGTTTGATTGTGAATACATCTGGAGAGACTCTCGATTTCCCAATTATTCCATCTTATATTGAAGGTCTTTCTCCTCTTGAATACTTCATTACTACTCACGGTTCACGTAAAGGTGCTGCCGATACTGCTCTTAATACTGCTAAAGCAGGTTACCTTACACGTCGTCTTGTCGATGTCGCTCAGGATGTCGTAGTCACTGAAGAAGATTGCGGAACAAAGAATGGAAAGAAAGTTGTAGCTGTGAATGGCACATTCGCTAAGTATATTAATGGACGTGTGTTACTTTCTGATATAAAAGATGAGACAGGAAAAGTTCTATTCAAGAAAGGAGCATTAATAACAAAAGAAGATTCTAGATTTTTAGAAAAAGCTGGAATAAAAGAAGCGTATGTTCGTACACCTCTTTCTTGCGAGACGGTCCACGGTATTTGTAGAAATTGTTACGGTCTTGATCTTGGAAGAAATTGTATGATTGAGCTTGGTCAAGCTGTAGGAATTATCGCAGCTCAAGCTATCGGAGAACCAGGAACACAGCTTACACTTCGTACTTTCCATGCTGGAGGAGTTGCGACAGTTGACATTACTACAGGTCTTCCTCGTGTTGAAGAAATCTTTGAAAGACGTACACCTAAGAATCCAGCTATCATTGCTGTGACAGATGGAGAAGTGGTAGATGTAATAGATAATGGAAAAGAAAAATTGATTAAAGTACTTTCTGATCTGAAATCAAACAACAAAGCAGGAGGCAAGAATGGTAACGAAGTAGAGTATACCGTTCCTCCACGCCGTCAAATTTTAGTAAAAATTGGTTCACAAGTTAAGAAAGGTGACCTTCTAACAGACGGTTCTGCAGATATCAATGAGATTGTAAAATATGGAGGTAAGGAAGTTGCTGAGGAGTATATTGTAGATGAAATAAATAAAGTTTATGACTTACAGAGTGCCTCAATTTCTAGAAAACATATTGAAATAATTATTCGTCAGATGTTCTCACGAAAGAAAATTAAAGATGCCGGGGATACTACTTTCTCTCCAGGAGAAATTGTAGAGAATATTGAATTAATTGAAGAAAATATTCGCGTAGAAAAAGAAGGTGGCAAGAAAGCTGAAGCTGGAACTATAGTTCTTGGTATTACAGAAGTTTCTCTTACAACAAAGAGTTGGCTCTCAGCTGCATCATTCCAGAACACAAACAGAGTTCTTATCAACAATGCTATCCGTGGAGGTGTAGATAACCTAAGAGGATTAAAGGAAAATGTTATTATTGGTAACCTTATTCCAGCTGGAACTGGTTTTGGAGTAAAGCGTCCAAGTGAAGTTATTGAAGACGAAAACAACGGGGAAGATCTTGGGTAATAGTTTAGTGTAATAAGTTCACAAATAAATAAAATATGAACTCATCTGTTCAAACAATTAAAGAGAGACTTTCCATCGTCGATGTGATTTCTTCCTATTTGAGTGTTGAAAAAGCTGGGAAAAATTACAAGGCAAAATGCCCATTTCACAACGAGAAAACTCCTTCTTTCTTCATTTCAGAAGAGAGGGGGAGTTACTATTGTTTTGGTTGCGGAGCTAAAGGAGATATCTTTTCTTTTGTAGAACACTTTGAAGGGACAGATTTCTTGGGGTCATTAAAAATATTAGCAGAACGTGCAGGAGTAGAACTTTCCTCATATAAAAATAAAGAAAAAGATAAAAAGGATACATACTATGAGATTATGGAAGAAGCGACTTCTTTCTTTGAAAATAATTTTTTCAATAATAAAGAAGCCAGAAGTTATATTCTTTCTAGGGGGATCAATGATGCTTCTATTAAATTGTTCCGAATTGGTTATTCTTTAGAATCATGGACATCTTTATTTGATTACTTAATTAAAAAAGGATTTAAAAAAGAAGATATTGAAACAGTTGGATTAATAAAGAAAAAGGACGACAGGTTTTATGACCGATTTCGTGGGCGTATTATGTTCCCAATAAATGATTCAAGTGGGCGAGTAATTGCTTTTACGGGTAGAATTTTTAAGAAGCCAGATGCTAATTCTTCTATTGAAGAGGCGAAATATCTAAATAGCCCAGATACTCCACTATTCAACAAATCAAATGTATTATTCGGTTTGGATAAAGCAAAAAATGCAATTAGAACCAGAGATTACAGTATTATTGTAGAAGGGCAGGTGGACCTCATATTATCTCACCAGGCTGGTTTTACGAACACTGTAGCCGTTTCTGGGACTGCATTTACGGATACTCTTACTGATAATGAATCAAAAATAAACAACCTAGGATTAGTCAGACGTCTTTCTTCAAATATCATTTTTGCTTATGATGGTGATGATGCTGGTATTCGGGCAGTGAATCGCTCTGCTATGATAGCTCTATCTTTGGGGATGCAAGTGAAAGTTGCTGTTTTCCCTAAAGGGAAAGATCCGGCAGATATAATATTAGAAGATCGCAAAAAATGGGAAGAGATAATAAAAAGTAAAACAGACATAATAAGTTTCCATTTAGATAAGATTTGTGAAAATACAAAAGATAAAGAAGGAAGGAGAAGACAAATCATAGAAAAGATTTTCCCATTCCTTGCTATGATAGAAAGTTCAATCAAAAAGTCTAATTATATAAAAGAAATATATGATAAGACAGGAATTTCAGAAAGTGCTATAACTGATGACTATAAAGAATATGAAAAATCGCAAAATATAAATAATATTTCTGTCTTAAACAAACAAGAAAACACAAAAAATACAAATTCTAGACGTGATAATTTAGAGAAAAGATTATTTGGAATTATATTCTGGAAAGGGGAGAATGAAGAACAAGCAAATAAAATAGAGGAGTTACGAATTTCATTTGAGAATAATATAGGAGCCGATAAATACAAAAAATTATTTGATTTATATAATCCTCGCTCCGACGATCTTTCATTTGAAGCAGAAATGTGGTATGGTGACAAGATTAAGACGCTAACCAACGATATGAAAGAAATAGTTCTGAATTTGGAAGAAGAAATATTAAACGAAGAACTGTACTCCATTTTATTAAGGATAAAAGATAAGGAAAGGAAGGGCGAGAAAGATGATATAGATAAAGAACTTACTACTTACCAAAAAATAGTCGAAAAAATAGAAGATATTAAACATAGTAGATCAAAATAATATGACAAAAAAAGAAAAAACAAAAAAAGCAAAAAATAACAAGAAAATTGCTAAAAGCAAAATTAATAAAAAGATTTCTACTAAAAAATCTTCTGCTTCTTCTCATGGTAAATCAAATAAGAAAAAATTGACTAAATCTTCTAAGAAAACTGTAGGGAAAAAGAAAGTGTCGGTAAAAACGACAAAAAAATCTTCTTCAAAGAAGAATTCTCAATCCTCAAATAAAACTCTAACAAAGAAGTCATCTGTAGAGAAGAAAATTCAAGACCTAGAAGAGAAGTCAAATTCTATTATCGAGAAAGGTAAAAAGAGAGGGTTTATAACATATGATGAAATAATAAAAATATTCCCAGATATAGAGAATAATATTCTTTTCCTAGATGAACTTTATGAGAAATTGTCTGCTTCTGGAGTTGATGTTCTTGAAGGAGGCAATCTTCTTGATGTAGAAGGAGATACTGACAAAATTGCCCTAAAGTATAGTAAAGATGCACAGACATACGACTCTATACAGATGTATTTGAAAGAAATCGGGCAGTATCCTCTTATTCCAGCAAGTGAAGAGAAGAATCTTGCTTATCGTATTGAAAAGGGTGACATGGAAGCAAAGAACTTACTTGCTCGCGCAAACCTTCGTCTTGTAGTATCTATTGCAAAGAAATATGTAGGACGTAGTTCCGATCTTACACTTCTTGACTTGATTCAAGAAGGGAACCTCGGTTTATTTAAAGCTGTGGAGAAATTTGATTGGACAAAAGGATATAAATTTTCAACTTATGCTACATGGTGGATTCGTCAATCTATTACTCGTGCTCTTGCAGACCAATCTCGTACAATTCGTATTCCAGTTCATATGGTTGAAACTATTTCAAAATATAAACAAGTTGTTCGAAGATTGTCTCAAGATCTTGGGCGTGAGCCTCTTGTGGAAGAGATTGCAATGGAAATGAATCTTGATGTAGACAAGATTAATGTTATAGAACAAATAAACCAAGACACTGTTTCCTTAGAGCAACCAATTGGGGATGATGATGAGAAGTCCACACGTGGAGAGTTTATTGCTGATGATAAAATACTTCGCCCAGACCAGGATGCTTCAAGAAGAATTCTTTCAGATCAGATAAAAGAAGTACTCGATACTCTTAATCCAAAGGAAAGAAAAATTCTGGAACTTCGTTATGGCCTTATGGATGGTATCCAGCATACTCTTGAAGAAGTAGGGCAGGAATTCGGGGTTACTCGTGAACGTATTCGTCAGATTGAAGCTAAAGTTCATGAAAAACTACGCAACAATGAAAAAATTGCACGTTTGAAGAACTATTTCGATTAAAGTAAAGCATCAAAAAAGAGCAAGGTCTTTCCTCAAATCGTTCCCGAGGTAAGTCCTTGCTCTTTTTTATACTATTTATAGTTGGTCAGAAACGGAAGGTTTCTGCTCTGTTTGAAGTAAACCAAAGAGTAACTTAGAGTATTCCCAGAAAGCATCATTACCTTTTATTTTAGCTACACATTCAGCAGCTACTAACTTCTCAAATGAGTTCTGGTGTATTGGCCAGTGACGGTAAACCCAAGATACATTACCATTTGATTCAGACACAATTTTTTCAAAAGATGAATGAATCATCTTGCAGTAAGGACATTCGTAGTCAGAATATTCAATAATTTTAATTGGGGCATTTGCATTACCCATTATATGGTCACCTTCTTCAGTAACTGCAATCTCACCAGTATATTTTTGGGTGACTGTGCCAGCTGAAACTTGATCAATTAACTTTTTAATATTTTCATAAGAGTCAGCTCCGCGAATTTCAGCTTTTACACCATTACTTCCAACGATAACACTGTATGGTGTACCCCTTTCATTTTCTGGAACAGATTTCATGGCACTTGCAACACTATTTTGTATTTTTGTACTCAAAGCTGTTGTATCAATGCCTTTAACACACTCTGTTAATTTATCTTTCGATACTCCTACTTGCTCTGATAACGTCTTTTGTTTTGCAACCTTAGCCCCACCTCCATTAGTTAATAAAATACCTATCATAACAAGAACACCAGCGACTATTATGGCAACCGGTGTAGAAATTTTTGGTTGTTTTGTGTTTTCCATAACTACAATTATATCACAAATACGCTTTTACCAAAATGAAAATATTACATTGAAAAATATAGGAAATATGGTATACTGTACCTCATTATGGAATCAGTTTATACTGTCATATTTTATATATTTTCTTTTCTTTCTGTCTATGTACAGATATTTTTATTAATGACTTATTTAGAGAAAAGACGCCATATTGTGCATAATCCAGAATATTTAGAACTCTCATCTTATCCTACTGTCACTGTTGCTATACCTTGTTATAACGAAGAGGCGACCATAGATAAAACTGTTAAATCGTTGTTAGCTCTAGACTATCCAAAAGATAAAATAAAAATATTCTTAATTGATGATGGCAGTAAAGATAATACTTGGAATATAATTAAAAGTTTTGAAAATGGTTCAAATATTTTTGCTTTTCATAAAGAAAATGGGGGAAAGCACACAGCTTTAAATCTTGCACTCGAACACACTACTTCAGAATTTTTCGGTTGTTTGGATTCCGATTCTTTTGTTCATCCAGAATCTCTAAAAAGAATATTAAAATATTTTGAGAATGATCCTACCACTATGGCAGTGGCTCCATCGATTATTGTCTATAATCCTAAGAATATTATTCAATATTCTCAGAATATAGAATATGATATGTCTATTTATACCAAGAAAATGCTTGGATTTATGGGGGGAATTCACGTCACTCCTGGACCTTTTTCTATATTTAGGAAGAAAGTTTTCGACGATCTTGGATATTATAGAAAAGCACATAATACTGAGGACCAAGAGATAGCTCTCCGTATGCAAGAACACGGGTATAAGATAGATCACTGTCCAGATGCTTATGTATACACTAATACTCCGGATTCCGTTGTAAAGCTTTATAGACAGCGTTTAAGATGGATATATGGATTTATTAAAAATATGGTAGATTACAGACGCTTGCTGTTTAAAAAAGAGTACGGGACAGTTGCATTGTTTACATTGCCGTCTGGTTTGATTTCTATTTTTGGTGTCATTTTTCTTTTTGTAAATATTACAGGGAATATAATTAAATTTATTTATCAAAAAATAATTGAAATAAATACTGTTGGGTTAGGTAATATTTCGGCTTTCAATTTAAAATTTGATTGGTTTTTTATAAATACTAAAGCAGCGTTGTTATTTGTTGTAATTTTATATATACTAGTTATTGTGTCTATGATGATTGGAAGAAAATTATCAGACAAAAAATCAGGATTTTCCTTCTCGATTTTTTATTTTATTATAATATATAGTGTAATTGCCCCGTTTTGGATGCTAAAAGCAATATATAATGCTATCTTCTCAAAGGAGTCTAGTTGGACATTTGAACGCCGCGTTACTACAAAATAATTAATTTTATGCATAATCACGAACCTAATGATTGGAAAAAATATATTATCGTTTTATTTATAACATCTACGATATTCATATCTGGACTTTGGCTTTCTAATTATCTTAATAATAAAAAAATAGATCAGCTTAAATCTATAGAAAGTACAATTTCTCTTGACCTCATGTCTTCAGAGACGCAGTTCTCTTTACTTGAGGAGTTGTCTTGTAAAGATGTATCTACTACAGTTCTATCCTCAGAATTAAATTCACTCGCGGAGAAAATTTCATTTAGTGAAAGTAATATCGGAACCGAGAATGTAGATGTTATAAGTTTGAAGAAGTATTACTCTCTTCTTGAAATTAAGGATTACTTATTGATGAAGAAAATTACTGAAAGATGCGGACAGAAGTCTATCTTCATTTTGTATTTCTACAAGAATGACAATTGTGATGAATGTACAAAGCAGGGATATGTGCTAACCTCACTTCGAGAAAAATATCCAAATTTACGTGTTTATTCTTTCGATTACAACCTGGACGTTGCTGCTATTAAAGCTATGACTTCCATCTATAAAGTTCCAGACAATCTTCCAGCTATAGTAATCAACGGCAAGGTATATAGCGGGTTTAAATCTCTTGAGGACATAGAAAAGACTTTCCCTGAGCTTGAGTCAATAAAGCCAAAAGCAGAACCAGTAAAACCAAGAGTAACCACAAAGAAAACAGTAGCTCCCGTAGCGACAGTTACTACATCAACTACAACAAATACAACTGAATCAGTAAAAACAACAACAGAATAATAAAACCAAAAGCACCGCCAGTAAACTGGCGGTGCTTTTATTTCTTTTCTTTTATTGAAATGTTATAATACTCAAATATCAGTTTAATTTTTTAACTAATAATATATATGGCACGCTTACCAACCGTAGGACAAGACAACAACGAATGGGGAACAATACTAAACGAATACCTAGAGGTATCACATAATGCCGATGGTACACAGAAAGCTACATCTCTAGTCTGTAAGGGTTTCTTAACTCAATCAGGAACCAATGCT
>DATGWJ010000008.1:0-2252 GCA_035299545.1 Minisyncoccota bacterium | reverse complement strand
AGCATTGGTTCCTGATTGAGTTAAGAAACCCTTACAGACTAGAGATGTAGCTTTCTGTGTACCATCGGCATTATGTGATACCTCTAGGTATTCGTTTAGTATTGTTCCCCATTCGTTGTTGTCTTGTCCTACGGTTGGTAATCTGGCCATATGTTTTTAAAATTAAATTAAAATAATAAAACTTATAAGTTCATTATATAATATACACTTATGTTAAACAATGGCGGAGATAAATGTTTAATTAGAATTTTATTGAGCGGTTTTCTTCGTCTATATGAGAAAGCTCTATTTTAAAAGATTTATTAGAAATTATTTCTTTTACTTTTTCTGGCCATTCGATGATTATCAAATTATCCTTATCTTTTTCCAATTCTTCCCAGCCAATTTTCTGCATTTCTTTGTATGATTCTAGTCGATAAGCATCTATATGGACTAATTTTTTAAAATTAGAGAAATAAGATGATTTAGGATTTATTTTATAAATTTTCATTATCACAAAAGTCGGTGAAATAATATTTTCTTTAATTCCTAAAAGCTTGGCTATCTCTTTTACTATAGTTGTCTTCCCTGCTCCAAGGTCACCAGAGAAAGCTAAAACTTTCGCTGTTTTATTCTTACTACTTTCTTTTATTGCTTTATCTAAAATTTTTTTAGATATTTCTTTTATTTTTTCTTTATTAAACTCAATTTTCATACCTATATACTAACATACCCCGACCGAAGTCGGGGTATGTTGTTTATTTCTTAGTTAGCGTGATTATGTATTATCGTATCACTGCGACGATTGTTATAAAATGAACGTGCTATAAGAATTATAACCAAGATTAAGATTATAAGTAGCAACCATCCAATCAAACTCATTCCAAGGAATCCTCCGAAGAATGCTGAAGCACCTAGCAAGTTAACTGCAATCTTTGGATTATTAAGAACGTATGCCATTGCATTTTCTTGAGCTCCGTTTGGATTTGTGTAAACAAGAATAGCTGTTGTAACTATCTGAGCCAAGTTCGCATCTAAGCTATCAACTACTCCTTGTAGATATATTACTCCTTCAGCTCCTGGAAGTAGGTCTTCGATTGGAGCAGATAAAGTTCTATTATCTTCAGAATATGTACCGCGTGATGCATTTATCAAAGTTATCCCTTTTGGAATAAATACTTGCACCATTGGATTTGTTAATTTTGAACTACTGATATTCTTGTAGTAAACAGTGTAATCAACTGTCTCTCCGATTCCAATTGTTTGGTATCTGTTTTCTATTCGTAGAACGATTGGTGAAGCAGATGCTGTAACTGTTGGACCTTGTATAACTATTGGTCTTACTGGATTTACAGGAGTTACAGGGGTGTATGAAAGTGTTCGGAACACTTCAATAGCACCGCGAGACATACCATTGGTACCTTCAGATACTGCTTGGAAGTAATAAATTGTATTTGGACTTAAGCCAGTTACATAATCACTGAAGTTAGAATTGCCGTTTGTAGGACGTGTAGATGTTCGTGAGCCCATAGCAACTGTGCGTCCGTATTCAAAGTACACATTTGCTGTTGCATAATTTGTACTTGTTATTAATCCATTCAATTGAGCTCCTGTTTGTGAAATATTTGTGGCAACTGTAGTTACAACATTTGTATTATAAACTGGAGGAACAACTGGATTATAATTTACATAAATTTGGATTGATCTAGATTCTTCATTTCCATCATTATCTTCTGCACGAAGAGTGTAAGTTCTTGTACTTGTAGGGTACACAACTTCTTCATCATCTTCATTTACATCTCCGAGACCAGAAATACTTACATCATCACAGTCGGTTGTTCTCCATCGTAGAGTAATACCATCGCCAGAATTTATATAAATCTTATTAGCGGTGAAACTATCAATAGAACACTCGTTGTCATTGTTATTATTATCTTCATCAACGTAAATTCTTACTGTTTCTTTTATAGTTGAACCATCGTTATTATAAGCAGTTATAGTATATGTTGTATCTTGATCTGGAGATACTTTCTCACTTCCATCATCATTTACACTGCCAATATCTGAGATTTTTACATGATCACAATCAGTTGTACTCCATCTGAGAGTTGTAGAATCACCTTCATCTATCCTTGTATCACTTGCAGTAAAACTATCTATATGACATTGGTTATTATCTTCTTCCTCATCAACGTACACAGTTACACTTCGTGTATCTGATGCACCATTCTGACCGTATGCTGTAAGAGTGTAAGTCTTTGTAACTGTAGGAT
>DATGWJ010000007.1:0-35128 GCA_035299545.1 Minisyncoccota bacterium | reverse complement strand
TTGCTCAAGACCTTAACATTGTTAGAGTTAAAAACTTGAACTTGGAAAATTCCATTTGATACACCTGATCCAACAGTAGAAAGATTGAGGTTTATGTTTAGTGGTTCATTAACCACTGGAGATGATTTTGAGAGAGAGGTTGCGAGTGAGTAACTATTGGATGTAATCGTGTCTGCAGAAACAATAGAAACTAGACCGACAAAGATTAAACTAATAATGCTAATTAATAATGCGGCGCTTCTTACTTTTAAATTCATCTAATAAACTTTTAAATCAAGAAGTTACCAGCTTAAACAAGCCAATAATTTCTTGGCTTCTAAATTACTTAACTAATAATTAACTTCATTGCGAACAATGTAGCACGGGTCTTAAGAACGCACAATGTGAATAAAGTGATTTTTGTGAAAAAAATATTTTTTTCACAAAAATCACTTTATGATTGAACTCTTTTTGACGAAAAATTTTTAAATAGGTCATATTGACCTGATATTCTCAGTGTAATTATGTTATGCATTTTTTCATTCTTATAACTACAACTTCATTTAGGAAAGAAAATTTCGTGTTGTAATTTTTTAAATTTATTTTTGGGTGCCTATCCGGATTCGAACCGGAACTGAAGGTTCCACAAACCCTAGTGCTAACCATTACACCATAGGCACCATAATTACTCTATATATTCAATTCTAGAGTGATTACACAGTTATACCAAAAATACGCCTATAAATCTAGGGGTCAAATAATATTCATCTAGAGAGAGTATACCCTATTGAGAAGTTGATGGAAGAGAGCAAGAGACACCAGTAGGAAGAGAATTGATAGTTTGATTGGCTCCTGTACTGTCTACACAAAAGAAAGTTTTCTTTTCTGCCCCCTCTTCTAATAAATCAGCTTCTGTGGATAGTAAGAATGCAAATGACCAAGCCTTTGTTGTAGAAAAACAAGATGAATTACTATCTGTAACTTTCAAAACATCTTTTAAATGCCAAGATATTAAACCGACAGCTGAATCTGCTTTTTTAGAATGGCCTATTGGAGAGAATAATGAACCAGAGACTGGTTCCATACAGCTTCCTTTAGTATTTGATTTAACCCCAAAACTTTTTTCTATACTGTATAAATTATCAGCAGCTTCTTTAAAATACAAAACATTATTTTTTATTCTTAATTCTTTGACACTATCTACGAAATCTTCCATTGGAGTTGAACTTTCTGGAATAATTATTTCATTAGAAACATTGAAATCATAATATGTTGTCTTCCAAGATACACTTACTGTATTATCCCCAATACTCTTATCTTCAAAACCAACTATCTTAGAGATAGGAACATTCACTGCTACACTGTATTGATAAATATTACTATCCCCTTTCCCTACCCAAACTTCAAATGAATCTATCCTCACAGCTCCAAGTACTTCATTAAGAATATTCTTATCTTCATCAGAAAGATTTATTAAGAAATTATTTGATAATTTAATTAGTAAATCTTTTGCGAGCTGTCTATCTGCATTTATGGAGTAATGATAAGTATCTATCCCTTTAATATTTTCTTCTCCTTTTTGTATTACTTCAACATTATTTATCAACTCATTATATGAAGTAAGAATGTCTTCATTTACATAAGACGACACTCCTTGAGATAAGATTCTATAAATATCTACCTTTTTAAGCTTTTCTTCTGTTTTTACAGGAAATAGTGATGCAATTAAATTATTCTCCTGATGATTTAATTTGATAGGTGAAGCCAAAGTAATATCTTCTCTTAGAATCTGAGTAAAGTCAGGAATCTGAATAAATAAATTCTTCCCATCATTTTTAACATCAGAAATAATATCCTCATTTAAAACAGAACCCTTCACTGTGATGGAATTATCAGAAAGCAAACCACTTTCATTTTTATTTATCTTACCCAATACATTGATTGAGATAGAATCCTTCTCATTTCCAGGAACAGCTTCCCCACTTACAAGCCCATAGGAAATGGTAGAAAGAGACGGTGATGATATCTCTATATTTGTTTCTGTTTTATAAGAATTTAAAGAAGATAGTACTTCTGAATTTTTTAGAAGCAGAACTTTTGGATCCTTTTTAATAAAAGAAAAATTCACATTTGTTATCCTTAGATATCCTCCAGCAAAAGCGAATATCCCTAGCCCTATTATTACAATTACAATAATTCCTATAATCCACCATTTAGTAATCTTAAATTTATTATTTTTATTTGCTATTTTGTTTAATTCACTCGCAGACAGCATATCTTTCTGATACGAAGAAATCATAGCCATTTTTGATAAATCTTGTCCTGAAGAAATTTTAGGAGCTACATCTTTATTATCTGAGCTATTAGCAGGAGGTGTAGGATAGTTCACATTCACATAACCAAAGGGATTAGTCTCTGGCTTTGGGTTAAGAGTAGGAATTAATTCTTCCCCGCCTGCAACGTCTGTAGCACTGCGGGCAGGCTTTTTTACTTCCAATTCTACTTTTTCTTCTATTTTTGTCTTTTCTTTTATTGGAGCTTGGAATGGCGTTAGGACTTTAGGAATTTCTGGCATTACTTTTTCTACAACTGGTTCTGTTTTTGGAATTTCTGGTTTTATAGCTTCTATTTTTGGAGCTTGAACAGAAGGTTCTCCAGTAGGAAGTTCCATTTTAGAAACTTCCATTTCCAATTCTTCCTTCTTTTCTTCTTTCACAACAGGAATCTCTACTTTTTGAGGTTCTTTTACTACAGGAGACTCCATCTTTTTAGATTCTTGTGTTTCATTTGAAATTTCTCGACTAGAAGGCTTTATTTCACTAGGATTTGAAACGGGATTATAAGCAGAAACTGGACTTTCTGTTTGAAAGATATTATCTTCTGTTATTGGTTCTCGATATTTATCTTTTGGATTTTGATTATTCTCAATGTTTTTTAGACTTCCAACTTCATCTAAATCAACTACTTCTTCTTTTACTGGAGGAGTAGAAACAAAAATATCCGGCTCTGGTTTTTCAACTATCGAAAAGCCTTCATCTATATCTTCCTTTCTCCATCCAGCAATCGTAAGTTTAGATATAATTAAATCTTTTGATACATTATTTTTTAGCTGTTTACTAATATAAGAAATTAACTCAGAGGTCGTCATACTTCTATAGTATAACATTTTGAATTCTAATTAGTAAACAAAAAATAGTTTATTAAAACTAATTAGCTTTTATAAGTATCTTTTTATATGTAACCTGTGCATTAATATCATAAAGGCATATTTTTGTAGATCCTGTGAAATTAGCAAGCTCCCCCACTGGAATATAATTTAAACTAGATAGAGAAAAATCAGCAATTTTATAACCATTCATCCAAACTTTTATATTATCTCCATCTGTCCACCATTTATACTCAATATCAACTCCTGCTTGAGTAAGAGGTACTTGTGTTTGAATACTTTTACTAACTCCCCCTGAGCCATTTAAACAGTAAATTATTATTCTTCCTCCTGCAATAGTGACATTATTATTAGTATTATAATATTTTATATGTATTATATTGTCACTTGAATTATTACTATTTGCAATTAACCATCCTGTATGAGAATTTGTCCCTAACTCAGCAAGTTGTCTATTAGTTGTACTTGTCCCTATTGCAGTATTATTTAATATTTTCATTCTCTGTGTCCCCACATTTTGCCAAGTGCCACCCGAAGATGAAGTATAAAGCCCATCTGTAGTATCTGCCCTTATAAAATCATCTGCAAATATATAATTACTAGATCTTGCATTAGCTAACGTCATTTGTGTAGTAAAATTTTTAAGATAATATTTATGGCCTCTTTCATCATTAGAAAGCAACTCACTTCCATTAAATACATCTGAATAACCCAAACTATAACTTGGTACCAGATTTGGATTTACTCCACTATAAACCATTTCTAACTTCTGAGATTGATCGTTAAAAATAAACCCAGCTTTATATTGTTGCCAATCAAATTTAATAGCTTGATCTGAGGCTAAATTCCACAATTTAATAATACTGCCATAACTAACAATCCAATTCACACCATTATTATAACTTTTCATATAATACAAACCAGCAGCAGCATGAGAACCACTACTAAAAGCTAAACCATGCATAATTCCATTTTTTATTTTTATATCACTATGATCCAATTTTGTGTTTGCCTTAGAAGAATTAATTAATGATCTAGAAATATCATAAGTGCATACTGTTCTATTAGAATAACTTCCATTAAATGTTGTACTTTCCCATCTTACTAATATTCGGGTATCAAAATATGTAGCACCTTCAGCAACTTCATGCACAAATAAATAGTATTTCCCATTATTAAATACAATACTTGGGGATATCATAGTATTAGAACCAGCAACTCCTGTTCCAGATTTAAATAATACTGGAGAAGAATAGTTTATTCCGTCATTTGTTTCAACCATATAAAGATTATCACCACTACTAGCAAGATTTACTCTATATATTATATAAATTTTGTTATTTAGATAAAATATCGCGGGGTCAGAATTCCATCCATATTCTTCAATATAAGAAGCAACCGGATTTGTACTGCCTGGGAAAGTAACCCAATCTAATTTATTGTTACTAACATACACACATGGATTTTCATAATACACTTGATTAACTCCTAAATCTTGTGGGAGTGGAGTTGCTACCATCCAATATTTATACCCATTCCATCCACTATTAAAATATAAAAGAGAGGCATGAACCATATCATTATTATGATCAGGCGAATAAGGAGAAGTGATATCTAACTTTGCATCAGGATGAGTCCCAATCATATCAAAAACACTCTCTCCAAACCAATATTTAAAAATAGAGAGATTATTGCCTGAAAGTGATTGAGTAAAGACTATTGTATATAAATTATTACTGAAGCATTGATCATTATAATTATTCTGTATACTAGTAAAATTTACTACATTAGGAACTCCAGCCGTATAATATAATGTTGCGCCAGCATTGGCACAAAAAGTTTCAAGCTCATTATCAGCAGGAAGAGATATTGTTGTTGATGTTACTGTAGCATTATTACGTTTACGAAAAACATCAACTCCAGTACTGTTTATATAAAAAACAGCAATGTAATTTACTAAACTACTTGGAAAACCCAAGTATTCAGCCCAATAATGATTAGTAAGAAAACTAGTTTGTATCCTTCCAAATCCCGGCTTCATTGTACTTGTACTATGTTATAGACAATATGATCAGTGCCGACCTTCCTCCAGCCGATGAAGTTATCAGCATTAGCTGTGGTATCTAGAGCTACTCCACCGATGTCTTTGGTGAACATTGTACCTAAAGATACAGTGTATCCTCCTGTAGAGTCAATGAGGACTTCTATCATACCAGCATCACCGTCAGATGCATTAGTTAGGTTTATAATGGTATTACCTGTGATTAGTCCACATTTGAAGTCTTTATGGACTGTAGCATCAAGGACTAGAGGATTGGCAAATACTGGTGTTTGGAATGGATCTGCTGTTACCTTGGCACTTGCTATATCTTTCTGTGTACCATCGGTATTATGTTCAACTCCTAGGTATTCGTTGAGTATTGTTCCCCATTCGTTGTTGTCTTGTCCTACTACTGGTAAGCGTGCCATATGATTTTAAAAATTTAAATTAAAATAATAAACTATAAGTCTATTATACGATATATATATATATGCAAAACAATAGTGGGGATAAGTTGAATTTACATATATACGCCATGGTGTATATATGTAAATTCAACTCTTTAGGCCTTGCCTCAAGAGTTTTTATCATAAGATAGTTTTTTGTGTACAAGAGAAGATCGTGATTACACTTTTTGATTCTTACAGAATCTGTACACCTTTCGTATCGTACTCGCTTCGCTCCGTGCGATATACTCAAAGTCTTCAAATTCTCTCACATAAGTCATAAATACGACTTATTCTGTGCACAGGAGAGGATTTGAACCTCCACGCCCTTACGGGCACCACCACCTCAAGATGGCGAGTCTACCGTTTCTCCACCTGTGCATATGATATATTTACTTTGTTGTTTTTCCTCTATCTTTAAAGCTTTTTCTATTTTGAGCTTTTTTCTAGATAAACAAACAACTTTGGGATTATAATACATTTTTTTAATAATTTCCAATGCTTCTCTTTTGGCATATTTTAATTGATAAGTAATTTTTCTACCATCTTTAACGATATGTCCAGCAACATTTATTTTTCTTTGTAATTCCTCCCTAATCCAATCAATATGTTTTTTACTAGCAGAAATAAATTCTATATAAAACATATAACTTGATCGCCATCTTTTATCCCAATATGAATAGAAACACCCATCACCGTCAAAGCAACCTCTTAAGAAATCAAAGAAATATTTATCTGGAATCAACAATTTACCCATAGTTAATGATTTTCTAGGAGTTAACCCAATAGATAAAAGAAAATCGTAAAATATTTTATTCTTAAACTGAATTCTTAAACTTTCATCTCCTATAATATTTTTCTTTATCCCTATTTTGAAATCAACACCTAAGCATTTAGAGAAATTTTTTAATTGCTCTCTGTCTTTTGATGTTAAATCAACTAACAAGCCATCTTTAGATAAACACCCATCTGTAGCTATTAATCCTATAGCATACGCTAAATTTGCATTCCACTTTTCATTTATAATTCTTTTAGGCTTTGGTCCCCTTCTTCCCATTATTACATTATATCACCTCAAAGTAATAGCGTCTACTAATTAATCTATCAAAAAAATCCATTTTTGTGAAATGGATTTTTTTGATTACCTGTCCCGTAGTGAGCTTTGCTCTACTTCTGGGATTCTTTAGTTTCAGTTTCTTCCCCTGCTTCTTCATCTTTTGATAAAGTCACACTCTTTAATCGTTTCTTAACCTCCTTCACAGCTTTTGTTCTTATATAGTAGAGCTTACTTCGGCGTGTTTTAGACTTTTTAGTTATCTCGATTCTATCAATATTAGGAGAGTATAAAGGAAAGATACGTTCTACCCCTACTCCTGATGCAACTTTTCTAACTGTAAATGTTGCTCCTGACTCTGTACCGTGCTTCCTTGAAAGAACAAGTCCTTCGAATGCCTGTAAGCGAGTTTTTCCTTTTTCTAGAATTTTATTCCATACACGAACAGTATCACCGGCCTTAAAATCAAGAGATTTTCGGTCTTCCTGGGCTACTGGGGTGAATTGTTTTTTTGTTATTTCCATGGGTTGTACTTTATCATATATAGTTATTTTAAGCAAATTTTACCCAATATTGTACTTTTTTATTACTTTTTTGAAATCAGCTGGCAATGGTGACTCCACTGTTTTTAGTTCTCCGTTTGGCATAGTAAAAGTTATTGAAGTGGAGTGAAGGGCAAGTCGATTCATTCCCAAGGCTTTTTCTTTCAATCCTCTATAAAGAGGGTCTGAAACAATAGGGTGATTAATATAGCGCATATGTACTCGAATCTGATGAGTACGACCTGTCTTAGGGTATGCTTCTATATATGTATATTGATGTTCTACTTTTTTCTTTTCCTCCTCAATATCGGTATCTGTAAATTTATTTAAAATAATGTACTCTGTCACTGCATTACGGACAGGTTCGCGAGCACCCCTCCCTGCTGTATATGTCTGAATATCTTTTTGAGAGCGACCAATTGGCACATTTATAATTCCCCTCTTTCCTGTAAGAAGTGAAGCTTTTGGATCACTAACACTGCCATACACAAAAGCTCTATATGTTTTTTTAATCTTATGATTTTGAAATTGTTCCTTCAAAAAAAGAAAGGTTTTTTTATTCTTTGCTATCAATAGAACTCCCGATGTTTCCTTGTCTAATCGATGAACAATCCCCGGTCGTAAAATTTTCTCCATTTTTCTTCCTTCCTTTTCTATAAGGATTGGTTCCCCAACATTTTTAACAGATGGATAATTTGAAACAACCCAATCAGAAATTGTTTCTTTTTTATTATCATTTTTACCATCAGGGTGAACCATTACGCCTGCTGGTTTATCTATAGCTAGGATATTTTTATCCTCAAAAAGAATTTTTATATTCATGTGCCCTTGGTAGGAATCGAACCTACATCGACGGCTTAGAAGTCCGCAGTTCTATCCATTGAACTACAAGGGCATAACTGAATTAAACGGTGCACGATGAGGGACTCGAATCTTACAGATTCAGTACACCTTTCGTATCGTACTCGCTTCGCTCCGTGCGATATACTCAAGGTTTTCTCGCTCCTCACATAAAACACTAAAGTGTTTTATTATAGGTGCTGGTGCACGATGAGGGACTCGAACCCCCGACCTTCCCGGTGTAAACGGGTTGCTCTACCAACTGAGCTAATCGTGCATTACTCTTGTAAACCCCATACTATCATATTATAGCCAAATTTCAAGGATATTATTTACTAGGGTCTTGATATGATTGGAGTCCTTCTCTTATCTCTTTTTGTTTTACTTCTTTATTATTGAAGGATTCTTTCACACTATTTAAAAGTTTTTCATTTATTAGACTAGGTACCCCTTCGGATTTTGGTATCACCTGGAATATTTGCTGTTTATTTATCTGATATAAAAGATAAAAACTGAAAATTATTAGAATAAATATAACTACAAGAAAAACGCGAAGCAAGGTATCCCAATATATATGTGGATTCATTCTTTTAAACTGAGCGAATATTTTCAATTTATTTTTTGTTTTTAATAAAAGATGATTCATAGAATTAATTTATGGTTAAAACATTAAAAGAAACATCTGCCTGCCACATAGATGAGCTTTGGTTTTTAATTTTATTTTGACTAAACTTATTATCATCCTTATTTAAATAGATTTGCTCTATACTGACCTGATATGGGATATTCTCCACATACGCAATTGTCCTCATAACTTCTTTGAAATTTCCTAGTATTGATAATTTGATTGAAATAACATTATTGTCCTTTTCAAGAACCTCTATACTTTCTACTGATACTTCTGTTTTAAAAATTGAGCCTATTTTTTCTAAATAATCTACAAATGTATCTATCTTATTTTTATCTACAAAATAGTTACCAATAAAATCTTGGAGTTCTTTAATTTCAGATATTTTGTCTGCTAAAAGTATTGAATCTTCTTTTTCTTTAAATTTCTCTTCTAGTGTAACAAGCACAAGTGAAGCATGCTTATTTTTATTCTCAATAACCCTTAAGAAAAATACTAATAAAAATAATGAAGCCAGTGTAGCGATTATTGAAAGTATTAAAATTGTATAATTTTTCTTCATATTATTTCATTGTTATTGAAATTGTAAAAGGAAGATTTGTCTTCTCTAGAAAATCAGAAATAGGAAGATTAACCTTAGAGAAATTTGGATTATTATCTAATGCTGTTTTGAAATTTCTAAGAGAATCTCTATTTAGAGCTATTCCATGAATTTCTACAACAGGATAATATTTGCCATCATTAGCGAGAGACATATTTTTATTGAACAATATCTGAGAGAAGGTTATTCCTGAAGTTCGACTAGATAAAATATTTTCCATATAATCACTTACCTGATACAGTGGTTTTTGTTTATCTAAATTCTTTAACTTAAGATTAATTTCCTTAGTAATTTTCTCTATGTTGTTATCTTTAAGGGAAGGGTTTTCTTTGTTAAAAGATTCAAGACGGTTTTCCACTATATTTTCTTTTAATTTTGAGAGAAAATATGATGGAAATAATAGTAAAGAAGCGATCACACTCGTAATAGCTATAAGGTTTAAGACCACAACAAAAAATCGAAGCCAGTAATCCCTATGTAGAACTTTCTTCTCTGCTTGAGGCAAGATATTTATAACAGGTTGAGACTTATATAAATACCCTCCTAAAGACAACCCGACAACCGTAGCATAACTAAGCGAATCTTCAAAAGACATATCGGGAATTTGATCATTCTTATCAAGAATATTGACCCATATATTGGCATTTTCAACTTTAATTTTCATTGTCGACTCTAAGTAATCAGCTAAACCAGCTAGATTGGCATTCCCTCCGCACAGGATAATTTTACTTATTTGCTCTTCTTTCTTGTTTTTATCATGATGATTTTCCCAATATGCACATTGTTTATTCAACTCATCTCTCAAAACAGAAATCTCATTTAAAATAATCGAGAAAATGCTTTGAGCTTTTGATTCTTGTTTTAAACTATATTCGTGTTTCATTTTTTCTGCTTCTAGAAAAGGTATTGAGAAATTTTTTGCTATCATATTTGTTAAATCTGTACCACCGATAGCAAGGGTTGTCGTTAGGAATACACGACCGTTTCTACATATAGATATCACCGTTCGAGACCCGCCGAAATCTACAATCATAGTAGGATTGTTTTCTTCACTTGGGATAACTGCTCTAGCTATCGCTTGTGATTCTATTTCAAAAGATATAGGGACTAGACCTGCTTTTTTAAAAACAGATAGATATTTTTCAAGAGTGAGAGTAGCCACAGCAACAACTTCTACCAAGATACCTTGTTCATCTTCTTGTATCACATCAAAATCAAAAACAGAATCAGGAGCTTTAAGGGGAATGTGCTCTTCTATTTGAAGTAAGATCATTCCTCGTAACTCTGAATTACTGACCTTAGGAAGGGATAGAGTAAATAAATACATTTGTTCTTCTGGAAGAGAAACTCTTACAAAATGAAAATTTTCTTTATCTTTAATATTTTTTAGAACACGAACAAACTCTTCTTCTTTTTCAATTTTGCCTGAAACAACTATCCCCTCTGGTAATTGTTCTTTCCCATATTTGCGAAGAACAAGACCTTGAGAAGTAGCAGAAAGCTCGCCATACTTAATGGATTGGTCAGATATATCTATGGCACAAGAATTTATAGCCAAAAAAGATGGAGTTGGAAAATATTTATTATATAACCTTTTCATTACTTTACATTATACGATAATAAATGATTATATAAAAGAGATTATAGTCTTGGGTTCATTTTTATGCGTATCATTTTTATAATTATTGGAATGAAAGAAACTACAATGATTAATAGAGCAATAGGAATAATATAAGTGTCTGGGTTTGGAATTAATCCTCCTAAGAAAAAACCTAAGAGTAGCAAGGCAGAAACCCAGAATACTCCACCAAAGACATTAAAAGAAATAAAGGATGAATACTTCATATTGCCAATCCCGGCGACAATAGGAGCAAAAGTTCTAATGACAGGGACAAAGCGTGCAATTATAATCGTATACTTACCATGTTTTTCATAAAAAACTTCTGCATCATATAAGCGCTTTCTTTTAAAGAAAAACCCTTCATCTCTATCGAATAATTTTCTTCCATATTTTTTACCAGACCAATACCCTACACTATCGCCTAAAATAGCTGCAACAATACAACCAATTAGAAGAATTTCTATGCTGAGATATCCCTGTGAAGCAAAAATTCCTGCAGTAAAAAGAAGTGAATCACCTGGGAAAAAAAATCCAAAGAATAATCCTGTTTCTGCAAAAACAATAAGAATAATTCCTATTACACCAACTGCTTTAATAATTGTGATTGGATCTAGTATTCCCATAAATTTTAAATTTTTTGAAAGGACTTACCTCGGGAGCACTTGAGGAAAGACCTTTCAAAAAATTACCTAACTTTACTTCCTGGATTAACTTCTACTTCTGGAACAAGGAAAACTGGCCTGCCATCTACCCCATCGACAGCCATAAGCATACCATTACTTTCAAAACCTTTAATTTTTCTTGGTTCTAAGTTAACAATATATAAAACTTGCTTGCCTATTAACTTTTCATAGTCAGGATAATACTCTCTAAGCCCAGAAATGATTTGGCGAAGATTTTTACCCCCACTTTCATCTACTTCATTAAAATCAATTTGGCATTTTAAAAGTTTATCTGTCTCAGGGACTGGTTCTATTTCTTTTATAGTCCCTACTCTGATATCCATCTTTTTAAATTCATCGTATGATACGTATTCAGTTTCTTTTTTGGGTTCCATATATTAATTTAAATTATTTTTTCTATCTAAATATCTTGCTAATATTAATGCCGCAGCTGAAGCGTCGGCTCTCTTCTCTACACCTTTTTTTATCTTTCTATCATTATTAATTTCTTTACCTGCCCTCCCTCTGGCTTCTACGGTTGTCATAAATTCTTTTTCAAAATAAATAGGCAAATCAAGCTCACCCTCTAAATTTCTTTTAAATTCCTCTATGCTCCCCATAATTTTATTCGGTTGACCAGACAAATCATGTGATTCTCCAAGGACAATTGCAGACACTTCCTCTTGCCCGCATATATTATGAATAGTGTCCACAAGAGTAAGATCATTGGGAATTATCTTGTAAGGGAAAGCCATTTTACCTCCTTCATCTGAAAGTGATAAACCCACCCTCTTACTGCCGTAATCTATACCTAAGTATCTCATATTTAAATATTAGCATAATTGTTGAAAAAAGATATTTTTGATACAATATCTGACATGACAACATATTTAAAAGATACTAATCTTTGGATTATAATTGTTTCTATTATTTGGGTCCTCCCTTGGAAAGGATATGCTCTTTGGACAGCATCACGTCGAAGCAATAAAGGATGGTTCATAGCTATTCTTATACTAAATACTTTTGCAATATTAGAAATTTTCTACATATTCTATATTGCAAAAAGAACTCCAAAGGATATCTTGAATGCGATTAAAAACCTTTTCAAAAGAAAAGCTTAACAGAAAATCAAAAATGGACCACCCGGTCCATTTTTAGTTTAACTTTGCGGAAGCGGTGAGATTCGAACTCACGGACCACTTTCATGGTCCCCTGTTTTCAAGACAGGTGCCTTAAACCACTCAGCCACGCTTCCGTTTCATACATTACCTTATTTTTACCCTTTTTTCAAGCCTAAAAAATAATCGCAATCTTATCTCTTCTGTACTATAATTAAATTATTAATAATTAATTAACATCCATAATTTCATGCTCAAAGAATTTAAACAATTTTTACTTAGAGGAAATGTCGTCGACTTAGCTGTCGGTGTTGTCATTGGTGCTGCTTTTGGCGGGATTGTCACAGCTTTGGTTACAGATTTATTAACTCCATTCATTTCGGCAATTGCTAAATTGCCTGACTTTAGCGGACTTTCTTTTACAATAAATGGAAGCAAGTTTATGTACGGGCATTTTTTAAATACTCTTATATCTTTCCTTTTAGTAGCATCCACAGTGTTCTTCTTTATTGTTAAACCAATGAATATTCTAATTAGGAAATCAAAAAATAACCCTCCTGCCGATCCGACAACAAAGAAGTGCAAAGAATGCTTAAGCGAAATACCTATTGAGGCAAAGCGTTGTGCTCACTGCACACAACTTGTGTAGTATCTTTAATTACTCAAAGTTAATTACGAAATTATACATACCCATTCCGCAAACTCCTCTTATTGGAGTACCTGATTGAGGTGTACCTAAATCAATTACCTCCTCCCCTGTTTTAGATAGAACTTTTTGGAAATTTGCTTGCTTAACTGACAAAGCTAAAGAGCAATCATAAGTATCTTTAGTCCTTACAATTAACTTTGTAGGAATTCCTGCTTTCGCATTTGAAACTCGAGGAGAGTAGCCACCCTTCGCATTGACTGTGATATATTGAACACCATCTTTTATTTCTACATTTTGGACTTGTTCTTGGGCCATATTGCCTCCTGTTGTATTGTTATTATTTGAACCACCAAGGAAAAATATCCCCAGGGCGACAAAAAATCCAATTATTATAATAGTTAAGGCAGTTTTATTCATATACTTTATTATATATTAAATAGTGGATTAATAATTCCTATCCCCGCAAGTCCAGAAAGAAGAGCAAATACTCCGAGTCCGACCACGACAACTCCAGCTGATTTGAAGAATAACGGGGCATATTTAGAATGTGCGAAAGACGCAGATCCGAATGAAAGTAATGCAAGCATTGGCAAGGTCCCTAATGCAAATGAAAACATTATCAAGAAACCTTTCGCAAACGACCCGCTAGAAAGAGCAGATATCTGCATTGCTTGAGTGAAACCGCAAGGTAAGAAAAATGTACCGACACCCACCAATAACGGAGCCCACGTCGCATGTTCTACTTTTCTAAAAAAAGAAAATATTCCACTCGGTAGAGTTATTTTATTCTTTTTAAATATTCCGAGTAAATTCATTCCAAGAATAATCATTACCGCTGAAGCTAGAAGCCCAAGAATTGCCGAGAATAAGAAACTTACTCCTATCGCTTCTCCTAAAAGACCAAGAACACCACCCAATATTGCAAAACCTACCAATCTCCCCGTATGGAAGAGAATAAAAGGCTTTTTTGTGGTTCTACTCCCTTCATCTTGCGCTACTTTTGCTGACAGAGAAAGCACCAACCCTCCTACAATTGCCAAACAACTAGAAAGAGAAGCAATCACGCCTATTATCAAACTAGTCACCCAAGTTGTATTGCCACCAATGCCCAGATTTAATACACCTGATTTCTGTAGAAGAAAAAATAAAAAAAGAAAACCTAAACCAATGGGTAGTGCTTTCCAAATGATATTGTTCTTCTCGTTAACTTTTACAATTTTTTCTAAAGAAAAACTATAACCATTTGGTTTTAATTTAAAGGTTAAAATTTTAGCAATTTCTTCAATATCATTATTGTCATCTGTTTCTATTTTTACAATTTCTTTTTCTAAATCTACTTGCGCGCTTTTTATAAACTCTTGTTCACCCAAAACATCCTCAATTAATATTTTGCATGAGGCGCAATGAGTTCCGGCTACGTGTAATGTATGTGTTTTCATAAATACTTTAATTAACTACAATCTTTTACTTTTAATACGAAGCGAATTCCCTACTACTGACACACTAGAGAAAGCCATAGCAAGACCTGCAAATATAGGCGACAATGTCCATCCGAATATCGGATAGAATAATCCTCCAGCTAAAGGTATACCAATAATATTATAAATGAATGCCCAGAAAAGATTCTGCTTTATACCTCTCATCGTTATCTTTGATAATCGAATCGCTTTCACAATTTTAGATATATCACCATGAAGAAGAGTAATACCTGCAGACTCTATCGCCACATCTGTACCCGTACTCATAGCCATTCCTACATCTGCCTGAGCAAGAGCAGGAGCATCATTCACTCCATCACCAGCCATTGCTACCATATAACCTAAGTCTTGCAATTCACGTACTTTATTTAATTTATTCTCTGGCATTACTTCAGCAAAAACTTTATCTATCCCTACTAAGTGAGCAATATATTCGGCAGTATTCTTATTATCCCCCGTAAGCATTACTACCTTGATTCCAATTTTATGCAAACTATCCACCGCATCTATCGCTTCTTTTTTAATCATATCCGCAACCATCACAAAGCCAATTACGTCATTTTTTGTTGCAAGAATTACAGGAGTTTTCCCTTCCATAGCTTCATTTTTTATAATTTCTTCATCAAATTGCAACTGAAGATCTTTCATTAGATTAACATTTCCAGCAAAATACTCCGTTCCATCTATCAATCCTTTCACCCCTTTACCTTTTATAATTTCAAAATTTTTAACATCACTGATTTCTATGTTATTTTTTTTCGCATAATTAACTATGGCACTAGCAATAGGGTGCTCTGATTTATTCTCAAGAGAAGAGAGAATTTTAATTAATTCTTTACCTTCCATAAGAGAATAATTATGGATATTTACTATCTCTGGTTTCCCTTTTGTGATTGTACCGGTCTTATCCATAACTACCACATCTATCTTATGAAGTTTTTCTAAAGTAGCTGCGTCTTTTATAAGAATCCCCTCTTTCGCACCTTTACCTACTCCGACAATGATAGCAGTAGGAGTCGCAAGACCAAGAGCACAAGGACAAGCTATAACAAGAATTCCCACAAAAGACACAAGCCCCAGAGAAAGTGCTTCTTGAAATCCAAAAACTTGCGTGCCGAAAATTAACCATAATGCTAATGTCAGGAAAGAAAGCCCTAAAACTATTGGTACAAATATTCCTGATATCTTGTCTGCTAAAGCCTGAATTGGGGCCTTACTTCCCTGAGCTTCTTCCACCATTTTAATAATATGAGCAAGAAATGTTTCAGCCCCAACTTTTGTCGCTTTGAAAGTAAAAGTACTGTTTGTATTTAATGTCCCTGCTACAACAACACTACCAAGTTCTTTCAACACAGGAATAGGTTCGCCAGAAATCATCGCTTCATCCACATAAGAAGACCCTTCAACAATTACTCCATCTACAGGGATCACACTGCCTGGTTTTACAATTATTAAATCACCATGAATAACTTCACTTACAGGAACTTCTATTTCTTTGCTTTCTCGAATTACTAAAGCAGTTTTCGCTTGTAAGTTTAATAATTTTTCTATTGCATCTCCGGTTTTAAGTTTTGATTTAGCCTCTAAATATTTGCCGAGAGCAATAAAAGTAATCACAATAATAGTGACATCAAAATAAGTTTGATTTACATTTACATATTCAATAAGAACATCTTTAAATGCAATTAATGCAAAGCTATACAAGAATGCTACCGATGTACCAATACCAATTAATGTATCCATATTCGCCTTGCCATATCGAAAGAAACGATAAACACCCAAGAGATACGGTTTCCCTACAACAAAAAGAGTATATGTAGCAAAAGCCGGCAGTATTATGTTAAAAAATTCTTTCCATAAGTCGGGCATCATTCTTACTACACTAAACTCTGCTAAGATATCCCAGGCCATAACAAATATACTTATGAGAGCAATAGGAATAACAGATATGACCTTATTCTTCATATCTTTTATTTCAGCAAGTTTCTCCTTTTTAGACTGATTAATACCGAGATGTTCCCTGTGTTCATCCTCGCTCATTCCCATTTCATTTGCTGTGGGAAGTATAAGTGAATAACCTAAATGCTCTATCTTTTTGGATAAAGATTCTGCACTTGTCTTATTTTCATCGAAAACTACTCGGACTGATTCATTCCCATAATTTGCCTCTGACGAAGTAACACCATCAACTTTCTTGAAAGTTTTCTCTATTACACTCGCACAACTTGCGCAGTGCATTCCTTTAATTTTATAAATTTCATTTACCATAATTTACTTTCTTTTTAAACCATACACTTTTAAAATTTCTTTTGTTGCTTTATCTATCTGCCCTCTTTTTATCTGATTAACAAGGCATGTCCCCAAATGCCCTTCCATAAGTGTATTCTCCACTGAGGAGAGAGCTTGTTTTACTGCAGATGTCTGAGTAATAATATCTATGCAATATTTTTTCTCTTCTACCATCTTCTTTAGACCTTTAATTTGACCCTCAATTATACTTAATCTTTTAATTAAATTATCATTATCGTTTTTCATATGCTAAAGTATATACCCCCCTGGGGTATATGTCAATGTTTATATTCGCTATGTTCTTATAGATAATTGACACATAAATATCATTTAATGGTACAATATACATATGGAGTCAATTTTAAAATCAGATGTGTTTTTCTTTATCACTTCAGTTTCTACAATTTTATTTACTATAGTTTTTTTAATAGCTATGTTTTATTTTATAAAGATTCTTAGAAATTTTTATAAAATATCTTCAATTTTAAAAAATCTTTCCGAGAATGCAGACACAGAACTCCGAGATATGGGTCATCATATTAGGCAAAGTCCCCTATTTACTTTCTTGTTTGGTAAAGAGAAAGAAAATAAAGAGAAAGAAAATCCAAAAAGGAAATCAATATAAAGTCGTAATATTAAAAGTTTAACACGCTTTCAAGCGTAATAATTATATGGCAAATAAAAAAGAAAATAAAAAAATGAGTGCAAAAACAGCAGTAGGAATAGGGGCTGGGATAGTTGCCTTAAGCGCAGCCGCATATATTTTATTCGGTCCTAATGGGAAAAAGAATCGTAAAGCGATAAAGGGCTGGGCTGTGAAAATGAAAGGTGAAGTAATAGAACAACTAGAAAAAGCAAAAACTCTTACAGAGCCACTATATAATAAGATTATTGATAAAGTAAAAGCTAAGTATTCAAAACTTAAAGATATCGACCCTGAAGAGCTTCGTATACTTGCAGAAGAAATAAAAAAGCAGTGGAAAGTAATTCAAAAGGAGGGAGTACCTAAAAAAAATAGTAAAAAAGCATAAATGTTGTATAATTAACACAATGGATGAAATTAAATTAGAAACAATTTCGTGGAGTGCACCAGAATACACTCATAAAGAAAGAGGTAATGATTGGTTCTGGGCTATTGGAGTAATTACAGTTGTGGCTTGTGGAATTGCCATTTGGATGCATAATTATGTGTTCGCAATTTTCTTATTATTATCCGGATGTTGCCTTATTATGTTCACTCTTCGCCATCCACAAGATGTTAACTATATTATTGAAACAAGGGGTTTATTAATGGGTAAAGATTTATACTCTTGGAAAGATATAAAGAGTTTTAATATAAAAAATAAAGATAATGATCTGTATGCTAAATTACTTATAGAAACAAAGAAATATTTCCTCCCTATTTATACAATCCCGTTACCTAAAGAAAGAATATCTGAAGTAAAAGAAACGCTACTAAAAGTATCTACTCGCTCAGAAATAGACGAATCAAAATCTATGGTTTTTATGGAAAAATTGGGATTCTAATTAATTATGAATAAAGAACTATTATTTTTCTATGGACTTGAATGTCCTCATTGTATTTCTACAGAAAAGAGTGTAGATAAACTTATAAGTGAAGGAGTAAATATTAAAAAGATGGAAGTTTGGCATAATAAAGAGAATGATAAAATATTAGAAGAACTAGATAAAGGAGAAAATATGTGTGGAGGAGTCCCTTTCTTTATAAATCAAATTACTGGGAAAACTATTTGCGGTGAGGCAACCTATAAAGAAATAAAAAGATGGGCAGAAGGTAAATAAAAAAATCTTTCATAAGAAAGATTTTTTTATTTCAAGTAGCTTATTCTAAAACAGGAGGGTTATTTGTGGTAGTAGTTTCTGTAGTTGGAGGTAAAACATTTACTGTGATACTACCTGTACTAGATTGAACTTCTTCTTTAGGTCCAAGAGACTGGCCACTTATGAGAATATTTAGTGGTCCAACTAGTGTGCCTACATAGAAAGCAATAGCTGATAAAACTATTACTGCAATTACTGCCCAAGTAACACATTTCCCACAATGACCGTTCGCACAACACTTATTTTCTTCCATTTTTATTTTCGCCCTCGTTTAGTATGAGGATTGCGATAGATTAATAATTTATAAAACGACTCTTATAATCCTTATTATAGCATACTAACTAGAGTAGAAGTCACTTGCGGTTGTACATTATTTAGTGTAGATTTATAACGTGAACACGGTCCCGTCGTTCAATGGATAGGACGCAACTTTGCGGAAGTTGCGATGTAGGTTCGATTCCTACCGGGATCACACGTACAAAATAAGCCACTCTCAAGTGGCAATTTTGTTGTGTGATCCCGAGCAAGAGAACTGCTTCTCTTGCGTGTAGGAAGCGAAAAGCTTTTCATTATTTACTACAAGCAAATTGAAAAGGTATACTGGTCATGTAATGACCGATAAGCGTACTCGCGGTCCTACCGGGATCACAACACATGCATTTAAAAAGACTGAATTAATTCAGTCTTTTTAAATTTTTATTTAGTGATTTTTGAAAGTTGAGCTTTTTTGCGAGAAGCAGTATTTTTCTTTATTACTCCCCTCTTTGCAGCCTTGTCGATGACACTGTAAGCTTCTGGTAGTAACTTCTTCGCTTCAGCTTTGTTCTTCTCTTTTACAAGCTTTTCTATCTTTTTAACAGATTCTTTAACATTTTTCTTGTTACGATCGTTCATTGCTTTCTTTGCAAGAGAACCACGTAAAGCCTTTTTTGCTGATTTTGTAATTGGCATTTTTTTATAGTTAATACTTAGTAATTATTGACTGAGACCATTACACAATACCAGAAATAGCCGAAAAGAGCAATATTTGGTATTATTTAAGAATGATTGCAAGAATAGAAGGAATTATAGTGCATATAGCAGACAAATTTTTAATTATTGACGTTTCGGGCGTGGGGTATAAGCTAAATGTCACCACAGAGGCAATTGCTTCATCGAAATTAGGAGATCATACCTCTTTCTGGGTCCATACAGCTGTTCGGGAAAATTCTATAGATTTATACGGGCTTAAAAATATGAATGAGATGGCTTTCTTTGAGCTACTTCTAGATGTGTCTGGAATTGGTCCACGATCTGCCCTTGGTATTTTAGCGGTAGCTCCTATTGATATCTTAAAGAGAGCTATTGCCACAGGAGATACAAGTTACTTGAATAAAGTTTCCGGTATAGGCAGAAAAACAGCAGAGAAAATTATTGTTGAACTTCGCGATAAATTGAAAGATTACAAAGATGAAGATGACACTTCTGGTTCACTTCGTGATGAAAGCGACATCTTGGAAGCTCTTAAATCGCTTGGATATTCACAGAATGAGGCCAGAGACGCATTGAAACAAGTCCCTTCTACTACAGTGGGTACAAATGCACGAATAAAAGAAGCTCTTCAAGTGTTGGGAAAGCGTTAGCTCATTTTTGATTCTCAATTCTTAATTAGTAATTATTAATTATTTTTATATGCCTGAGCTACCTGAGGTTACAACTACAGTAAACGCACTACAAAAAGTTCTTCCGAAACTTAAAATTATTTCTGTTTGGACAGATTTAGCTAAAAATAACCAGCATATAAAACACTACAAAGACACCCTAAAAGATGCCAAATTCTTTGAATATTTTAAGAAGAATACCGTAGGAGTAAAAGTCATAAATGTAGAAAGACGAGCAAAAAATATCTTAGTAAACCTTTCAAATAAACATACTATTATTATGCATCTTAAAATGACGGGTCATTTGCTGTATGGTAAGTATATTTATGATAAAAAAGAAAATAAATGGTCACCAGATCCAAAAGAAAGAAAGTCATTGTTTGAATCTTTCAATAAATACATTCACATAGTTTTTTCTCTATCGAACAAAAAGCAATTAGTTTTCTGTGATGCCAGAAAATTTGGAAAGGTTACTTTAGTAAAAACAGTAGACCTTAATAAGACAATCCATTTGAAAAATATTGGACCAGAACCCCTTTCTAAATCTTTCACACTATCTAATTTCAAAGAGCGTCTAATGTTAAAACCAAGCTGGAAGATAAAAACTGTACTAGTAGACCAGGGGGTTATTGCAGGTATAGGCAATATTTACTCAGATGAAATGCTCTGGCTTGCCGGAATTCACCCTGAATCCCACCCTAGAAAGATACCTGATGATAAAATAAAGAAATTATATGAAGCTATGATTGAAGTACTTACTAATGGTATTAATTTTGGAGGTGACTCTATGTCTGACTACAGAAATATTGATGGAGAAAAGGGTGATTTCCAAAACCATCATAATGTTTACCAAAAGAAAAATACTAAATGTATGAAAAGTGGTTGCAAGGGTGTTATAATAAGAAAAGTAATTAATGGTCGAAGTGCTCATTTCTGCGACACTCATCAAAAATTATTTAATTAATATATTATTATGGCTGAAGAAAAATCTAAAAATCACAAATCAAGTAAGGGCGCAATTCCATTTGGACTTGAAGTTGTATTATTTGTCCTTGCTATCTTTATTATCTGGGTTCTTACTGGAGGAGCAAAGAAAGAAGTAGAAGAAAAGCCCTTTATCGTCCCCTTAAATGACCCCTACGATCCCGGAATGAAGTACGGACCGGAAGATGTTAGGAATAAATATAATTATCAGCAAAACCTTGGCACACAATACGGACCAGTAGATATACAACAATAAACAACTAAAAGAGCAAGGTTTTTCCTCAAATGCTTCCGAGGTAAATCCTTGCTCTTTTAGTTTTTTAGTTTAATTTTATTTCAATAACTCCACTGTCTTTGGACCTACAACTCCGTCCGCAGTTAATCCATTTGCTTTCTGGAATAAGATAACGGCAGCTTTTGTCTTTGCTCCAAAGTAAGTCGTCTCATTTCCCGGGGAACCTACTCCTGTCTCTGATATAACATATCCATGAGTATTCAAATATACTTGCAATGTTTTAACATCATCTCCTGACATACCTAGTCTTAATATTCTTGCGGTAGATGCTGGAGCTGTTGTAGAAGGAGTAGTTGGAGGTGTCGTAATAGCTGGTGCGGTTTCTACGGTTGATGCTCCTTCATTCATGATATTTACTGTCTTTGGACCTACAACTCCATCTGCGGTGAGCCCTTTAGCTTTCTGGAAAAGAATTACAGCAGCTTTTGTCTTTGCTCCAAATGAACCATCTGGAGTTCCACAATTATATCCATGACTATTTAGGTAGGTTTGCAAATCCTTTACATCATTACCCTTCATTCCCTGTCTTAGTGTTCTTGTTATACTTAAAGACGAACCACCACCAGTTGTAGTCACTGGAGTAGTAGTGTTTGTGACAGTAGCTGTAGATGTGGTAGTTGTTGTAGTAGAACTAGAAGACCCCCCGACTGAACCTGAATGTTCTGCTAAAAATTTATCTCTAAACTCTTGGCTTGTACCTGTTGATGTTACTGGCGCAATATAAGTGGAATATGTGCCTTCATTATATTTATATTCTCCATATAGCGAAGCATTAGCTAATGATGAAAAAGATAGTAATGAGAAAACAAATACTGAAGCAATAATACTATACTTGTATATTATTTTATGCATTTTTGTTTCCGCCACCATATGAATAATTGCCATAGTTGTTCCCTTCTTTTTTAGGAACTATATCTTTTACTAAAGAAGGCACTTTGCTTGCGACAAACAAAGCTGTGATTGATAATGCTGATAATAGAAACTGTTTTCTTGTGACTTTTTTATTCATCATATTATTCTAATTATATAAAACTAATAAAAAATAGTAAATACCCTATACTGTTAACGGTGTAATCATTACTCTTGTAGCATTGTATTTAAGAGTAGCTGCTGTACCTGTGGAAGTGAGAGTGCAAGCTAGACGGATTTCATTGGTATTGAAGTTTACAGCGAATGTGACACCTACGTCTCCTAGAGGGGTTCCTTCTTGTAGGGTTAAGTTTGTGCCATCATTTAATATACGTAACTGTGCTGTTTCGTATGTTGTACCTCTTTTTATTGTGTAATCTATGACAATGGATTGATTTTGTAATTTGTTTCCAATTATTACGTTTGTAGTGGCGTTGTCGGCGAGGGTGGAAGAGAGATTGCTTTCATATTCAGGGTAGATGAGACCAGTGATTTGAATATTGCGACCAGAGGAGACGTTAACGAATTCATACATAGAATCGTAGAACCAGCGGATATTAGGAGCACCAAGAACACTTGACGAAACGAGGTTTATTTTACTACTCTCGTAATCTAATACTGCAGTAAATTTTTTGAATGCATAATCAATATTTACAAAAACTATATGAGATAGTGCATTGTAATAATCGAGAACACTTTGATTTCCGGTAATAAAAGCATTCTTGGAATTTACAAATTTTAAATATTTATTTGTATTATTGTGCCTCATTCTTATTCCACCTTTATCGTACCCTCTTAAGCAACCCGAAGAAGTACCAGTTGAAGAATTTTCTAGTACACAATCATAATAAACTGCTTCTGATCCAGCTACAGTCATCATATAATTACTTGTATTCCCGTGGAAATAATTATTCGTAGAAACTATAGATATTGAATTATCAACTAAAAGTAACCCTAAATTATAGAAAGCGCATCGAGTAAAACTAAAGTTATTTCCATTTTTAAAATAAACACTACGATGTGCAGAGTTATTTATAAATACATTTGTAAACTTACTATTTGATAACGTTATGCCAGATATTACTGAATCTACAAAAATTAATTGCAAAGAAATAAGATTTAAATTATAAAATGATGCTGGATAAGTAGCATCTCCTATAAATGGAATATTAATTATGGTTTGTGTTTGGTATATTTCACTCCCAGTAACAGCTCCAGCAATAGATAGCGTTGTTGTTGTATTGTGAGTTATAGGATAGTAATCTGTTCCAGATTTTAGGAAAGAACCTTTATATTGATTTGTTGACCAACTCCCCGTACTTCCGCCTGATACTGCATAAGTAAAAGGATCAAGAGCTTGAGCAGAGCCCATAGTAAAACCAGAATCTACAAGACCAAGAGTTCCCTGAATAGCTAATATACCTGCCCCTCCTGTAATAGACGAGAGAAGAACTTGATCATCAGAAGATAAAGTAAATGTACCTACTCCAACACTAATAGTAACAGTAACTCCTGAATTAATAATTTTATTAATAGTAGATAATGCTTTTCCAATAGTTAAATACGGAAGTGTTGCACTTCCATCCCCTGTATCATCATTACCAGTCGCAGAGACATATATAGTACGAGAGACAGATTCAGTAAGAAACTTCTGTGAACCGTCTGCATTGTGTTCTACAGATAGATAATCGTTTAATATTGTTCCCCATTCGTTGTTATCTTGTCCTACTGTTGGTAAACGTGACATATGTGTTTAAAATTATTTAAGATTAATAATTTTATTATAACGCATTTAAAGCCAAACACATAATAAAAACTACATATTTATCTAACTTGCATTTAGAGCTAATTGCGCATACAATATAAGTATTAACAGATAATTAAATATATAATAAAATGCGTATTTTTGGACTAGGTACCCCTGAATTAATCTTAATACTCGTCGTATTCTTACTTTTCTTTGGTAAAGATAAGCTTCCAGAGCTTGCAAAAAGTATAGGGCGATCTTTTAATGCTCTTAAATCAGGCTTTAAAGAAGCAAAAGATGAGTTTGATTCTGAATCTACTACCGTTAAATCTTCTTCTGAGAAAACTTCAAAGAAGTAAAAAATTTTAAAAAATAATGACTTCTCCAGAACTTAATGAATCAAAAAGCATTTTGGAGCATGTTGGTGAACTAAGAAGAAAGTTACTGATTGCTCTTGGTGTTTTTGTCGTTGGCGCCGTAATCTCTCATATTTTTCATGAAGAGATTATAAAATTTTTACTAATGCCCGCCGGTGGACGACCTTTAATATTCTTGTCTCCTCTTGAGCCATTATTCTTTATTTTTAAAATTGATGCTATTGGTGGATTAATCATCGCGTTCCCTATTATAATGTGGTGCATATTTTCATATATCTCCCCCGCTCTATCTAAAAAAGCGAACAATTTGGTTTTCTTTTTTTATGCTTCTTCCACTTTCTTGTTATTTACTAGTTTGATATATGCTTTTTTTGTCACAATACCCATAAGTTTAAAATTCTTACTCTCCATTAATATTCCAGGTATTGAGAATAATTTCTCAGTAGAAAAATATTTCAGCTTTTTCATGACTCAGGCATTTATAATAATGGTAGTATTCCAGATACCTGTCCTAATGGTTGGGGCAGTATCTCTGGGCCTTATTAAAACAAGCTTCCTTGCGAACAAGCGAAGACTTATTTATTTCTTTTTACTTGTAGCTCTGGCTGTCATTACTCCTACATCAGACGTATTTAGTTTGGCAATTATATTCGTGCCCTGCTTAGCTATTTTTGAAATTAGTTTAATTGGCGGGAAAATAGTAGAAAGTAGGAAGAAAAAGAAAAAACAACAAGAATTATTAATTTCTGAGTATTCGGAATAGAGCAATACCGCAAGCCACGGAAACATTTAGTGATTCTTTTTTCCCATACATAGGTATCTCTGCAATAATATCGCACTTATCTAAAATATTTTTAGGCAGGCCTGTTACTTCCGGACCAAGAATTATAGCGATTTTTTTATTCTCTACCTTAGAAAAAACCTTGCGATAATCAACAGCTCTCTTGTCTTGCTCAATAGCGATAATTTTATACCCTTCCCGCCTTAATTTGCTAATTATGGCGGGCAAGCTTTTTTTGTACTCCCATTCCACAAAGTTCTCTGCACCAAGAGCGCTCTTGGCAATATCTTTTTGAATCCTTCCAAATTTATCTGTCGGCCTTGGAGTATAACCAGTTAGGTATATCTTTGAGATTCCTACAGCATCTGCTGTCCGGAAAATTGCCCCGACATTTATAGCCGAACGGATATCGGGGAGAATAAGAACTGAATTTATACCACTTATTTGTTTCATATTGTAGTGTCATTATACAAATATACAAAATATTGACAACTGTCCTTGTAAAAAGTAATGTTAAGTAAACAAACGCTCTAAAAAACTAAAAACCAATACAATGGAAACTTTAACTTTTCCTAAAAAGCAAACAGATTCAAGTATTTCTAAGGATGCTGTTTTAGACCTCATTAAGAGTAAAACAAACTTAAGTGGCAGAGATTGTATTATTGAACACGGACAATACAGTGGAGGAGAATTCCTCAAAATAAAATGCCTCGAGGTAAAAAATATTTATCTTATCGCAAAAGTCCTGGAAAAAGACCCTTTTTACCAGAGAAGAATAAGTATGGGGGGAACGTGCATAAACATAAGCTCTCATGAAAAAGTGGAAGCGTATAAATCCCTTTGCTTTATCCTTAATTTCTTTAATAAATTAAAGAGGTTTATTACAATCCCCTTTGAGATTACAACTTCGGCATTAGCTGTGGCATCACTCGAAACAATAACTGTAGTTTTTAAAACAGAAAAACAAAAAGAATTGTTTTCTCTCTTTTTAAGTGATTTTAAAGATTGGAATCCAAGAATATGCGACAAAGATTCAATCAGTATTCTTGTAACAAAAAAGATGATTGAAAAATTCGTAGGAGAAAACAAAAACTGCGTTGTTGTCGACAAACCACCAACAATAGTACCTGAAGTAAAAATCGAACCGGAAACCGCTACTGAAACAGTCAAGAAAGAGATTCCTCGAAAGCCTATCTCTGTAAAGGAAATTGGAATTATTGGTGCGGGTAAACCACCAGCATCTACTGCTGTTATAAAACAGAAGGAAATTTCCAAAATTCAAACAGATTTCAAAAGGAAAGAGGTCAAAGATGACACAACAAAAAAGACGGAGGAAATCAAACCTGAAACTGTAAAGGAAGATACCCCGGCTCCAAATATTGTGTATATGAGTAGAGATTACGATGATTTCCATAATCTTTCTTTTAACAGAAAGGTAAACGGGAAACGCGTAAGGAAACTTGTGCGCTCTATGGAAAAACATGGAGTTACATCTTTCTCAACAATAGTTGAGACAGACTGCATCGATGGTGTAATGAAAAAATGGGTAGTAGACGGTCAGCATCGTAATGAAGCCTTTAAAATCAGAAACGAACCCATTCTGTTCACCAAAGCAAAAGCTAACACGGTGGAAGAATTAGTGGAGTTGATAACTGACCTTAACACCACTTCAAAAAGCTGGACGTTGAAAGAATATTTGCATTTATGTGTTTCAATGAAAGTTAGAAGCTATATGGTGATTGAGAAATACTTAAATGAAACAAAGCTCCCCATTACCCTTCTGCTTGAAATATTCTCTGGGGTTGGAAGAGCGGCAGCGACCAAGATGCTACAACGCGGTAAATTTAAAATAAAAAATATTAAAACCGCAAGAGAGCAGATGTGGTGGATGTGCGAATTAAAAAGGTTTCTACCAAAATCCAGAGACATAATGTCTGCTCTTGTCGTTTTCTTTAATAAAACAGAAGGATACGACAATGAAAAAATGAAGACTATCTTAGAGAAAACGCCAAAAACGGTATTCTCTCCCGGAGAAACTTTGGAGCAAATATTAGCCAAATTGGAAAACTTGTACATTTCTGTGTAAACTAAATCCCGCTGATTAAAATCAGCGGGATTTTTATTATTGTCCGCTCGGTAGGAATCGAACCTACGACCATCTCCTTAAAAGGGAGCTGCTCTACCGACTGAGCTACGAGCGGATATTATTTATATTACAAACACAAATCTACTAACTTTTCTGTTGACCCGCTACGACTAGCTACGAGCGGATATATCTTTACGATTTAACCAAAATACCATATTTAGTCTTTAAAATCAATCCCTATTTTATTGATTTCTGAGTTATCCACAGATGTTCTTTGCACGGGCTGTTTTTAGTTGTATAATGTATGCAAGGTACTTTGTAATAATCTTTTTCACGTTCGCCCATGTATGGGTTTTAAAATTTGCGAAAAGATTTATTTATAATTTAATTGTACATTGTTACTCACCTTTCATTATTAAAGTGAGTATTTAAAAAGGCAAAAAGGCCTGGAGGCCACTTCTTGAGAAATCGAGGATTGACTCCCAGGCCTTTTCTTTTTGCCTTTAAATATTTTTAAATATTATTTACTAAGAGAAGACAAGATAAATTGCTCAAGTCCTATGACAAAGTCTCTCTCTCCTTTGTGAGCATTATGATATAAAGCGACAAGTTCACTAGATTTCTTTTTTAATTCATCTCTCTCGAAAAATTTAGTACCTGACAATATCATTGTTTTAATTTTCCAAAATATAATTCCTGAGATTTCTTCGGGTGGAACACCTTCTCCAACGGCTTCCCTATATAAAACCCAAGTTCCGATTTTATCTTTGCGAGAAAACGCATCCGCTATCCCAAAGACATTTAATTTAGGTGCTTGTTTTAGAACAGCTACACTGAAATCCTCAATGGTTGCATATTTATTGTATTTCTTTAACTCTGAGGCAAGCAACTTTTCTTCCAAAAAAACAAAAACTGTTTCTGAATCTTTTAAAGCCACCAAATCTTCACTTGTGAATGTTATGTTGTCCCCTTTAAGCACGTTTTCAAAGACAATAATTTGATGATCACCAAAAAGATTTACGCTGAAGGCGTAATTCAACAATTCTTCTTTAGTGATAGATCCTTCGGGTATTAGAATAGATGAATTGTTTTTATCCAACTTCTTCAAAAAAATATTTTTCTTTTTAGTATCATTTCCAGAAAGTATGTATATCATATCCAATTTTTCACTTTCTTTTTATATTCACTATAAGTTTCTCCGTATTTATTCTCTAGTATTTTCTCTTCTTTTCTTAGGAAGAAAATTCTTATAATCAGATATGCAATTACCGCAAAAATAATACTAGAGAAAGAATTGATGATTAGACACAATCCTATTGTCATCAGAAAAAGACTGAGGTACGTAGGATGTCGGATATATTTATATGGACCTTGTTCGAACAGAGAAATGTTACTATCTTTTTGAATTTTTTGTTTATAGTTTGATGAAGTTTTTTGAGCCCAATAAGTTATCACAGAACTCGTCACTAATAGGAAAGCCCCCACATATTGATAGACATCGTTTGAGAATATTTTCATCTTCAAGAAAAAGTCAGATATAATACCTAGAATAATTACAATCAAAAAGACAAAGTACCCATGTCCTAGAATGAAGTGAATTTTATTATCTTGATATTTTTGAGTTGTGTCTTCCATACATTTATCCTATCACTAGAAGCTAGTTTACGCCACTATTTAAGCTCTCCCCAATTATTCCCATACGACGATGAGACAAGAAGAGGAACTTTCTCCTTCCCTTCCAAAAATTCATCCGGAATAACTTCTTTCATCGCTTTTTCTATTATTTTCATTGCTTTTTCTAATTTATCCTTCTTTATCTCATACACCAATTCGTCGTGAATTTGCAGTATCAAATTAACATCTTTAATCAGCCCAGCCTCTCTTAGAGCATCATCGGCTTTCTTCATTCCAATTTTTATAATATCAGCGGTGGCTGTGCCTTGAATAGGAGCGTTTGTCGCCATTCTTTCTGCCATTGCTTTTATAAAAGGAATTGGAGATTTAATGCCTGGGAAATAACGTTTGCGTCCGAATAGTGTGACAGTGTATCCATTTTGTTTTGCAAAATTTTTAATACTTTCAAGGTATCGTGCGATGGTTGGGAATTGCGCAAAGTAGTTATCGTAAAATATTTGAGCATCTTTCCTCGTTATCTCAACTTTAGTATTTGTATCTGACTCTGGCTGGGTAAGATTTTGCCTCAAAGCGGTTACCCCCATTCCATACAAGATGCCGAAGTTAATTACTTTCGCACGGCGCCTCATATCGTGAGTGACATTCTCTTCTGAAACGTTGAAGACTTTCATTGCCACAGCGCTATGAATATCTCTATTTTCATTAAAAGCTTTTATAAAATATGGATCTTGGGACATTAATGCAGCCACACGAAGCTCTATTTGAGAGTAGTCAAACGATGCAAGAACATAGCCATCCGGGGCAACGAAAGCATTACGAATATTTTTCCCTCTTTCTGTTTTTATTGGAATATTCTGTAAGTTTGGATTATTGGAAGAAAATCTTCCTGTTGTTGTCCCTGCTTGAATAAAATGTGCATGCAAGCGACCATCTTCCCCCACTAGAAGCGGGATTGTATCAATATAAGTAGAAAGTAACTTTTGAAGTTCTCTGTGTTTCAATATTTCTCCTATTATAGGGTGCTCTCCGCGAAGTTTTTCAAGTTCGCTTTCGCGAGTGGATATTGCCCCACCAGCACTTTTCTTTATTCCTTTTACTGAGAGACCGAGTTTATTAAAGAGAACTTCACTTATTTGTTTTGGAGAATTTATATTAAAATCAGGCAAGCCAGCCATATCTCGTATATTCTTTTCAAGTAAAGACAAATCTTTGTGGTATTCCTCGGACATCTTTTTAAGATAAGATACATCTACCATAATTCCTCTTTTTTCCATTCCTTCTATTATTGGTATTATTGGTACTTCAATATTCTCATAAACATAGGTTAAATTTTCTTTCTTGATGTCTTCCTCTAACTTTTTCATTGCCTCCTCTAAAGAACTACTACCTTTGTAATGAATGACTTCGTCTGCTTCCGGGTCTGTTCTTTCAGAATTTAAAAGCCAAAAAGCAATTTTTGCTTTTATAAGCTTTTCATCGGTTTGTCCGGAATCGGAGAAAGTCGTATGAGCAAGGTCTGGCTCCTCGTCCTCCCTCATCCGAGGACCTTGTGAAGAGGAGCTTTCTCCGATTCCGGACTTTCCTCCATCTAACACATTCAGAAATCTATTCTGAAGACTTTTAAATTCAACAACTCTAAAGAATTCTGCAACATTATCTTTGTTCACGGTTTCTCTCCAATTTTTTTCTGGTATTTCAAAAGTAATATTTGCATCTCTGCGAATAGTTGCGAGTGTTTTAGAAAAGAGTGCTTCTTCTTGCCCATCTTTTAACAAAGTAATTATTCTATCTGTAACTCCAAGCGACTTTAATTCTTTCTCATCTTTTTTAATTGCTTTATATATATTTTCAACTGTTCCGTATTTAGATACAAGAATTGTCGCAGTTTTTTCTCCAATACCTTTTATTCCAATAATATTGTCCGATGGATCCCCTCGTAAACCTTTGTAGTCAGGTAAGTTTTTAGGACTGAAACCAAATCTTTCCAGAACTTTCTCTTCGTTATATAAAATGGTATCGTTTATTCCCTTTTTTAGCGTATATACTTGCACAATGTTGTCGTCTACAAGCTGAAGCGTATCCATATCACCCGAAGCAATGATAATATCAAACTCTTTCTTTTTATTTTTTAATTGTTCAACTATTGTTCCAAGTAAATCATCGGCTTCAAACCCTTCGCATTCATATATAGGGATAGAACACGCCTTAAAGAAATCCCTACTTCGAATAAGCTGAGCTACTAAGGCATCGTCTGCCTTTGCTCGGCCTGCCTTGTATGCATCATATGCTTCATGACGAAAAGTCTTTTTAGGTAAATCAAAACAAGCAACAATATAGTCTGGCTTTAAATCAGTAATAATCTTGAAAAGCATTGTGGCAAGACCGTATAGCGCACCCGTCGGCTCCCCTTGAGAATTCATAAACTCAGGTAACGCATGATAGGCCCTATGAATAATAGCGTGAGAATCCAGTAAAATAAGTCGTTTTTTGTCCTTCTTTTTGTTTGCCATATGACAATTATAGCATTTTAGACAGAAAAAAAGCTCATTTGATTTTCATCAAATGAGCCAATACTTTCTTCTTTCTTTTAACCCTGCTTTTAACTTTTCCAACATTAATGATCTAACCCTACAAGAAAAATCTTCAACGCTTTCACCTTCTTGGATTTTAGTTGGTTCTAAATAATTTATTACAATTGTTCTCGGAGAGAACCACCATTGTCCACTTCTTGGTTTAAATAGAAAAGTCCAAGATACAACAACTGGAACGATAGGAATATCGTATTCCATAGACCAATGAAATGCTCCATTCTGGAAACTCATGAGTAATTCTTCTTTCTTCTCTACGAGCAATCTTCTTCCTTCTGGGAAAACAAGTATATTTCCTTTTTCTTTCTCAAGGAAATTAGTTACCTGTTTAGCAACATTAGCTTTTGATCTCATTTCTCCTCTATTGATAGGAATGCCAATGTAGTTTAAGAAATTGCCAACAAATGGAATCCTCTTTATTTCTTTAGCAAAGATAACTTTCCATGGACGCCTTCCCATTATTATTGGATTCATTACATCGTCTACATCTGAACAATGATTCCATATTAATATGAATTGAGTAGTCGGCAATTTACCATTTATTTTTATCTTTATTCCAAAAATAAAAACAATAATGACAGAAAGAACCCATATTAGAGAATAAAGTGATTTTCTATTTACAAGAACAATTAAAAGAGCAACCGAACCTAAAATGGGTATTACTGAGATAAAAATTATCCAGATAAAGACCGTAGAAATTTGATCAAATTTCTTATAATCTCTAAATAACCAAAAATATTTTGAACGCAAAAACATTAAAAAAGAAATTATTGCGAGAAAAATAGCTGGCGTTACATAAAGAGTAGAATGAGAAAATGCATACGGTAAGGCTATTACAAGAAGAGCTATTACCGACATTGGAATAAGAGCCATAAGGAACATCTTAAATCCAGACAAATAATCTTCATTTTTTAACATACACAATTATTTAAGTTTGAATAATTATGTCATATATGAAGTTAATAGTAAATGAGTAGAATTTTAACTTATTAGAGGTATCTTATTGATTAGATATGATACATATTTATCAGTTCCAGATTCTGAAGGATGTTGTCCATCTGTTGTATAGAAAAGTCCTGATTCTCCGCCAAGAAGTGTTCCCCCTCTTGAAGTAAGATCGTAATAAAATAATTTAAAAGTATCTATATAATTAAAACCTAAAAACGCAAGAATATACATACTTAACCTTGCAGAGTTTAAGTAATTTGGATTATTATAAGTCGTGTAATAATTAGTACTAGAGTTTTCGGGATTTGTCCCAAAAGGATGCGGAGTAAAAAATAATATATTGTTAAAATTAATTGTTGTTCTATTTAATGTAATAAATAAATAACGAAGCTGATTTGCCAGTGTTATTCCTCCACCAGAATTATTCATTATAGGTAATTCAAAGAATCCTAGATCATAATTCTGTTTTACACATGCTTGACCTGTAAGATTTGAAAGAGTAAGAATACTTCCTCCACCAAATCCAGTATTAAGAAGCATCATTGTGTTTCCACTCCAATAAGCTACACCCCATATATGGAATTCAGTGGTATTTGCTGATTTAGTAAGTCTAATTACATTACTTCCTGCAGGAAGATTATTATATTCAGCAATATTTAAACCAAAACCATGAGTAACTTCATAGTCTGTTTCTGCTGGACGAAGTTCATTTAATAAAGCACTACCATATGCACTTATATCTCCACCATTTAAGGTTACGGTTATGTTGCTATCAAAATTGTTACTATTTTCTTGATAATCAGTTCGGTAGATTATGCAACAATTCTCCTTTCCATTAGGAATAGTAATCTCACAATAAGCTCCGGACTGTGCTGTCCTGAAATATTTTTCATCTGTATTGTTGGGATGCCATGGGGTTTTGTAAGTTCCCGCAGAACTCAACATTTCACTAAAATCGTTACCACCGCTTAATGTCGATTTGGTCCAATCCGAATGATCCAACCTCCTGAAAATAGGAGCGTTGTATTTCAATCTATCGTATATCCTCCTCGCAATATTATTCGTGGTTAACCTTGGAGGCCTCATCATAACACCTTCATCATTTCCCGCTAATATATTTCCACCCGTGCTGTTGGCAACAATACTATCCCCAAACATTCCTACTTTTAATAAAGTTTGATTTGATCGTGAGAATGAATTAAAAATCCCAGAATAATTGTTGCTTCGAGGAAAATCATTCCATTTAATAGATAAAATCTGTGAAGTACTTACTTGATCACAATGAATCTCTTCAATAGCTATTTTGGTTCCGTTGTTATTAGCATTTATAGCTCCTATATAAAATATTGTGTTTATTCCTCCCCAAAGGTAACCATAAAACCACCTGCTAGTTGTCTCTGGAGTTATATCAAACATATTTGTTTGTGGACTACCTGAAGCAAAATACCCTAATCTTAGTGTCATTCCAGTACCACTGACTTTTCTTGCTTTTACTCTCACTAAAAAATAGTTAGTGGTGTCAATCACTGGATCAAGTTTGACTGCCTGATTCCCAGAAGTGAAATTTAAATACATTGAACCTGGATAAGTAGAAAGATCTGGGGTTAATGACCCTAACCCTGTAACCCAATTACCTGCCCCATCAAATGTAACATTGTTTCCAGTAATCTTAGGAGTTAGAACTCCGTTCATTTTAGAAATGAATGAAGTTAGGGTTACTTCTCTGATCCCTTTATTTGTTGGTCCAAATCCTCCACCAAAAGCTCCCATATTAGTTAAATACTTCTATGTTGATAAATCTATTAGATAGTACTCCGTCAGCTAGAGTGGTGGTATCAGCTGCTGCATAGGTAAGAAGAGTCATAACATCAGCTGAGGTTCTGTTTATTTTATATAGGTTATCTGATTGGTCTACGTAGACGTCATCTACTGGGATTGTCTTGTTAGCTGTGAATGCACCTGTTTTAGTAAGAGTATAAGTACCTGCACCAGTTCTTGCCCAGGTACCTAGGATTGTGTCTTCTATAGCAGTAAATACAGGAGCATTGGTTCCTGATTGAGTTAAGAAACCCTTACAGACTAGAGATGTAGCTTTCTGTGTACCATCGGCATTATGTGATACCTCTAGGTATTCGTTTAGTATTGTTCCCCATTCGTTGTTGTCTTGTCCTACGGTTGGTAA
>DATGWJ010000006.1:0-22278 GCA_035299545.1 Minisyncoccota bacterium | reverse complement strand
ACTCTATATTTTATTTAAAATTTTATTTAAAAAAGAGAACTTGGAAATAGTCTTATCAGAGGGGCGTGCGCAAGCCTGTCGAGGCGAGCAATGAAGAAATTTCTAGCAAGAAATTATCTGGACCCTATGAGAAGAGCTATTTCAAGTTTTCTTTTCTCATATTTGTCTATTGTAACATTTTTATATATACTATTATACATATGTTAGACATCAAATTTATACGTGAGAATAAGGATATAGTGAAGGAAGGAGCCAAGAAAAAGCATATTGAAGTAGATATTGATAAACTTCTTGATGTTGATAAAAATCGTCTAGAATTGCTTTCTCGTGTTGAATTTCTCCGAGGAGAACAAAATAAAGCCAGTGTTGCTATGGGTGGCACTCTTACTGATGTTGTTCGTAAACAGCTCATAGAAGAAATGCGCTTAATTAAAGATGAACTAAAAGAAAAAGAAGAAGAACTTCGTAATATGACTAACGAATGGCAGTCTATTATGTTGAAAATACCTAATATCCCTTCTGTTGATACTCCAGAAGGACCCGATGATTCTGGCAATATTGTACTTCGTCAATGGGGAGAGAAACCACAATTTTCTTTTATTCCAAAAGAACATTTTGAATTAGGGAAAGCACTAGGAATTATTGATACAGAAACTGCTGCTGAAGTTGCATCATCACGATTTTCATACATAAAAGGCGATTTAGTTCTTTTACATTTTGCTTTAATTCAAATGTGTTGGGAAATTTTAACAAATGAAGAAACTCTAAAGAAGATAGCAGAAAAGGCGAACATATCTATAAATGTTTCTAAATTTATGCCTGTTCTACCTCCAGTTTTTGTTAGACCACTTGTTCAGGTAAAAATGGCTCGTTATATGGCACCAGAAGACCACTATCTTTTCCCCAATGATGATTTAATGCTTATCGGGAGTGCAGAGCATACTCTTGGATCTATGCATATGAATAAAATTTTTGAAGAAGATGAATTACCAATTCGATATGCTGGTTACTCTACTGCCTTTAGGCGTGAAGCTGGTACTGCTGGTAAAGATACGAATGGAATACTGAGACAGCATCAGTTTGAAAAATTAGAGATGGAAGTTTTTTCTTTACCTGAGAACTCAATTAAAGAACAAAATTTTCTTGTAGCTATCCAAGAATATATAATGCAAGCTTTAGAATTACCATATCAGGTTGTTGCTGTTTGTACTGGAGATATGGGGTTCCCAGATACGAGACAAATTGATATTGAGACTTGGATGCCTGGTCAAAATAAATATCGAGAAACACACAGTTCAGATTTTACTGGTGGTTTTCAATCACGTCGCTTGAATACAAGAGTACGAAGGAAAGATGGAAAAATAGAACCAGTTCATATGAATGATGCAACGGTAGTTTCTCAAAGACCTTTAATTGCAATTATAGAAAACTATCAACAAGCTGATGGCACCATAAAAGTACCGGAAGTTCTACGTAAATATTTAGGAAAAGATATTATTTCGTAAATAAACAATGAGAGATATACCCACATCTCCACGAGCACTTGAAATAAAACGTAATCGTCGAGTACGAAAAATGCGATGGTTTGTGGTTTATTTATTATTGATCGGTTCTCTTATTTGGGGTCTCTCTTTGCTTTCAAAAGATAGACATATAGTGATAAGCAACATAATAGTAAATGGTACTCATGTTATAAACCAAGATGATGTTAAAAATGAGATAAATAAAATTTTATCAGGGAAATATGTTTATCTTTTCCCTAAAGCAAACAGCTTCATATATCCTCATAAAAAAATATACAATAATTTACTTCTAAGTTTCCCAAGAATAGAATCACTTAAGGTTGATCGCGGGAATTTGCAAACAATAAACGTAGATATAAAAGAGAGAACTGGTTCTTTTCTTTATTGCGGAGTTAATATTCCAGAGAATAAAAATGATATTGGAGAGAATTGTTACTTTGTAAACAATGATGGGTTTATTTTTGACAAGGCTCCTTATTTTTCTGGCAATGTTTATTTTAAATATTATATGGCTCTTCCTGATGGGGTAGTGAATCCTCTAGGGAATCAAATGACCACAGAAGAAGAATTCCATAAGATTGCTAGGTTTGTGGATGGGGTGGAATCGCTGGGATTCAAGCCGATATATTTGTTTAGGGATGTAGATAAAACTGATTATTTATATCTAGACAATGGAACAAATTCTACGGGTCCGAAAGTTATGTTTAAAAATGATGATGATCTGGAGGAAGTATTTGATAATTTGTCTATCGCTATGGCAAAGAAAGAATTTGCCGATGAGATAAATTCTAAGTATAATACGCTCCTATATATAGACCTACGTTTTCCAAACAAGGTTTTGTATAAGTTCCAATAGAACCTTTATAAAAATTTTATGAATTTTTAAATAGCTCTTCTCGGAGGGTCCGCATAAATTTCTGCTGAAATTTTGCTGAATGCTCGGCCCGTCGGCCTGCGCCGCCCCCTCCTTAAAGACTATTAAAAAATTCATCTACACCATATGAAAAATTTCTGGGAAAAATTACCAAAAAACTTTTTTTGCTTAGCGCCGATGGCGGATGTCACTGATGCGGCTTTTAGGCGTGTGATAGCAAAATACGGCAAGCCAAATGTTTTCTATACAGAGTTTGTATCTGCGGATGGGCTTGCAAGCAAAGGAAGAGAAGCTTTGAAAAATAATTTACTTTTTACAAAGAAAGAAAAACCAATTGTGGTTCAACTTTTCTCTTCAAATCCTGTAAAGATGCGTGAGGCATCTAAGTATGTCGCTTCACTTGGTTTTGATGGTATAGATATAAATATGGGTTGCCCAGATAGGTCAGTAGAGAAGCAGGGGGCCGGAGCAGCGATGATGAAAGATATGAAGCGTGCAGGAGAAATAATCCAAGCCGTGAAAGATGGAATAAAAGATGCAAAAAAGAAAATACCAGTCTCAGTAAAAACTCGTATTGGTTATAACAGAAATCAAATAAGCGAATGGATTCCATTCTTATTATTACAAGATATTTCAGCGCTTACTATTCACGCAAGAACTCGCAAGGAAATGTCTTTGGTTCCAGCTCGATGGGAACATGTGAAAGAAGTGGTAGAGATAAGGAATAAGATGAAACTAAAAACAAAGATAATAGGGAATGGAGACGTGAAAAGTGTAAAAGAAGGAAAAAAGTTAATGAAAGAAATAGGTTGTGATGGAGTGATGATAGGGCGAGGAATTTTCGGAAACCCTTGGTTGTTCTCTTTGGAAAGGTCTTTCCTTGAGGAGGAGCGAAGCGACGGGAAAGGTAAGTCCTTGCCGAAGAAAGCTATTAGTAAAAAACTAAAAGTAATGTTAGAGCACACAAAACTTTTTGAAAAACTCTTAGGGAAACATAAAAACTTTGCAGTTATGAAAAAGCATTTCAAAGCATACGTAAGCGGTTTTGAGGGGGCAAAAGAATTGCGAATAGAACTAATGAACACAAGAAATGCTAAAGAAGTAGAAAATATAATTAATAGTTTTCTCAAAAAGGATTAATTTGGTATACTGTTTACTATGAAAGATTCTAATATCGCATTGTATAGGAAATACAGGCCGGAAAGTTTCGATGAAGTTATCGGTCAAGATCATATTGTTAAGGCTATTTCTGGAAGCTTGAAGGCTGGCAAGGTGGCGCATGCATACCTTCTTTGTGGCCCTAGAGGCACAGGGAAGACAACTATCGCCAGAATTATCGCCAAGGAGCTTGGTTCATCTATAAATGATATATATGAGATGGATGCGGCAAGTAATAGAGGAATAGACGACGTGCGAGATATCCGTGAAAATGTTCGCACCCTTCCATTTGATTCAAAGTATAAAATTTATATTCTTGATGAAGTTCATATGTTTACAAAAGATGCATGGAATGCACTTCTAAAAACAATAGAAGAGCCACCAGAGCATGTTATCTTTATCCTTGCGACTACAGAGCTTGAGAAGATTCCAGAGACAATTGTTTCTCGTTGTCAGAGTTTTGTTTTTAAAAAGCCGACAGATGCTATCCTTGCGGAAGTTATCACTAGTGTAGCAAAAAAAGAAGGATATAAACTTGAAGAAGGTGGAGCAGAACTCATAGCTCTCCTTGCTGATGGTGCATTCCGTGATGCGCTCGGCACTCTTCAGAAAGTTATTTCATTTACAAAAGATAAAGTAATTAACATAAAAGAAATTGAAGAAATTACCGGAGCTCCGAATACGACCCTTGTAGATAATTTCCTTACAGCTATAGCTGAGAAGGATATAGAAAAGGGTTATGATTGTATAAGAATTGCAAGTGAACAAAATATAGAAATGTCAGTTTATCTGAAAATGATTCTAGCTCGGTTACGATACGCTTTGATGCTCCGATATGCGCCATCTTCTCGTAAATATATAGAGAAAGTGTTAGGAGAACACGATATCGCTTTTATTACAGAGCTTATCTCCACAAAGCCAGAATATATTTCTTCTTCTACCTTATCTATACTACTTGAGTCATACCAAGAACTTCGTAATTCTGTAATTCACGAACTTCCTCTTGAACTTGCTCTAGTTAAAATTTTAAATGCTCAAAAACAAAATAAACAAACAGCAGAATAATATCTGGGACGTAATAATAATTGGGGGTGGTGCTTCTGGTATGATGGCCGGAGCGGTCGCTTCGTCTTTAGGGAAATCTGTCCTTCTTTTAGAGAAGAATAGAAACCTGGGAGAGAAATTGAAAATTACAGGCGGAGGCAGATGTAATATTACAAACAATGAACCGGATATTCATAAAATGCTCAAGGTGTACGGAGAAGGAGCTCCTTTTCTTTATACACCCTTTTCTATTTTTGGAGTGAAAGATACTTTTCAATATTTTGAATCACGTGGTTTACCCTTAGTTGTGCAAGCTCGTAATCGAGTTTTCCCTCATACAGAAAAAGCTATAGATGTATACAACGTACTTTATAAAGAATTAGTGAAAAATAATGCCGTTATTAAAACGAATTGCATCTTAAATGGTTTTATTCAAAAGAATAATAAAATAATAAATATAAATACAAACCAAGGGCAGTTTTATGCGAAATCTTTCATTCTTGCTACTGGGGGAATGTCACACCCGGAGACGGGTTCGACAGGAGATGGTTTTAAATTCTTAGATGAACTAGGTCACACTGTTTCTCCTTCCACTCCGGATATTGTGCCTATTGCAGTGAAAGAAAACTGGGTGAAAAAACTTTCAGGGACTAGCTTGTCGTTTATGAAAATAATTTTCTATTTGGATGACAAGAAGCAATTTTCAAAAACAGGCAAAATACTTTTTACTCATTTTGGACTTTCTGGACCCCTTATTCTAAATAGTGCAAAAAATATTAAAGCACTGCTCGATAAAGGGGAAGTCACAGCCACTATAGACCTTTACCCAGATACAACTATTGGTGATTTAGAAAAAAGAATCATAAAGATTTTTGATTTAAATAAAAATAAAATGCTGAAGACAATGATAAAAGAATTTGTCCCTGAAGGGATGTCTCATGCTGTGGAGGAATTAATTAATTTCATGGATGTCGATATAAAAATTCACAGCATTACAAAAGAAAATAGACGTAAAATAGTTGAACTATTAAAAGCACTTCCTTTATCCATCTCTGGATTGATGGGCTACGATAGGTCTGTGGTTGTTGACGGGGGAGTCGCACTTAAAGAAATAGATATGAAGACAATGCGTTCGAAATTATATGAGAATTTATTTATCACTGGAGACTTACTGCATTTAAATCGCAACTCTGGTGGTTACTCTTTGCAAATATGCTGGACGACAGGGTATATAGCAGGAACTTCTGTTTAGCTTGCGAGCTGATTCTTTTTGTAAATAGAAATCAAACTATATAGCAAACTTAGAATCAATGGACCGATAAGTATTCCAAGCGGGCCTATGAAGGTGATTGTACCTAATATTGCAAAGAGAATAAACAATGATGGTATTTCTGTGTCCTTAGAAATGATATATGGGTTAAGAACATTATCGATTGTCCCAACGAGAATCACAGACCAGATAAGAAGACCAAGAGCTTGTAACTGCATACCTGTAAAGAAGAGAAATAGCACAGCAGGCACAGAAACTATTGCAGTGCCTATAGTTGGCACAAAGGATGCAATCCCCGCCACCACAGCCCATATAACAGCATTTGGAACGCCAAAAATTGTGAATCCTGCCCATGCGAGTATGCCTTGAGCTATTGCAATAATAAATGAACCTTTGAAAATTCGATTAATTGATTTTCTGAGATTAACTAAAATTTCATTTGTGTCGTCATTTTTTAAAGGCAGAATATTTACAAATCCTTCTTTCCAGTCTTCGCCATCTTTGAGTAAGTAGAATAGAGAGAACAACATTAAAGCAAACATTAATATTGATTGAAGTGTAGCAGAGAACAACCCTCCAATATTATTTGAGAGTGAAGATATTGCTTGTGTAATATTTGCTTGGAGATCGAATTTAAAGCCAACAGGGAAGAATCGATTTACTGATTGATTGATAGATGCTACAAATTCACCAGGAGTTCCTTTACTTAAAATATTACTGTAGAGATCTTGTGTTTGATTGAAAACTGCTTTACCGATAAAGAATAGAGGAATACACAAACACAACACGAATATGATTATTGTGATGATAGAAGCGAGCCAAGAAATATTTTTCACTAAGTGCTTCTTGATCCATAGATAGATTGGCTTGAGTATCACAGAGAAAGCAGCAGCCAAAATGAACATCGTGAGGAACGGAGAAAAAATTATAATTGTAAGTATGATGGCTAACAATAATAGTACGAATAAAAGATATCTTTCTGTGGAATGTGTTGGATTCATAAATATAGTATAACAATATTCACTTGAATTGTCATGATTATTTAATAAACTATTTGCCCGAGGTATCTACAGGATAGCATTCTCCTTTTTTAAAGACAGAAAGGGGAGATGCTTCATCGTAAGTTATATTCTCTAAATCGGTAAAACGAGTACCATCTTGGTTTAATGATCCGTATCCTCTAATAAAGTCGTCACCGGATTTTTTGAAGATTACTTGCATATCAGATAAAATTCCTTCCGATTGAAATGAGTAATCTGCTAGTAATACGCCTGTATCCTTATTGTAGATGCCGTTAAAAATACCACTTGAACTATCTTTCTCAAAATTTTTCAACGATAAAAATCCGGAAACTTTATTTCCTTGTATATTTTGTATATTTAAGGTGTAAATATCTTTTTCGTTTGTTGCAGTGTAGCATCCTTCTTCTATTGAAATTTGTTCTATGGTTGGTGATTTAATTACTTGCCTATTCCTTACCCAGGCAAGAGTGAAAACACCCAAGATTGCTAATACTAAGACAATAATTAAAGCTCGTGAAGTTTTCATAATTTTTTGTTTGATTTAATTATAATTAATTGTCACAAAAACGACCTATTTATAGTATAGCAAATAAATAGGTTCGTTGTTGGTGAATTAAGACAGAGAAAAAGAGACTGAGGATAACAATATTTATATTTGTAAAAATTTAAACAAATCTAATACTAGCATTGCAGGCCAAGCTAATGATTTCAATATGCCTAGTATTACGTCCCAGAATGCTACTTGGCCAGGCAAGAAATATATAAGTGCGCCTATAACACCCATTATATAAATAAGCCCACCACTACTATTGCCACCATTGCAAATAATTTTATTTTTCATAACTTAATTTTACCAAAGCATAAATAAATGTCCATTAGATATTCACTTAATTTGACACATTATTATGTTAGTAGTATAATTTAAAAGAATAAATAATCTAGTTTTTTCACTTTTAAAAAAGGAGGGTGTATGGCAAGCTATGATTACAACACTCAGGGTCCCCCGGACGAAGATAATGATTCCAGAGGGGATGAAATTTCCGCTCATCCGGTTAGTCCACTTGAAAATTTAAACCTTGGTGTGGGAGATTCAATCGGTAATGCAGTTTCTGAAGTAGCCCACGTCGCAGGGAAAGTTGTAGGTGCTGGATTTAGTGTCTTAGGTAAACTTCTTGGAAGGTAACCAAGTATCTCAAAAACAAAAATCCCCGAAATTTTTCGGGGATTTTTTATGTAGTTGAATTTTGCTGGGAGACTAGGAATCGAACCTAGATTAAAGGCTTCAAAGGCCTCTGTCCTACCGTTAGACGATCTCCCAATATAAAACAATATAAGAATACATTAAAAGTGTTTATTTTTCAACTATGATTATGTTGCAGTAAATATATTAGAATAAAAGCAACCAAAAAACCACTCAGGAAATCTGAGTGGTTTTTTGAAGTAGAATTACTTTTTAGTAAATTTAGTAGATGCAAAGATAAGGTATACAGCAGAAAGACCTACTAATACATATACTATGCGGGAAAGGCTGGACATGTCACCGAAGATTGTGGCAACGAGGTCAAAATTCACAATACCTACTAGACCCCAGTTAAGTCCTCCAACTATCACCAAGATAAGTGCTATCCAATCGAGAACGCTAAGTTTATTCATAATTTTTTAATTTATTATTAACTTGCTTATGTGTTTCGACCCCAACACCCTCACCATAAATGATAGCATACCTGTTCCTAATTTTCTACGAAATCTGGTATAATAAAGAAATATGAAGTCAAGAAAAATATTCACTAATGTATTTGTTGGCGTAGTCTTATTATTAATTGTCGTTTGGGTAATTTTTACTAATAAAAACACAAAATCACCTAGCTTTTCGGATGAAGAGAGTATTGAACCACCAGTTTTCACTTGGAAATATGAAGAAGATTCTACATTAAAAAATCCAGACGGTCTCCCTATGACCAATGTTATCCTTGAAGCAAAATATTCAAATGGAGCAGTTTTGGGTAAATTAGTAGAAAAGTTTCCTAGTAGATGCAATGAATTACCAGATAATGATAAAGACAGTTTACCTCACACAAAGAACATACAGTGTTATTATGCTGGGCTAGGCTATACTTTTAAAATCACAAAAGGCGATACGTCTTACTATGTCCAAAGAAAAACATTTGAGGAAGCTGTTCCTGAATATGATCCTCCTAAATATGGATATGAAGTAGTGTCACAGTTCCCATTTATTAATCAATAATTAATAAATGAAAAAGACCGAACGCTCAAGCGTTCGGTTTTTATTTCTAAATAGGTGGATCCTTAAGGAACAAATCTTTGTATTTTTCTCTCAACACTAAATTTTCTTTTTTAAGCACAGTAATTTTAATACTATTGTTGAGAATTTTTTCTTCCATTAAAATTTGGGCTCTTTCTGTACTTATAAGTTTAATTTCATCTGTTCCTGGGGAATTTTCACAAAATTGTTGTGTTGTATCTGTTTCAATAAACAGGATTTCAAAAGCAAGCTCAGCGGGGTCGTTCATTGTGGGTGTCCTTCTGCTTTCACGAGCGTTTTCAACATTTTGGATTATACCAATTTGACCATTTAAAATAACAAATTGGTCTTCAGAAATTTCCTCTTTTTTTAGCATAATTAGTTGGTTTTTATAGTGCAATTTTCCCTTATATTACAATTTTCCCGATATTTGTCAATTCGTTGACGAACTCTCATAAAAGGTATATAAAAACGATAGAAGCATGTACATTCATTATTATTAATTTACTATAAAAATTATGAAAAAATTATACATTTTATTTGGAATAACTTTGTTTATATTAGGGCTTAGTTTTTTAGTGTCTCCAGACAAAGCAGATGCTTCTTGGAACTATAACGGTTACCAGAGTTCACAATTTTACTCACCAATCTATGCATTCGAGAATGCTCGAAGTTATAGAGGATACGACAGCTATGCTTTTAGTAGACCAATGGATTCTCGTCAGTATTACTCTTCAAATTATAATTACAATTACGATTATAATTACAACTATAACTATAATTACAACTACAATTATGGTTATAACAATAGACCATATAGTAATTATGCATTTGAAAGCAATCAAGATAGATACGCATTTGATACTGATTTCAGATATTACAACGGAAATAATTATAACAACAATTATAACGGTGGTTATAATTATAATGAATACAATAATCGCGGTGAAGGTTGCTACGGGTACGGTTGCTAAGTTAAAAACAATAAGAAAAAAGCAAGGATTTACCTCGGGTTCATTTGAGGAAAAACCTTGCTTTTTTAGTTTTCTTCTTGAAGTTGTTTATCTATTGTAACTGTTTCTATACCTATAGCATCACCAGTGATTCGCATAACATCTTTGTCTATCTTCTTAAACTCGTTACTTGATTTATTGAAATGATTTACGACTGTAGAAATTGCATTGCCGAGTTTCTGATGTGTTTCATCGTATGACTTTAAATGTTTGCCAAGTTCACCTACACGCTTTACTATATCTTTCGCTCCTTCTTCTATCTGCATAGCTTTAAGTCCTTGGAGAACTGTCTGCAAATAGGCAAGGAATGAAGTAGGGGAAACAATGATAACTTTATACTTACTTGCTGCACGCTGGATAAGATTCTCTGTGTCTTCTGTAACAGCACCGATTTTATTTATAAGTAAATCGTAATATATCGCTTCGTGAGGTATGAACATAAATGCGAAGTCCATTGTGTTCTCGTTTGGCTGAATATATTTTGATGTTTCTACTATACGATTCTTCAAATCATTCAAGAATACTTTTTCAAGACGTTCCTTCTCTGTTTTGTCGTTTGTTTCAGATATTCTATTATAATTCTCAAGTGAGAACTTAGAATCGATAGGAATAATTTTATCTTTCACAAATACTACAGCATCAACAATGTTGCCATCGGGGAAAGGGTACTGCATTTGATAACTTCCTGGAGGCATTACATTCTTGAGTAATGTTTCTAGGTAGTATTCACCTAGGACTCCGCGTTGTTTTGGATTCTTCAGTATATCTTGCAAGTTTTTAAGCTGATCGGCGAATGAGACAACTTGTTTATTCGTCTCATCTAAGCGAGTAATCTTTTCTGTTATGTCTGCAATGATTCGTGATGTTTCTGTGGACTGGAAGCGCATCGTCTGATTAATTTCTTTCTGCGATTCACCAAGCTTGTTGTCTATTGTACGAGACAATTCATTGATTTGAGCAAGGAGTAACTGGACTGATTTATCGTCCTTTTCCTCTGGGGATTTCTTAAGGAAAAAGAATAATCCTATAACCAATATTATAAGAATTCCAAGAAAGATAATTATAAGTACATTCATACATATATATTATCAGAGTTTTGGGTTTTAAACAAAAATAGGGAAGATTATTATTGACAATTAATATGCATTATGCTATAATTTAGGGGAATATCCTTTTATATTATTTTTAGAAATAATGCTTATACCACTTAAAAACCCAAGAAAAATGAAAAAGTCAGATTTGATTTTGAGAGCCATTATTTTGGCAAGATATGAAGTAGGTGTGTTTATTGGCATCAATCTGGCACGAGTGAGCTTTCCAAAAATTGTTAAGCTTCTGCGCTTAAAAATCACTAAAACGAGTTAGGTTTATCCTAACTCGTTTTTTTATTTAGATAAATAATATTTGAGAGTATAAATCCAATCTTCCTCAGCTTCAGAATTATTCTGTTCTTTTTGAGCGAGCATCCACTCCAGATAGCCACGGTCAATTTCAGCAACTTCAGCGATTGTTTTGCCCATATATTTACCAAAGTTAAATGCATTCATAAGAGATGGTCTACTAGATATTTCTATCATCTTTTCGATTGCTTCTTCTTCAGTTACTTGGTCTTCTTTAATTATTTTGTCGAGTAATCTTTCGAAAAGTTTTTCAAGTACAAGTACATCACCAAGTGCATCGTGAGCGCAAGCTTCTATATCAATATCTAAGAAGTATCTTAAATATTGTAATCGGTATTGCGGAATGACATTATTCTTGTCGAGTGCACGAGCCACGCGGAGAGTGCAAATAGTTCTAGCAGGAGTAATGCCTTCCTTTTTGATTATTTCATAATCAAATTTATTATTGTGAGCCACCATTATTGAATCGGGTGATTCAAGTAGTTCTTTTATTTTTTGATATTCATCACTTTCTTTGAATACTTTCTTATCCGCTACCATTTTATTCGTAATATGAGTCACAGCACTTGCCTCAGGAGGGATAGGGATTGCGGGTTTGTATAATTCCGAGAAAGTTTCTCCGTCAGTCTTATAAGCAAGCTGACAAAGAAAATCTTTTTTAGGCTCATTGCCTGTGGTTTCAGTATCTAAGAATATAATTTTTTTCATACTTGTATAATATCACTTATAAAACGTAAACAAAATAGCTCTTCTCGGAGGTCCAGATATTTTTCTGCTGAAAAATTCTTCATTGCTCGGGCCGTCGCCCTTGCGCACGCCCTCCTCAAAGACTATTTTGTTTACGTTTTACTCTTGTGCTACAATAATTATTATGTCACTACATGAACAAATAAAAAATAATATAAAGGAATCTATGAAGGCTGGCGACAAAGTTCGCCTAGAAGTTATGAGAGGTTTAGTTACAGCTTTTACAAATGAACTAGTCGCTACAGGGAAAACTCCTCAGGATATACTTACCGATGAGGATGCAATAAAAGTTATTACTCGTCTCTCGAAGCAGAGAAAAGATTCAATCGAGCAATTCACAAAGGGTGGGCGTATGGATTTAGTAGAGGAAGAAAGTAAGCAGCTTGCTATCCTTAATGAATACTTACCTAAACTTATGGAAAAGAGCGAAGTGGAAGAATTCGTAAAAAGCAAAATGGCTGAACAAGGTGCAATTGATCCCACCAAGAAAGGAATGTTCATGGCTTCTTTAATGAAGGATTTGAAAGGCAAGGCAGATGGAGGAATGGTGAAAGAAGTGGTAGACAAATTATTTGTTTAATTTAAATTTTTATGAAAATTATTTTACATTGGGTTCTTGTATCTATATCTGTGTTTCTAACTTCTAAAATTATTTCAGGGATAACTATAGATCCTCTTTATACAGCACTTGTAGTGGGTGCATGTCTTTCATTATTCAGCATGTTCATAAAACCAATCATAAATGTACTCACTCTTCCTATTAATATTGTAACTCTAGGTCTATTCTCACTGGTTATTAATGGGGCAGTGTTTTGGTTTCTTGGCACTCTTATAAAAGGATTCGGAGTAAGCACATTTACTGCAGCTTTCGTTGGAGCTTTAGTTGTCGCAATACTTAATTGGATATTGAACAAAGTATTCCATTTCGATATCTAATTATGCTGTCTATTCATTTCATTAAACATTTTACGTCAGACAATGCGATTATCGTGTATCTTTTAATTGCGTTTGGAATGGTTATAGAAGGGGAAGTTGTAGTCGTCCTTGCTGGAATATTTGCTCACCTGGGTTCACTCCATCTCTTTTGGATTGGGGTATTTATTGCGATCGGAGGATTTGTAAAATCGGTATTGGGATACAGTCTTGGGTATTATTTGCAGAAACATCATTCTGAAAGAAAACTTGTGCGCAAGGCAGAAAATCGTATAAATTACTTTTTGCCAAATTTTATAAAAAAACCTTTTCTATCTTTGTTCCTAGCAAGATTTTTAATTATGGGAATGCATTCTTTTGCCCTAGTATATGCAGGGTATAAAAAGGTTAAATTGAGTACTTTTATAAAAGCAGAATCAATTTCTCTTGTTATTTGGTCATTTATAATGGTTTCAATCGGTTACTTCTTTAGTCTTACTGCGCTTTCTATTAGTCGTGACGTTCGCAAATTTATTGGTATAATACTTATATTCTTTATTCTGTTCTTCATAGTCGAGAAAATAGTTGCATTTCTTATTGAATTATTTGAAATCGAGGAATCAGGAATAAAAAAAGAATAATATATATGTCACTTTTAGGTAAAAAGAAAATATTAGTTACACACAACGGATCATTCCATGCTGATGATTTATTCGCAACCGCAACTCTATCTATATTGAATGATGGGAATGTTAAAATTATTCGCACTCGTGATCCGAAAGATATGGCAATGGGTGACTTTGTCTATGATGTCGGCGGAGAATATAATCCAGAGAAAAATATATTTGATCATCATCAGAAAGGCGGAGCGGGTGCTCGCCCCAATGGAGTGCCTTATTCTTCTTTTGGTTTAATTTGGAAGACGTATGGTGAAAAAATTTGTGGAGATAAAGAAGTTGCTGAAAAGATAGATCAAAAGCTTATCCAACCTATTGATGCGATAGACAACGGAGTAGATGTCGCGAAGCCGATATTTGAGGGTGTGATGACGTATAGTATCGACCAGGCATTCTTAAATGATATTCCTACATGGAAAGAAGATAAGGAAAATATTGATGATGTGTTTAAAAAATTAGTTAAAAAAGTGAAGGAATTTCTTTTACGAGAAATAGAAGTAACGAAAGCGGATGTAGAAGGGAAAAATATTATTGTAAATTCATATAATAATTCTTCCGATAAAAGAATTGTTATATTAGAAAATGATTTCCCCCGATATTTATATCAAAATACATTGTCGTTACTTCCTGAGCCGATATACACTATTATTCCATCTGGGCATAGTAGTCTCTGGAAAGTTGAAGCAATACGTAAGTCACCAGACACTATGGAGAATAGGAAACTTTTCCCGGAGTCTTGGAGGGGATTTTTTAATGAGGACCCTAAGTTGAAAGAAGTCACTGGAGTAGAAGATGCCACTTTCTGCCATAAGGGAGGATTCCTCGTCATTGCGGGCACTAAAGAAGGAGCAATAAAACTTGCTGAAAAGGCATTATTAGCGTAAGTTGTAGGGAAGAGTAGCAAAACTAAATTTTTATTCGCTTATCCCTCTCCGCCCTTCGGGCTCCGGCGCGCCCACACCTACTCATAAAAATCTAGTTTTACTACTCTTCCGAATCAAATTATATGTTTATAGACGAAATAAAATTTTTTGCAAAAGCAGGCCGCGGTGGAGACGGGGTTGTTCGTTGGCGTCGTGAGAAATTTATAGATAAAGGAGGACCAAATGGCGGTGACGGAGGAAAGGGAGGAGACATATATGCTGTTGCTATTTCGGATATTCATGTACTCTCAAAATATAAACACAAGAAACAATTTGTAGGAGAAGATGGGGAAGATGGTGCTGGAGGAAGTCGACATGGTAAAAATGGCGAAGATCTAATCATTCCTTTTCCAGTTGGTTCTGTTATTACGAATATTGAAAGTGGTGGGTCTGTGTCTTTGGATAAAGTTGGACAGAAAGAATTACTATTGAAAGGGGGAGCAGGTGGTTACGGGAATGAACAATTTAAAACATCTATAAATACAACTCCCACAAAAGCGACAAAAGGAAAAGTTGGAGAAGAAGGGAATTTTAAAATTGAACTTCAACTTTTTGCAGACGTTGGATTAATTGGGTTACCTAATGCGGGGAAGTCATCACTTTTGAATGCTATCACAAATGCAGGTGCGAAAGTGGGAAGTTATCAATTCACAACTCTTGATCCAAACCTTGGAAGTTTTTTTGGATTTACAATTGCCGATATTCCAGGACTCATAGAAGGCGCTTCAAATGGCAAAGGTTTAGGAATTAAATTTTTGAGACATATAAAAAGAACTAGGATGCTTGCGCACTTGGTGTCTTTCGAGAATGAGAAGCCGATGGAAGTATATAAAGACATTCGTAATGAGCTCGGAGCTTATGATAAATCTCTTTTAGAAAAAGATGAAATTATTATTCTCACAAAATCCGATATTATTGATGACCCTAAAAAGATTGAGAAAGTAAAAAAGGAGTTTTTAAAGCTAAAAAAGCCTGTTTTCACCTTATCTTTATATAATGATGAATCTATAAAACAATTAACAGATGAGCTAGTAAAACTATTAAGAAATAAGGCTTAATTTAGGTTACCTATATACTCCAAACTTATCAACATATTTACAAAATACTCTTAAAAATAAGAGTATTTTTATGCTTGCCAAAAGAAAGTTACTACTATACCATTAGAAGTGAAAGGTCGGATAGAATATTAGATAATTTAATTCAAAAACACTATGGACCAAGATAATAAGAATGAAAATAATGAAGAAAAATGTTCAAAATGCGGACATGTACATAAGAACAAAGATGGAACTTGCGCCTGTGGCTGTGAGATGAAAATGTAAGTAAGTTCTTACTATTTATGACATCGAAGCGTTAATCCACCTCTAACTATTAGTTAGAGGTGGATTTGTTTATTATTGAGAATATAAGAATAAATTTGTATAATAAACTAATAGTTATGATTTATATGTCTCGAATTTTAAATTCTCAAATTTTTCATAGAAAAAACAACAAAGGTTTTACTCTTATGGAGCTTCTTGTTGTAGTCGCAATAATTGGTATTTTATCTAGTATTGTTCTGGCATCACTAAATGCAGCTAGAAGTAAATCTAGAGATGCTATTAGAAGGAGTAATTTAAGACAATTAGCTAATGCTAGTGAAATGAGATTTAGTACGGTAGGGGTGTATCCTACTACAACCGGATGGATAACAGTAGGAGATGCAGTTCTTACTGGAGAACTTGTTCCTACTTATATAAGTAAAATAGAAAATGATCCAGGAGGAAGCGGAAGTATTGATTATCAATATTGGAGAAAAGATTATGGTCCAATCACAGCTTATGCGGGATGTGGTTCTGTAGTATTAAGTACTAACAGATATGGATTTTATGCTAAATTAGAAAATCCTACATCTGCTGATTTGGCAACAATACAGGATTCATTTGATCAATGTGTTGCATCTGTTTGGGGGATGAATTACAAAGTGGGGAATTAAATTTTTAATATTTATTAGTCACAGAACTTGTAAAATTATTTAAAAAAGGATAAAGTATAAAAAGTTGTTTTTGCAAGATGCCCTGTTAGCTGTTTTTGTAGGTCTAAAGCTTGTATGTATATGTTTGTGTTAAAATAAAAAAGTAATTTGTTTGCCCTGTTAGCTCAGCTGGTAGAGCAGCTCCCTCTTAAGGAGATGGTCGGGGGTTCGATTCCCTCACGGGGCACCAAAGTGCGACAATATTTTTTATGGAAAATTTTAATCTAGATTTTAATACAAAAGAAAAAAGTCCTGTTATGGATGAAGCTTATGAAAAAGAGCAAATGGAAGTTGCTCGTAAAAATAACATTCTTAACCACAAAGAACTTACCAAGAAAGAGGACGGTAAATGGTACATCTACGGTATGAAAGTAGAGGATTATATTGAATCAATGTCTGGTAAAGATAGCGATGATTTATATAGACGTTAAAAAGTACTAAAAAACCCCTTAAAATAAGGGGTTTTTAAATGCTTTTTAAGTCACCAAAAACTCTTGACTTCTTTTATTATATGTATATAATGGATTTCACAGTCTGTTTAGTCGGGCTGTTTTAATTTCTTTGAAATTTAAATAGGTATATATTTTCTCAATAACTTTACCAATAAGTTGTTGAAGAAAATAATTCATAAATCAAGCAAGTAAGAATCTCGCAATATGCGAGATATATTCCACAGTTTGTGTGGAATGAATAACCAGTAAATGTAACAAAAGTATTTTTTCTTTTGTTCCGTTCTATTCAATTTACATTTATGTAAATTTTTAAATAGAGTTTGATCCTAGCTCAGGATGAACGCTGGCGGCGTGGATAAGGCATGCAAGTCGAACGGACTTTTTATTTCTAGAGTTTGAGATTACATCAAGAACAAAGGTCGTAAAAAGTTAGTGGCGAACGAGGTAGTAATACATAGGAACTTCCCCCTAAGTCGCGAACAACTCACCGAAAGGTGAGCTAATACGCGATAGTCTCTCCGGAGTAAAGTTTTTCGCTTAGGGAAAGGCCTGTGAAGTATCAGCTAGTTGGCGGTGTAATGGACCACCAAGGCTATGACGCTTAGGGGAGCTGAGAGGCTGACCCTCACCGATGGGACTGAGACACGGCCCATACACCTACGGGTGGCTGCAGTCGAGAATCTTCCGCAATGGACGAAAGTCTGACGGAGCGACGCCGCGTGATTGATGAAGCTTTTCGGAGTGTAAAGATCTTTTATGAGGGAAGAAGTATATTGACGGTACCTCATGAATAAGGGGCTCCTAATCTCGTGCCAGCAGGAGCGGTAATACGAGAGCCCCGAGCGTTATCCGGAATTATTGGGCGTAAAGGGTGCGTAGGTGGTAGTGTTAGTCGTTTGTTAAATCCTCGGGCTTAACTCGAGAATCGCGAACGAAACGGCACAACTAGAGAGTGTGAGAGGTATAGGGAACTCATGGTGTAGGGGTGAAATCCGTTGATATCATGGGGAACACCAAAAGCGAAGGCACTATACTAGCACATATCTGACACTCAAGCACGAAAGCGTGGGTAGCGAATGGGATTAGATACCCCAGTAGTCCACGCCCTAAACTATGATTTCTAGTCTTTCGGAGTATCGACCCTCTGAGAGACGTAGCTAACGCGTTAAGAAATCCGCCTGGGAAGTACGGCCGCAAGGCTAAAACTCAAAGGAATAGACGGGGACTTGCACAAGCAGTGGATTATGTGGTTTAATTCGACGATAAACGAAGAACCTTACCAAGGTTAGAAATCAACGTGAAAGCTCCAAGAAACTGGAGCCCTCGCAAGACTAGTTGACAGGTGATGCATGGCCGTCGTCAGTTCGTGGTTTGAATTGTTCCCTTAAGTGGGGTAACGAACGCAACCCTCGTCGTGTGTTATAAGTGTCACACGAGACTGCCCCGACCTAAGTTTTTGAAAAATAATTTCGAAAGTTTAGGTCGGGGAGGAAGGGGAGGATGACGCCAGGTCAGCATGTCCCTTGATACCTTGGGCTACACACATAATACAATCGCATCTACAACGGGCAGCGACGGGGTAACCCTGAGCAAATCCTAATAAAAGATGCGTCAGTTCGGATTGGGGGCTGCAACTCGACCCCATGAAGCTGGAATTACTAGTAATCGCGGGTCAGATATACCGCGGTGAATACGTTCTCAAGTCTTGTACTCACCGCCCGTCAATTCAAGGGAGCCGGGAGTGCTCGAAATCTCTCCATAAGGAGGGCCTACAGTAAGCTCGGTGACAGGGAATAAGTCGTAACAAGGCACGGGTAGCGGAAGCTGTTCGTGGAATAATTCAATTTGAATTCGGTACTCTCGTTATTTTTATAACGAGAGTACTCTACAGTCGATATTGTGTAGCTCAATTGACTACACAATGAACAATGATTTTAGTTCTAAAAGAAATCTGACATGAGGGAAAGACCCATAGGACGGAACAAAAGAAAAAATATTTTGATTGCTGATTAATGAAATACTTATTTAAATAAAGAAAACAAAAAACACCTCAATTGAGGTGTTTTTTGTTTATGTGCTTGAGTCAGCGGGTGCTAAACTCCAACACAATTGCATATGTGAGTGCAGCCGCTGACTTAAGCACACAACGACTGGCTCGCATTCATTATATAGTATAAAAGGTATAAAACAAAACACCCCCGATTGCTCGGAGGGGTTTTGCTATGCAATTGCTTTAATAAAAATAATTATTATTAAGCGTTGGAGACTTAATCTCACTTTGGGTAGTATATCAAAATTTAGGGGTCTTGTCAAGAAAATGGATATCTGATACAATGCCCACGGTTTGCATTCGGGTAGATGCGCTTCGGCTTCGGTCGGAGTGAGGAAAGTCCGAACACATATCTAAAGAAATTTAGAAAGTGTAGTGGGTAACACCCATCGCGAGTAATCGTCGAGGTGCGAGCAGAGACGGTCCGACTTGAAAAGGTCGAACTATCCCAAATGAAAATGAGGGATAAGCTTCATATAAGTTTGCAAAAACGAAATTGAAGAATGAAACGGCTAAATCCTTACATGTGTGCAAGATCGTGTCCCGCTTAGTAGCACTTTATGGTGAGACAACAGTAGGAAGAATCGCTTGAGTCCGACGGTAACGTCGGACCTAGATAAATATCTATCATTCCGACCTTGTGTCGGGAGAACAGAATTCGGCTTATAGAATGCAAACCGAATATATGAAAAACACCTTGTCCAAAGCAGGGTGTTTTTCATATGTGGGTAGGGTTTGATCTGAAATAGTCTTATCAGAGGGGCGTGCGCAAGCCTGTCGAGGCGAGCAATGAGGAAATTTCTAGCAAGAAATTATCTGGACCCGATGAGAAGAGCTATTTTAGAGCAAACGAAATGCAATACCCACTAAAATTAAAAAAGAAAAATAAAATAAAAATATTCTCGGATTCGCCAACGGGTAATTTTCTACTGAAAATTCCCTCATTGCTCGCGCCGTCGCGCTCCGCGGTGGCTCTCTCGAAAATATTTTTATTTTATTTTTTAATTTCGCAAAAATAAAAATAAAAAAGTTATCCACACATTTTTGTGAAAAAGTATTGCAGTTATTTTTTATATGTTAGATAATATATATGTGAGTATGATAAATTTTTTTACAAATATTTTTTTCTAAAAATTTTTTGTAAGGTCGTGAATCATACAATCCTTTAAAAATAATTTTTTTAAAAATATGGCAGCTAAAAAGAAAGCAAAGAAAGCAAAGAAGACAACAAAGAAAGCTAAAAAAGCTAAAAAAGGAAAGAAGAAGTAATCTTCAATTTCTTTAAGAAAATCCCCTCTCTATCGGGGATTTTCTTTTTGTGCTAAAATGGCTAAATATATGAATATATTAAGTAAAATAATGGGGTCTGAAAGTAATAGACTTATAAAGAAATGGAATCCCCTCGTAAATAAAACTAACGCTTTTGAGAAGGAAATCAGTAAGCTTTCTGATGAGGATTTTAAAGCAAGAACAGAAGACCTAAAAGCAAGAATAAAGAATGGGACAAGCTTAGATGAATTGTTACCTGAAGCCTTTGCTATTGTCCGAGAAGTTTCTCTTCGTGTCAGAAATGAACGTCATTACGATGTGCAGGTAGTCGGAGGTATTGCTCTTCATAAAGGAAATATTGCGGAAATGCGAACAGGTGAAGGTAAGACCGCTGCTGCGACTCTTCCAGCATATTTGAATTCACTTACTGGTTTGGGTGTACATATAGTCACTGTGAACGATTATCTTTCTCGCCGTGATGCTGTGTGGATGGGTCCAGTGTTTGCGATGTTGGGAATAAGTGTAGGAGTTATTAATTCTCAAAACACTTCATACATTTATGATCCATCTCACCAAAGTAAAGAAGAGATAGAGGAGGAGAGTGAGCTCGGTTCATTCAAAGTTCTGTATGAATTCCTCCGACCTTGTACAAGGAAGGAAGCTTATGCTTGCGATATAACCTACGGTACGAATAACGAATTCGGGTTCGATTATCTCCGTGATAACTTGGCTCATAATATAAATGATGTTGTTCAAAGGGGGCACAATTACGCTATTGTGGACGAGGTGGACTCTATATTAATAGATGAATCTAGAACACCACTCATTATCTCTTCTCAAGCAGAGGAATCGGAAGATTTGTATTACACTTTTGCGAAAATTTCAGGGCAGCTTAAAAAGGAAGAAGATTATACTGTTGATGAAAAGCTCAGAGCTATCTCTCTTACTGATGTAGGTATAACAAAAGCTGAAGACCTACTTGGTATTCACAATATCTACACTGAAAAGGGAATAAAATACGTTCACCATCTTGAGACGGCAGTAAAAGCTCGGGCTCTCTATGAGAATAATAAAGACTATGTAGTTAAAGATGGGGAAGTAATAATAGTTGACTCTTTCACCGGGCGACTTCAGCCAGGGCGCCGTTGGAGCGAAGGTTTACATCAAGCTATAGAAGCAAAAGAAGGGGTAAAGATAGAGAAAGAGACAAGAGCTGTCGCTTCTATTACATTCCAGAACTATTTCAGATTCTATAAAAAGCTTTCAGGTATGACAGGAACAGCCGAGACATCTCGTGAAGAATTCTTGAAAGTATATGGTCTTGATGTCATCGTTGTGCCTACTTATCGACCAATAGAGAGAAAGGATTACAACGACTTAATTTACCAAACAGAAAAGCAAAAGTTACTAGCTGTCGCAAGAAGAACCAAAGAATTACACGAAAAAGGTCAGCCAGTATTGATAGGTACTGTTTCTATAGAGAAGAACGAGCTTCTTTCGGCTTATCTTACTCAAGCGGGTATTCCTCATACAGTTTTGAACGCAAAGAATCATGAACGTGAAGGAGAAATAATCGCCAATGCAGGGCGACTTGGAGCAGTGACTGTCGCTACGAACATGGCAGGTCGTGGAGTGGATATTAAGCTTGGAGGAGTTCCTTTTGATAA
>DATGWJ010000005.1:0-9276 GCA_035299545.1 Minisyncoccota bacterium | reverse complement strand
TTACCAGTAGTAGGACAAGACAACAACGAATGGGGAACAATACTAAACGAATACCTAGAAGTTGAACATAATACCGATGGTACACAGAAAGATATAGCAAGTGCCAAGGTAACAGCAGATCCATTCCAAACACCAGTATTTGCCAATCCTCTAGTCCTAGATGCAACTACTCACAAAGACTTCAAATGTGGACTAATCACAGGTAATACCACTATAAACCTAACTAATGCATCTGACGGTGATGCTGGTATGATAGAAGTAATCATTGACTCTACAGGTGGCTATACTGTTACACTAGAACCCACTGTATTCACCAAAGACATCGGTGGAGTAGCTCTAGATACCACAGCTAATGCTGATAACTTCATCGGCTGGAGGAAGGTCGGCACTGATCATATTGTCTATAACATCGTACAAGTACAATGAAGCCGGGATTTGGAAGAATAGAAACAAATTTTAGGAATAACTGGATAAGTTACTGGTCTTCCCATAAATGGGTCACAGAAAATGTCTCACGAACAGAAACTCGTTCAATTACATATAACGGAGGAATTATTTATGTGGACGCAAGTAAAGCTGATGATACAGGGAATGGTTTGACCCCTGGAACTGCAAAGAAAACTATTACTGCTGCATATAATATTGCTGTTGATGGTGGAATACTCCAACTTGCGGATGGAACATATTTAATGAGCGCAGAAGCAGGTGGATATTTATTGTTAAATACAGGAACAAAAGGGGTTCTAATAAGAGGTAATTCCAGTAATAATGGAGCTGTTATTCTTCAACAAAATACACCTTCTTCTACTTTTACAGTTAGAATGAGAAATTGTAAGGAATGCGATTTTAAAGATTTAACAATTACAAGTAATCAAGCTCATGCATTAATATCAATAACTGAAGATTATGTTTATAAAAATGCAATTTTTAATAATTGTGTGTTAGAAAATACTTATGTTGGAGCAGGATATTCATATATTGTTTCAAAAGTAGCGACTGTTGTAGATAATGTTACTCCTATGCAATATGATTTCATTAATTGTACTTTAAAGCATAATGCTTACCTTGTTATAGGTTTGAGTGGTGGATTAAATAATATTTTTACATTTATGAATTGCAATTTTATTCTAAGTGCTACAGTATTTAGAATTCAGAATACATATACTGGAAAAGTTGCTACATATAATTGTACTTTTACTCAAAATAGTAGCCAAATTATAATACAATTTGGTGAAGACACTGCGGTACCAGCAGCAAATCTGGGTATGATTGATTTTAGGTCAAATATTGTCACTATGACGGGAACATATACAGGACACGGCGTTCTTTTTGGCCGTGGAACTAAGACTGTATATGCTGTAAATAATCAAATTTATTTACCTGCAGTAACCAACGCTTCAAGTATTGGGCTGGTAATAAAAACAACTTCTGATAATGTAGGGGATTCATATTTTGCTGGTAATTATGTAGTTGCTCCACGAGCTTTTTATATTAAAGGTGGTTCTAAGACTACAGTTAAATACAACTCATTCATATCAAATGAGAATACTTTTGCTTGTTTTGGTTTTACAAATCATAAAAATGGAGCTGATGAAGCTTTAAGTAGATTAAATGTTGTTCAGCATAATAAATTTAGTTGTTACAAATATGGAATACAAAATTATCCTACGGCAGGAGAAAGTGAAGACAGTCTTATTACTTTAAAAACTAATAATATAAATTACAATTATTATTGTATAGTAGATAAGTATTCTCGTGATGGAAATACAGATATCGAATATACATGGTCAAATAAAAATTCTTTCTGGGGAGTAAATACAAACGATAATAAAAGTAGACTAGTAGGTAATACACAATTACCAATAACTCTGCCTAGCTAAATATTCTGTTAAATATTTTTTACTAGAAAAAAATCAATAAATACGTTATAATTTGGCAATATGAAAATATTACTTACAGGGGGCGGAACAGGAGGACATTTTTATCCTCTTATTGCTATAACAGAAGAACTACATAAGGTTGCAGACAAGGCTAAAATTATAGATTTAAAACTCTACTATATGTCGGATGCTCCATATGATAAGCGTATGCTTTTTGAAAATAAAATTACTTTTATACAAATTCCTGCTGGAAAAATGCGCAAGTACTTCTCTGTCTTGAATTTCTTTGATATTTTTAAAACGCTAACAGGAGTATTCTTTGGGTTAATAAGTATGTTTTTCATTTACCCAGATGTGGTTATATCGAAGGGTGGCTATGCTGCATTTCCAGCAGTTCTCGCAGCGAGATTTTTACGTATTCCAGTCATTGTTCACGAGTCCGATTCATTCCCAGGAAGATTGAATGTATGGACCGCAAAATTTGCACAAGAAGTTGCTATTTCTTGGCCTGAAACAGTAGAATATTTACCAAAAGAGAAAACTGCTCTTACTGGTCAACCAATCCGTAAAGCAATATTGCATGGTGACCCAAATGGTGCTCTTGAATTTTTCAAAATAGAAGAGAAAGAAATACCAATAATTCTCGTTCTTGGTGGTTCACAAGGAGCAGAAATAATAAACAATATAATTGTTGATATTCTTCCTGAATTACTTTCTCGATATCAGGTAATTCACCAGACAGGGTCAAAAAAATTTGATGAAGTTATATCACGTGCAAAATTTATTTTAGGGGATAACGCTAATGCAAAAAGATATATTCCTATGCCTTTCTTAAACAACTTAGCTACTCGTATGGCTGCAGGGTGTGCAACTTTAGTTATCTCTCGAGCGGGCTCAGCTATATTTGAGATAGCATCTTGGGGAATACCTTCAATAATTATTCCGATAACAAATTCAAATGGAAATCATCAGAGGAAAAATGCATACAACTATGCTCGTACAGGCGCCTGCGAAGTAATAGAAGAAAGTAATCTTTCGTCTCATTTACTTGTATCTGAGATAGATAAACTATTCTCATCTAAACCAAAACTCGATAAAATGAAAGAGAATGCCTTAGCATTCGCATCGCCACTTGCTGCAGAGAAAATTGCTCAATCTGCTATAAACATAGCTCTCAGCCATGAACAATAATTTACATATGAATTCAATTAATCAAAAAGTTGTTACTCGTTTTGCCCCTTCACCAACAGGGTTTTTACATGTTGGAGGTATACGCACAGCTATATACTCATGGGCCTATGCTAGGAAAAATAATGGCAAGTTTATTCTAAGAATTGAGGATACAGATAAGGTCCGAGAAGTAGAAGGTTCTATTGATCACATTATAGAATCATTAAAATGGATAGGAATTGACTGGGATGAAGGTCCTGATATTGGTGGACCAAATGCTCCCTATAAACAATCAGAAAGATTAGATTCATATATTAAGTATGCAAAAATTTTAATAGAAAAAGGTTTAGCTTATGCTGACCCTTATACAGAAGAAGAAGTGGAAGATTTTCGTAAAAAAGCAGAAGAAGAAAAACGCCCATTTTTATACCGAGACCATCGTCCAGAAAATCCACCTGCGTGGGACGGTTCGCAACCTTTGCGATTTAAAATAAAAGATATAAAAAGTTATGAATGGAAAGATGAGGTGCGAGGTATGTTAAAGGCAGGTCCTGAAGCTCTTGATGATTTTGTGTTAATTAAGAGTGATGGTTATCCTACATATAATTTCGCACATATCATAGACGACCTTGAGATGGGAGTTACTCATGTAATGAGAGCCGATGAATTTATATCTTCTACTCCTAAATTCCTTGCTCTTTATGAAGCACTTGGGATAGAAAGACCACTTCTCGTAACTTTACCTCCGATAATGGGTCCAGATGGGAAGAAAAAGCTTGGTAAAAGAGATGGAGCAAAAGATTTCTTGGAATATAAAAAGGAAGGATACTTGCCTGAAGCTATGTTGAACTTTTTGGCTTTTATAGGTTGGAATCCGGGAGGAGAGAAAGAAATTTTCTCTAAACAAGAATTAATAAATACTTTTAATATAGAAGGTATACATATTAGCGGAGGTAAATTTAATGTGGAGAAATTGGATTGGATAAATAAAGAACACATAAAGAAACTTTCTCCAGATAAATTGAAAGAAAATATTTTTGAATGGTTACCAGAGGAATTGCAAATTGAAAAAATTATTCCAATAATAGCCGAAAGAATTTCTAAATTTAGTGATATTAAAGTCATGGTGGAAAGTGGAGAACTAGATTTCTTCTACAAGGAGCCAGAATATTCTAGAGATAAATTACTTTACAAAACTACAGAAGCAGAGACAATTAAGAATAATCTAAATGAAGTACTAGAAGCACTAAAAGATAAGCAAGAAGACCATTTTACAAAAGAAAATACTAAAAATATTCTTATGATGATAGCGGATAAAAAAGATAACAGAGGGGAAGTTCTTCACCCTGTGCGCTTTGCCTTATCTGGACTAGATAAGTCTCCAGATCCTTTTATTTTAATTGAAATTCTAGGAAAACAAGAGGTAATAAAGCGATTAAATAAAGCTATTTCAGTGCTTTAGAATAATATAGTATACTAATACTAATGAACATAAAGTCATTATTTATAATATCGATTGTATTTTTAATAGTATTTGGAATTTCACCTAAAGTTTTTGCGGTTACCGCAGAGGAAGTAAAAGAACAAATAAATGATATAAACAATCAAATTGAGCAGTTGGATAGGGAAATTGCGAAATACCAAAACCAACTTACTGAGACCGGTCAACAGAAAGATTCCTTAAATAAAACAATACAAGAACTTACTCTCACAAGGAGCAAGCTTTTGGCAGAAAGAAATCAAATACAGAAAAAAATAAATGCTACAAATTTAGTTATTAAAGAGATTGGAAATAATATAGAAACAAAAGAGCAATCCATAGCTAAATCGGAAGCATCACTAAAAAAGATGCTCTATTCCTTGTATCAGAAAGAAAGTGAGTCGTTTGTAGAAAGAGTGTTATCAAAAGAAACATTAGAAGATATTAGTAGAGAGTACAACAACACTATTGCAATAAATGAAGATGTTCGAAATTATATAAACGAACTTCATTATATAAAAGGACAGTTATCTAATTCAAAACTTCAAAAACTTGAAGAGCAACAAAAATTAAATGATTTAAAGAAGACACTGATTGCAAAAGAAACAGTTGTCCTAAATACTAAAAAAGAGAAAGATACACTTTTAACTGAAACAAAAAACAAAGAAGCAGAATATCAGAAATTGTTAGCTGAACAAATTAAAAGAAGAGATGCCTTCGAAAAATCAATCGAAGACTATGAAGCTCAACTTAAATTCATACTCAACCCTAACTCAATTCCAAAAGAAGGGTCAGAGGTATTATCTTGGCCACTTAATTACATATTAGTGACTTCACCTTTTGGTGAACGCTGGGGAAAGTTTCATTATGGGCTTGATTTTAGAGCAGCTGTTGGAACACCAGTATTTGCCATGGCTAGCGGAGTAGTAGAAGGATTTGGAGATACTGATTTGTCGTGCCCGAAAGCATCTTTTGGTAAATGGATTTTTATAAAATATAACAATGGACTATCGAGTACCTATGGACATCTCTCAGCTATTTCAGTGAAAAAAGGTCAGGAGGTTAAGGCGGGTGATATTGTAGGACTTTCAGGAAATACAGGGTCATCTACAGGTCCTCATTTACATGTGGCTGTGTATGCTTCTGATGGAGTGAAGGTGGATACTGTGCCAAGTAAAAGTTGTAGTGGAAAGATATTCACTCAACCAATAGCGGCTCTTAGTTCTTATCTTAATCCAGCCCTTTATTTACCTAAAATAACTGCATCCATGGTGAAAAAGTAGTATCTTTTATTTTAATTTGTGTTACAATAAATACGTATGAATAATGACGAAAGAAAAAGTAGGTTGCATATACATACAGGAGGACTAATTATTTTAGCTATCATTATTTTTATTTTATTTAAGGTAGATATTCGAGAAAAAATAGAATCTCCTCAATTTCAAAAAAATTATACTTATATAGAAGAGAATGTAAAAATATTCTGGCAAAAGTATATTTCAGGACCTGTGAAGTCAAAACTAGGTAGTGTCTTTATTGATTTCACAAACAAAGAGCTTGAAAAAGTTCAAGAAAATTTCTCTAAAAATGTTCTCAAAACAGAAGGAATAGATAAAGAAATGCAGAAATACGAGATTGAATAATGAAGTTGTAAAAAGATAAAAAATATGTAATTATATAAGGGTGTTAACTTGCCCGAGTGGATAAAATATAAACTGCTTTATAATTTATCCGACTAAAAGGAGGAGGCCGACATGAGGGCAAACGGCTGTTTAAAACATTAATATGTTTTGTTTGCCCGAGTGGCGGAACTGGTATACGCGCACGACTTAAAATCGTGTCTCGCAAGGGATGTGGGTTCGATTCCCACCTCGGGCACCAGCGCGAGAGCACGCAAACTGCTTTGCGTGCGTGTGGGAATTGAAAAGCTTTTGCTTATTCTTGAATTTTTAATTCAAGAATGCAAAAGGTATACTGTTCCTGTAAGGAAAGATAGCCCACCTCGGGCACCAAAATTATGAAAGAATACTATACAACAATAGGATTAGAAATACATGCTGAGTTAAATACCAAATCAAAAATGTTTTGTGGTTGTGTTAACAACCCAGACGAAGAAAAGCCAAATACGAATATCTGCCCAGTGTGTATGGCGCACCCTGGTACTCTTCCTGTTATAAATAAAAAAGCAGTAGAACATGTTATCCGAGTAGGATTGGCTCTGAATGCTAATATTGCTGACCTGCCTACCGGACAGGCAGGCTTTACTGAATTTGATAGGAAGAATTACTTCTATCCAGATATACCTAAATCATACCAGATTTCACAGTACAAGTTTCCAATTGTTTCTGGTGGAAAATTAAAAGGAGTAGACATCACGAGAGTTCACTTAGAAGAAGATACAGCTACAAGTAAGCACGACCACGGTGATTATTCTCTTGTTGATTTTAATCGTGCTGGTGTACCTTTGATGGAGCTGGTAACAGAGCCGGTTATACACTCTGCTAAGCAAGCAGGAGATTTTGGGCGTGAATTACAGATACTTCTACGATATCTAGGTGTATCAGAAGCAAATATGGAAAAGGGCCAAATGCGAGTAGAACTTAATATTTCTGTATCTGATGATCCGAATAAATTTGGAACAAAAGTTGAGGTGAAGAACATCAACTCTTTCCGTGCAATGGAGCGCGCTGCAGAATATGAGACAAAGAGAATGATAAAACTGCTTGAAGAAGGAAAGGGTAGTGAGATAATTCAGGAAACACGTGGATGGGATGAGAATAAACAAGTCACATTCTCACAAAGAACAAAAGAGAATGCGAATGACTACCGATACTTTCCAGACCCTGATTTACCTAAGCTTTATTTGAATAAAGTTTTTGATATTGAAAAAATGAAGAAGGAATTACCTGAATTACCAGAAGAAAAAAGGAACAGATACAGAAATGACTACGGCATAAAAGATGAAGATATAGAAAGTTATATTGTAGACCAAGAATTGGGTAAGTGGTTTGAAAAGGTAGCCGAAATACTAAAAAACAAGGAAACAATAAAAACTGCTTCAAATTATATTACTTCAGATTATTTGGGGCTTAGAAAAGTAAATGAGAATATCTCTCTTCCTAGTGAAAAGAACTTTGCCGAGCTTATACAAATGGTAAGCGAAGGTAAAATTTCTTCACGTGGAGCAAAAGATATCCTCGCTATGATTGTAGTAAAAGATGAATCTCCAGAAAAAATTGCTGAAGAGAAGGGGCTAATACAGAACCACGATGAAGGAGCTCTTAAAGAAATAGTCCAGAAAGTTATAGATGCCAATCCAGAAGTTGTAGCTACTTACAAGGGTGGTAAAGAAAACGCTATAATGTCTTTAGTTGGTCAAATAATGAAAGAAACAAAAGGCTCTGCAAATCCTAGCTTGGTTCAGAAAATATTAAAAGAATTATTAGTGTAGTTGTAAAAGGTAGTATATATTGAAATATATGCTACTTTTTTTATTGTGTTATAATTAAAATATATGAAAAAAGTAAAAGTTGCTATAAATGGTTTTGGTAGAATAGGTCGTGCATTTTTGAAAATTGCATGGGAAAGAGAAGATTTAGAAATAGTTGCTATCAACGATTTAGGCTCTATTGAGAGTTTCGCTTACTTACTACGCCATGATACTGTCTACCGAAATTGGAATCACCAAGTGGAAATATCCGATTCAAACTTAGTAATAGATGGTAAAACTATTAAATTTATTTCTGAGAAAGACACTACCAAGCTTCCTTGGAAAGACTTAGATATTGATGTAGTTGTAGAATCCACAGGATTGTTTACTTCTTTTGATAAAGCAAAGTTCCATATTGATTGCGGAGCAAAGAAAGTTGTAATTTCAGCTCCGTCAAAAGGAGCTCAAGGTGAAGTAAAGGGTGAGACAATTCTTCTGGGTGTAAATGAAGGCAAATTTGGAACTTGTGATATCACATCAAACGCCTCTTGTACTACAAACGCAGCAAGTCCTCTCATTGCAATCTTACATGAAGCTATTGGAGTAGAGAAAGCTATTTTAAATACAGTTCATGGATATACAGCTTCCCAAGCACTAGTAGATGGCCCAAGTAAGAAAGACCTTCGTGAAGGCCGTGCAGCTGCTCAAAATATCGTACCAAGCTCTACAGGCGCAGCTATAGCCGTTACAGAGGCTTTCCCAGAGCTCAAAGGATTATTTGATGGTATATCTATCCGAGTACCAGTCCCAGCTGGATCTATTGTTGATATTACTTTTATTGCAAAAAGAGAAACAACTAAAGAAGAAGTGAATGAGATTTTAAAGAAGGCATCCGATGATTCACGTTGGAGTAAGTTATTTACAGTAACAAATGAGCCACTTGTCTCATCAGACATACTTGGAGAAAGTCATGCTTGTATTGCTGACCTTGAAATGACTCGTGTTGTAGGAGGCAATCTTGTAAAAGTTCTCGGCTGGTACGATAATGAAATGGGGTATACCTATACACTTATAGACCACGTTGTTAAAACTGGAAAAACTATAAAATAAATTGTATCTATTTGTATAAAACACTACTTTATGGTAGTGTTTTATTAAATAATTTACTAACATTTACAAAAAGGAGGACTTAATATGGCACTTTCTAAAAAAAGAATTGGAGAAATAGCTTCAATTGTTTTAACTCTTTCTATTTTAGAAGAGTTATCAAAAGAGGGGGTAGCAGATTTTATCCAAATTTCCCAAAATGAATTCGA
>DATGWJ010000004.1:0-11634 GCA_035299545.1 Minisyncoccota bacterium | reverse complement strand
GTATTGATGTTTGCAGGCCCAAATGAGATCCATTGCTTCATCTACAAATTCAGGAGTGAACATACTTTGGTAAACGACAACAATTTTGTCTTTTATCTTCTGGTAGTCCACTATCCTATTATCAAGCTCTTTTTCGGGGTAGCTGTTTATGTTTATATGGCTAAAAACACAGCGTTGACCGAAAAGTTCGCTTAATTCGCAGAGGATATCTGCTCCGAGTTGGTGATTACCTTGTCCGCTAAGGAATATAACTTCCTCTTTGACATTTTCCATATTATTTAATTTTTTAGAGTTGTTTAAGAACTTATTTAATTACTATAATTATATTGATTTTTCAGTATTTTGTCAAATAAAAATAAAAAGCCCCGCAACTTTGTTGCGGGGCATCTCTACTTGAATTACAGTCATGATTAACTTGCTGGCACTAATTTTTCGCAGGGTATTAACTTCGGTTTGATAGACAGAAAACAAATGGTCTTATTGTTTCTTGCATTGATAAGATATGGCTCTCCGTGAGGAGTTTTAACGATGTGGATAACCACATCCGTTGCTATAACTTCATCATTGCCTGTTTCTTTGTCTTCTCTTACCACATCGAATCTTCCATATTGTTCTTCGTCCAGCTTAAATATTTCAAGCTTGTGACTTTCCTGAGGCAGGGGAATAGGTACCTGAGTGTGATTGATCAAAATTTCGTAATACATCGCTTTCGTTTTTTGAGATTTTACAAAGAAGTTAATTAATGTCAAGTATAGCATATTTTGACCTACTTGTCAATTAATTTATTGTTTTACTTTAGAACTCAAATGCTATAATCAAAATATTACCAGTTAATTGTTAAATAAATAGGTTCCTGTTTTAATGATCTTTTATTTCTATAGAGATTACGAGTAGTCGAATATTATTATTTTTAATAACAAATATTATATATGACAAAAATAAACAACATAGAAAAAGTTCTTACTCTTAAGATTGAAGTGCTCTATGACATAGAGAAAGAACTAGAAGAAGCATTACCGAAAATGGCAAAAGCGTGCAAAGATACAGAATTAAGTATGGGAATACTCAGTCACTTAGAAGAGACGAAAGAACAAATAACTCGATTAGAAAGTATTTTTGAAATGCTTCAAGCAGAACCGAAGAAAACAAAATCCGAAGGAATTAGAGGGATTATAAATGATGCAGAGTCTGTGATGGATATGGATGCTCCAGATACACTGAAAGATGGAATGATAGCTAGTGCTGCGCGATATGCGGAGAATTATGAGATAGCAGGGTATACAAGTGCGATAGAAGAAGCGGAAGCTCTAGGACTAGATAACGTAATTGAGCTTTTAAGCCAGACTCTTGAGGAAGAAGAGGAAGCAGATGCAACTCTTTTATTAGCAATGGAAAAAGCTTTTAAGGTTCAATAATTTAACCTTTTCAAAAAGACCCTTCTTGGGGTCTTTTTGTGTATAATGGAAATATAGTGTTGTGTTTTTACAATGCTATAAGAGATGTAATGTTAAACTAAAACTTTGAAAGATGAAAAAGACGGCGTTTTTTGTATTCTTCTTATTGTTCTTTGTTGCGGGTGTTGCTCTGCCAGCTTATATGTTCTCGACTTGGGAAATTGCATATCTTTTTTGTTCTATATTATTATTTATAGCGCAAATAATTTATGCTGTAGTTTTACTGATGCCATCTAATGGTCTGATGGGGTATGAACAGGAAGGATTTTCTTTAGTTGTTCTTTTGAGGGTTATTGCTTTTACAGCGATAGCTGTCTCGGCATTTCTTTTCATTTCACTTATAATAAATAAACCTATAGGTGGGGGAAGTGGTATCGATGTTCTGTACTACTTTACTACCTGGGCAAATATTGGAATTATACTTCTAACTATCCTTTTTATTTTCATAGATGATGATACGAAATTTGACGGCAGAATAAAGAGGATTCATTAAAAAATAAAAGCATAGCAATTAATTGCTATGCTTTTCGTCTTCCTGGTTGCTTAAAGCTAATTCAAGCAACTCGGTTCTCTTGTCTCGGATTATTAACCTGATTTTTTTCTGAGCTGTTTCTGTTAAGTTGTAAACTTCAGTTACATGACCTTTCTCTCCGCATCCACCCATATGTTCAATGATGTCATTGTATAAAAGGCAATTAAATTCTTTTTCGGTTAGTTCAAATTGATTTCTTACATCAACAAACAAGCGATACTTGTCATTTGACACATCAAAAACAACCTCAGAATTACGCCCATACATGAATCCAAGTATGGTGACCATACGTTCTATTCTTATATCCATTTTGCAAAGATTTAATATTTCATTTAGCGTACTTCTTTTTTAGAGGAGTGTCAACGGGGGATTAATACTCATATTACTTTGTTTTTCTTGTAAAATAGCCAATTTTCTGGTATTTTAATAAAGTATTTAATATATTATTGGCCCTATCGTCTAACGGTTAGGACATCGCCTTCTCAAGGCGGTAATCAGAGTTCGATTCTCTGTAGGGTCACATTCAGAAACTTGGTTAGAAAAAATAAAAATAAAAAGGCACTTATTACTAAGTGCCTTTTGAATATTCTTCAATTACTGAAATATTTTCTTTCAGTAAAGGGTGCGTGATGTCGTTTCTTAAATAATCTATGAAATCTTGCACCTTAACTTTTCCGGTAAGTTGTTGGTATTCCCACGCTTTTTCGATAGATTGATATTTATCAATTTGCTGGGCAAAAGTTGATAATTTATCTTCTCCTTTTTCGAACCGAAGCCAGAGACTAAACATTTCTTTACCAGCGGGGCCAAGGTCTCTTGTGACTTCAATCATTGCATCGTATTCAAGTCTGAACTTTTTCTGATGAAATAATTTTTTCTCAGTGTATTCTGCGGTTAAGTTCACCATATCTCCAGTAACTATTTTAGGATAATCGTGAACTTCAAGCATGTTCAAGATTTGAAAGATCTCACACATATTAAACTTGAGTTTTTCCGCGAAGCAGACAAGTATTTTCCTGCATGCAATGGTGTGTGCTTGAAAAGTCTCCGGATTTTGTATACCCCTTTTTACCCAGCCCGTTCGAGGTATTTTACCAAGTGCTTCCCACTGTTTTGGAGCAATGTCTTTGTACCTTAGTTTAAATTCCATAAGTTATTAAATTTTAAAAATTTTATTCACATTACTATATAATTTATGTTTTAGCAAGGTTAAATTTCTTGCCTGTGCATAGGAATTAATATAAAATAGCCTTAATTAAGTATAATTTATCTACTCTTGACAAATGAGTACAAAAGTGATATACTATACAAAGAGTACATTAAATAAGAAACTAAAAACCACGAAAATGGAAAACATTATCAGAAGAACTATCAGCGACCTTGGTTTAGTAAGAATCATGTTGCTTGTGATAGGGGGCATATCTCTTCTTTTCTGGGCATCATTCGTCTTCACGTTTTGTGCAAACATTGTGTACGGTGGACCGAGGACAGACCTTGTCAGATGGGGAATTGACCTTCTTCGTAATAATTTAGTTTTCTCCCTTATCTCTTTTGTTTTTGCCGGGATTGCTGTTTATATTGCAATACAAATAGAAAATGGGAAAAAGTAAAAATATATAACACTCAATTTTAATTGGGTGTTTTTATTTTATTAAATTGACAATAATTTATAAAAATGTAATCTTACTAGAAATAATATTCAATAATCTTTTAAAGGGTAATGAAGAGTATAAAAAGATTTATTCTTAGTATACTAAGAATTTTTGAAGGGATTTTAATTACGATGGGCGTCTGGATTGCTTTTGCTGTTATGTACGAGCTTGTCCATAGAGACGAAGAAGATATGGTCATTCCTTTTATAAAGGATCTCATGGGGCGCCACGTAATTATCACAACCATTATTGTTCTTTTAGCTTTTGTCTATGTTTTCGTAAAATCACGAAACGACAAAAAGTGTTAATAAAAAAACCAGTCATATATATGACTGGTTTTTTTATGCTATACTTTTAACATATGGACGGAATAGGGACTTTATACATAGTAGCTACACCGATAGGGAACCTGGAGGATATAACCTTTCGGGCTATTCGTATTCTCAAGGAAGTAGACTATATTCTCTGCGAAGATACAAGGACTACGAAAAATTTATTAGATAAATATGAGATAAATACAAAGACAATGAGCTACCACGCTCATAGTACTGATGGCAGGGAATCTACTATAATAAATTTATTAAAAGGAGGTAAAAATTTTGCTTTAGTATCCGATGCTGGCACACCTTGTATTTCTGACCCTGGAGTAATGCTTGTAGCTAATATAAGAAAAGAGCTGGGTAATGAAGCAAAAATTTCTCCAATTCCTGGACCTAGTGCTCTTGTTTCTGCGCTTTCTGCTAGCGGTATATCTTCTGCAGAATTTACATTCCTCGGTTTTCTGCCTCACAAGAAGGGGAGAGAAAAGTTATTTAAAGAAATAAAAGAAAGTGAAAGAGTAATGGTTTTCTATGAATCTACACATAGAATCCTTAAAACACTCGCTTCTTTAGATACACATTCGCCAAAGAAGAATGTAATGCTTGCTCGTGAAATGACAAAGCAATTTGAAGAATTCATATCAGGAACTCCAAGTGAATTACTTAAATATCTAGAGGAAAACAAAATAAAACAAAAAGGAGAATTTGTCGTTATTGTGGAGCCCAAATAAATAAAGTATACTAGTAATATATGAGAAAAGAAAAGACATTATTCATTATAGGTTTATGGGTAGCTGCATTACCTTTTTTAGGTTTTCCTAATAGTTGGAGAAAAGTTCTATTTCTTCTTACAGGTTTTGCTATTATGTATTTGGCTTATTTGTTCTATTTAGAAGTAAAGATTCGCTTATCAAAAGATATTAGTCAAAGTAAATCATTTATAGATAATATAAACAACCAACAATAGTATGTCGACTAAAAGAAAACCAATAAGATTTATTTTGGTCTGTCTCACATTTATTGGATGTGGTTTTTTTATTTATTATATAACTCCTTCCATCTCATCATTTTTCTCAAATAAAATTGAATATAGTGTAGATAAAGATCTAGAAGCAGGCAAAGCTGGTGTTCTAGAAGATGCGATTAGTAAAGATGAAGAAGGAAAATTACTAGAAGAGGAAAATACTGCTTCTCTTATTCCTGTTACTCATATCAAAACACCCGAAAAAGTAAGAGCTCTATATATGTCTGCGTGGGTTGCGGGTTCAGAAGATTTTCGTAATTCTCTTGTGAAGATAGTAGACGAGACAGAGCTAAATGCTGTAGTCATAGATATTAAAGATTCCACGGGCCGCGTGAGCTTCTATACCGATGATCCTTTAATTAAGAAAATTGGAAGTTCTGAAAATCGTATAAAAGATATTCGCGCACTGACAGCACTTCTTCATAAAAAAGGTATTTATATCATCGGTCGTGTGTCTGTTTTCCAAGATCCGTATCTTACAAAGATAAAGCCAGAATGGGCAGTGAAAAGGTTGAGTGATGGGGGAGTCTGGAAAGATAGAAAAGGTTTATCTTTCTTGGACCCTACAAGTAAGGATGTCCACAATTACATCTTGGCTATTGCCCTTGATTCATATAAGAACGGGTTTGATGAAATAAATTTTGATTACATTCGTTATCCATCCGATGGAAATATGAAAGATATCAATTATAATCTTTCTCCTGGTAGAACTAGAGCAGATAACATAGAAAGTTTCTTTAAATATTTGTCTACTGAAATGAAAAAGACAGAAAATATTCCTATCTCTGCAGACTTGTTTGGTCTTACCACTGAAGCTAAAGATGATATGGGTATAGGGCAGGTCTGGGAGAAGGCAATTCCTTATTTTGATTTCGTTTGTCCAATGGTCTACCCATCTCATTATCCATCCGGACACGCTGGCTACAAGAACCCAGCTCAGTATCCATATGAAGTTATCGATAGAGCATTATTGGGAGCTATAGAGAAAACTAAAGCCATAAATGAAGATGTGTCTAAGATTCGCCCTTGGTTGCAAGACTTTGATATGGGGGCAACTTACACGAAAGAATTAGTAAGAGCACAAATGAAAGCAGTATATAAGAATGGTCTTAACTCGTGGATGCTTTGGGATCCAAGTAATAAATATACACCTTCTGCACTTCTACTTGATACTATTAATTAATTTTGTAATATTGTTATAATAAAGATTCAATATGAATAAGAGCAAGATTTTTAAGAAAATTGCATATGTATTAATCTCATTAGTCTTTACTTTAGGTATTTTAGGTTTAGGTATTTACCTAGGGTATTCTCATAGACCTGAAATAGAGAAAGTATCATCCATAATAAATAAAGAACCTCAAGTAGAGACAACCGCTGACTTTAGTTCATTCTGGAAAGTTTGGAATATATTAAATGATAAATCTATCTATGCGAAAGACGTTAACGATCAAGAACGAGTTTGGGGAGCCATTTCTGGTCTTGCTTCTTCACTAGGTGACCCTTATACGGTCTTTTTCCCACCCAAAGAGAATAAATCCTTCAAGGAGGAGATACTAGGCTCTTTTGAAGGGATAGGGGCTGAAATAGGCATTAAAGACGAAACTATCACTGTTATTGCCCCTCTTAAAGATACTCCAGCATGGAAAGCGGGGTTGAAGTCGGGAGATAAAATAATAAAAATAAATGATACGGTTACCAACGATATGACAGTAGAGGAAGCTGTAGATTTGATTCATGGACCTGCGGGGACAAATGTAACTCTCACAATTCTTCGTTCAGGAGAGAAAACAACTCGCGAAATTGTAATTAAAAGAGACAAAATACAAACTCCAACTATTGATACAGAGTTAAGAGATGACGGTATCTTCGTTATCAAGTTCTATAGCTTCTCTGAAAACTCTGCACTATTATTCAGGGATGCTCTTGTTAAATTTATTGATTCAAAATCGTCTAAATTAATTTTAGATTTACGAGGTAATCCAGGAGGTTACTTGGATTCTGCTATAAATATTGGTTCATGGTTTATAAATGAAGGAGATGTAATATTAAGTGAAGATAGGGGGGACGGAAGTAAACCAAAAATTTACAGAAGTCATGGACCAAGATTATTTACTGACAAACTTGCTTTTGTTGTATTAGTGGATGGCGGGTCTGCTTCTGCATCAGAAATATTAGCAGGAGCTCTGCGTGAACACGGCATTGCGACTTTGGTAGGAGAGAAAACTTTTGGTAAAGGTTCTGTACAAGAACTTGTAAAAATAACAGACGATACATCTCTCAAAGTTACAGTGGCCAATTGGCTTACTCCTAAGGGTATTTCTATATCAAAAAAGGGGATAGAACCCGATGTGAAAGTTTCTATTACAAATAAAGATTATGATGAGAAGAGAGATCCTCAGATGGATAAAGCAGTCGAAATATTAAAAGCTAAATAATATTCTCTTAATATAATATATGAAAGTCATTTTACTTACAGATATACCAAAAGTAGGGAATAAATATGATGTAAAGGATTTCAAGGAAGGGTATGCCCAAAATGTTCTCCTAGTAAAAGGGCTTGCTGTTCTTGCGACGAAAGCAGAGCTTCAAAAATTGGAAGATAAAAAAAGACAGATGGACAAGAAAAAAGAAGATGAAAAAGAATCATTTAAAAATTTAATTTCTCAGATAGATAATACTATTGTCACTATAAAAGTTAAAGCGAATGAAAAAGGTCATCTATTTAAATCAGTAGGGCCTAGCGATGTTGTGTCTGCAATTAAAAATATTACTGGTTTATCAATAGATGAGAAATCATTAAAAATGGAACATATCAAGACAGTAGGAATGCATAATATTTCTATAAAAAGAGGAGAGCAAAAAGGGGAGTGTCAGATAAAAGTTGAAGCACTATAATAAAAAACTCGGACATATGTCCGAGTTTTTTATTATAAGTTAGATAACGTGTACTATCTTCTTGACTGAAGTTGTTCTATTAAAGTTTGCTTTTCTTTTAGTGCCGTATTTCACTGTACCATCTTTAAGAGAGAAGAGAGTGTGATCTTTACCAAGTCCTACATTTGTTCCAGGTAAAATTTTTGTACCACGTTGACGTACAATAATTGATCCAGCTTTTGCTTTTTCTCCAGCATAAAGCTTCGTACCTAGGTACTTTGGATTTGAATCTGTTAAGTTTTTCGCCGATCCGCCGGCCTTTCTATGTGCCATATAATATTTATGCTAGTCGAAAGCTAATTAATTATTTATAATCAATAAGTATGAGTATACATAACTTTACTAATAAAATCAAGGGCAAAATTGGCATTGATAATATAACCATTTTTTACCTGCTTATTATAATAGGGGTGGCTTTAGGCTCTTTTGGGTTAGGCCGCATATCGACCCCAAAAGAGGGTAAAGAGGCTAATAATAGGGTAAATATTAAGCAAGAAGGGCTTATATTAGCAGATAACCAAGATAAGGAGGTGGAGTCAGGATATACCTCTATTCCACAGGTAGAAGTAAAAGAAAAGAAGTATGTAGCTTCAAAAAATGGTAAAATGTATTACACCCCAGATTGCAGTGGAGCAGGAAGAATAAAAGCAGAAAATGAAATATGGTTTAGTTCAAAAGATGATGCGGAGAAATCGGGGTACACATTATCATCTATTTGTAAATAATTATATATGAAAATATTTTATCCAATTATAATAATACTTTTGGTAATTACATCTCTTTATTTTATGAAAGATGATGTTATATCTGTGTTAGGGAATGTGTCTACTTATATAAATAAGAACATAACAAGCCCAGTGATTAAACTTACAGAGAAAGAAAAAATTCTCCCAAGTAAAGTAGATATGCCAGGTGCGCTTAGAGTAGTAGATAGTATATTGAATCCTAATGATAAAAAGGTAGAACTTTCACAAGATAATATAATAGCTCTAACTAACGCGTACAGGAAAGAGAGTGGTAATCTTCCTGCTCTTAAAGAAAATTCAAAATTAAATTTATCTGCACAGAAAAAATTGCAAGATATGTTCAGTAATCAGTACTTCGAACATTTATCTAAAGAAGGAAAGGGAGTTGGAGATTTAGGAGAAGAAGCGGGGTACCAATACATTCTGATTGGAGAGAATCTTGCTATGGGTAACTTTAAAGATGACCAGTCACTTGTGAATGCTTGGATAGCAAGTAAGGGCCACCGAGAGAATATTTTAAATAAAAATTATACCGAGATAGGTGTCGCAGTGGCTAAAGGAATGTTCGAAGGCAAGAATATTTGGATGGCCGTACAACATTTTGGCACACCAAGAAGCTCTTGTCCTTCTATTGACCCAATTCTTTTGTTATCTATTAATAAAAATCAGAATGAAATAAAAGATTTAGAAGAAGAGCTTACTATTCGTCTTGATATGATAAATAAAAGAGTGGTCTATGAAGGGGAGAGCCACTATGACCAGATAGATAAATACAATAGCCTGGTAAATACCTATAATGATTTAATAAAAGATACAAAAGAAAAAATAAATGTTTACAACAATCAAATTCGCGCATTCAATAATTGTCTTATTAGTTTGAGTAATTAATAAACTCTATCAAATACACCAACAGGGTAGGACTTTTTGTCAATTTAAGGCTTTATCTGAAACATAACATAGTGTCGCACAATATATCTTTTGCGACGTTAAACGTCGCAAAAGATTGTTCTTTTATATAGCGCTTCTATATTAAGTCCTTTTATGTCTCCCTTATCTTTAATGTTAAGTTAATATAATTTATCAAAAATAAAAAAGCTGATTGTTAATTAACAATCAGCTCCCTACTTGCTTGTATGGTTATATTGTTGCCCTGTATCCATTACTTTTGTGATAATCTCTTTCAGCGGCTTTTTTCACCATGAGCCTTATTTGCTCCTTTATCTCTCTTTTAACAGCTCTTTTCTCTTTAATTTTTTTACACTTTTGTTTACAAGAACGAATCTTCTTACCAAAACAGCTCTTTTTGCTCATTTTGCTTAGTTTTAAGGGTTAGAAAATATTTAACTTAATGATGATTTTAGGTTTTTATTTTTAAAAAGTCAATATTTAACTAGATTTTGTAACCCTTTTTTAGCAAATATGTACTTGACAAACGTAATGATTTATGCTATACTCCCCGTAAGTATTAATTGTAAAAATAACACAATAAATAAGAGTAAATTCTCTATTTATTTCTATATATAAACTATATAAAGATATTTTTATTTGTATGAACCTTTAAAACAAAATAACTAATGGAAACAACGAATGATTTCAACGAAAGAAAGTACCTCACAGGACAGGAAGCTTCTCTTGCAAAAGAAAATCTTAAATTGCGCAAAAGAATAAAAAATGAGCGCATTGTTACTCACCTGTCTTATTTGGTAATTATTGCCATTCTCATTATCCTTTTTTGTCGCAAATGCGATGGATATGAAAGAATTATCGAGGCCCAGGGCTACATAATTGATGCCCTAAAAGACGAAAACAGTTTACTTCTAAATGAACTAAAAAATCAGAAAGCCGTTCTTAACATTAATGAAGACGGAAACGTTCTCTATGTTTCGGCGGTCATTTCAGATGTAAATGATCCCCGACCATCCGAACAGGTTGTTCGTCCAATTAAAGTTCCCTACCGGGTTTCTGTGCCGACTGTTGATTCTTCCGCCATAATGATGGCAGAAGATTGCGCGAAAGCAAACGATGGACTGATTGCCTTACTTGCCGAGAAAGATGATTTACTTAAAAGAGTAAATAAATTCCTCGACAATAGTATCGAAACTTGTGTTGATAAACAATACAGGCAAGACAGCAGTGTTGTACTGGTGAAGGAAAGATTTCCGCTAAGAAGTTTCTTATCGGATGTTCCTCCTTCTATTAATTATTCACACACCTATATTGAGTACTTGCCGAATCCTTACCGGGAGAAAGCAGAGAAAAATTTTCGATGGGGTGTCGGATTTGCCGGTGGTGCAGTCGCTTTGTATGGCATATCTGAAGCACTAGGTCATCCAAAATTTAGAGATGACATAGATAATTCTGATGCAGAAAAAAAGCATAATCAAATTTTAAGCCTAAGAATCGGTTCAGGTGTATTGGCAGCCGCTAGTATGTTTGAATTCGGCCGGACTATTTACTTCCACAAAATGGAAGGAAAATTCATTGTTGACCCGACAAAGTTTGGGTTGGTCTTATACCTTGATAAGTAATTCAAAAACAAAACAATTCACAAACTAAACAAAAAGGAGATTGAAAAATGAAAAAATTTGTAAGTATACTGTCGGTTATAGCAATAATGTTTACATTCATTGCTTGCAGTGAAGATCTTTATCTTCATAACGGCGAAGATGGCGAAGATGGAGCAACTGGCCCACAGGGTCCTAAAGGAGATAAAGGAGATCCCGGGCAGGTAGAATTATCTTTTGTACCTGTCCCTGCGACTACTGAAGAATGCCCAAGTGGAGGTTACAAAACAGAAATTTACATTAACGGTGTATTAAACTACACACTACCGGCTGTCTGTAATGGAGAAAGTCTTAATATTGAAGATTTAAATCTGAGAACTGACTTACTCTCATTGGACGACCATTGTAAAATTCGCGTTATGTATAATAACGATAAAGAATTTTTCAGGGATACGGTATGTAATG
>DATGWJ010000003.1:0-22462 GCA_035299545.1 Minisyncoccota bacterium | reverse complement strand
GATAACCTCTATAAAATAAATAGAACTAGTGCTGATGTCATGACTCTCCTTACCTATGCTGCCGCTGATACCACTACTTTAGCTGACGGAGTACTATCTAACAGATTTATCAATATAGAAGTATTTAACTAATATGGGAGCATTCGAGAATACATTTGGAGGTATTCTGGGCTCGCAAGGGTCGCTATCAAATCCTTCTCTGTTATTAAATAAAATGGATTTATGGTCCAATGGATTAAATGGAGTTGATTTAATTAATGAAGTTGGAACAGGTGGCAAGTTAGTTGACTTACCTTGCATTGAGTTAATAGCAACAAATGATAGAATTACAGCCACAGATGCATCCTTTACTATGTTTGAAAATGGTATTTATGAATATTATGTGGAGTTTACTCTCTCTGCTTTACCAGTAGGTCCTGAATATATAATTTATAATGGTAATTTAGCAGTAACAGATAATGGTTTTGATGTTAGAATATATGGTGCTGGTTTTTACTCTCAGGTATGCGATGGAACTGCACGATTTACTGTAGATCAAAGAGCAGGAACATATTTTGTAGTTGGATTAAATACTGTCAAACTAACATTCAATACTAGTGCAAAAACAATTGAATACAATATAAATGGGACGATATATAATGCTACTCATACACTTGCTGGAACAATTTTAGGCAAAGTAACAAACGCTATATTTTTAGGACGTACTCCTTCTGCTGCTGTAAAAGCTAAATTTATATATTTTAAAACAACAAAGAATTCTGTTGTAACTCATGAATATGTTTTTGGAAGTATTTTTACTCAAGGTATAATAGCAGGAAATTATAATAAAGATTTAGTTGGGGGTGTTGATATACGCATAATAACAGTTGCTTCAAATCCAATATCAACACAAAATTATAGAAATCCATATAGAAATGGGTATGATTTGTATTGGAATGAAACTGCTCTTAGATATGGAGCACCAGTGGCTATAAACTGTAATGGAATTTCTGCTAATGCTGATGCAGATGCATTAATAAAACGGGTTAGTATTAATGAAATTGGATACCATATAATTTCTTATATTCAACTCCCAGATTTACCCATATTTAACACCACTAATCGTACTTACTGGAAAAATTCAATAGAATCAGACCCTTATTATGTGGGTAATACGGCGGGGAAAGAAAGATATTTTCATAAAACTTGGTTAAACTGCGATTGGATTAATTCACATATTCAAGATGCATACACAGGTTTTTTCTTTGTTCGCTTAAATAAATACAATGCAGTGGGTCAATATGCAGTCACAGTAACTATTAATGATATTATTCTTTTTAAACAAGCTATATCATTTTATTCTCATAAAAAAGATATAAATCATTCTACTGATAGAGGAACTCTTTATATGTCTAAGAATATTTATAATGACCACTCTCTAATGCATTCAAGAGGGAATAAGACAATAACTCTAAGCGGAAACTTTTTATACTATAGTGAAAATTACGGAGTTTCATTTATTAGGTCATTTGATATTTCAACTCTTTATCCTCCGGCAAATATTTCAGCAATTCGAATATTATCAAATGGCAATATTATTATTTTTTCAAAAAATACATTTATACATTATTCTGATGATAACTTAGCAACTTTAAAAGTACCTACACTATTAAATTCTGCTGGCGGAGCTTTTTCTTATCATACTCCAGTTAACGTAAGTTACCCTGGAGGTTATTGGAGAATATTTAATGGATTTGCAGAAAATAATAATGTTTTAGTTTTTGGAAATTATGCTAACTCAAACGAAGGAGCTTCACCTATTCTCGTTTGGTATAGTATAAATAATGGTGCTACATGGAAAGTTATTTATGAATTTGGACAGAATCCAAACTTTACTGATGATGGAACAGAAGATGGTGGAACAGGAGGAAATTTACTTGGGAGTGCATCTAATCCACTAATAGCAAGACATATACACAGTGTTCAAGTAGGTTTTGATGGTAATTTTTATGTATGTACGGGAGATAATGTTTCAGAACAACATTTCTTGAAATGTGTTTATAATTCTTCTCTAGATACGTGGACTATAACAGATTTACTTAATGCAACTTCTTCTACTTGGCAAAGAATGAGAGCTATTGGGTTGTACGAAAAAGATGGATATTTATATTGGGGATCAGATGGTGGCTCTACTTTTGTTTTTAATGATGTAACCTATAACAGTTATGGAATATATAAATGTTTAGTAGCAGATGTAAATAATCCTGGAGCGCATATTCTTTTAAAGGAACTTACTTTACCTTGTTATACATTCTTAAATGATATCTCTACTAATGAAATAATTGCTGGACTTGATTCGGGAGATAAATTTTACACATCTTCAGATTATGGTAATACATGGACAGAGCATACTAATAAATTTACTACCAACTTTTATAAAACTTGGTACAATTCTACTACTGGGAATTGGGTAACAATTTTTAAATGGATTATAGAATTACTTGATTAATATCATAAAATAAAAACCCATCGCAAGTCGATGGGTTTTTATTTTATGATTCCGGCTTTTTTGAGGACTGTGTATGCACCTTGCTTATTGATTGTCTTTATTGCTTTGGTGGACACTGTAAGAGGGAAGTATTTCTTGAGTTCAGGAACGTATACGCGCTTCTTTTGAAGGTTCGCATACTTGCGAACTCTTCCAGTAGGATTAAATTTGGTTGCACGAACAACGTTTGAGTATCCCCCTGCCATTTTTGAGCCCTTTTTAGTTATATCGCAAACTTTTCCCATAGATGAAGGTATGCTATCATATAGAATATATTTAATCAAGTACTATAACAAATGACAGATAAAATTTTTGAAATAATTATCTTAATAATATCCGTTATTGTTCATGAGTTTTCCCATGGATATTCTGCATATCTCCTCGGAGATGATACTGCTCGCTTGAGCGGGCGTCTAACTTTGAATCCTCTTAAGCACTTAGATCCACTTGGTTCAGTTATTATTCCTATATTTTTAATTATAACTAGTGCAAATTTCATTATAGGTTGGGCTAAACCTGTACCTTATAACCCAACTAATCTTAGAAAAGGAAGATTTGGTGATTTTATTGTTTCTTTTGCTGGAATTTTTTCAAATATATTGATCGCCGTGATTTTTGGTTTATTTATAAGATTAGCTCCTAACATAGGGATACCAATATATACTTCAACATTATCTATTCATCCTCTTTATATAATTTCTTCCATAATAGTGCAGATAAATCTTATTCTAGCCCTCTTTAATTTAATTCCGATTCCTCCTCTTGATGGTTCAAAAATATTATTTGCTTTTTTGCCTGCACGTTTTCGATTTATAGAGAATTTCCTTGAGAGGTGGGGGATCTTCTTATTGCTTATATTTATAGTGTTTGTTTGGAAGTTTATTTCTCCTCTTATCTTTGTAGCCTTTTCTTTCCTTACTGGATTATAAATAAAGGGTATAATTGACTTATAATATGTTTTTCTGTAAATTATGAGTTATCCACAACTATATAGGGAAAATATATTGCATAATTATATATGTGATATAATTAATATAGAAGTAAGTGGAATAAAATAAAAAATGCCTATAAATATAGAAAAATACAAAAATACTATTCTGTACTTGGCAAATAAATTGGGTGGTACAATAAAAGGTAAGAAAAAATTAGCGAAACTATTATATTTCGTTGATTTTGATTTCTTTGAAAAATATGAAAATTCAATAACAGGAACCACCTATAAACATCTTCCAATGGGACCAGTACCCTCTAATTTAATCGAAACACTAGACTTATTGAAAAATGAGGGCTCTTTAGATGTTAAAATAGAAGATTTAGGAGAAAGCCTGATTCCAATGGAAGTCTATACTGCTAAAATACAAGCCAATAGGGAAATATTTAATCAACAAGAAATAGAAATGTTGGATAGAATTATAAATAAATATGGAGGTCTAAATGGTGGGCAATTAGAGCAACTTAGTCACGCAGAAGCACCTTTTAATGCTACTAAACTAGGAGAAGAAATTCCTTACGAGCTTTCTTTTTATAGAGAAACAGACTTTTCGGTCAATGCTTAATTATATTGAACATTCAGTGTTTGAAAAAGAATTTCAATCTTTCTCAGGAAAGTATCATTGTAGTAAGGACTTAGAGCATCTAAAAAATCTTTTTGATATACATTTTCACCCAGAAAATCCAAGACCTATGATTGGTCCTGGAAAAATACACAGATTGAAAGATTGTTGTACTTGTGTTTTATGGAAAGTGGAAATGGTTGTAAGTGGTTTAAGAAAAAATCAATGTCCAAGGATTTGGTTTGGAGTTCAAGGGGATACTATAGCTTTTTTATGTATGGGAACTCATATTGATAATCATGATGATTTTTATTTAACACAGGTAGCAGAAACTTTAATTAGTGATATTTTCTAATAGTTGAATAATAGTGGTTATTATTACCACAGGGGCTTGCTTTTTTAATGCTCTTATAGTAAAGTGTTCTCACTAGTCATCTTTGACTATTTTTGTTTTAAATATGCCAACAATTAACCAATTGGTTCGAAAGAGCCGTAAAACAACTAAAAGAAAGTCTAAAGCCGTAGCTCTTGCTCGCGGTTTTAATTCTATTAAAAATAAGCCGGTATTTTACCCAGCTCCATTTAAGCGTGGAGTTTGTACAAAAGTTTCTACTACTACACCAAAGAAGCCAAACTCAGCTCTCCGAAAGATTGCCCGTGTACGTCTTACAAATGGTATGGAAGTCACTGCTTATATTCCAGGAGAAGGTCACAATTTACAAGAACACTCAGTGGTTATGATCCGCGGTGGACGTGTGAAGGACCTTATCGGAGTTCGTTATCATATAGTTCGTGGACGTCTCGATACTACAGGAGTAGAGAAGCGCCGACAGTCAAGAAGTCTATACGGTACCAAGACACCAAAAGCAGCACCTAAGAAATAATTAAGAAAAATATGCGAAGAAAAATAAAAAATCGAAATATTGTAGAACCAGATATAGTTTATAACTCTCAAAAGCTTGGGAAGTTTATTAACAATATCATGCTTCACGGAAAGAAAGAGACAGCTCGCAAAGCTGTTTATAAAGCATTTGATATTATAAAAGAAAAGACAGGCAATCCTAATCCTCTTGAAATATTTGATACAGCTATCAAGAATGCTGGTCCTATGGTGGAAGTTCGTTCTCGTCGTATCGGTGGTGCGAACTACCAAGTTCCTCGAGAAGTTCGCCCTGAAAGACGTACAGCTCTTGCAATGCGTTGGATTATCCTTGCTGCTCGTGCAAAGAAAGGAGCACCAATTCATGAGAAGCTTGCTGAAGAGTTAATCCTTGCATCAAAGAATGAAGGTTCAGCAGTAAAGAAGCGTGAAGATACTCATAAAATGGCGGAAGCAAACAAAGCATTTGCTCACTTCGCTTGGTAATCCAAATTTTATAATAAAAACCCCTGAAAAGGGGTTTTCTTTATTATTGACATTATTTTATAAAAGAGTAATTTAAATTAAAAACAACTTAAATTATAATGGTATGGAAAAATTCAAATTTGATACAAGTGCTCCTTTAGATCAGGAACTTGTTAGATATACTTTATATTATCTTAAATATCGCGGTTTATCAGTAGATTATATTGAAGAATATTACGATGATATTTCGAAAAATTTTGAAGAAGAAACGGGCTCTATTTTCCTTATCCTTGATGATAATAAAGAGTGGTTCATTGAACAAGTAAAAAGGGTATATCATGGAAAATATATGACACACTAATCCGTAGAATAAATAACTACGGATTTTTTAAATATCTTACCAGTCTAAACCCATAGGTTTTATGTGGTAATTGATGTATAATATTAATTAGTATGAGTGCGGAGAAATTGATTTTAGAATATCTGAGTAGTAATAAGAATAAACACCCTATTAGACACAATGGTGTTCGTCTTGGTTTTCTTGGTCTACCTGATTTTAAATATTATAAATATCAAACATTGGCAAATAGATTTTCAGAATTAAAAAATAGGGGATATATAAAAGAAGTAAATGAAATATATTTTATTACCCAAAAAGGAGAAGATTTTTTAAATAAAAAAGTAAGGAATAATTTCAAAAAATTTACTTCAGAAAAAACAGAGAATGATCCTAAGGATTTATTAATATTATATGATATTCCACAAGACCAGACATCTATAAGGAATTGGTTTAGACGAGAACTTAGAAATTTTCATTTTATTATGATTCAACGTAGTGTATGGGTAGGACCTTCACCGTTACCTAGAGAATTTGTGCAATATGTAAAGGATATAAAAATTAAGGATAATTTTAAGACATTTAAATTGGCAAAGGGATATAACCTACCCAAATAATAATTTACCATATTAAACCTATGGGTTTTAATTGGTAATCAATGGTAAATCTACTATAATGTTCTTTTTTATTTGCAAAAAAAGCCTATATATTGTATATTCATATAACACAAGACGTATACGTCTTTTTATTTTTAGCAATATAATTATATATATGGAAAGAGATTATCCTTTAGAGAAAGTTAGAAATTTTGGAATTATAGCTCACATCGATGCTGGTAAGACAACCACAAGTGAACGTGTGCTTTTTTATACTGGAATGTCACACAAGATAGGTGAAGTTCATGATGGGGAAGCTACTACTGACTGGATGGAGCAAGAACGAGAACGAGGAATTACTATTACATCCGCAGCTGTTACTTGTTTCTGGACACCGACTTATGCAAGTGGCGATAAAAGTAAAAAACACCGATTTAATATCATCGATACACCAGGACACATCGACTTTACTGTAGAAGTAAAGCGTTCTCTTCGTGTTCTCGACGGAGCTGTAGTTGTGTTCGATGGAGTTGCCGGAGTAGAACCACAATCAGAAACCAACTGGCGCTATGCTGACGAAGCCATGGTTCCTAGAATCTGTTTTATCAACAAGCTTGACCGTACAGGTGCATCTTTCGAACACTCATACAAAACTATTCTAGACCGTTTAAATAAAAATGCAGTTCGCATGCAGATTCCTATTGGTCTTGAAGATAAGCATGAAGGAGTTGTAGACCTCTTAAAAATGAAGGCCTACTATTTCGAAGGAGAAATGGGGAACAGTGTTATTGAAAAAGAAATCCCAGAAGACCTCAAGGCTGATGCAGAAAAATATCACGGAGAATTAATAGAGAAGATTGTAGAACAAGATGATGCAGTAATGACTGAATATCTTGAAGGAAAAATTCCTGATGTTAACACTCTTAAAACTATATTAAGAAAAGCAGTTATTGCTAATAAAATTTTCCCAGTTTTCGCAGGAAGTGCCCTAAAGAACAAAGGTGTTCAGCTTGTCCTCGATGCTGTTGTAGATTATCTTCCAAGTCCTATCGATATTCCTCCAATTGGTGGAATAAATCCAGATAACGAAGAAAAGATTGATCGTAAAGCATCTGACACAGAGCCATTTGCAGCACTTGCTTTCAAAGTGGCTACAGATCCATTCGTTGGTCAGATTATCTTCTTCCGCGTTTACTCAGGAACATTAACTGCAGGAAGTTATGTATACAATCCTCGCACTCGCAACAAAGAGCGTATCGGACGTATTCTTCGTATGCATGCTAACGACCGTGAAGAAGTGAAGAAAGTTTATGCTGGAGAAATTGCAGCAGCAGTCGGACTTAAAGATACTATCACTTCAGATACTCTTTGTGATGAAGAACATCCAATAGAGCTTTATCGTATTGTCTTCCCAGAACCAGTTATTCAGCTTCGAGTTGAGCCAAAGACAAAAGCCGACCAAGAGAAAATGGGTATGGCACTTAATCGTCTAGCTCAAGAAGATCCTACCTTCCGTGTGACTACAGATGCAGAAACTAATGAGACAATCATCGCAGGAATGGGAGAACTTCATCTTGAAATTATTGTTGATCGTATGAAGCGCGAGTTCTCTGTGGAGACAAACGTAGGCAAGCCACAAGTTGCTTACAGAGAGACAATCACAGGTACAGCAGAAGTAGAAGGAAAGTACATCAAGCAATCAGGAGGACGTGGTAACTATGGTCACGTACGAATTCGTATTAAACCTATGGATATGACAGTTGACCCTAATGACTTACCAAAGAACGTAAAACGTGAAAAAGGATTTGAATTCATTAATACAATAAAAGGAGGTGCTATTCCACAAGAATACATTCCTGCTTGTGAAAAAGGATTCAAAGAAGGTTTGGACCGCGGAGTATTGGCAGGATTCAAAATTGAAAACGTTTCTGTTGAACTTTATGATGGTTCTTACCATGATGTGGACTCTAACGAAATGGCCTTCAAGATTGCAGCATCTATGGCTATCCAAGACGCATGTAAGATAGCTCGCCCAGTTATTCTTGAACCAATGATGAAAGTGGAAGTTGTAACTCCAGAGAAGTTCATGGGAGATGTCACTGGAAGTTTGTCAGCAAAGCGTGGACTTATTGAAGGAATGGAGGCAAGAGGTATGAATCAAGCTGTGAAAGCAGTCGTTCCTCTTTCTGAAATGTTCGGATACATGACGACTCTTCGCTCAATGACAGAAGGACGTGCAGGCTTCACAATGGAATTCTTACGTTATGATATTGTCCCTCAAAACGTTGCGACAACAATTATAGAATCTAGAAAATAATTAAAATAAAAAATCTCTTCAGTTATAACTGAAGAGATTTTTTATTTGATTTTTAAGTACATTGTGTTAATGTTATGGTAAATAAACAATGTACTGATAAAAACAGAAAAAATGAGACAGTTTAAAATAACTCAAACTATCACTAAAAGAGGTGATTCCTCCATTGATAAATATCTTAGAGATATTAAGAAGGAGGACATGATTACTTCCATTGATGAAGAAGTAAAGCTTGTTAGGCGAATAAAGATAGGGGATAAAGAATCCCTCAAAAGGCTTGTAAATGCTAATTTACGCTTTGTTGTTTCCGTTGCAAAGCAATATCAAAACCAAGGACTTGATTTGCCGGATTTAATTAACGAAGGAAACTTGGGTCTTATAAAAGCTGCGGAGAAGTTTGATGAAACCCGCGGTTTTAAATTCATAAGTTATGCTGTATGGTGGATTCGCCAGTCAATCTTACTAGCGCTCTCTGAGAAATCAAAAACAATTCGTATTCCTGTCAATCAGCTTATTTCTTTTAGAAAAGTTAACAAAGCTTCTTCTTATTTTATGCAAGAGAACGAAAGAGAGCCTTCACCAGAAGAACTTGCTGAAATAACTGATTTATCCAAAGACAGAGTTGTCGATGGCCTTAACCCTTACGGGGTATGCTTATCACTCGATTCTCCATTTAAAGAAGGAGAGAATGATGAGACACTGCTTGATGTTACCCCTAACAATAATTCTCTTCCCTCCGATCATTCTCTGATGAAAGAATCACTGCATACAGATATCGAAAGAATTTTTTTGATTTTAAGTGAAACAGAGAGAAGTATTTTAAAAATGTTCTATGGATTAGGTTGTGAAAAAATGTCACTTGAAGCTATTGGGGATCATTTTAATTTAACGCACGAACGTGTTAGACAGATAAAAGAAAGAGCAATAAGAAAGATGCGTAAAGATTCAAAAATTAAAATACTCAAAGATTTCCTAGGTTAAGGGGTGCAACATTAAAGAGAGGTAGATGCAAAAAGTATTTACCTCTCTTTTTATTTTCTATTTTTTAATAAAAATGCTAAAATGTAAAGATATTATTAATTAATTTTTCCGATTATGAAAAATCAAAAGGAAAATATAGGTATTATAGCTTCTTTCGTTCTTGTAGTGTGTGTTATCGGCCTTGTTGTTTATCTTCTTATGAATAAAGAAGAAAAAACTAATCCACTTGAAGGTATAAGTGGAAATCAAGTACAAAATAATTCTGAGAGCGATACAACCGAAGAAGGATCTATCAATACTTCACAAAATGATATGGAAAAAGTAGCAAAAAACGGAGATGTTTTAGTTATGAATTATACCGGGCGTTTTACAAATGGCACAGTCTTTGATTCAAATGTGGACCCAAAGTTTAATCACGTAGAACCATTCAAATTTAGATTAGGTGCAGGTATGGTTATTAAAGGGTGGGATGAAGGTTTATTAGGGATGAAAGTTGGAGAAAAGAAAACATTAACAATTCCTCCAGAAAAAGCTTATGGTCCGAATGATTATCATGGTATCCCTGGCAACTCCACTTTGATTTTTGATGTAGAATTAGTAGGTATAGAATAAATAATTTATGAAAAAAGTAAAAGATATATTTATAAAAAATATTAAGAGAAAAAGAATCTGGATACCCCTTGTAATTGTCTTGGTGGTAGTAGCTCTTTTCGTCTTTAAGCCAGATAGTAATATAAAGAATACTGTCACCGATATAGCAAAATATACAGATTTAAAGCAAACCGTCTTAGCTACTGGCCAAGTTATCTCTAATACAGATCTAAATTTATCTTTTAATACAAGTGGGGTAGTTAAATCTATAAAAGTAAAAGTAGGGGATAAAGTTAAAGCTGGGCAAGTTCTTGCCACCCTGGATCAATCTTCTGTTCTTGCATCGTTAACATCGGCTCGTGGGGCTCTTGCAGCTGCTAATGCCAGATATAAGAGGACTCTTGAGGGAGCAACAAGCGAAGAAATAAATCTTGCAGAAGTTGCCCTAGAGCAGACCAAGCTTACTCAAGATATCCTAGTGAAGAATGCTTATAAAAATTTACTAAATTCTACTCCACAGGCAGTTCCTGAAGATACATCGAGTGATTATACTGCTCCTGTGATAACTGGTAACTATAACCTAGGCAAAGAGGGAACAATTTATATGACCTTGTATTATAGTTCTGGAGGAGTAGCCTTCTCTACGAAAGGTCTCGTTGAAAGTTCAGGTAATGCAAATACTGTAACTCCTGAACCAATTGGCAATACTGGTCTATATATAACATTTCCTTCAGACACAAGAATAGACGTAACGGATTGGGTTATAGAAATTCCTAACAAGAAAGCTCCAGATTATCTTACCAATTATAACGCTTACCAAGCAGCTCTTTCTCAATCTGAATCAGCTATAAATCAAAAAGAAGCAGAGCTTAGTCTAAAGAAAGCCGCCGCTCGCCCTTCAGATATTGAATTAGCTCAAGCAGACATCCTCTCGGCACAAGGGCAAGTCGAGCAAGCAACAGCAGCATACAACAATACTGTCATTACTGCTCCGGCAGATGGTACCATTACAAGTATCGACATAAAGACAGGCGAATTGGCACAAGCATTAAAAGAAGTAATTATCCTTCAAGATGTTTCAAATATTTACCTTGAAGCAAATGTTAACGAAGCAAATATCGCAAATCTAAGTGTAGGATTGCCTGTAGATATTACGTATGATGCTTTCGGTTCAGATGTGATTTTCAAAGGAAATATTACCAAGATAGATCCGTCATCTACAATAATTTCAGGAGTAGTAAATTACAAAATTACAGCAAGTGTAGAACAAGCAGATAATTTGCGCCCTGGAATGACTGCGAATATGACGATAAAAGCGAAAGAAAAAAATCATGTTATTACTGTTCCATCTCGAGCAGTTCTCACAGATACTGATGGTTCCAAGACTATTCGAGTAGTTACAAATCCAAAGACAAAGAAATTTGTCGAGACACCTATTACAACAGGATTGGAAGGTGATGGAGGTGTTGTTGAAGTCACTAATGGTCTAAAAGAAAACGAAGAATTTGTAGTTTTAATTAAAACTAAGTAATTCTTTCTAAATAAAATGTTAATAGAACTCAAAAACATTGTTAAAAATTATGACAACGGAGGAGTAGTCACTCGTGTTCTTCACGATATTAATTTAGGAGTAGAAGAAGGGGAATTTATTGCCATAATGGGTCCGTCTGGTTCGGGTAAATCGACACTTATGCACACAATTGGATTCTTAGATAGACCGACAGAAGGCGATTACTTTTTTGATGGAGAAAATACGAAAAATTTTACAGATGATGAGCTTGCTCAAATAAGAAATGAACGAATCGGTTTCGTTTTCCAAGCATTCAACTTGCTACCTCGTACAACTGTTCTTGATAATGTAATGCTTCCTCTTCTCTATAGTAAATCTAAAAAAAGTCACGAACATAGAGCAAAAGAAGCCCTAGAATCTGTTGATTTAGGTGAAAGAATGCATCATATGAGTAATCAAATTTCTGGAGGTCAAAAACAGCGTGTTGCCATTGCTCGAGCTCTTGTATGTGACCCGAAAGTTATCTTTGCTGATGAGCCTACAGGAAACCTCGATTCGAAAAGTGGTAGCACTGTGATGCATATTCTTGAAAAGTTGAACAAAGAAGGTCGCACTATAATTCTTGTCACTCACGATATCAATGTAGCTCGCCATGCGAAGCGCATTGTGACTATTCGTGATGGATTTATAGTTAATGATGAACCAGTAAATGAAAAAGATAGAGTACATTCAAAGGCAGTTATTGATTAAATTCTATGGAAAATTTATTATCTGAAATCAAAATTACGACAAAAAACTTACTCTCTCGAAAAGGTAGGTCTTTTTTAACAATTTTGGGAATTGTCATAGGTGTCGCTGGAGTAATTATTATAATGTCTCTTGGTGCAGGAGCTCAGTCTTTAGTTCTTGGACAAGTGACAAAGCTTGGCACAAATCTTATCGGAATAATGCCAGGCAAGAGTGATGACAACGGTCCTCCTGCTGCTGTTTTTGGAGTGCAAATCAAAACATTAACAAATCGTGACTTGGAAGCTATAGAGGATAAAAGTAAAGTTCCTCACGCTATTTATGTGGAGCCATCTGTCAGTGGCAGTGTTACTGTTATATCTGGTAGAGAAAGTGTAGATACAAACTTCACCGCAACAAGTGGTGTCTATCCAAAGGCTCATAATGTAGAAATGGCAAAAGGGGAGTTCTTTACTGAAGAAGAAGGAAATTCAGGAAGTAATGTTATCGTTCTGGGTTATGATGTAGCTACAAGTTTATTCCCAAATGGTAATGAACTTGGTCAGGTTGTTAAATTGAAAATTCCAAACAATAATCCTGCAATAAATAAAGATACAGCAAGTATTCCTTTCCGGGTGATTGGAGTCCAAAAAAAGATGGGTACAGTAGCTTTCCAAAACCAAGATGATCAAGTTTTCATTCCTTTTATTGTAGGGCAAAGACAGCTTTTAGGAATTGATTATATTCAGTTCATTGGTGTGAAAGTAGATGACTCTATAAATGTTAAGACAACAATAGACGATATACAACGTGTCCTTCGAGAACAGCATCGAATTAAAAATGTAACGGATGATGATTTCTCTGTCCGCGACTTGGCTGATGCGTTGAAAATTCTTACGAACATTACAAGCACAATGAGCGTATTCTTAAGTTTGATGGCTGCTATTTCTCTTGTCGTTGGCGGTATTGGTATTATGAATATTATGCTTGTGACTGTCACAGAGCGTACGCGAGAGATTGGTCTTCGTAAAGCTATAGGAGCTACTCCTAAAAATATACGCAATCAATTTCTTATTGAATCAATTGTTCTTACTGTAAGTGGGGGAATCGTAGGTATTGTTTTAGGTGTAATCATATCTTACCTTATAGCTGTGGTTGCTCGTTTTCTTGGTTATGATTGGGCTTTTGTTATCTCTCCGATTGCAATTATTTTAGCAGTTTTTGTTTCTATACTCACTGGGGTTATATTTGGTCTTTATCCAGCGATAAAAGCAGCAAAATTAGACCCTATTGAGGCATTACGTTATGAATAAATATTTAAAACAAGCTATACGTGGAGTTAAATCAAATCCTTCAAGGACGATTTTGACGACCCTAGGTATAATGATAGGAATAGGGACAGTTATTCTTGTTTTATCTGCGGGGGAAGGGTTCAAGAGCTATATAAAAAGCCAAGTGGATATCCACGGAGCGAATGTAGTTTTTATTGAAGTTTCTGTCCCTGCTTCAACCAAACAACGCCAAAATTCTAATGGAAATAGTACTGCGAATTCTTCTGCATCAAGCGCTATCCCAATCACTACATTAAAAATTCGTGACGTAGAAGAAATAAAAAAGCTCCCAAATGTTAAGAATGCTTACGGCGTTTCTATGGGGCAACAAATTGCTACTTACAAAAATGTTTCCAAAAATGCTCTTATCTTCGGAGCAGATGCTGCACGCTTTGAAATTGATAAAGGTGTAATTGCAAAAGGAAGATCTTATACAGCTGAGGAGAATCGTGGATTGGCCCAAGTTGCTATTTTAGGGAGCGGTATTGCTGAAGATTTTTTTGGAGAAGAAGATCCGCTTGGTAAATTAATAAGAGTAGGTAATTATAATTTTGAAGTTATCGGAGTATACGAAAAACGTGGAGGGTTTGATGGAAGTGATGACCAAGTCTTCATACCATTAACAACTTTACAGAAAAAGATTCAAGGAGTAGATTACCTTATTTATTCAGTCGTTGAACTTGAAGATAATTCTAAAGCAGATGCAACATCTCTAGATATAGCAGATGTTCTTAGGCGCAATCACTATATCAGTGATCCTATTAAAGATGATTTTAAAGTAACTACCCAAGAAGAGACTATGCAGATATTTGGCACTATTCTTCAAGCTATAACATTTTTACTTATAGCTATTGCTTCCATCTCGCTCATTGTTGGGGGAGTAGGGGTTATGAATATTATGTATGTGATAGTTACAGAGAGAATAAGTGAGATAGGGCTCAAGAAAGCTCTCGGAGCTCGTAATCACGATATTCTTTTAGAATTCTTAATAGAAGCAATTATTCTTACTATAATTGGCGGACTTGTAGGAATTGTTGGTGGTTCTCTAGGTGCTTTCCTTGTTTCCAAAATTGCTCAAAGTCTGGGTCTCAAATGGGATTTTGTTGTTCCTTTATGGAGTATCATCGTATCCGTATCTATTTCAGCTTTAATCGGGGTAGTCTTCGGCGTTTTTCCGGCGAAAAACGCCGCCAAGCTAAACCCTATCGAAGCCTTAAACAAAGAATAATGTAAGAATAATGCTTTTGAGTCGTCTTACTAATCATAGTTATAATCCAACAGTAGTAGGTTATAGTTGTGTGTTATAATGGAATTATAAATTATTATTAAGTTTTTAATATTAAAAATGGCCAACACATAATGCCATTTTCATCACAGAATGGAAACATTTTTAAATGATAAAAAAATAAGCGTTTCAGTTTTTATTTTACTAGTAATAGTATCTTTGTTTACAGTTGCAAAGCTTGTAAATGAAGTTAAGCAAAGTCCATATGTCGGCCGGGGAGCTCAACCTTCAAATGTTATCTCAGTAACTGGTTCAGGAGAAGTCACTGCAGTTTCAGATATCGCAACTTTAAATATTAATCTAAGTAAAGATGGCAAAACTGCGAAAGAAGCTCAAGACGCTCTTAACCAATCAATAGAGAAAACATTAGCATATCTTAAAGATCAAAAAATAGAAGATAAAGATATCAAATCAGAATACGGCGGACTTTCTCCAAAGTATTCTTATGAAGATAAAATTTATTGTATTACTTATCCTTGCCCAGTTCGCGATCCTAAAATAGTAGGGTATACAGCTACACAGTCAATCACAGTGAAGGTTCGTGAAGTAGACAATGCAAGTACTATTCGTACAGGGTTAGCAGGTATTGGGATAACAGATATAAATGGTCCTACATTTTCTATTGACGATGAAGAAGGATTTAAAGATGAAGCTCGCTCACTTGCTATAAAAGAAGCTCGAGATAAAGCAGAAGTTCTTGCAAAAGAGTTGGGAGTAAAACTTGGTAAAGTTGTAACTTTCTCTGAGAATGGAAATTATTACCCAATGTATGCGAAAAGTATGATGGGAACTGGTGATGCTGTGTCTGCACAAGAGGCTGCACCTACTCTTCCAAAAGGGGAAAATAAAATTACTTCAAACGTAACTATAACTTACGAAATAAGATAAAAAAACCAATAAAAACCCTGTAAAAACAGGGTTTTTATTGGTTTTGTGGAGCTGTGGATAACTTATTGACATTATTAGAAAATAATGATACAATGTAGTCAAATAGGCTATGAACTTTACATAAAAACCATATACAATGAAAACAAATTTTATTTTCAAAGTAACGGGGTTTCTTTCCCTTATATTGGGAGCGGTGCTCTTGGTAGGATGTGAAGGATTCCCTTGGGGTGAAAATGATACACCTCAGTATCGTGTTACTGCTTCTGCTGGTGAAGGTGGACAAATCAGTCCTAACGGAACCATAATAGTAGACGAAGGCTCTAACCAGAGTTATAGCGTAATTGCTAATCCTGGATACAATATTGAATCTGTTATAGTTAATGGTAATTCACAATCATTGATTGATAACAAGTATTTCTCTCTCAAGGGAATATACGAAGATTACAATATTGAGGCAACTTTTAAGAAATCTCTTTACTGGGATTTGCTTGTAGAAGGTGAATGGAGACAGGATTCACTTATATTCCACCAATTAGATGGGACTTGGACTCGTACCTTATTGTGGGGCGCTCCAGGTAACATACAACGAATTGTCTCTTTCTTTCCCGATGGTAAAATTTTGTTTTATAACGAAAAGGGCAAAAAAGTAGGAACTGATTTGTGGTATATCGATGAAAGTCAAAATCCACCTCTTCTCCATATGGGGATGACTGAAACTCTCCCAGAAGGTGATGTTTCTATTATAGAAGTACTAGATGAAAACCTTTTAGTTTTAGCGAAGTATAATTCTCCATATCTTGAAGATCCGAAAAAGAAAGCTGATTTCAAGAACAAGTATGGGCATATTCCTACTAAAAGATAATAGCCATAATTAAAAGCCGTTGATATTTATTATCAACGGTTTTTTATGTGGATAACTATTGTTCCATATATTACTTGTGGTATAATACTAGTAATACTTATTATTAACATTAAATTTTATTATGAATCTATTAAAAAAATCAATTATAGGAGTTTCTCTATTGTTTTTATTGGGTTTCATCATTGTATCTACTTATAAAGCAGAAGCAGCAATATCGGTTACTATTTCAGCAACTAATTCTAGTGTATCTTATAATACTGGTACTACTTTGACGTGGTCTTCATCAGGAGGAGCTACTTCTTGTACTCTCAGTAGATCTGATGGAGGACTACCTGTTACGGTGGGTACTTCTAGTTCAGGATATGCTACTGGATCTTTAACTCAGTCTACTACCTTCACTCTTAAATGCACCAACGGCAAGGTTTTCTACTCACTACGTCGTTGTGGAGATAATCTAACTTCTTGGGAGACTATAGAGTACCCAATAGGAACATGGAGTACGGGGAATGTAATACAAGGAGCCACAGGTATGTATTACAGAATTACTGGATCTAATGATAACGATGACCCAAGTAAAACAAATATTCAACTGATTGGATCAGTGTTGACTGCCTGCCCATAAAGATATTTCCTAAAAACCAGCTTTGCCTAAAGCTGGTTTTTTAATTTTTTATACATTTATTATTAAAAGATAAAGAATAAATTTCCTTAATAGAAGCTTAAACATATGATAGAATGTTCTAATGATAAAAGTAGTTGCTTTTGATTATGGTGGTGTTATAAAAATAAATGAGAGAAATCTATCAAGTGATATTTGTGACTATTTTAAAATAAATAAAGAAGATTGGAAAAGGGAATATTTTCTAGTTAATCATTTGACTAATATTAAAAACATTAGTTTTAGTGATTTAATTATTCTTGTTGTTTCTAAGTTTGATAATTCCCAAGAGACAAAAAAATATATTTTGGATTTACTAGAAAGTAATAAAAATAAATGGCATTTAAATAATGAAATAATAGACATTATTAAGAATTTAAAAAAAAGAAAGTACAAAATTGCTTTATTAAGTAATAATTCAACTGATCTAAGACAGGAACTTAAAAAAAATGAAATTCTCAATCTTTTTGATGAAGTTATAATTTCAGCAGAAGTTGGTTTTCAAAAACCTCAACCAGAAATATTTGATTTTCTATTTAAAAAATTAGAAGTTAATTCCAATGAAGTTTTATTTATTGATGACACACCTAAATCTCTAGAAAATGCAGATAAAATTGGCTATACACCAGTTTTATTTAAAAATAATGAATCTTTAAAATCAGAATTATCAATTCTCTTGGGTGTCAATATATAATTGATATTTTGCTTCAAAAATTTGATGAAGGTTTGAATAAAAATAGAATTCCAAAAGAAAAACTAAATTTTTATTGAATTGTTACATATTTAATATAAAAAGAGCGTTGATTTAATCAACGCTCTTTTTTATCGGAGAAAAACCAACTAATTTAAAAAGTCCTCTTAACTCAATCTCGTTGTCTGGTGAGTGCACTAAATTTTGTGCATAATACTTGTAATCTTCATCAGAAAAACGAATTGAGGAATCAATCTTCTTAGCAAGTATTGTAGGGATAATAGCTTTATATAAATTTTCATCACCTGGAATTGGTAATAAATCTCTTATACCTCCATTTAGAATACGACCTTCCATTAAGCGCTCGTAGCTTCTATCAAAAAGACGTGGACCCTTAATTCTATTTATCTGTCTGAAAAGTTCAGGTGCAGGTAAATCTGCTTCAATAATTAAAATTATTACCTCATTACCTATTAAGTAATCCTTTGCTTCTTGTAGATCTCTTCCTTTAAGAAGGGGATACATAATTTCAATATCAGCGTCACATACAGACCTGATAGTCTTTTGCGCAACAATACGACCATTGAAATTAGAAATACCACTATATATTTTTGTCATAATGATATCTAGCTGTTTCTTAATGATTGCATCAGGTTTGATAACTAAACTACCATATGACGTTCCAATATCAACAGTGTCGTCTACTGCCAAAAATTCTGATATACAAGAACCAAGAATTCGACCATTCTCTTTAAACGGATATATATTAACATCCTCGGATTTGTATAAAATAAAAGAACTATGTTCTGGACTAATCCACTGATCGTTAGCTATCCGTGGGAATGGCATTCTGTCTTCTTGCATATTAGGCATTAATGCATCATCGGGTCTTAGATGAAAAAGTGACTCAGGAAAAGCACGAATTTCAAGAAAATTCCCTGGAATTTTTTTAGCAAAAATGTTGTTAACATTTTTTACAAAGTAAGGCATATGTTCAATTATGTATTTTTCTAATATTGATTTAAATTGATATGCCATCCACGGTTCACTTCCGTTATTCAGAGCAATAAACTCTTTAGAATAAAACTCTGGATTTTTGTAGTACTGCCCAAAAACAGCTATCTTTTTGTTGTGCCAATGTCCCGAACCCCATTTAAGGGTTCCAGATACTAGTTCGCTCAGTAAAGCAATAGCACCAATTTCTACTCTTTTTTGAGCAGAACGCGAATTATTGTTGTCTTTAGTGCAAATCCAAATATCTAAATCAGTTCCTTCTCGAATTGCTAGTCGTCTACGGCTTGGATTCCGAATTTTTTCATAAGCAATACCACGAGCAGTATTATACCTTGGTATGAAAAAATCATCAGGAGTTCTTAATGGTTGAAATAATGAACCGACCCCTAGTACGCCAATAATATCTGTAAATTTTTTTGCCGTATCTTGTATTGCTTTCAGAAACAAAGTATATTCCTTCGCACTGAAAAGATCTTGAAGTTTTATATTCATTGGATATCCTCCATATTTTTAATGTACTTGACCACTTTGAGTATTAAGTGGTATAATACAATATATATGGATAAAGTCAAGATTGTTTGCCGAGCATTAATTATTGATAATCAAAATAGGATTTTGCTTGTAAAAAAAAATAGCTCAGATTTCTGGAGTTTACCCGGTGGAAAATTAGAGATAGACGATATAAGTTTACAGGAATGTCTTGTTCGTGAACTTAAAGAAGAATTGGGGGTAGATACCATAATTAGTAATATTAGATTTGTGAAAGAATTACATAAAAATGACACTCGCTATGTTGAGTTAATTTGGGAAACAACAATTACTAGTAACCCCGCATTTACAAGTGAAAATATTTATAAAATATCAAATGGTGAATTAATAGATATTCAATGGATTAAAAAAGGGGATTTAAATAATATTGAGGTTAAACCAGAATTCTTAAAAAATATTATTTAGAAGTTTTTTGCCTAGTAATTCAATCTATATGACATATAACTAAGCTAGAAATGATATTACATTTTAAGATTCAATCGGATAATCTAGTTGACTTTATATATATGAGGAGGTATTATGTGTTTATAAGCCCTTCGGGGTGGTTTTTAATAAGAGGGGAATTTTTAAAAATAACGATAAATTTATGGACAAAACTATCTTATTCATCAAAGAAGTAATAGCAGAGGCGAAGAATGTCACATGGCCTACACGAAAACAAGCAATATCATTCACAGTTGCTGTTTTAGCGATTTCTGTTTTGGTTGCTTACTATCTAGGACTTCTTGATTTCTTATTTGGAGAAGGTCTTAAATTATTACTTACAAGATAATTTACCCGCTTTAGCTGCTTAGGCAGGTCGAAGTGTGGTCTTAAAAAATATGGCAAAACAAGAACTAAGAGGAGAAAGAAATTGGTATGCAATTCATACATATGCAGGTTATGAGAACGCAGTAATGCGTAATTTGCGTCAGCGTATCGATTCTCTAGGAATGAATGACAAAATATTCAGTGTTATTGTTCCTGTAGAAAAGAAAATAAAAATAAAAGGAGGTAAACGAGTTGAAGTAGAGGAAAAAGTTTATCCTGGATACGTTCTTGTAGATATGATCGTAGATGATAATTCTTGGTACGTAGTCCGCAACACTCCTCGTGTTACGGGGTTCGTCGGTGCTGGAGTAAATCCAGTTCCTCTTGCAAAGAATGAAGTCGATGAACTATTCGGAAGAATGGAGAAGACAGAATCAAAGACTAAGCATCAGATAGACGTAGAAATAGGGGAGATTGTACGTATTGCCGATGGTCCATTCAAAGATTTGGAAGGTAAGGTCAATGATGTTGATAGAGAAAGAGGTAAAATTAAGGTTCTTGTATCAATGTTCGGACGTGAGACTCCAGTCGAATTAGATTTCTTGCAAATCAAAAAAATATAAACATTCACAAAATAATCTTTTTAAAATCCCTTATCCCTCTCCGCTCGCAAGCTCGCTCCGGCGCGCCCACACCTAGGATTTTAAAAAGACAATTTTGCTTCTGTTTATATTTTTATTAGGATTGATTTATAAAAATAAGTATGGTAGATTAAGTCTGTTACGCTAAAGCTTCAATTAATAAGAATATACATTATATATGGCAGCAAAAAAAATAATCAAAAAAGTAAAATTAGAAATTCCAGCCGCAAAGGCTACCCCAGCTCCTCCACTTGGGCCTGCTCTTGGTCAGGCCGGAGTGAACATTGCAGAATTCTGTCAAAAGTTTAACGCAATGACACAAAAGGATGCAGGAGATATTGTAGGAGTTCTTATTACAGTTTTTGAAGACAGAACTTACGAAATCAAAGTGAAAACTCCTCCAGTAGCAGGTCTTATATTCAAGGCAGCTGGGGTAGAGAAAGGTTCAGGAAAGCCAAATACCTCAAAAGCTGGCAAACTCACTAAAGCTCAAGTTCGCGCAATAGCCGAGAAGAAGATGCCCGACTTAAACGCAAAAGATATCGAAGGAGCAATGAAGATAGTAGAAGGTTCAGCTCGCTCTGCAGGAATCACTGTTGAATAAATAAAACACAAAATAAAAACCTCTCATCTGAGAGGTTTTTATTTTGTTAGAGCAAGGTCTCTCCTCAATCTGTCCTTGAGGTGAGTCCTTGCTCTTTTTTTATTTTTGAACTCTTTCTACATATTCACCAGTTTCTGTATTTACTACCACTTTGTCTCCTTGCTCTATAAAGAATGGTACTGAAACTTTTACTCCGTTTTCTAGTACAGCAATTTTACCTCCACCATTGGCAGTATTACCTCGGATAGATGGGGGAGCTTCTTTGATTACGAACTCCATCTTGATAGGTAGGGATACTTTAATCATCTTTTCTTCGCCATCATTATCCCAAACGATAGATGTAACTATTTCATTTGCTTTTAAGAATTTTGTGGCATCACCGATGATACTTTCTTCAATCTTGAAGCGATTTTTAGGATCATTAGGGTCAGAGAACCAGTATTCTCCTCTGTTGGAATACAAGAATTTTATCTCTCTTTTAACTATCTCAGCTTCATCTGCTTTATCTGAAGCATGGAATGTAGCATTCCATGTACGGCCAGAAAGTAAACTCTTAAGTTTTACTTGATTCTGAGGCTTTCTTTGCTGAGTTCTTGCTACATGGTTTTCCATGACTTCGCAAGGTTCATCTTCATAAATAATTATTTTTCCTTGTCGGATTTCACTATATTCGAGCATGGCAAGAGTATAACAAAATTTATAAAAAAAT
>DATGWJ010000002.1:0-38943 GCA_035299545.1 Minisyncoccota bacterium | reverse complement strand
AATGATTGGATGGCTTGAATTGATTTCTTCCCTATTACTCCGTCTACTACTAGATTGGGAGATGGGTTTAATACCCTATTTAGTACTACTTGGAGGTTGATACGTTCTTGAAGAGTATCGATTTTGGTGGGGAAAGAGATGATGGAGGCGTGGGAGATAAAATAAAAGATAGATAATGAAAGAATGAACAGAATTTTACTAATTAAAAAACTTTTTGTTTTGTTTTTGTTTTTGTTCATCTACAAATAATTATGTTTATAAATTTTACTTATTCTTAGAAATATAAGTTGATAATTGACCATTATCAATAAGTTTCTCGTGAGGTAAATCAATAATGTCACAGACTAATTTATCATACATATCTAATCGATATTTAAATTCTTCAGTATCAAAGACAACGTAATCAAGCTCCTTCCCTATTTCAGCTTCTAAACTTTTTATGACTTGCTGTAAAATATTCTTTTTGAGTTTATCTCCTACAATCATAACGTCTGCACGACTTTTATCATCACCGATAAAAACTCCTGATACCAGCATAAGTTTAATTTTACCAGCTTGTCTGAAACGTTGAGGCAAATCCTCTTGAAGAAGCAAACTTGGCTCCACAAGAATATCTCTTAGTGGATCTAAATATTGAAATCCTGGATTGAGAGACCAGACAGTGACTTTTTTCTTAGCACCACGATATCCTTCTTTGGTAATAATTTTTTCTTTAATGAAATCCATCGCGGCTAAGACATTAATTTCCTTACGGACATTATTTTTCATTACTCGACTACGTGATACAATATCTTCAATCTCAAAACTACTACTATTGTTTAGTAGAAAAAGTCGCATTATTTTTACACGGGCCTGCCCACCGAAAAGCTTCGCTAGAGTTTCCATAGAGACTATTATACGCCAATAAAAAGCACCCCGCAACCCTTATTTAAGGGGTTCTGGGGTGCTTTTTTATGCTGATTTTATTACTTTAATGTTACTTTGGCACCAGCTTCTTCTAACTTCTTCTTGAATTCTTCTGCTTCTGCTTTCTTCATTCCTTCTTTAAGAACTGAAGGAGCTCCGTCTACTAAATCCTTAGCCTCTTTAAGTCCAAGAGCTAAGACTTCTTTTACAACTTTCATCACTGCAATCTTTTGTTCGCCTGAAGCTGTAAGTTCTACTGTATAAGCACTCTTTTCTTCTCCTGCTTCTGCACCAGCACCACCTGCGGCAGGACCTGCTACTGCTACTGCAGCAGCTGAGACGCCGAATTTTTCTTCTAATACTTTTACGAGTTCATTTAATTCTATAACTGACATTTCTTCAATCTTTGAAACAATGTCTTTGAATTTTGCTGGAACTGTTGTTTTTGTTGTTTCTTCCATAAATGATTAATTTAAATTAATAATTATTTTGTTAATGCTATCTGATTAAGCACGACTGCAAATCTTTGAATTGGTGAATTGATAAGGTTCACAAACATTCCACGCAAAGTTTGAAGAGGAGGAATTGTTGCAAGAGAGATCATCTCTTCTGCGCTCATATACTTCCCTTCGAATACTCCACCTACGATTGAAATGTTTTCTTTATGATTTTTTTGAAAAGAGAAAACTTCTCGAGCACCAGCTAGCAAATCTGCACTATAAGCAATAGCAACTTGTCCATCTACTTCTGGCATATCACCTGTGATCCCGTGAGATGAAAGAGCTCGCTTTAATAATGTTTTCTTTGCTACCTGATAACCAACTTCTTCTTTCTGTAAAGATCTACGAAGTGAGTTTACATCGGCAACTTTCAACTTATCAAATTTCACAAAAACAACAGAATTTGCGCCTTTTAACGCTTTCTCTAAGCTAGCGACTAATTCTTTCTTTTTGTCTAATGTAATTGGCATAATTTTTTAAAAATTAAAAAAGACCCTTGCGGGCCATAAATCGTAGTGAATTTCACTAATAAATTATTAATGAAATATGTTCGACCTCGGCAGGATTTGTACTCCCTTAGGAGAAACCTACTTTCTACGGCTACTTTGCTATAATAGCAAAAATAAAAAAAATGTCAAACCATTTATTACACAGAGTTCCCTTGAACCAAATTCAAGGGAATTTCATTTAATCTTATCTTAAAGAATCAATAACAACCAACAAAATAAGTCCTAAAACAATAACTCCGAGAAACGAAAGGAGTACTTTAAAAAGATGTCTATTTACCATACATATAGTATAGCATAATTGTGTTCATTTTTTATCTTTGTCGTAATTTTGTAAGACCTTCACTTAGAGTTACTACATTAAGCCCAGAGTTAAATACAGAATTTAAAACAGAAGATAATTGGTCCTTAGATATTTCTTCTCCATTACTATTAGGCTCCTCATCTCCTATATTATGAAATTCTAAAATCAACCAAGACTTATCTTGTTTTGCTTGATTAAGCCAAGTTTCTATCTGTGTTTTTGTAACATATTTATCAACTAACTGATCTTTTAGAATATATGGATCTGTATTTCGTGTGTTGAATCCTCGGAATGTTGAGCGTGCTCCCAAAAAACGTTTTTTTACTATAGAAACAACCTCTTCTGTAGAACTTCCGTATGGATAAACAAATGTCGTTGGATTAAACCCGATTTCTTTTAAGTCAAACCAAGAACCTACTACTTGCATAATAACTTGATTATAAGAAGTTTGTGGGCTGAAATTAAAATGATCTCTTGTGTGCGCAGCAATTTCATTACCTTTCATATCAGCCTGTTTTAAATCTTTTGGATTCATATAATCATTATATTTAGTATGACTCGTAATCACAGAGACAGTTGCAGGAAATTTATACTTTTCAAGAAGTGGCATTGCATTCTCAATAAATGTTTTTCTCCCGTCGTCAAAGTTTAAAGTAACCATACCTTCATTAAATTGTCCGTCTTGTAATAAAAATATTTTAGGTGAAGATACTGTTACTATTCCTGGGGAATTCGATACTTGCATTACTTGCATTTTTGTTACATTTAGAGGAATACTTACAACAATTTCATAACTTTTCTCTCCAGATGATGCTTGTATATCTTTGAGTAAAGACCAAGATGTTGATCCATCAGCATATGTAAACTTCACCATAAGTAAAGAAGGAGAAGTAGATGTATATGTAGCACTCACTAAGTATTCTTGTTTTTCTTTAACTTCTATCTCCGGCCATTTCCAATACGCTGTTCCATTATTACTTGATAAAACACTTGTTGTGAAAGAATTATCTGTATTAGAAAAATTAGCAATAATATCTTTATAAGTTTCGCTTTTATAAAATGATGTATCAGAAGGAATCACGGATTGAATAGATGCATATCGTGGAGAAACTGTAAAAGATTTCTTTATATATTCTTCTAATGTCTTAGCCGATACTCCTTGAACAAGTGATTTGGTTTTTAAGCTCATAAGAGAATAAACATCTTCATTTTTTAAATCAGATTTATCCACAGAGAAACTACTTATCAATAAATTTGATGTTGGTAAAGGACTAGCTCCAAACTGAATAGCTACCCCTCCTAAAGGAGCAACATTCTTCATCTGCCTAGCAGCGATTAATTCTCCATTTTCATAACAACCAACTAAATTATCTTTCACAGATATTGCAAGATTAACATTTTGTCCTACCTGGGCATTACTTTGGAAAATATCTTCACTTAAAACAACCTCATTATCCAATTCTTCTATTGAAACTAAGTTATTCACCCATACACATCTAACTCCTGAATGCTCTGGCTCGTCACTACGAGCATACAACGCGATAGTATTATTTAAGAAACTTGTTATCTGTATACCAAATTTGTAATCTTTCCAATTTTTCGTACCATCCAGAATAATAAGAGTACTAGGATCTTCTTTACTTACAAATATCGATAAAATCTTATCTTTAAAAACAAAACCATTACCCCAGATTGGATGCCATCTAGGAAGTATCTCTGAGAAATTTTTATTATTAAAAGTTTTCGGTTCTAAACGAAGATCAGTACTGCTTTCCATCGTTTGTATGAGTTTATCTGTAGTAATATCTTTTCTAATTTCCACTCTCTTTAATAAATACGGATTATCTAAACTATTATTCCCGACAAATCCTTTATCTCCTCCGAACAACTGACGAAAAGCATAAGCATAGTTTTTTGAAACATATTTTTTTATAGTATCCACAGCTATATTTTTAGCGTTTACACTATTTTCTCCATAATCACTAAACGGATAAGACATCAACATTTCATCTTTATTTGTAATTTCCTTAATTTGTTCTTTTGATTTAGTAAGTTCATAATCGATTCTTTCTTTATATTCCTGGTCAGTCTCCAATCTATTTTTATCTTTCAACCACATACGATTACTCAAGAAGTATCCTTCTGTTCCCTTGTCATCGAGAGGTATAAGTCCGCTAACAGCTTGCACCGCATGAGAACCAATATTCCACCTACCAGAATTAACCATCCTGCGTATTTCATTTTTATTTAAATAATATTCTGAGAAGAGTGCTTCATCCGAAAGAGATTTTCCTGTAGCTATAAACATAGTCGCCTGAAAGCCAAGTTTTTCTAAAATAGCATCAGTGTTGTAGTAACTACTTTTTTGTCCATCGTCAAAAGTTAGAAGGAAAGATTTTTCGGGAAGAGTTATTTCTCCTTTCATAAATTTAATAAAAGAAGTATCATCTATAGTTTGGAATCCAGCTTTCTTGAGTGCAACCATCTGATTACGAAAATCATTTTTTGTAACTGAATATAAACTATCATTATTCCCTACTCCGTGATACAAAAGCACAGGAATACTTTGTGTATTATATTTTGGAGTAGATTCTACGATATTTTTTCCCATATATAATCTTTCACCCATACGGCTAACCCAAGAGCTGAATTGATATTTGAAATCAATTAATTTTGCTCTTGAATTTAAATTAAGCAAAATTAAAACAACCGCAGTGATTAGAATCATTATAAGAAAAGTAACAATACGCCATGATGAATGCTTTTCTCTTTTCATTATATTTCTTACCATCATAAAATTAACGAGTTCCCCATCTTTGGTCTCTGAAATTAAAAAGTGAATAATAAATTATGTAACTCATGAAAACAACAGTTAGAATTTGCCAAAGGAAAAAATATGCGATATGGCGGTTGGCTCCTTGTGCATAACGCCAAGCGTACAACATATATAATAAAGTAATAACTAATCCCCCTAGTAAATAATAAAGAGGTAAACTTCCTTCAAGAATCGACAAAAGATATATATTATAGAAAGCAACAAAAGGAGTTAGGAGTGAAATAAAGATAAGTGGAGTAAAGTAAAACAAACCTACCAATGGATCTGTTTTAAAAATATAAGAAAAGGTAAAGTAAGCATTTGATATCCATGATTTTTTCCATCTTATTTGTTGCTTTACAAATTGTTTCATTGTACTAGGAGCGACAGTGTAAGCTTGGGCTCGATGTGTATAAATAGTTTTATACCCCAATTTTAGAACCCAACCAGTAAGAGATCTGTCATCCCCGTGCTTTACTTGAACTCCCATAAATCTTTCATTAATCCAACGGTCTAAAACTGGCATTACAACTTCTTTCCTATAAGCAGAAGAACACCCACTGCAACAAAATACTGAAGTAAAAACTGATTCAGCTGCTTTTAATATTCTAAAAGCAATAAAATAATACCCTGATTGCATTTTAGTTATTATATTTTGGTCTCCATTTGCCACATCAGTATGTCCGCAGACAGCAGCAACTTCTTTATTATGAAAAGGTAAGATTAACTCACGGAACGAAACAGGGTCAATATAACTATCACTATCAAGTTGAACAATTATTTCTCCTTTCGCAACTCTAAACCCAGCCGCCATCCCTTCTCTTTTGCCTTTATTATTTTTCCAACTTATAACCACCAATTCTGGATGTTCCTTTTTTACTTTTCCTATTTCCTTTAGTGTATTATCAGTACTTCCATCATTTATAATAATAACTTCAAGTTTATCTTTAGGGTAATTTGCAGCAAATGATTTCTCTAATGTATTAGCAATTACAGCTTCTTCATTTTTACAAGGAATAACAATACTTACAAAAGGCCAGTAATTACTTATTGCTTCCTTATTCGAATAACTTGTACTTGAAATAAATGGTGAAAATATTACCGCAGCAAAAAGTCGAAAGAGCTGAAAGACTGTTATTAATATTGTATAGAAAAAGAATAAATTATATCCAAATCCAATACGTGTAGCTTTGATTATGAAAAGTATACCTAGAAGTGCAATAGTTACAAGTAATAGCAATACATCCAACCATAAAGTATCCCCTACTCGCATCAGTTTTTGTAAATTATTCTTTGGTTTTACATAAGTTGTTGTATTCATATAATTTATTGTCTACCTATTCCCTTATAAATAATTTTTGAATCTACAAATTTTTCCTTATCAAGACAATTTCTTCCATCGACAATTATTTCGATTCCATTTTTTATAAATAATTCTGGTTTTAATTTTTTAAATTGCGTATGATCAGTAGCAATGATTACTCCGTCTACATCTCTTAATGCTTCTTCTAGATTGGGTACTGTGGATTTGCTTGGCACAAAAGGGTCGAACACTTTCACTTTGTAACCTTGCTCCTTTAATTCTTCTACAATATGAAATGATGGACTTTCTCTGTAATCATCAATATCTGCTTTATATGAAATGCCGAGGACAGCCACTTTAGCATCACTTGGATTTATATTCTTTTCTTTGATTGATTCAGTAAAAAGTTCTACTGTGAACTTTGGCATATCATTATTTATCTTTCGAGCATTAGACAAAAAAACATGGTCAAAACCATTCTTTTTTGCATCTTCTATTAAGTAATATGGGTCCACTGGAATACAGTGCCCGCCCACCCCGCAACCAGGATAATGCGCCATAAAAGAAAATGGTTTTGTTTTAGCTCCATTTATCACATTTACAACATCAATACCCATCTTATAAAAAGACCTTGCCAATTCGTTTACAAAGGCAATATTTATATCTCGGAAAGAATTTTCAACTATTTTTACCGCTTCAGCTTCTTTCAAGCTTCCCATTGTATATATTTCTCCATCAATAACAGAAGAGTAAAAATTTTTGGCAATTTTTAATCCCTTCTCTTCCAAGCTTCCAAGTACTCGATTTATATTTTTTACACTCCATTTCTTATCACCTGGGTTAATTCTCTCTGGACAATGTGCCACATAGAAATCTTCTCCGGCTTTTAAACTAGAACCTCTTTCTATTATAGGGATTACAATATTCTCACATACTCCAGGATTCACAGTTGATTCAAGGATTACAAGTGTACCTTTCTTTATATGTTTAGCGATACTCTCAGATGTCTTCTCCACATAGCTAAGATCCGGAGACTTATCCTCATTCACAGGAGTGGGAACACAAATAATTACAATCTCGCAATCTCTTATTATACTAAAATCTGTTACAGCTCTCAGTTTGGTTTTTTTAATATCTTGCTCAATTCTTTCATCTAAAAATGGACTTTGCTTATTATTTATTTTCTCAACTTTTTTAGTATCTAAATCTATTCCGTAAACCTCATAACCTTTTTTAGATGCAAGTAAAGCTAAAGGTAAACCAACATATCCTAATCCGATTACTGCAACTTTTTTCTTCTTACCTATTGTTTTCATAAAATAAATTCCTTTACTTATAAAATAATAAAGTTCGACATGTCCAATAACCAGGTTAAGTTTTTCTACTTAATTTTGTTGGTTTTTTGTTATTAAATTTTTCGAGAGATTTGGGAGATAAGAATGAAATTCTCTATCATCACCCTATATACTCAGTATATGTTTTAGAAAAAGAAAGTCAAAAACCCCTGTGGATAACCTACCCCCAGCCACCTCTTTATAAAATATACCTATTTTCCCCCTCCTACTAGATATCCACAGAAATAATATTTTTCGCAAGGACTGTCCTTGCGAAAAATAAGGGTATATTTTATTGGGTAAAATTCGGGTAAGGACAGTCCTTGCGAGTAATATTAAATCTATTCAATATTAACTGAAATAATTGAAGGTAAATACCCTTCATATTCATTCCCTTCAGCATCTTTTATATGAACCCAGACTCTATAAGTGCCACTCTTTAACAATCCCCCTTCAGATAGAACCCCGTCTTCCCAAATTTTTGTACATGATGATGAATTTTTACAATCTTCTCCTGCATGGAAAAATTTATGTCGTGTTGGTTCATCTTCTTTTTCAATGTCTATATACATCCAATTCACATTCTTATTTGAATTTAAAACTAAAGTTACATCATTGATTAATGGATTAATTATTAAATTACTTTGAGACCCGTTAAGTGAATAACTTGTAATTGTAGGTAAGGTATTCTCAGGTGGAATATTGGGATCAGGTAGAACGTTTACTGTCACAATATATGTTTGAGTTGAACCATCTTCTGCTGTTACTATATATGTCACCGGATTTGTAAAATCTTGCGATATAGTACTAGAAGGAGAAACTGCAGATTTATCTGAGGTAATAATAGTTGGAATTATATCTGTTATGGAAGTATTATATGGAACTTCTAACTTAACTGTATAATCAGTATTATTTATATCTCCAGTTACTATAGGATTTAAACTTTCAAAATTAAATGATGTTATTAATTTCTCTGAACTTTTAACTTCTGGAATTATAGGATCTGGATCGTCTTCTATTTCATTACTATTAATTAATTTAACTGATCCATTACCAGCCCATCCGCTGAAAGATCCCCAACCACCAAGTGCTTCTGCTGTACCCGTAAAGGAATTATTTTCATAATATATTGCAATGCGTCCTCCTGCACCCGGCGCAGTACAAATACCCCCACAATATGCTCCTCCACCATTCGAGCTAAATACCCCATTTCCAGATACATTTTTTGCGGTAATATAAATACTTCCACCACTTGAAGTTACTTCACCCATAGCAGAGACTAAACCATTATTCAAAAGAGTATTTGTAACAATTAAACGCACAGCTCCCCCACCATGGAAATTCCCATACCCACCGCTTCCGAAATCTACCGGTTTCATTTCATCGCCGTATATCGGAGCTGTAGTATTGTTACCTCCTAAACCACCATAACTTGCACCAGCAAAACTCTGCCCAATAGGTGCACCGAGTCCATCTATATAACCCTTTGCATCAACTATAATAGATGCTCCTTTTTCAATGTTAATATTTGGAATTTCTAGTGTAAGTACTTTTTCTGGGACTACTGTGATTACAGAATTATCTGATAATGTTAAAATTTCAGAAGTTATAGATTCTTCTCCAGAAGAAGTTATTTTAGAACTATTTTTAAGAGATATATTTGAAATATCAATAATTTGGTCCTCTCCTAGAGTAAACTCCGATGTTCCATCCATAATAAGTTCACTTGCATTTATAGTAGTATCTTTTTCAGATGTAACTATTGCTTTATCTGTTAAAATAATTTTATTTAAATTAAATGGGCTGTTATTTTTTTCAAAAGCCCAAAATGAATTAACTAAAAGATTATTGTTAACAGTATCAAAAAGTCCAACTGTTCCATTCCCAGCACAAGTCATTGAAAACCCGTCATACTGAGCACATCCTCCAAGAGCTTCTACTTTTCCAGTAAGTGAAAAATTTTCATAGTATAAAGCTATCCTTCCTCCTCCACCAGTTCCCGAAGTATTTCCACCTACATGAGTAGCTGCTCCACCGTTTGCACTTATATTCCCATTTCCTGAAATATTTTTTGCTTTTATATAAACACTACCACCACTCGAACTTACATCCCCATTAGCAGATATTGTTCCATTGTTTAAAATAGATTCTTCAACAGAAAGTATTATTGCTCCACCACCTCTGTAATTATTTATTCCCCCACTGCCTAAGTCAGTAGGTTCTACTGCACTGCCATATTTAGAGATTAATGTATTCCTAAGACCCGCACCACCATAAGTTGATCCAGCAGATGCTTCTTGATCCGAAGGACTACCTGGACCCTTATTATAACCTTGATTATCAGCTGTAATATAAGATCCACTATCTATTGTTATATTTTTTGCGTTAATTTTTACTCCCTTAAAAGTATCTATAGAAGAAGGACTTCCTTCAAGTGTAAGGACCGCATTATTTGTTATACGTAAATTATTATAGTTATATTCTCCATAAGTAAGAATAGTATCTTTATCTATAATAAAATCACTTTCTTCCTCTTCTTCATCATCTTCTATAGGGGGTTCAGGTTCAATTATGTTTATTGTTCTTGTAATGCTTGAAGAATTATTAGAGAGATCTGAAACAGTATAAATAATAGTATACGAACCAAGTATTGTAGTATCTACAAAAGTCCCACTTTTAACAATCGCTGAGGTTAAATCTCCATCAATTTCATCGGTAGCTGTAGCTCCTAAATCTTCATAAGTACTATCTTTAATAATATTTAAAATACTTTCCCCAACAAGAGAAATAGTTGGAGCAGTTATATCTTCTGTTGTAACTGGAGGAGTAGGGTTTTCTTCTGATTGTTTCAGAACACAGATACCATCCATTAATACCTCTAAATCAGAGCAAGTTGGAACTTCAGAAGTTGAACTTCCTCCTCCACCACTATGATGTTTCTTATCTGTATTATTTGAATCATCTGAATTAGTTGGTAAAATTTTTTCTGTAGAATATCCATTCTCACTTGAAGAATTACCCACGTTATCTTTAGGTGGTTCTTGCGTTGTTTCTGCTGGACTTGAAGTTTGATTAGATATAACTGGAGAAGTTTCATCTGCTTTTAATGTAGGCCCTTCACTTTGAGGAGGTAAAGAGGTGTTAGTATCCCCCAAAATACTACCTGCACTAGCCAACAATCTAGAAATATTTCTCCCTGCAAAAGCTGTGGCTCTTTCTACTCCATTAGTTATATAGTTACCCACTGAGGCTAGTGGATCTGCAATAGCAAGAATAACTTTTAATCCATTATGGGCAACAGAAATTTTAGGAGTAGATATACATGGTTCATTTGGGCTTTGAGTGTTATTAGGTTTAATCTTGTTTAATAAAGATTGTATATCTGAGACAATTCTATCCCCTTGATACTTCATATAAACATCCGAAAAACTATGACCATCTCCATCATTTTTACCTAAACTTATATGAACATTTGGAGGTAGAATATCGATTAAAAAATTTTTTGCAAGTTTATTAATTGTCCAATCAGTATCTGAGTTTAAATATTTACCACCACCAACCACACGATTGTCGGGAGAAGCAACCCCGTAGACTTGAATGGATTCCTTTGGTACACCACCACTAACATCCACAATTTTATCGTAAATATTATTAGCGTAGAAGTTACCCTGTGAATGGGCAACCAACAAAACTTTTTGGGTTTTTATCTTCTCGCTTGCATCTTTAAGTATCTCTGTAAGATCATAATCATTTTTATAATCAAGAAGACCCTGAGCTAAAATATCAACAGTATCTCCAATACCCGCAAGATGAGATGGGTTGTAGAGATAATCTATTTTTAATGACTGATTATTATGACTATTAGGTAGATATTCTTCTAACTTATATTTGATTTTCTTAGCATCAGTTTCATCACTAAGCATTCCATTTATAGTCAAAATAGTATAACCATTTTTAGAACACATTTCATCGGCATAAATCTTTACTGGAGTTATTACCAGAAAACTTAAAACAATAATGAAAAATAGAATATTTCTCATAAAAATAAATAATGTTAGTTAATTTGGTAATGTCGCTAAATTGATATCACAAATTTTATTGTCTGAATCACCAAAACTACGTAGATACACATAAAAACTTTCTTCTAATATTTTTCTACTTTCATTATTAACTTGCCTATCTTCTATAAAATCAATATATTCTTGTATTTTATTAACCTCAGCATTAGTTCTAAATGACTCTGGATTTTTTCTTGGCATCAATGTATCAGCAACACAAGTATCTGCTCTACCTAATTCAGTAGCTACCTCTGTAACTATTTCCGTACTCAACATTGGCTGAGTAAATTCCATTTGCATCCAAAATGCGTACTGCAAAAGTACTGCTCTTGTTTTTGCTGAATTTGGATATTTCTTAAAAATAGCAAGCTCAACATCATCACGAATTCCATTCTTATTAACATCCACCCCTTCTATTGTCTTATCTGCTTCATCTCCAGGATCAGGTGGAATATACTTCCCCATCACATCATCCATAGTAATTCTCGCATTATGTATTTTTTCAACCTGTGCATTAATCTTATCCATCTTTTTTAGATAAGACATACGAAACCCAACTAAGACAAAGAAAGCAATTAGTAAGACTAAAAAGGCCCACTTAAGTACTCTGAAAAACTTGTGAGCGAAGAACATTTTTATTTTTTCCATAATATAAAAATTATAAAACAGAAATATTTCCCTGTAAATAAAAATTTGTTATTCCCTGTGGATATCTTTCGCAAGGACAGTCCTTGCGAAAGATAGAATTTAACTATTAATGAGATAATTATCTATAAAACTCTGAAAAGAATTCTGTTCTTTAAAATATTCTGGAAAATTTTCTAAATTCAATATTTTATTCTCTTCTCTTTCAATTTTTACAAGGTCTTGATAACTTGAATATTTATATGAGTCTAAAAATTCTTTAAATTCTCTTTGGTTTAAATTGCTTTTATTATTCTCCCATTCAGGAAAACTTAGCTTAATTGGATTTAAATTAATATATGCAAAAAGTTGTCTCATATAATTATCATCCATTCCTACTAATTTGGACTTAAAGGGCCCACAAAATAACGCCCCCTGCCTTTCGTTCTTTTTGTTAAAATACATAGAATACCCTGTGGATAACTTTCTCATAAATCTAGTAATCCCACCATCTACATCCTGCTTAATTATGATATGAAAATGATTCGGCATTAAACACCAAGCACCAATAGAAACAATATTTTCATCCCTATTTATTTCAAAAATCTCTCTAAAAACCTTATTCTGCTTTATTATAATGTCGTCTAAACGAAATGATTCATTAGAGTTCGCGAGATATAAAAGCATTATAAATCTTTGATAATCTTTAGGTGAACCAAAAATTAACCTTTTATCTACTCCTCTATTATAAATATGATAATACTGACCAGTTATAAATGGATCTTTTCTTAACATAATGAGAATATTATACAAAATACCCTTATTTTTCGCAAGGACAGTCCTTGCGAAAAATAAGGGTATATTTTATTGGGTAAAATTCGGGTAAGGACAGTCCTTGCGAAAGGTTATGAGTATAAGTAACTAGCTCTTTTGTTTGCTTGACAGGGAGGGTAGGATATGCTATAATATAGGAGAATACAAAACTATCTAAAAACTAAATGTTCCTTGTCATGAAAGATTTTCTTAAATTTTTTGTCTTAATTATTGTTTTATTTTTCGGTTTATTTTTTTTAATTTCACAACACCTTACCAGAAATGCTTCCCAAAACTTCAAACACAGAGCTAACCATCCAAAGGAAGTAGCGAAAGACCCCTCTTCCCTATGGATGAAAGCAAATGCATCCTATTATGACCCTCTTGATTCCAATCAAACTAAAAAGAATCCTGATGGTATCGGATCATTTAATCGTAAGATATGCTCGGGTTCTATTGCATTAGGTTCAGCAATCGCTAAGACCTACAAAGATAAAGGGCTTATTGTGTTTATTGAAGTAGACATGGACAGTATTGATTTTATCACTCCTTATGGAAAAAATATTTTCCGAGTGGATGACGTTATGGCAAAAAGGTATCGAGTGGAGGGCAAGTATTATCTTGATTTCTTTCACAAAGACCTGTGTGAAGATTATAAAAAAATGGGTCGTTTTGACGTTAGATTTAGGATTATCAAAATTGAAAAAAAGCAGTTGAGTTAACTCAACTGCTTTTTATTTTGTATCTTAATAGTATCCAGAGGACTATCCTCTGGACTTTAGAGTTTGGAAAGATTTGGCTTTACGGAACGTCAATAATTATGTAGTATATTATTATATATGAACAGAGCCGGGCTTATTATATTTGGTGATTTTATAGCATTTTTAATATCTTTCTTACTATTAGTTTCTTTGTTTTTTAAGGGGCAAGATACTTCGTCTGTTATTAATAGTCATGCTATTCCCTTTACCATACTTTACCTATCATGGGTACTGATTTTCTACGTTTTCGGACTATATGACCTTTTCTCAATTAAACCAACTATTCCGTATTTAAAGAGATGGATAATCGCCATTGTATGCGCATTTGCAGTAGGAATATTATTCTTTTATTTTATTCCTATATTTGGAATCTCTCCAAAAATAAATTTAATTATCCAAGTCGTCGGATTCGGCATATTATCTTTCTTCTTTAGGAGAACCATTTATATGTTCTTCTCAAAGGCGATTACAAGACCAGCAATGCTAATAGGAGAATCTTTCTATTTATCAGAGCTTGAGAAAACTATTTTAAGAAACCCGCAAATAGGTTTAAGCGTTGTCGGACATTTGAATTCTATTGATGAAATAAAAATGGATGAGAAAAATTTCAAAGACCTTATTATTATTTTGGATAAAAATATAAAAATAGAAGATAAGGATATACTAAGTTTATACAGAAAAGGCGTAGAGATTATTGATACAGCAAAAGCATACGAAAAATATTTATATAAAATACCAGTGGAATATATAAACTTGTCTTTCATTGTTGAAGATGTGGAAATTAAGAAAGACATATTTTACACAATCACAACTCGCATAATAGATACAATTTTTTCTATTATTGCATTAATAATCAGCTCTCCCCTTTTATTGATAAGCTCTTTGTTCATATATATGTATGACAAAGGACCAATATTCTACACTCAAGAAAGAGTTGGTATAAATGAAAAAGTTTTCAAATTGTATAAATTAAGATCAATGATTATAGATTCAGAAAAAGATGGAGCAAAGTGGTCCACAGGTAAGAACGACACTCGCATTACACCTATTGGAAGAGTCATAAGAAAATTACACATAGACGAAATCCCTCAGATGATAAATATACTTAAGGGTGATATTTCTCTTGTGGGACCTCGCCCTGAAAGACCAGAATTTGTAAATATATTAAATAAAGATATCCCTTATTATTCTTTCAGACACGTTATTCGACCAGGGTTTACAGGTTGGGCCCAGATAAAATACGTATACGCTAATACAGTCAAAGATTCTAAAGAAAAGTTTGAGTATGATTTATACTACATAAAGAATAGAAATATTTTCCTCGACTTTGGGATTATATTAAGAACCATCCAGATAATTTTCACACATTAAAATGGATAAAAAAATAACAAAAGTTTTTGTCTCTGGATGCTATGATATCCTTCATGGTGGACATATTGAATTCTTTACTAGAGCAAAAGAATTAGGAGATTATCTGATTGTTTGTTTCGCTGGGAACAAATCTTTAGAATTACACAAGAATAAGAAACCTTCCCTACCAGAAGAGCACAAGAAGAAAGTATTGGAATCTTTGCGAATGGTAGACGAAGTAGTTGTAGGTGATGACCTCGAAGAAATGGGACTTGATTTTAAGCAACATTTCCTAAGAATTAAACCAGATATACTAGCAGTTACCGAAGACGATAAATATAGTGAGCAGAAAAGAAAATTATGTGACCAGATAGGAGCTAAATATACTGTACTTCCGAAGACGTTAAATTTTAAACCAATATCAACAACAGAGATAATAAAAAATATTAAATATGGAACAAATTAAAAAATTCTTTTTCCAAAACATAAATATAAGACAAACCATCATAAAAAATATAATATGGTTGTCAGGCGGAGTTACAATAAGCAAGATATTACGCAGTATCATGATTATCTATGCTGCTCGCATACTAGGAGCAGAGAATTACGGTATATTCTCGTACGTCATAAGCTTTGCTGCTATATTTAATATTTTTTCTGATATTGGAATTTCTAGTATTCTTACTAGAGAACTAGTAAGACGCACAGAGAAGAAAGAATACTTAGCAACTTCTTTTTCTATAAAAATAGTGCTTGTTATACTAACAGGATTAATTATTGCTTTCATCTCTCCATATTTCACAAATATCGCAGCAGCTAAACCTTTGATGATTATAATGGCTGGGTTAATTGTTTTTGAAAGTATGAGGACTTTCGTCTTCTCTATTTCCAGAGCTGAAAATCGAATGCAATTCGAATCTCTTTACGAGATAATAGTTGAAATAATCATAACTACAATTGGGTTCCTTGTTCTCTATAATATTCCTTCTGTTAGAAATTTCGCTCTTGGGTACCTAGTTGCCGGCATATTAGGATTCATCCTGGTTATGATATCAATGAGAAAATATTTCCGTAATATATTTAAATATTTCAAGAAAGAGCTCGTTAAAGAAATATTTAAATCTGCTTGGCCGTTTGCCATTATTGGAATCTTCGGAGTATTAATGACAAATATTGATTCAGTTGTAATCGGATTTTTCAAACCAGTGAGAGATCTAGGACTTTTCGCTGCAGCTCAGAAGCCCATAAGTATGTTCTACTTAATCCCAGGGTTTCTTTCTACTAGTCTATTCCCTTTCATTAGTAGATTCATAAAAGATGGAGATGAGAATAGACTTTCTACTATATTAAAAAAATCAATGATTGTGTCTTTGGGATTCGCTTTACCTATCACGGTAGGAGGAATCATAATTGCTTCTCCTCTTATAAACGTTTTATATGGACATGAATATATAGGAGCTGTGCCAACATTTCAACTTCTTCTCCTTACCCTTATCCCAATATTCCCAGGAGTGATATTATCCAGTACCTTACTCGCTCTAGATAAACAAAAGATTTTTATTAAAACAAGCATCATAGGCGCAACCATAAATATGACATTTAATTTACTTCTTATCCCGACATACGGAATAGTGGGCTCCGCTATAGCTACTATACTTGCAAATATTGCAGTGAACGGAATCTTCTTAATGGAAGTTAGAAAAAATCATAAGATAAATATCTGGAAAGATATGAGGAAAATAACAGTTGCCTTGGTATTAATGGCAATTGCCGTTTATATTATGAAGTCACTCCTATGGTCATTGATTGCAATAATTCTAATAGCAATAATAATCTACTTTGGTATTTTATTCTTACTTAAAGAGGAAGTAATTGAGGATATAAAGAAAGGTTTTATATCTTAATAATTTCTTTATAAATTCTTTCTGTTTCTTCTATAAACTTTTCTGTAGAGAAAATTTCTCTTTGTCTACTCCAAGTATTCCTGGACATTGATATATGAAGTTCACTATTAGAAGCAATTTTCAAAATTGCTTCTTTTATTTTTTCTATATTATTTTCCACCAAGTATCCGCAACTTTCATTTATCTCTTCTTTTATCCCCCCGACATTCGAAGCGACTACTGGTAACCCCACACTCATTGCTTCCAATATAGTGATAGGTAAACCTTCATGTTTAGATATTAAGACAAATAAATCTGAGATAGCTAACTGTGGTATAACATCTTCTTTGGTAAGAGAATCTAAAATCTGTACTTTATCATTTAAATTTAATTCCTTTATTAGCGAAATTACTTTGCCCTTTCTGCTTCCATATCCGACTATCACGAGCTCCATATCAGGTTCTTTAATAGAAGCAAATGCCTTTATTAAGAGTTCGGGTAATTTAGGATAATCGAGCCGGGTAACTGTTATTATTCTAAAAGCTTCCTTCTTCTCAAGATTTCTAAGTTCCCTATTTGACACTCCATTGTACACTACTTTTATTTTTTCATTTTTGGCAATTTTATATTTCAAAGCTATGTCTTTATCAAAAGAAGAAACACAAATTATTTTATCGGTAAATATTGATAAAAATTTCTCTATTGGAATCATTAATACTTTCCTTGCGAAGGATGATCCATCAGTGAATGCCCAGCTATGAGCTGTAAATGTAACTTTTAAATTCTTATGAAAAATAGACATAAATCTACCTAAGACACCAGCTACACTGCTATGACAAGCTATGATATCTGGATTAAAATCTTTTATAGCTTTATTTATTGCAAAACAAGCTTTTATTATTTTAAAAGGATTGATTGTATTATCGAAATAATTGTTGGCATAAAAGTTATTGTTTGTTTTAGTAAATTCTTTATCGAGCCAACCACCCATTGGGCACATTAGAGCTACTGTATGCCCTAAAGATTGCATTCCAGTAGTTAGATCAAGTACATGAACTTGAGCTCCACCTAACCCTGATTTAGTTATTAAATAAAGTATTTTCATATATTTTCTTTATAAGAAATTTCAACTTTGTAGGAATCAAAGATATTAAATAATATTTAATTACATAAATATAATTCCATTTACTATAATACCCTAGCTGTATAGCTCTAATCCTTGCTTTATTAGCAAATGACATTTGTTTTTTATTCTTGCTTGAAGTAATAGAATTGGGGGATAGCCTATATTTAACTAATGTTATTGGAAGATTAGCAAATTCGGTATATGGATATAGATCAACGTATAATTTGTAATCTTGGGTATATCTATATCCTTCATCGTAAATATCTATCCTCGGAAGCATACTTCTTCTAAGCATAATGCTTGAATGCGCGAAAGGATTGTAATTTATTAAAGCCTTTTTTATTGCTTTATCATTTGTAGGATATTTTATAGCACGGAGAATTTCTCCTTTTGTGTTTATTATATACATCCATGTACCCACTAATCCAATATTTTTATTTTCATCTAGGAATTCTACTTGTCTTTCTATTCTTTCAGGCAAACTTATATCCCCAGAATCGAGGCGAGCAATATATTCCCCTTTGGATGCCAAGAAGCCCACATTGAGCGATTTCGTTAATCCTAAATTTTGAGCATTATTTATTATCTTTATTCTATTGTCGTTCCTTTGAAAATCTTCTGCAATTTTTAAACTGCCATCAGTAGAACCATCATTAACTATAATAAATTCGAAGTTTTTATATGATTGATTTAAAACACTTAAAATAGAACTTCCGAGAAACTCTTCCCCGTTGTACACAGCCATTATTATAGATACTTTTGGTGTTTCCATTTTATTTTAACTCAAAGAAGGTCTCCCAGTAACCTACTTCAAGCAAAGGATGCTCGAGCATTTCCTTTTTAGAAGAAGCAACAAACTTAGAATTCCCTCTCCAGAAACTCTTGTGAATATCATAACCATATTTACCTAAGAATTCTACAACTTCTTTCGCACTACTGTTTTTCTTGTGAAGTAATTCTGAATGAACCTCAATAAAAAAGTATTTTGGTTTTTTGCCTGTGGAAAGTGATATTTCTGCTCCTTTAAGAATTTCTAATTCATACCCTTCTACATCCATTCGGATAAAATCAACTTTTTTCCCTACCAAAAAGTTATCAAGTTTTACTACATCTACATCAACTTCTTCTCCAGTTAGATCTTCTCTTTCTATGAATGTAGACAGATTGCTGCGTCCAGATAAAAGGAACTTCGCCTTACCTTCTTGTGAACCAGCAGCTAATTTATATAAATCATAATTTTTTAGTCCATTAAGTTCGAGATTTTTGGTAAGTAAATCGAAATTATATGGTGATGGCTCCATTGCATACAAGTGACCTGTCTCCCCTGCTAAGCTTGTCTCAAGTAAAGCATAGTACCCAATATTCGCACCCACTTCGAGAATATTCATTCCTTTTGTAATTATATTCTTTACTTCTCTTGTACTATTCTTCTCGTGAACTCCATAAATAGCAAGCTCTCTTGAAATACCTATATCATTCAAATCTAAAATCATTTTAGATCCTTGAATGTCTCTAATGACCTTCCCTCCTTTTGAGAAAATAAACATTACTTTTAATGGTATATATTCCACAAATATTCTCTTCAGGATAAGAGTAATTGATAAATAAGTTTTTTTGATAAAGAATAGTAATCCCCTATCTCTTAACATCTTGAACCCTTTTTTAAAGAGATTATCGTCTGTTTTTAATATTGTATTTCTAACTGTAATTTTATTTTCCATATTTATTATAATGTTATTATACAATGAATACTAGCATAAAAAATGAAGCTAAACAACAAAAAAACACGGTTTTATTCCCGTGTTTTTCGATAAATTAACCTAAGCCAATCCTTTTTCTTCGAGAGCAATAATTGCGTGACTTATCGGAGGATCAATATTAATATCCCCTCTTGCCACCATTTTCTTTATTTCCCGAATCGGTAAAGTTATGAATTCCAGGCCCGCATATTTTTCTACCTCATCAAGGTTAGGAGATGAGACTTTTTTGCATCCCTCTGCAAGAAAAATAAGAAAGCTTTTGTTCGTTTTACCATTATATGCAAAACATTTGCACAAAAGGCTTGTTTTTTCACCCATGAAACCAGTCTCTTCCTTAAACTCCCGAATGATTGCTTCTGTCGGATTCTCATCCGGCTTTATCTCTCCACCTGGTAATTCTAAGCAATACTCCTGAACAGGAAAACGAAAAATGTTAACCAAAATCATCTCCCTTTCTTCTGTTAGCCCACAAATTAAAACTGATGGTTCATCTCCGAAATCAACTGATTCCCATCTTCCGCTATTACCATTAGGTAAGGTGAAAGTATGCATTAATATTCTTTTTATCCACTTCGTCCCAATAATTGGAACATATTCGAGCTTCGAAGTTGGCTTTGGTTTAGGCTCGGTATTTACAAAGTTCATTATAACCTCCTTTTTAATTTAATTCCTTTATATTATATCATATAAATGAATATAAGTCAATATTTAATTATTACTCAATAAATTCCTTAATTCAGGCCCTCACATTAAAAAAACATCTATACTTAATAAATCTTTATTAAATTCACCATATAATTATATACTCAAGGGATATGAGAAAGGATAAGGGTGTCTGACAACACCCTTCCCTTCTATATTACTTAATTAATTATTTTTTAATTTTAATAAAACTCTTAGATAAGCACCATTAGGATTTTCTTGATTAGGTAATATATCTTTATCAGTTTTATTAAATCTTTGAGAATATGATCTAGAAAATGTTTTATTAAACACAATATCTAGTCCAAATTTATTGGCAATTTCATTAAATGATTTCTGAGTAAAGAAATAAGTATGAGGAAAGTGAAAATCTGGTTTTGGCCCAAAAATTAATTCTTTTTCTTCAGAATTAGGAATTTCAAAGTATAAATATCCTCCTGGCTTAAGTATTTTAATAAAATTATTAAAATACTCTTCTAGATTTGGAACGTGTTCTAACGAATGACTTCCCATTACAAGAGAATATTTATTATCTACTAATTTTAAATCTGTATAAATATTTCTAAGCTTATCCTTCAATACTTCCTTCCACGTAAGACCTGGGTCAACAGAATCAAAAATTAAATTAGGTTGTTTTGACTTGAAATATCTAGAAAGATGAGCACTTGCACTACCGAACTCTAGTATTTCATCTAAATCAGAATTAATATTTTTAAAAAGTAGTTCATATGTACCAATAGTTCTATCGTTCTCTGCTGGTTCAATTTCCCCTATCCCAGAAACCCAATAATCTTTCTTATAATGCTCAATTAACTTTTCTTCAGATATTCTCGGAGAAACAATTCCTAAGCCACAATTTTTACAAATTAAAATATGTTTATCTTTAAATAGCTCCATTCCAGTTTCTATATTTTTTATTAAACTATTTATTTCTTTAGATAACTGAATTCTTTTATATGATCCTAATGCACGTTTTTTAAAATTATCAGGGAAAATACCTGGTATTATTTTTACAGCAATCTTTGAAAAGAATTTGGCTAAATTAACAAAATAACGACGATAAGCTCCTTTTTTAATTCTCTGAATAAATGGTTTTAAGTCTAATGGATACCTATAATCAAAAAAATCTTTACTGCCACATATTTCACAAACTTCGTTATTATTTTGCATATATCTTATTATCTAAAATAGTTTCTAATAATGCCCTTTCAAAAGTAAAAGAAAAATTTGCTTGTGTATACTTAAATGATTCAATATATGCACCAAAGCTTCTTTTAATAAATTCCTCTCTATTCGAATTGGCTATTTCTCTAACTCTCTCTTCAATTTTATTTATATTTATATCTTCTATATTATACCCAAAATTACCAATATCTACACCTGCCTCTTTAGTAACAACAGGAATTAATCCCCTGCGCATACAGGTTGTCACAGAAGTAGCACATCCTTCAGATGATGATGGTAGTATAACATATCCGCATTCAGATGTTATTTTTCTATAAAGATTACTTTTTACATCCATAAATCCTATAAAATGAATATTTTTTGCTTTTTCTAAAATTGGTTTATATATGAGATTAAAATCTTCTTCAGATTTTGGTGCTCCAATATACAACTCTAGTTCTGGTAAATTAACGAAAGATTCAATAATAAGATCTAATCCTTTTGTAATATTTCCATTACCCCCAAAATACATGAATTTTTTTTGATCTTTTTTAAAAATCTCATTACATGATGAGTTAAGTTTTGGATAGCTTGAAAGCCATACCCTCTTTATTGCTTTTTCAAATTTTTTATAGCCTTCAATACCCCATTCATTACAATTTGTAATAATAGCATCAACAAATCTTATTGAATCATCAATGTCCACTTCTTTTATAAGTCGACGAACTTCTATGTCGGTCCCAGGATGTCTTTGGAGGAAAAAATTATGACGTTCTTTGGTAATTTTATTAGAAAGATTAGGTTCTGGCCCTAATGCATATAATACTCTTACAGCAGAATTCAATTTACTTGCTATATTTTTAAAATATCTACCAGAATCTCCTGCTCCAATACCTATAAAAATCTCATACTTATCTTTAATTTTTTCTATATCTTTTAAATTAATAGTTCTATCTGCTATATCGACCCAAAAACCAAGTTTGTTTAAAATACGAGCTATCTCATAACTTTCCCATTCATTTGTATGAGATCTATCTTCAAGAGCTCCATTAAATAAGAAATAATCTGTTTTATAATATAAAAGAGCATGCCCATTTTTTTCATTACAAAACTTTCTAAAATTCTTTATGAATTTTTTTCTAAAAACTTTTTTTAATATTTTTTTAATTAATTTCATATTAATTCTTTAGCTTTTTCTCCTAAATTAAATAGGGCATCTAGAGAAGACATCCCAGGAATAAAATCACCCCACAATTGATCATAAACAGGATGATTAAAATTATGGAAAATTACCTTTATCCCAACTTTTTCAAAATCATCTAAATTTAAATAATCTTTTCCAGATATTCCAGATAAATAAGTGTCTGCTTTAAGTGATTTGCATATTTCTAAACATATATCAGATCCATTTTTTATATCCTGAGGAATATGTAGTTCTGATGATTTTATTATTTTTTTATTAAATCCAAAAGATTCTAATAAAAATAAGAGTACCTCTAAGTTCAGATCAATCAACAATTTGTGTTTCTTGTTTATTATTGATTCAATTTTATTGAAATAAACTTTAAAAAAAGGAGATTTTGAATAATTGGTTTGTAAAGTATTTAAATATTTTCTCTGCCAATTTGTATTGTATGATATTTCAATATCTTTTATTTCAGCAGACAATGAATGATCTTTAACTGGAACTGTTAGCCACATCCAGCCATCTTTATTCTTTATTTTATTTCTATTTTCAAAATAATTCTTTTTAAACTGAGTATTATCAAATACTACAAAAATATCTGATTTTGATATTTTACTTATTAAACCAAGCCAAACTAAATGTTCTGGCTGATGAATAGTTACTATCATAATTTAAAATCGGTTCTAACAATTTCAAAAACTTCAGCATATTTATAACCACTTTCAAAACCACGAACCCTAGCTCTTCCCTTAATTGCATCAGTCCAATCATCACCATACTTAGCATGCTGACTTTTATGTTCTTTGAGTGAATTAATTTTATCTTCTATTGAATCAGTTATATCAAAATAAGCCTGAGGCCTAAAGGCTGAGTATGAACGTCCTGATGGTGGGAATGGTTCATGCATAAAAATATTACCCTTATTACGTGCAGCAGATATGCTTGATAATGCTGTATTTACGTGATCCTGGTGAGTGTCATGAATCCAATGAGTAAAAACATAGTCTGGGTTAAATTCTGTAATAATTTTGTCTATCGCCTCAACAGAAGATCCATTGTAAGGAACATTTTTTATAGGAAAATTAAGAATCTCAACATCAGAAACTCCTAAAGATTTAGCAGCAGCCATCCCTTCAGATAAAGCTTCTTCTCTTGTTCTCATTACTGTACCGTCAAAATTAGTATAAGCCGAATCAGTCATTATAAGCATTTTGACTGTATGCCCATTTTTAATAGCTTTGGCTAATGTCCCACCACAAGCAAGTTCTATGTCATCCAAATGTGCTCCTATTGCTAGTATTCTCATATGTAATTTATACTTTATTTTTAATAAAAAATCAACGTATCTTACTTTCTAAACACATACAAAAGATAAGGAAAAATAAACTGTGCAACAGATATCTTTTTAGCCAATAACTTATCAAATTTATTACGAGTATCACACATAAAACCTTCAAATGACATATTTGTTAGTTTCTTAATACTTTCAATAATAAAGCTAGGATTACCTTTAAAAATACACCCTCCTCCGATGACATTCTCTTTAGAATAATAATAAGGTTCAAATAATGATTTATAATAAAGGTTTTTAATTTTTATTTTATATGGGAATAAATATGCCAATTTATTATGAGAAGAAAGTGCAATTATACCTCCATTTTTTACCTTTTTATAAGCCTCTAGAATAGCTTTATCTCTCATGTCACAACTATCAACGTAATCTAAAGTATTCATTGCAAAAATAACAACATCATAGTGATTATCTGGAATATTACTAAGGTCAGTAATATCTCCTAATTCAAAACTCAAATCTTTAAATTTAGAATTGGGAAAATTTTCATTCGCAATGTTATTTAATTTTACAGACCTATCCACCCCTTTAACTCTATTACCAAATAATAAAAGGTTTACAGGAACTCTTCCAGCACCACTTCCTAAAACTAAAACATCTTTGTTTTTAATATCAAATCTATCTATTAAAAATTTTTCTGGATTATTTAAAGAACGTGACCTTACACTATTATTAGCATATTTATTCACAACCTCATCTGATTCGTATAACTCTTTATTGTTCATAATTATAATTTTGAATTTATAAATTCAATAAATTTAGTGAAAGTTTTATCAACAGAAAGATTTAGATTAATAAAATTTTTAAGGTTATAACTTGTATCATTTCTAATTTTTTCATTATCTATCAACTTTTTCAAGGCCTCGTACCAGCCCTCTTTTGTGCCTACTAAGAATCCTGATTCCCCATCTTTTATTAATTGGCAAGCGGAAGGAGTGAAATCTGTGACAACAGGTATACCCAACTGACTAAAGACATAAATTCTTCCTGGATTATTAGAAAATTTAAATCTTTGAACATAATCATTACTATGATAGCCTTCTTTATTAAAGAAAAAACTACTAATTGGTCTTGAGAAAAATCTTGAAACAGGAATAACACTTGGAGCAACTCCAATATCACAATTAATTAAATTAGATGTTACATTTTCTTCTGACCATTGTATATGCTTAACAGGGCAAATTTTTGGAACATTTTTATTCCACTTCCCTAATTTTTTTATATTATATATAGCCTGAAATTCTATATCATATTTCTTTGCTAATTCATCAAGAGCCCAAGAAACATCTCTCATTGCACTTAGGTGTTGCTTATTTCCATGATAACCAATAATAATTTTGTCTTTTTCAATATGTTCCTTTTCTTTTTCTATTATATCTGGAAACATATAATAAATAAAAATATTTTTATTATATTTTAGCAGTGATTCTCTTTGCTCTATGGAACTCACAATTATGAAATCGGCAGACTTTGTTTCTTTAATTTGCCAAGATAAAGTTACCTTTGGATCAAAAATACCACACAAAAGATGTGGGTTCATCTTCTTAGCTTCTCGGACTCTTGAGTCAGGAGCCATAAAGATGGCAACATCATACTTATGATAATCTACCCAATCATTAAGAGAAATTTCGTGATTTGTCTCTCTTAACCTTTTCTCTATACCATTCAAGACAATGGTCCCTGCAGATTTGTAATTTGTATTTATAACGAATTTCATATTTAGATTTTTATTACTGCCCAAATTTCACCAAATTGGACACTTAAGCTTTCTATCTGATAACCTGCTGAAGTAATTTCTTTTTCAAAAGATTCTCTTGTGAATTCAGTATAATGAGTAAGATCAAGGCGCCACTCTACCCCCAGCTCTTTTTTATAAAGAGGTATCCAATCACGGTCCAGCATTGGTACACGTATTAAATATTTTGAAGCAAGTCCTTTTATACTCTTCATAAATTCAACTCTATCTTTTATGTGTTCTAGAACATTTGATAGAATAATTACATCAAATTTTTCTCCACTTAAATCTTTCACTGCATCTCCTACTATGTATTTGATATTTGGTTTACTGTGAATTCTCCTTGCTTTTGCGATATTTCTCTCGCTTATATCTATACCTACCACCTCTTTTGCTTTCTCTGCCACATCATAATCCAAAGAACCATTCCCGCAACCAATATCAAGAACTCTATCATTTATAGATATATTATCAATAAAAAATTTATGATATCCAATAAGGCGATGCTTGGGATGCAAACCTCCCTCAGTTTCAATAGCCAAATAACTAATGACTTTATAAAGGAAATTACTAAATTTCAGAGTTTGTATTAAGAGAAATTTATATATATTTTTCATAAATTAATTAATGACTGATATATTGATAATTCTTTCTCAATAAAGATATCAAAACTATTATTCTGCTCTATCCTCTTACGAGCGTTTATGCCAATTTTATCTCTTAATTCTTTATCATTAATTAATTTAATAATAGCATTTTTTATAGAGATTGGGTCAGTCTGACTAATTACCCCATCCTCACCGTCTTTAATAATTGAATTTATCCCTTGTACATCCGTGCCGATACAAGCAAGACCTGAAGACATCGCTTCAAGTAGAACTTTCGGGTTCCCTTCATACAGCGATGGCAATATGAATATTTCACTTTTATTTAATTCTTCTGGAATACTTGATTGAGGGATATTACCTTTAAAGATAACATTTATTCCCTCTTTATTTGCTATGTCTTCTAATTGAGCCCTTAAAGATCCATCACCAACAACGACTAACTTAACATCAAGTCCTTTTACGCCATAAAAAAGATTAATTAAATTCTTCTCTTTCTCTAACCTGCCAATAAATATAATTCTATTCTGTTCTTTTGGAATATTTAGGGGTTTAAATAAATCTATATTTATATAGTTAGGTATTATTTTAATTTTATTAGAATCTATGCTAAATCTTCCAGTTACAAAATTTTTGCTTTCTTCTCCCGTAAGGATTATTCTATCAGCATTATTATAAGCAAATTTTTCAGCATAACAAGCAGTAGTTTTTTTAAAAAAAGATTTTTTCAATTTCTCAATTGTATCAAGCCATTCATAACCACATCTAACAACTAATTTTAAATTAAATAGCTTTTTTGATATCACTGCAGACCAAGATCCATCCATCTGATTAGTCTTTATAATATGAGTGTTTTTTAATTTCTTGCTATGTATAAACGGCAACAAAAAACTATACATAAGCACTGGCATAAACTTCGGCTTTGTAACTATCTCTACATTCAAAGGAAATAAATCAGAATATGTTTTATCTTTATTATCTCCATAGGTAAATATATAAATTTTATTAAAGTATTCCGCTAATTTCTGATACGGCTTTATCTCTCTCGCAAGCATCCCAATACTCCCCCATTTCGAGAGAGACATACCCCTAGTCATAAACAGTCCAAAATTTTTATCTTTTAACATCATGAATTTTATAGAATCCCGGATTCATTTTTAAGCTCTACAACAGCTTCTTCTAATTTTACTTTTGGTTCCCAATTTAAAAGTTCGTTTGCTTTCTTTATGCCTGCTTGGAAAAACTTTGGTTCAACACGAGGAGGAATATACTCTATTTCACCTCCTACTAACTTGGCAATTTGGTTCACAGAGTATTGCCCACCTGTACCTATATTTATTATTTCTCCTTTGCCGACTTTATCACTTTTCATTGCTAAAATATTTGCAGATACTACATCTTTTACATTTACAAAGTCTCTAGTTTGATCCCCATCGCCTGTGATAATTAAAGGTTTATTATTTTTTCTAAATTCTATAAATTTAGGTATCACAGAAGCATAAGCTCCATCTGCGCTTTGGCGAGAACCGTATACATTGAAATAACGGAGACATACTGTTTCTACTCCATATATTTCTGAATATAACTTCATATATATTTCCCCTACGTATTTATGAACTGCATAGGGAGAAAGAGGATTTGCTTCCATACTCTCTACTATTGGCAAAGTTTCTTGATTGCCATAAATAGCACAAGATGATGCAAAGACAACCCTTTTAATTCCGTTTAATCTTGAAGCTTCTAGAACATTTAATAACCCATTAACATTATTTTCATTTGTCTCTATTGGATTCTCAATAGAATATTGAACTTGGGGCATAGCTGCCTCATGGAAAACATAGTCAATATCTTTGAAAATAGGGATTAAACTGTCTTTATCTCTAATATCAACTTTATGGAAAACGGCTTTCTTGTTTACATTACTCTCTTTACCGGCTGACATATTGTCCACAATGTGAACTTCATACCCTTCTTGAATAAGAGCATCCACAATATGACTCCCTATAAATCCAGCACCTCCTGTAACGATGATTTTCATAAAATTTTTAACTCTGCCAAAAATGGAATAAATCTATATTTGGAAATGTCTTTATTGAACTTTCTATATAATTAATTATAACTTGGCTTTCTTCGATATTAGGATTAAGGTCATAAGCTTTTTTGGCCCATTGTCGAGCAAGATCAAATTTTTGCTGATATAGATAAGCAACTGATTTCATCCAATACGCTTGTGGGATTTCTGGATAAAGACCAACAGCTTCATCTAGCACAGTTTGAGCTTTATTTAAATTATCTACTCCAAATAGCATCTCGTATATATAGAGGTCTGCAAGGGTTAACTTCATGCGATAATAATCGGGATGATTATCCGTATAGAGTTTAGCTTCATTTATAAAAATTTCCATTTCCTTTTTTAATCCCTCAACCTTTTTGGCATCATTTAGAATAGCAGAAGATTGAGCTATCCCTCTTTGAATATCACTTGATGTTCTCCAGATAAATGCTGGCTTATCAAGAGGAGAACCCAATAACCCTGGATACAATGGAATTCTTTTTTCTGATGTTCCAACTTTTCTAACCTGACCATTTATATTCTCTGCTCTTATTATTGGAACTGTTCCTATTATAAAGAAAAATATGTATAGCCCTATAGAAAGAACAGCTACTGTACCTTGGACACCAAAAGGTATATTGTGAGTTTTACTTTCTTCGTCTGTAGAAGTGTATACCTTGTTGAAGAGCATAGTAGCCAACCCAAGCATCACCACTACTGCAATATAAGAAATGGAAGTATCAAAAGCTGTTTGAAGCTCCAAGAAGTGACCAATAAAATATACTATTATGATAGATGCCAATATGTGATCATTCCTTTCTTTAGATTTAAACAAAACATATAACATACTGCCGATAAGTACTATATATATGAGTAGATAGAAGAATGTACCAATATAACCAGTTTCCACTGTCTGATCTATAAAGATATTATGCGCACGATCAAACCACGGTTCAGGTCCATTTTTATTCTCTAAAAGACGATTGTCGTAATTCTTTTCGAAAGCTCTATCGAAATTGTCCCCTCCCCAACCTAATAAAGGTCTAGCATTTATAGAATTTTTTGCTAAATTCCAAACAATAGGTCTGGCGCTTGAGGCATTTTCGAGATATACATTTTGTAAATATCCATCTCTCGAAATTAAGGAATAACTTGCAAAAGAAATTGAAATAAACCCTACAATAACAGCTCCCCAGATAACACCCTTACGGACTTTCAAATTTTTTATTTTTGAAATTAAAAGTATTCCCAAAAGCATTATTATAGATGCGAATACTACATAAGAAGATGCTTGGGCTTCACCTATAATACTTAGTGGATTTTTAAAAATATTTATATTTCCAAACCATAATTCCCTATTAATAAAATATGGATTAATTAATACTCCTAAAGGAATAAAAAATCTCCACCATCTATTCTTCACATCTTCGCTGGTTGCAATATAGTAAATTGATAATAAGAAAGCTCCATATAGATACATTCCAGCAAAAGTTGAATTACCGAAAAAGTGAAGAGATGTAAATAAGAGTGAACCAATGGATAAAATGATAGATGAAATTATAAATACTCTCAAGAAATTTCTTAGACTGTTCTTGTCATTAAATATAGATGAAAAAATAATATAGAAAGCACCTAGATGTAATAAATAAAATAAACCTGTAGTTCGAGTGGCTTTAGACCAAAATGAATCCATAAAGCTAACACCATTCACTCCTGAAATAAAAGAAAAAACAAGAAACAGAAGCAGACTTACCCCGATTGGAGACCAAGTAAATGAAAGTTTTGTTTTCTTATTTAATAAAATGACTCCTAAACATAACACGAGTAATTCCACTATTAGAAACAAGTTCTCTGCTCTGGTTGTTGTACCATAATAAAGATGCCCTATGTAGTTAATAAATGGGAAAAGAGCAATAAAAATATAAAATATCACCCTTAAAACAGTGTTTGAAGATTTTGTTGTTCTTAATAAAAACATTTATAAATTATAACAAAATTACAGGTAAATAACAAAAACCGCCCTTTAGGGCGGTTTTTGCTTTTACTAATCAGTTAACAATACGTGTTAAACCAATTTGTTAGTCAAGAGAAATGTAAGGTGTCTTGAAGCTATCAAGGTTTGAACTGTATGTGTTAAATGTTGTTGTACTTCCTGTTGTATTCCACTTGATGTTTGAAAGTGCAGCTCGGAATAGACCATCTTCTGAAGATGGAGATCTTAGAACTGTCATTTCAAGAGTCTCTGTTTGATCTTCTGCGATCTCCCATAGACCACCAACAAGGTCAGAATCTGTTACGTTTGTGATAATTCCAGATACATCTGTCAAAGTAGATGTTCCTGAGATATCAACTGCGTATACGTTGTTTACAGCTCCTGCTGTAGATGCTGTTGTAGCAACATAGATAGTATCACCAATTGCCTTAACACTGAACTTGATTACGTATGTACCTGTGTCTTGGTCATTTGTTGTACTGTTACTTGAAACAGCTGTTGCACTTACAAGTGTAAGTTGTGGACCGTTAGCACGGAACTCAAGTGTACCACCTGTGATTGTTCCTGATTTCTCAGAAGCATCAGCTAATTGATCACCCTCAGCATTTTCTACATCCATTTCATTTCTGTTGGTTGAAGAAAGAGTTGCTGTGATTGTGTCACCAGCTTTGAATACTGTTCCATCGATATCTGCGATATCTCCATATACTGTGAATGATACAGTCTCACCAGCAGCAATGTCGAAGTCGAGGTTATCAAATGTAACTGTTCCTGTGCCTGTTGTTACAGCTGATGTTGACTCTGTAAATTCTTCACTACCAAGCTTTAATCTTAATGAACTTACGATATCAGCAACACTTGCTGTACCTGATGTAGTTGAAGTAAGAGTAATTGGTAATGTGTTAAGAGTAGCATCTCCTGTACCTTCCAACTTTAATTTACCTTTCAAAAGCACAACGTCTTCTGTTGTAGCTGTTGTACTTACGATAACGATACCGTTTTCAGGTGAAGATGAATCTAGAGAAGCCTTCAATTCTGTGTCAGCTGCTGAAGAGTAAGATACCATTGCGATACTTACACTATCAAGAGTTGAGTCGAGGTCTCCAGTTGTTGTATCTGTTGAAACAACTCCTGAACCATCAACGTATCTAATGTTATCAACACTGATTGTCATAACTTCTGAGTCGATGTCTCCTGAGTCAAGGTTACTTACAGCATCTACAGTAACGTAGATCTTGTTTGTAACATCTTTTCTTGAGACAGCACCACTTAGAGTTACTACTTTACTGTAGTTTCCTGTACTATCTTTGTTGAAATCTGTTGCATCAGCTGTACCAACTTTAGTTGAACCCATCCATACTGATACTGAATCAACATAGTCTTCTAGACGTGTAGAACCAGAAGCATTAGTGATAGCAAAAGCTAACTTAATAGACTTCAATTCTATATCGCCATCCTTTGAAGCTTTAACATCAAAACCGAGTACTTTTACATCGTTTTGACCTGCTCCAACTTCTTCAGCATTGTATTGTGAAAGCTTTGTAACAGTAGCGAGTGTACCATCTGTTCCTACTAGAGGACCAGTGTCAACTGCGCCTGTTGTTGAACCATCACACTTTGCTCCAGTTGTTGCACTGTAGCCAACTGTTGATGTACAACCTGCAGGAAGACCTGTAGATACTGTTGCATCACACTTTTGGCCAGTTGTTGAACTGTAACCAACTGATGATGTACATCCTGCTGGGTATGTTCCAACTACTACTGAACCAGCATTAGCTTTAGCTTTTGACATATTTCCAAACACGCCGTCAGCTACTAAGCCGTTAGCTGCTTGCCATGCCATAACCTTAGCTTTTGTCATAGGACCGAAAGAACCGTCTACAGTTGCTCCGACTACTGTCTGAACAGCCATAACAGCTGGGCCCTTACTACCAACTCTTAAAGTTGTAGAACCGAAATCATAAGCAGCTGAAGCTGACATAGCCATAGCTAAACCAGCAACTACGAATGTTCCGATTAAAAATTTTTTTAACATAATATTTTTTATAATCTTATACACGTTTAGATTAGTTTCGACTAATTCTAGAAGGCGACTGATAATTAAAATGTGCGCTCTAGAAAAAAACTAATGTTTGTGTATTTTTTTGTTTAATGCGACCAGTAATAATTCCTAGGATAATCTTTAACTCGCCTCTCTATCCCCTCCACAATTTCTCTATCAAAAAAATGTTGGCGGGAAGGAAATTAACAAGTAAAAAATAAATTCTAAAAAATAAAACAGGCACTTAAACTTTTAAATCCAAATAATTTTATCTTCTCTATCAAAAGAAATAAAACTACTAGGAATAACTAAACCAAATAACACTGCCTGCCTTTACTCTTCTTAAGATTCTCTTACGAGAGTAAAGAAAAGACTAGACAAGCATATCTGCCTTGTCGACAGGGCCGATACCACATCTTGAATTCTTATAAATGATTTTCAAGTTGTCTATGCTACTTTTTCATCTCTATCAAAGAAAAAAGTTAGACAATTTTATCTATGCTTTTTTTCATCTCTATCAAAGAAAAAGAAGCAAAGAAAACGAAAAGAAAATTCATAAGGAAACAAAACGGATAGGACCAGAGAAAACGAAACCCCTATTACCTTCTTGGTATTAGAATGCAATAGTATTCTATTTTCAATGATCTTCTCTTTCCGTAATATGCTTATTTTGTAAGCACATATGGATGCTATATATTAACATATCTGTTAAAAAATTACCAGTTACTATAATATATAGTTATATTATATACTCGGCATTTTAAATATGCAATATATGCATATATAATAGACGTATTAACTGTGGATAACTTACAAGGGAAAGGGTGGAGAGCAGGAGTAGTAGTATTCTTTTAAAAAGCCCTTATCCCTACCGAATCCAGCGGATTCGGCGCGCGCCCACACCTAGGCTTTTAAAAAGAATACTACTGCTCCTGCTCAAACGAAGAGAAACAGACGAATTTAAAATGGCTCTTATTAAGAGCCATTTTAAATTCGTCTGTTAAATTACTACAGCGTAGCGGGACCAGCGTTTAGCCCCGGTTTTCTTTAACTGTCCTTTAAGGACAAGAGCGTTGAGTTCGCGTTGGATTGTCTTTTCTGAACAGTTTGTAAACTCTAAAGAAATGTCTTTTATTGATACCTCTTTTTTGTCTTTTATTATTGAAATAATCTTATTAGTTCTATCCTCCCTATCAGCCAAAGTTGTTGTTAAAATATTTGTCTTTTTATCTGTAATCATTTGTAAAGGACTCTTATTATTCGTAAAGGACATAGTGTTAAATGCTGTCCTTTTGTCCTTTATAGAACTTTGTCCTTTATAAGTTAGATTTTCTTCGTTCTCCATTTCATTCTCTAATTCTGGGAGTTCAAACATTTTTTTATTTAAAGTAAATGTGAAGTGTTTATTTTTAGATAAGTTCCCCTTAAGATCACAGGCAAGAGTATAGAACTCTTTCTTAAGAATTGAGGTATTCATTTCTGATATAAAACCAATAGTATAGGCTATCTCTATAAAAGAAAGGAGCTCATCTATGTGAGATAAAGATACAGAAATATAGGTATGCTTATCTAAAGGAGACAGTGTGGATAACTTATAAATATCGGACAACAGCTCTACCCCTAGTAGACGGAGTTTCCCTTTCAGAGCATCATCTGTATCCATACAGTCTGAAACCATATACAAGGCAGTAACAAGCTTTTCTGTCTTTTTGCTAGCAAATTCAAAAGAAGACATATTTGATAATGATTTTGCGTCAGAGACATCAGACGTCCCATATGTATTTATGTTTGTCTTTTTTGTGTCTTTTTGATTATTCATCGTGTCTTTTAACTCACATCTGGTAAGTTTTTATGTCTTTAATGTGTCCATTATATACCGAATAAATTTTGATGCAATAGGGAGTACAACATACACAAAATAATCTTTTTAAAATCCCTTATCCCTCTCCGCTCGCAAGCTCGCTCCGGCGCGCCCACACCTAGGATTTTAAAAAGAATATTTTGTTCCTGTTTAATACTAAGAATAAAAGATGTTTTAAAAAAATTATGATATAATGTGTGCATAATTATATTTATTTATGGCAAAAAAAGATATTGAAAATGTTGACGACGAACCTACATCTAGGCAAGTAAAAAGAAAAAGTAAAAATAGTAAAAAAATGGAACTACAACAAGAGACCAGATACAGCATCTGGGGAATTGTTTTTATAGTTCTCGGAATATTAGTAGTACTTTCTGTATTCAAAATGGCAGGAGTTGTCGGAGATTTTATTTTCACCGCATTTAGTTCATTCCTAGGATTCGGATACTACATATTACCTATTCTTCTAATCGCTGTCGGTATTTCTTTTTTGAAAAAAGAAATACCACAAGTTGCTCGTGCTCACGCAATATTTGGACTCCTTACCCTACTCTCTGCACTTGGGATTATGGATATTGCAAGTAACGGAAAAGGAGAATCTATAAACATAACCGCGGGTGGATATCTAGGTAGTATTGTAGCTTGGCCATTCATAAAACTTTTCGGAATGTATGCTTCTATCCTTTTACTTGGAGCACTACTTATAGTGTCTCTCATTGTTTTGTTCGACGAGAGACCAAACTTAGTAGAACTATTCCAAAAATTCTGGTCATTCTTGAAGAGAGATGTGCGTCACTTGGGTCAAAAGAAAGATGACGAAGATAATGAAGAATTACCAATTACTAATGACCAATTAGAAGAAAACAAAAAAGAAGAAAAAGAGGAACCAATCGCCTATAGTGAAAGTCCAATAAAAGAAGAAGACGAGATTGAGAAATCAGTCGGTAAGGTGAAGAAGTTCAGCACGAACTACGTCCCTCCCCCACTTTCCCTTCTTGAGAAAGATAAAGGTAAACCAAACACTGGAGACATGAAAGGTAATATGAATATCATTCAGAGAACTCTCCTTACTTTCGGTGTATCCGTAGAAATGGATGAAGTAACCATCGGTCCAACTGTCACTCGATATGCCCTCAAGCCTGCACAAGGTGTAAAACTTTCAAGGATAGTCGGACTTCAAAATGAACTTGCTCTTGCCCTATCGGCAAAGACAATCCGTATAGAAGCACCTATCCCAGGCAAATCACTTGTAGGTATTGAAATACCAAACAAAGTAAAATCCACAGTCGGACTTGCAACTCTTCTTAGCGATGACAAATTCCAGAATTCACCAAAGCCTCTGACTGTCGCCCTTGGTAGAGGTCTCTCTGGTAAAGCCATATTCGGTAACTTAGCAAAAATGCCTCACCTCTTGGTGGCTGGAACTACTGGTTCCGGTAAGTCTGTAACGATCCATTCCATTATTACATCACTGCTCTATAGAAACGGACCAGAAGATTTGCAATTCATAATGGTAGACCCAAAGAGAGTTGAACTTACACTTTATAATAAAATACCTCACTTACTTACCCCAGTAATAACTGATGCGAAGAAAACAATTCTTTCACTCAAGTGGGCAGCACGCGAAATGGATAGACGCTATGACATTCTCCAAGCAGAATCGGTACAGAACATAGAATCATATCATGTAAATGTTTACGAAAAATCTAAAAAGACTGACAATGTAGCAGAGAGATTACCTTACATTGTGATAGTTATCGACGAATTAGCAGATATTATGCAGACATACCCAAGAGAGCTTGAAAGTGCTATTGTCCGACTTGCTCAAATGTCTCGTGCTGTCGGTATCCACCTTGTTCTTTCTACACAGAGACCATCTGTAAACGTCATTACAGGGCTTATAAAGGCGAATATTCCTACACGTATAGCCTTACAGGTATCATCTCAGATTGATTCACGAACCATCCTTGATCAAGGTGGAGCAGAAAAGCTTCTAGGTGCTGGAGATATGCTTTACGCTTGTGCAGATAATCCTAACCCAGAACGTTTGCAGAGTGCCTTTATCTCTGAAGAAGAAGTCAAAAAAGTGGTAGAATACTTAAGAAAGGCGTACATCGATGAGATACCTAACACCATAGAGCTTACAGGCACAGTAGAGAAAGGTGGAGGTAATCTATTCGCAGACAGCTTAGGAGGTGATGATGGAGACGATGATTTATATGAAGATGCCAGAATGACAGTGATAGAAGCCGGCAAGGCCTCTACTTCATACCTTCAAAGAAAACTTGGCGTAGGATACGCTCGTGCAGCCAAGCTTATAGATATGCTTGAAGAACGCGGAGTAGTAAGTGCTGGTAATGGAGCAAAGCCAAGAGAAGTTTTGGAAAAGGCAGTGGACAATACTGGACAAGAATAGTTAGTTTTGTGGTAAAATAAAGATGCAGATGAAAATCATAAAAAGTAAAAGTATGAAGTGGTGGGTGGGAATAATTTCCTGTGTAGCTTTATTTACTGTGATTATGATTTTCGGATATGAAAAAATGAGTTTTGTGTTTAAAGGAGTTCAAATAAAAGCAACCCTCACACAAACGAATGATTCCCCTCTTGCAACTATTACAGGTACTGCACCTAAAGCAACATACATAACACTAAATGGTAGAGAAATATTTATAGATAAGGAAGGCAACTTCTCTGAATCTATTTCTGTGCTTCCTGGATTCTCTATCATCACATTAAATGCGAAAGATAAATTCGGCAAGACAGCAGAAAAGAAGTTCGAAGTTGTAGCAGAAAAGAATGCGAAGGCGATCGCATTTAACAAATTAGGTTCTAGTGACTAATGATTAGTGATTAGAAATAAATTATAAATTAAGATTTGCGTTTCTCTTGACTAGAAACTAATCACTAGAAACTAAAAACTAATTATTATGCAAAAGAAAGCAAAAAAGGCACCAAAGGAGAATGGCGGTGCGATAGAAGATACAATTAAATCAATTCAGACAAAGTTCGGAGAAGGAGCAATAATGAAGCTTGGTGATACTCCAAAAGTGGATATTGATGTTATCCCTACTGGGTCTATTGGGCTTGATATGGCCCTAGGCGTAGGTGGAGTGCCTCGTGGGCGTATGATAGAAATATACGGACCAGAGTCTTCTGGTAAGACGACTCTAGCCCTTCATATAGTCGCAGAAGCTCAGAAAAAAGGCGGCGTTTGCGCTTATATTGATGCAGAACACGCTATGGACCCTGACTACGCAGGTAAGCTTGGAGTAAACATTAAAGACCTTCTTATCTCTCAGCCAGACAACGGCGAGCAAGGTCTAGAGATTACAGAAAGTTTGATTCGCTCAGGCAAGATAGATGTCGTAGTTATCGACTCTGTCGCAGCTCTTACACCTCGCGATGAGATTGAGGGAGATATGGGTCAATCACACGTGGGTAAACAAGCTCGACTTATGTCGCAAGCACTACGTAAACTTACAGCGATAGTTGCTCATTCTAAGACAGTCGTTATTTTCATAAACCAAATTCGTATGCAAATCGGAGTGATGTTCGGAAACCCAGAGACAACTCCAGGAGGAAAGGCTCTCAAGTTCTACACTACTATTCGCCTAGATATTCGTCGTATAGCTCAAATAAAGAAAGGAGAAGAAGTTGTCGGAAGTCGCACCCGTGTGAAAGTTGTGAAGAACAAAGTTGCTTCCCCTTTCAAACAAACAGAATTCGATATTCTCTACGGTGAAGGTATTTCTCGTGAAGGAGAGATTCTTGCCCTCGGAGAAAAAATTGGAATAATAGAAAAATCTGGAGCTTCGTATTCATATAAAAATAAAGAAGGAGATAAAGTTCCTTTAGGAAGAGGTTATGATGCAAGTCGTACATGGCTTCGCGATAATAAGAAAGTTGCTGATTCCCTACTTAAAGAGATACGCGGACGTTTCGGAGAAATACAAGTCGCAAGTGCTAATGAATAAAAACACTTCATAAAATCTTCTCGGATTCGCCAACGGGTAATTTTTTACTAAAAATTCCCTCATTGCTCAGCTCGTCAGCTTCCGCGGTGGCTCACTCGAGAAATTTTATTACGTGTTTTAATCTGATAAAAATTAAAAAATGAAATAGTCCTATAAAAGGGGCGTGCGCAAGGGCGACGGCCCGAGCAATGAGGAAAATTTCAGCAGAAATTTATCCGGACCCTTTTATAGGACT
>DATGWJ010000001.1:0-26842 GCA_035299545.1 Minisyncoccota bacterium | reverse complement strand
ACGGTATGTAATGGAGAAACACCGGAAGCTTACATTCCAGAATTCACAACCACAACTGTTCCGTTGAATGAGTTTTGTAAAGTTCGCCAGGTCTTTTTAGATGGTAACCTGCTTTATGCGGATACCATTTGTAATGGACAGAATGGAGAGGATGGTCAAAATATTGACTATAGACTATTGCAGTATTCTGAGAATTTCAATACGGCAAGTAGTTATTTTCTTCATAATGTTATGCTTTGGAATGTACTTGGAACACAGGCATCATCCAATCATATCGGTGCGCCTAAGATTAATACCAATGGGCACACGGAATCCTATAATGGGACAATGGTTATGGATAACTTAAATTCCAAAGATACTGTTTGGTGTCCTCTGTTTATTGAACCGGCTGCCTTAAATTACTTAAAATGTGATATAGGGTCAGGAAAAGACGGTTATGGGCTAATATTTTTTGTTAAATACCAAAATGGACAATCTGAAGTTTTGGATTCAATAAATATAGCCGGAGTTCCAAATTTTGTCTGGTATGACAATACAACATGGGAGTATCAGGAATATGTTTTTGAGATTCCATCCAAAGATATAAAAAGATGGGATGTTGTACGATGGGGATTAAGGTTTACCAGTGTTGATGGATCTCCGATGCCAGAAGATAAAAATCTTCTTCCGCATTTGGACAATGTACATTACACAACACTACAAATTGTTCAGTGAAATTTCATTAGCTATTAAAGTTTAAAAATCTTAAAAGAGGTTGCAAAAAAGCGACCTCTTTTTTTATTTCTCTAATACATATATCAACCATGGCGTATATATGTATTTTAAATTTATTTTGATTTTTTATTTAATTGTTTTAAATATTTTTTATTTTTTAATTTATCAGGCATGAGGTCTTTGTTTGTATATTTTTCATATCCTTCTCCGTAACCTAATTCCTTATTGAGCTTTGTTGTGGGGTTACGAATTATGAGTGGAATAGGCAGATTCCCGTACTTTTTTACGTCTAGGAGGGCTTCCTGGTAGGCATTATATGATCTACGGTCTTTGGGAGCTTGGGCAAGGTAAACAACGCCGTGGGCAAGGTTTATGCCACATTCGGGCATACCTATAGTTTCCACTGCTCGAAAGACATCATTTGCAACGACAAGAGCTGTAGGCAAAGCAAGCCCAATATCCTCACTGGCAAATATCACCATCCTTCTGGCTATAAACTTTGGATCTTCTCCTGCTAGAAGCATCCGAGAAAGATAATAAAGAGCTGCGTCGGGCTGGCTTGCGCGCATACTTTTTATAAATGCACTTATAGTGTTGTAGTGTTCATCTCCTTGTTTATCGTAACGAAGGAATTTTGACTGCAGAGTATTTTTAAAATTTTCAATATTAATTTCTTTGTAAAGAGAAAGAGTATTTTCTATCATAGCAATTGCTTGGCGAGCATCACCTTTTGCCATGCTTATAAGCCACTCTGTCGCATCTTTCGGAATCTTGTATCCAGTTCTTTTAATTATTTTTCTCATATCGTTGTCAGTAAATTCTTCAAGAACAAAAATTCTACAACGTGAAAGTAGAGCTGGGATAACTTCGAAGCTTGGATTTTCTGTTGTGGCTCCTATGAGCACAAGTCGTCCACTCTCTACATATGGGAGAAGAAAATCTTGTTGAGCTTTATTGAAACGATGAATCTCATCAAGGAAAAGAATTTTGGGTCCGAGAAGTTCACCTGTGCCCTTTTTTGATGTGTCCACTATCTGGCGAATATCATCTTTCCCCGCAGAAACAGCAGATAGTTCGTGATAATCCGCATTTAAAGATTTCGCATATATTCTTGCGAGCGTTGTCTTCCCTACCCCTGGCGGACCCCATAGAATAAATGAAAATACATGCTTTTCCTGTATAGCAATAGCAAGTGGCTTACCTTTACCCACAAGGTGTTCCTGTCCTATGAATTCAGACAAATCTTTTGGTCTAATTTTAGATGCCAATGGTTCCATCACACAATTATAAACCTACGAGACCCTTAAATCAAAAAGCCCTCCGATCTAGGTCGGAGGGCTTTTAATAAGTAAACTAAAGATTTTGCAATTCTTGGTCAATGCCCTTTAATTCAGTGTCACTATTCTCATCTATTACAATGCTATCTATATTACTATTTATAGATGCAGTAGAATCATCTTTTAAAGATTGACTAAGATCTGCATCAGTTTGGGTTTTTCGTTCTACACTACCATTTCTTGCACGAACGACTATTAATGCTGCAATTATAATTATAAGAATTAATATTATTATATAAATAACAGCATTACTCTTCTTCTTTGTTGCAACTATTGGATTATTAGTACCTGCATTCATATTTCCCATATTTGGGTTATTTTTTTCGTCCATAAAATTATTGATTTACGCTAGTAGTATTATTAACTTCGACCTCTGTTTCAACTTCGTCATTAATTTTTGGAATTTTAGCTAAGCTTGTTGCCACATTTTTCACTGCTGTATGAGCTAGTTTAACTTGATCTCTTACAATTTTTATATCTTTATTAAATAGATCTCGCAATGCTTGCATTTCTGTCTTTAATGTAGATTCACTAGTTACTTTTACTTCATAAGTCTTTGATGTTTGGGTAGAAATTGCTTTTCTTGCATTTTCTATGGCAATTTTTGCTTTTTCTACTTCTGCTTTTACAGAAGTTACATCTAATCCTTTCTCTTCTCCTTTAGTAATACGAGATTGGATACTTACAAGAACATTTTCTATTTGGTCTACTTTTGCGGAAAGGTTTGTCGTTAATTTAACATTTAAAGCTTGGAGAGATGTTACAATTTTTTCTGCAGAAGTTTTCTTTTTCTCATCTTTAATTACATTTAAATCAGTTTTTAATTTTTCTTTCATTTCAGCCATTTTTGTTTTAGCTTCCTCTTTTTTAACTTCTAGATTAGCTTTAAATTCTTCACGTTGCTCTTTTACTGAAGTGATCATAGCTTCTAACTTAGCTTTATTTTCAGCAGAAAGATTTTTTATTTCATTTTTTACTTCATCACGCTTTTCTTTATTCTCTACTCGCAAAGCATTTCTAGCTTCTATGTTTGCTCGTGTTTTAACTTCTCTTGGTTCTGGACACTTTGCAAATTCACAATTAGGGCCAACTCTGCCGACATAAGAACCATCTGGGCACAATTTTGCGTCCATAGTACATGCAACTGGAGTATTTGATACAGTTGCTGTATTTGAAGTTGTTTCCTCTGCTTCTTCTTCTGCATGAGATACAACTCCGACAAACAATGATAATATTATAATAATAGATGACACACTTAAATTAATGTATTTCTTCATAATACATTAATTATAATATTATTAAATTAGCAATACAAGGATTTAGCCAAGTACACTGTTTATATCTTTTCCTGTTTCAAAAACAGATATTATATTTCTTGCTGCAATTTCAGCCATTTTATCTCGAGCACTTTGGCGAGAAGATGCAATATGAGGAGTAAGAATAATATCCGGTAATTTTAAAAGCCCTTTTGTGACTTTTGGTTCAAATTCATATACATCAAGTGCTGCTCCTCGGATAATATCTTTCTCAAGTGCCTCCACTAACGCTTTTTCGTCTATAACAGCTCCTCGTGATGTATTTATAAGGAATGCTGTCTTTTTCATTGTGGCAAGAGTTTCTTTGTTTATAAGATGCTTTGTGGTAGGTAAAAGTGGTACATGGAGGGACACAATATCTGCTTCACGCAAGATTTCTGCTGTTTCCTTCCTTGTGGGGCCGGTTATTTGTTCGAGGGTAGGATTTGGAGTTATATCACTATATATAACATTTGCACCGAAACCAAAATGCAAAATCTTTGCAACTTCTGTGCCTATTTGACCAGCACCAATGAGCCCTATAGTTTTTCCTTTCATATCTGTACCTATTAATAAATTTGGGTCCCATCCTTTATATTTGTCTTTGCGCATAAAAGTATCACCCTCTACAAGCCTAGTAGTAAGAGCCATCATTAAAGCTACTGTGTGCTCAGCAACAGCGACAGCAGATGTGCCCGGAGTATTGGATACGAAAATATTTCTTTTCTTTGCTTCTTCTATATCAATATTATCGAAACCAACAGCAAAATTTGCAAATATTTTAGCTGTGGGGCAAGCATCAAAGACTAAAGCATCTATCTTATCTGTTAAGAAATTAATGACACCATCGTAAGGCTTTTTCTTTAGAGCTTTTATGAGTTCTTTCTGGGTAGGAGGATTTTTAAATTCACCGATATCGTAAGTTATCCCCTTCTCTTGTAATAATTTAAGTCCAGCTTCTGGAATTCGTCTTGTGATATAAATATGTTTTTGCATATAAAATTTTAACCTATTTTAATAGTATCACGATGCTTCTCTGCGACCAAAGCTATTTTCTCCATCATTCCAATCGCTTTCATTGGATACTTACCTTTTGCAGATTCTTCTGAAAGCATTACTCCGTCAGCACCATCTAGAATTGCATAGGCAACATCAGAAACTTCTGCACGAGTAGGTGTCTCATTTTCTACCATTGAAAGAAGCATTTGAGTGGCGACAATTACCATCTTGCCGGCTTTATTACAAGCTTCTATTATTTCATGCTGAACAAAAGGTATTTCTTCAAGTGGAAATTCATTACCCAAGTCTCCTCGTGCCACCATCACTCCATCTGCTTCTTTTATAATTTCATTAAGATTATCAAAAGCCAATTTACGTTCTATTTTCGCAATAACTTTTTGGTTTCCATTTTTTTCTTTTATAAGTTCTTTTAATTTTATGACATCAGAAGCTCTCCCAACGAAAGATAATGCCACATAATCTACTCCTTGTTCTATTCCAAAATGTAAATCAGCGATATCTTTTTCTGTTATAACTTCTTGCCCCTCTTCTCCACCGAAACGATGTTCTGCCCCATCTTGAACACGTGGACCAGACAAGTCTTGTATTATTGGAACTTCAGTATTTTGTTTAGTAGCTTCTTCTCTGATAATTTTTATTATATTAGTAAACCACTCATAATTCCCCCAAGAGAAATTTAAACGAGCCATATCCATATGGTGGCTTATCATTCCTTCAATGACTTCTTTGGTATCACTAGCTGGCCCTATTGTTGCAATCACTTTTGTATCTGATCTCATATTATTTTGTAGTTATTTTAATAATTCTTTCATACTTTATATTTCTTTCTCGTGGGCCTAGTGCTCCAGCCTTGATTCCAAAGCATCCAAATGCGACAGATAAGTCTCCTATAAAGTCATCCATTGTTTCCCCGCTTCTATGACTTATAATACAATCAATATTATTTTCTCGAGCGAGACGCATTGTATCAAGAGTCTCACTTAAGGTTCCGATTTGATTTGGCTTTATTATAATACCTTTAATACTTTTCATTTCTATTGCTTTGCCAAGTCGTTCTATGTTTGTGACTGTAAGGTCATCGCCTATTAATCTCGTTTCCCCGATTTTTGATTGAAGAATTGCAAAACTTTCATAATCTTCCTCATCAAATGGATCTTCAATAGAAATCATTTTAAACTCACTACAAATTTTTTCATAAAGATTTATCATTTCTTCTTTGGTCCAATCTTTATTCATAAATTTATACATACTGCTATTTGTATCGTAGAAAGAACTAGCTGCGACATCAAGAGCATATTTTATCTTATCACTATAGCCTAGCTCCTCCACTGCCCTATTTATTAACTTAAGTGGAGTGAATATATCTTCCACGTCGAGAGCTATACCGCCCTCATCCCCTTTTGTTATCGCTCCGAACTCTTGTTCTAGAATTGCGTCTAATTTAGTTTGGATATTGCGACTGATCTCTACACTTTCTTTAGATGTTTCTACTTGAGGCACAATATGAAATTCTTGGAATGCTAATTTTGTATGTGCGTGTTTGCCTCCGTTTATAAGATTAAAATAAAGATATGGTTCTTCACGAGAAGGATTCATCTTTGTAATAGTTTTAAGATATTGAAAAACTTCCATTCCGAGAAGTCTTGCAGCAGCTTTCGCGCAAGCTATACTTACTCCTATCATACTGTTGCCTCCGAGGTTTGTTTTCTGCTTGGTGCCATCCAGCTTGAGCATAATTTCATCTATTTCTTTTTGTTTATCTACATCTACTCCTATTAAGGCTGGTTTAATGATTTCTTCAATTTTATTTACGGCGTTCATAACTCCACTCTTACCTCCTTCACCGTCGCGAAGTTCACATGCTTCATACTTACCTGTACTTGCTCCAGATGGGACTTCGAATACTCCGACTACTTCATCAACGTAAACTGATACCTTTAAAGTAGGATTATTTCTTGAATCCAGAATTTGATCTGCTTTTATATTTGTGATTTTTTTATCCATAATTATCTTATATTATATAACAAAAATAGCTATTCCCCAAAACAAAAGAAAGCATCCCGATAGGGATGCTTTCTTTAACTACTTTTTCTTTGCCTTCTTTGCTTTTTTTACTTCTTTTTTATGTGTCATTCCTTTTGCCATATATTTTAAAATTATTATTAACTAATAATAATTTCATTATAACAAAGTGAAGTAAACAAGCAAGTAAAGGATGTCTAATAAATTCTAACTTCTTGATAATTTGATGATGTTATTATAATATATCAAATATGGATGAAAACAATGAAGTAGAAAAAGAACAAAAGGACTCTTTTTGTCCTCGTTGTGGGTTACGTTCATATGATGATGTATGTCAAAATTGCGGTACTCCAATTATAGACAATAAAGACGACGAAGAAGAAGACTATAATTGGCGTGAAAAATATAGATAAAAATAAAATGCACTAGGCCCGGCCTAGTGCATTTTATTTTTTAAATTGTTAAAGGTGTAATCATTACCCTTGTAGCATTGTATTTAAGGGTAGCTACTGTACCTGTGGAAGTGAGAGTGCAAGCTAGACGGATTTCATTGGTATTAAAGTTAACAGCGAATGTAACACCTGCATCTCCTAGAGGGGTTCCTTCTTGTAGGGTTAAGTTAGTGCCATCATTTAATATACGTAGTTGTGCTGTTTCGTATGTGGAACCTCGTAGAATAGTGTAATCGATTACTATTGAACGGTTTTGGAGTTTGTTACCTACTATTACTTGAGTGGTGGTATTGTCGGCGAGGGTGGAAGAGAGATTGCTTTCATATTCAGGGTAGATGAGACCGGTGATTTGAATATTGCGACCAGAGGAGACGTTCACGAATTCATACATTGCATCATAAAACCAGCGGGTTATAGGGGTGCCTATAATATTGGATAGTTTAAGATTTAAATAATTAATCGAATAATCATTATTTCCTTTTCTGTAATAATAATTTGTGTTTTTTAGTATAATTTTTTGAGAATCTGCTACTGTGCTAAATTTAACAAAATCAACAAAATAAAATGGTATATAACTATTAACAAATTTTATGTAGTGTGTTCCCGTAATAGCGCTTGTCATTAAAGATCCGAACAACAAAGAAATACATCTTGAACTGGCTCCTGTATTAGGGTTTTCAAAAACACAAGAATAAATATTTTGCAGATTTGTGTCATTATTAATGTTTAATAATGTAGAATTTCTATTACTCATAAGGTAATTATATGCAAATGGTCCAGTCTGACATCTTAATCCCACAGATGAATTTTCAATAGAGTTATAACGTAATGATGCTCCTTCAGTACAAACAAAAGATAAATTAGAAACTGTACCAGATCCTGATAAATAACTTTCTTCAATACTAAGATATTTTCCATGAAATTCTAGTTTGTAATTGGGAATATTAATACGAAAATCATTAATTTGTAAATTATTTACACTAAAATTAATATTATTGTTATTATTTAAATTGATATTAATAATAGTTGTTTGTTGATATATCTCTGTTCCAGTAACACTTGAAACTATACTTATACTGGAACCATTTTCATTGTGCGTAATAGGATAGTAAGAAGTTGATGACTTTAACCAGTAATACTTCCACTGATTTGTCACCCAAGATGATGAATTACCACCGCTAACTGAATAAGTAAACGGATCAAGAGCTTCTGCTGACCCCATAGTAAAACCTGATTCAACTAACGCCAAAGTTCCTTGAAGAACCAATGTTCCTGCTCCTGATATTTTATCTAGAATAATCAAGTCTGAATTATTTAAATTAAAAGTGCCAGCCCCTACACTAATAGTAATAATAACATCAGAAACAATTTCTTTCTTTACTGTCGATAATGCCTTTCCAATAGTTAAATAAGGAAGTGTTACACTTCCATCCCCAGTAGTATCATCACCCGTAGCAGAGACATATATAGTACGAGAGACAGATTCAGTAAGAAGCTTCTGTGAGCCATCTTCATTATGTTCTACAGATAGATAATCGTTTAATATTGTTCCCCACTCGTTGTTATCTTGCCCTACTGTTGGTAAACGTGACATATATATTTTAGTTAAATTAATATTAATAATTATATCGTTAACGGTGTAATCATTACTCTTGTAGCATTGTATTTAAGGGTAGCTGCTGTACCTGTGGAAGTGAGAGTACAAGCTAGACGGATTTCATTAGTATTGAAGTTTACAGCGAATGTGACACCTGCATCTCCTAGAGGAGTACCCTCTTGTAATGTAAGGTTGGTACCATCATTTAGTATTCTTAACTGTGCTGTTTCGTATGTTGTACCTCTTTTTATTGTGTAATCTATAACAATGGATTGATTCTGTAATTTGTTACCTATTATTACGTTTGTGGTAGCGTTGTCGGCGAGAGTGGAAGAGAGATTAGCTTCAAACTCAGGATACAATAAATTATGAATACTTATACTTAACCCAGAAGTAGAGTTTGTAGTTTGGTATAGCTGATAAAAAAACCATCTAATAAGGGGTGTTCCATAACAATTGGTATAATCTATTTCAAATAAATAAGGTTCTAATGAGTTATCCACTCCATCTAAAAGTTTACAAAGGTAATTAGTATTCTTTATTATTAATTTAGTGTCTTCTCCTCTTTTGAATTTAAAAGTTCCTCTTTGTTCTAATTGAATTGCTATGTTTGAATTAACAAATTTTATATAGAAAGAATGATTGTAATTAAAGTATCCGTTATATCCCAAATATAAACATGTTGCGGAAGTACCTGTATTGGGGTTCTCGTAAACAATGTTGCGCATATTTCTGGGGTTATAAGATGCATCTGATATTTGTAATAAGGAAGCGTTAGTATTTATATAAAGATAATTACTTGTAAAAGCTGTAAAGAAATATTTACCAATAATTCTCCAATTTTCTATAGAAGTAAAAGAAAAAGCAGGTTTAACAAAAAAGTTAAAACTTAAATATTTAGTATTAACAACATTCCTAAAATGACATGTCTGGAATTTTACTGTACATTTGTTAAAAGTAAGATTATATGCTGGAAATTCTATTTTTAAAGAGTTGAAATTAATACTTGTTAGTTCAGATGCAAATTCTACGTCAGCAGTATTTGTGAAATTTAATATAGATTGAGCTTGATAAATTTCAGTCCCAGTTGTTGCACTGTTAGTTATGCTTAATGTAGTACTTGTGTTATGAGTTATAGGATAGTAACTTGTTCCTGACTTAAGGAAATAATATTTATACTGATTTGTAGTCCAAGAAGCTGTATTTCCTCCAGAAACAGCGTAAGTAAGAGGATCAAGTGCTTCTGCAGACCCCATAGTAAAACCAGATTCGATAAGAGTAAGTGTTCCTTGTAAAGTTATATTCCCAGTACCTAACAGGAAAGAAAGAGCGTTTAAATCAGAATTAGACATAGAAAAAGTCCCTACTCCAAGAGAAATAGTTACAGTTATCCCAGATACAATTGTCTTGTTAATCGTCGATAACGCTTTCCCAATAGTAAGGTAAGGTAATGCTTCTGAACCATCGCCAGTAGTATCATCACCCGTAGCAGAGACATATATAGTACGAGAGACAGATTCAGTAAGAAACTTCTGTGAACCGTCTTCATTATGTTCTACAGCTAGATATTCATTTAATATTGTTCCCCATTCGTTGTTATCTTGCCCTACTGTTGGTAAACGTGCCATATGTGTTTAAAATTATTTAAGATTAATGAATTTATTATAACAAATTATTTTTTTATAACGAAATTTGTTATTGTAACCTCTTGCGGATTTTCTTGGTAAGTATAAGAGAAGGTTGCGGTGCTTTGTATATGCCCATCTTCATAAACAACTTCGCCTGTATTTGTTTCTGTATTTAAATTAACAGAAACGACATACCAAGTACCACCAAGTACAGCAGAGTTTGTCGCTATTGTAACTATGTTACTTTTAATATAATCTTCTACAAAAGTTTTCTCGTCTTTTGTTATGACAGGCGGAGTAGTATCTTCTACTTGTTCGTTGTTAATATTATCAGGTATAACAACTGGAGCTTCTTTTTTCTTAGACACAATGCTAAAAACAACAGCACCTATAATTATTAAAATAAGGACTACTATTAAAATTTTTTTCAATGTGTACATATTATCCATAATTTAATTGTACCATTTTAAGAGAAAAGAAAAATATAAGTGTATAAAAAAATTAAATAAACAATTTTGCTATTCTTATGTCAAGCCAAGACATATTATGTCCTTCTTTTTCCAGTATTGATTTAATGGGTCCAAGCTTTCCCTTGTTATCCCCTTTTAATTTATTATTTGCTTTTTTCACTAAGTTTATATCTTTTTGAGATGGTCTTATGTGTGTGATGATTATCTCTGGAAATTTTGAAATTATTTGTTCAAGATGATTTACAATCGTCTCTGCTGTATAATTTCTCTCTTTTGCTATTTCTTTGATACTTCTACCTTCTTCAAGTAGCTTCTTAGTAATTTCTATTGTGGGAATTTTTGTATCTTTAATATTTATTTTCTTTCCTTTTTTCTTTTCTTCATACAATGTGCCGCCCATCCTTTCTATGAAATCTTTTTCAAGTTTACTTTGCCCTTCCTTATCTAATTTCTTAAAAAGTAATTCATTACTGAAACTTTGATTTTTTAGCTCTTGGTCGAACTCTAAAACCTTGGGATCTACCCGAAGGGCATCCCTATTAAACCTTACTAAACTTATGCCTTTTAGGGTCCTTACTCGCGAAAGGGCAACATAGCCCATACCGTAGGTAAACGTGCTTCCTAGGTCTATTTCTGCGTTATCTAGGGACATTCCTTGGCTCTTATGGATAGTAATAGCCCAAGCCAGACGAAGGGGTATCTGTGATACAGATGCCTTAATTTTACCATCTTCTTCTATTGCCCAGAGCTCCTTCCCTAAGGAAACTTTCCTACCATTATAAAGCTCTATAATAGGGCTATTGTCTTCTTCTTCAAATCCTATAACTCTACCTCGAGAACCGTTTACGTATCCTTGTTCGAAATTATTCTTCACGCACATTATTTCTGCTCCTACTTTTAATCGTAGTTGTTCGTGCGCAAGGCAACTTTTCTTCAAGATATCTACAAGTGGTTCTGGTCCTGAGGATGTCATTTGGAAAGTGACTTCATCGCTTTGTATCCCTCCCAGTTCAATATTATTTATATCATCTACGTTTATATTGTGAGTGTAGAGCTTGGTAGGTTTTATATTTTCTCCAAGGTTAGCACCTATGCGACTTTGTAATATTTCTAAATGTTTTTCATCTATTTTATTATTGCGAATTGTGTTTAGGATATCCGTGAGCTCATTGTCTTCTTGTCTATGTTGCTCTTCAATATAGCAAACAGCAGGGTTTAAAATAAGCCAAGCCTTGCTATTAAAAATCATTCCGCTTTCATTCTCCTCTTCCCTTTTATTTACAGGTGGTAATTGGAAAAAGTCCCCAGAGAGAATCACTTGCAATCCCCCGAACGGTTTATCATTTCTTTTAAATCTGCGACAAACTCTCTCCACCATATCAAGCTGGCTAGCGTGAAGCATCGAGACCTCATCTATAATAAGCACACGAGCTTTCTCGAATCTTTTCCACAAATATTTTTTATCTTCCAGATGTTCTAACTCTTTCTCATCTAAGTAATTTTTCACTCCTATTCCGGACCAAGAGTGAATAGTCATACCGTTCATATGTGTCGCTGCTATGCCAGTCGAAGCAGTCACTGCCACAGGGATGTTGTGGCTTTCTAAATAGTTTATATATTTGTTTAAGAGAAATGTTTTTCCACTTCCAGCACTACCTGTCAGATAAATATTTACTCCTGTTTTCATTATCGAAAACGCTTGTTCTTGAGTCATTTCTATATATTACCATAATATAAAAACAGTCGCAGGTTCCTAAATAAAAACATTCCAACATTCTCGAGAATGTTGGAATGTTTTTTATTTTTGTTCGTTTGAATAATCAATACTTTGAGTTATGAAAGAATTATGATTACTTATATAGTAGTTTATTACAAATAATGCTCCAATAATAACTAAAACTACTAATCCATTTGTTATAAGATCTCTGTGATGATTTTTACCTCTTATAAATATATATAAAAGCAAAGCTAAAGCTACTACACTATAAATAACATAAAGAATTATATTTGTGGTATTTCTAGGTGAAGAAAATATTTTTTGCCAAAATGTAGGATTTTCCATTCGCACTATTTCTTTTTCTGCTGTTCCCTCTTCGTTTTGAATATTTTCTGCACCTAAAATATTAACGGGCTCTTTTACCGCTACTGTTTTTACTGGTTCTGCTTTCTTCACGGTTTTTGTATTTATAGGTATAGTTTTCTCCAAAGAAGGAGAATTTACAACTGGCTTTTCTATTAAAGGATTGGCGTATACTTGAGCTACAAACAATGTTTCCCTCCCCTCAAATATTCCTGTTGCTACCCCTGTGCCCACTTCTGTGTATTTATCTTTTACGATATTTGCTCTGTGTGATGGACTATTCATCCATGCATTTGTAACGTCTTTGGAATCATTGAAATTAATAGCGAGATTTTCTCCAGCATATTGATATTTGTATCCTACTTGTTCAATCCAATACCAAGGAGTTTTCCCTTCTGGGCTTGTGTGAGCAAAGTAACCCTTTGTTGCCATATCTTGTGCTTTCATCTCTGCAGCTTTTACGAGAAGTGGATTAATGGTAAGCGTTCCAAGATTTTGCGATTGCCTTTCTTCATTAGTAAGAGTTGTAAGCACTGCAGGTAAAACTGCTGCCATCCCTCCGCTTTTATTTATATGAGTAAGTGTTGGAATTAGGAAAGTAAATATTTCCAAAAATAATATTAATATAAGAATATTTTTAATGTTATTTTTTCTTAGAAAATGAGGACGGTGGTCATTACTATCGTGAGGGATAAAATGTTTCTTTAGCAAAGGTATCATATATGCATATTATACACAATAAATCCCCCCTTGTAAAGGCGGGATTTATTGTGGGTTTTATTAATCTATTAAAGTAGGTAGAGGTAGTACTGTATCAGGACACTTTAATGAATTTATCTTCCATAATGTTGTCTTGTATACATAGCCAGTTCCTCTTGATCCTTCTCTTAATATATATGCTTTAATCCAAGGAGATAACACTTCTTCTCCGTATTTAAACTGGAAAGCCTTAACTGCTTCAAAAGAACTCTTGCCATATATGCCATCAACTTTTAGTTTTAATCCTAAATGTTCATTCAAGAATTCCTGCAATTTTTTTACTTCTTCTTTATCATTATCTTTGTTGCCATACTCAATATATTTTGTTAAATATGGAGCGCATGTGCTTGCACCGAGAACTCTTCCTTGTCCCCTGTTAGTAAATGAAGGAATAGATCCAGATGTGTTACCATTTTCTTCTTTTGGTTTATCTTCACATTTCTGAGTGTTCATATTCCATGTTTGTGTTTCTAGACATAGTTTATCTGCACAAGTTCCTTCTGTTTGTATTCCTGTAACATTAGGGCAAATGTCTTGTTCTTCTGGTTGCCCCTCTTCTCCGTTTGGAGTCTCATCGCAGACATCTCCGATTGTATCTCCATCTGTATCTAACTGATCAGGGTTCATAATAGAAGGACAATTATCATTATCATCTATTACTCCGTCATCATCAGTATCTACTGGTGTCGATACAACTTCTTTATTGTAAGCTACACAGCGAGTTGTCTCTCCTTCTCTAACAAATGTTAATTCCTGATTGTCGTTATTATCGGAAGTGTCTCCGTCTCCTTCACAGTAAAGTCCAAGGATATCTTCATTTGCTAATCTAATATTATCACTGTTAGTTTCTTCTATTAAATATCTTCCATTTGCTGGTACATTTAATGTTAATTTTCCTTCAACTGTTGAGCCACCATTAGTAAGAGGCATATCTAATTCAGGATAAGGACTGTTTGCATCTGTTTGTTCTCCGTGAACATATCCAAATCTTGCACCTGTTTCTAGTCTACAACCTTCAGGGACTGTTCCGTTTACTCCATTTAAACTGCGAACTACAGATATTCCTGCTGGACAAGAATATTTTGTAATTTCTATAAATCCTTTTGGAACTATAGGGTAACAACTGCTTCCATCTTGAGTATAACCTTCTGGAACAGATAATTGATATCCGTCTACGTTATCACAAGAGTCTTCTTGTTCTTCATTTACACAATCTGTACTTTTTACAGATAATTTATATAGAAGACCTGCTGGGTTAGTCTCCGGTGTTACAGTTTCTCCCGTTTGAGCAAAGTTCTTTACAGTGAATTTTATAGTATTTATTCCTTCTGTTAGATATGAGAGTACATCTATAGGATCTGAAACAGCAGCAAAATTATTCTCGTCCCCTATTTTATCTGTCACACTAGAACCATTTATTTCTAGAGAGTATCCATTATCTGCTGCTATTTGGATTGATGCAGAATCAATATTACCAACCAAAGTAAACTTTTTAGTAAATGTTTCTGTCTCATCTACTGTTGGGTCTACTACATTTACTGCATTCCAAATCCATTTTACAGTATCTCCTAATGCTAATTCATCAAACCAAGCACTATGATTCCATGTTTCCACTGCATTTGATTCATTTCCAAGAATGTTTGTAGTATCACTTACGATGTCACACTGCTTTAATTCTGTAGGTTCTGGGCAAGCTTCGTTTTCAATTATTCTTGAATCGTTTCCTCCATCAATTTCACTACATTCTTTTCCTCCATTACTTGGAGGTGTGCATGTACGAGTTTGTGTGAATGTGCCACATTGTCCTTCGTTTGCTGGACTCCAACTACTCCAACTTCCGTCAACTTTCACAGGGCAAGCTACAATAGGTGCTGTGTGGCAAGGAATATTTCGGTTTTCCACTACAGGATCTATTGTTAAAATTAACTTATCTTTTTTTTCGGGCAATTTATTAAAATCACTATCATTTACCCAGCTTGGGATTGATGGAATTACAGAATTTTTAGTTGGTCTATGACATTTATTTGGGTCACTTGATTTTTCATATTTAATTGTAGTTGTAAATGTTTCTATTACTTTATAACAATCATTATTATTTCCCTCTTTCTCTTTATATGTGTATCCCGAAGGACAAGAATGACTACCAGGTGGAGTTGTTCCTGTATAAATAATATGATCGGCAGAAAAAGATTCTGTAACTCCTTCACAAGTTTTTGTGGTATATCCAGGAGTAGTTTTTGATTGATTTTGTAATCCTTCACTACTACCGCAACTACTAGCAACACAACTTCCCACATTAACCCAACCATCTGGTGGTGTTACTGTTGCACCAGCAAAAGAAGGCACAACTACAAACATAAGCATGATAGCCCAGGCAATAAAATATTTTTTCATAAAATTTTAATAATGATTAATAATAAACTTATAAAACTAGAACTTTATATGCACTTAAATACTACATTTATACACATATTTGTCAAACCCTAAAAGTGGATAACTGCTCCTACTTTACAGTTGAATTGTTTGAAGGGTTTTGATTGTTTTGTGGTTGAGATAAGGGTGTATTTGGGATTTTGTTCTCAGGGGCTTTATTTACTATAGGTTCTTGTGGCTTTTGTATTGGTGCACTAGCTTGAGGATTTGCCTTTGGCTGGTTTTGCTGTGGTTGAGAGACTATAGGGTTTACTGGGGTATTTTTACTTTTATCAGACTTTGGAGCAAATTCTAATACGTCATTTTTCTCTCTATTTATAAAACGATAAATTCCATATGCTAAAGCAAGAAGTATTATTATAGCCAATAAAATTGCCTGAATTGTTGGTGGCCAAGAGAATATTGTTTTTATTCTCTCATTTCCCTTTGAATCATTATTTGTCACTTCTTGAAGTGACATAGCAGATAAATCATTTCCATCTAGTTTATTACCATTAACTACTTCAACCTTTCCTGGTCCTTCTTTCGTTGTGTTGTCCACAGAAACTTCAGTACTCTTTGGAGTAGTTACAGTTTTTACCACTGGAGTGCCAGAAGTAATATTAATTACAACTGGGCAAGGTTTACCTGTAGTTATATCAAATAAATGACCAGACCCTGATAAGCACCCTTTTAATACAGGTGTTGTTTTATTTGTGCATGCTTTTCCTGTGTTTATGTCGTATAAATCAGGAGATCCTGGTGCACATCCTATACGTACAGATACAGTAGGAGGATATGAACAAGGTTTCCCTGTGTTTATGTCATATTTATCTCCTGATGTAGGTGCACATCCCACTCGAACGACAGTAGTTGTGCCTCCTTCACTATTTGGTGTGCTCACTACAGAAGATACTGTATAAGTAACAGTAAAAGATTCTGATTTATTTTGAGCATTCGCAGTTAGTGTGTTTATAAAAAAGGTACCCATTAGAAAAACAAAAACAAACAATACCATCCCAATAAAATTGAGACTAAAAGTTCTCATTTGTGTACTCATATATTGTTAACTTCGCATCATTATTAGAGCGGAGCAGATTATTAATAATTTAGTAAATAGCTTCAAAAGAAGAACAATATACTTAAAGAGTATACCCAATAAGAACTAAGTCAAGATTTTTACTATAGTAGATATTAGTAATTTGTACTGTCAAGAGGGGAAAAATTATTTTTTTAGATAATTATAAAGGACAAAATTATAAAGGACATCAAGTAAAAAATGTCCTTTATAAAATAACTTTAATTTATTAGGCAAAATTGATTTATAAATTTTTTTTAAAATAACAGAATAGAGAGTATCTTTTTATTGACAAAAATATTAAATTATCATACAATGTAAAAAACTAAAATTTCCCACTATGGAAGCTATTGAAAACTCCACAACTCCTATTACCCTAAAGGAGTGTTCTAAAATTATGTTCCTTTTTGGTTCTTTATTTGCCTATTTCGTTCTTCTTTTTTTAAGGTTAATTTACCTATATTTTTTCAACAGAAAAAAATTTCACGAAGTAGAGGTGGAATTAGAAAAAATGTAAAATATTAAAAACCGCACATCAATATGATTGTGCGGTTTTTTTTAATTAAACTGCATTAATTTTTAGCTCCGTAATGGCTACAAGCTCCCCTACTTTTTCAATATTCCGGACTTCGTTGTCAGAAAAACTGATGTTGAAGAAATCTTCTATTTTCTGGAGAATGCAGAAAAAGTCGATGGAATGAAATGCTTTACTGAGAAACTCCTCAAAGGGGGTCTCAAGGTTAATGTCTTCCCGGGGAATTTCTAATTCTTCCGAAGTGAATTCAACAACTTTTTCAGAAACAGAAACTTTTTCTGAAATTGCCTTACGAGATAAATCTTCAATGTTCATTGCTCTTTGTTTTTTAGGTTAATTAAAAGAATTTGTTTTATACTCAAAATACTATTACAATTAATGTTTTATTGTTTGTTTTCAATAATATTCATAAGATCCTGGACGGTATAAACTTTTTCCAGTTCTTCGTCGGTGATTTTTATCTGTAGTTCTTTTTCAATTGATACAGTAAGCTCAACAAGATCTAATGAATCTAATCCAAGGTCATTTACAAAATTGGATTCTGGCTTTATTTCTTCTTCTTCAAGGTCATTATTTTTAATCAGAAGTTCCACAATAAGTTTAAAAATTCCAACCTTTTCTGTTCTTTTGATATCGGATTTCATTTTTTGCAGTATTTGTTTATATAAAGAATTTAAAGAGAGTATAACAACTTTAATAAAAAAGTCAAGGATAATATGCAAAAATCCCATATAAATTGACTTTAAGTCAAAAAAGAATTATACTGACATAAATTTAAAATCTTAATACATACTACTATGGAAATTCTTGGCTTCACATTAGATGAAACTACTATTGCTATTATTTTCATAATATGCGCATTTGTAGGTGCTTTTGTTATTATTGTAGGAGCAATGGTTTTCTTTTGGCAATTAATGATGTTTATTTTTTCTCCTGTTTTTTCTTATAAGGAAGAAGTAAAGAAAGGTAAAGTGATAAAGCTTAAAACCAGGCCGATTCATTGTTCTGCTGTTTCAGTAACAGATAATTCTAATATTGCAGATGGCTTTTCATTACTACCATATTTTAGAATAACAGAAGATCCAGTAATCGCAACTGAGTATCTAATGGTCTTTAAAGATGAGAGTAGTGGAAAAGAAAGAACTCTTGAGATTACACCAAAAGCTTTTGATGAATTAAAAGAAAAAGAATGCTTATGCCAGACTAATTCCATTGTCTTGTATCTTAAGAAATACATCTTCGGGATAAGATTCTTTGATCATTTTTGTTTTGAAGCGGAATTAATACCGGTTTAAATTTTAAAAAGACCTGTCATTCATGACAGGTCTTTTTTTATTTTCTATATTTTCGGGTTCTCCACTTGTCCGCAATTTTTATTCTATTTAGAGAGCGTTCTAACTCTGTCTCAAAATGTTCAAAATCAACTACCTCATTATTTTCTGCCTGCTTTCTGAGCTCTTCTGCTCGAGCTTTAGCTTTCTCAATTTCTTCTTCTGAAACAAGAGAAACGTGTTCTGCGAAATCAGCTAGTATTGTAACTTCTGTCATTTCTCCCTCTTTCTTTGTTTCAGCAAAGCCACCTACAACTTCCATAGGAATATGTTCCCCATTAGATATTGCTACGATATCTCCGGATTTAATAGTGGCAATAAGAGGAATATGATCAGGAAGAATAGTTATTTCCCCTTCTGTTGTAGGGATTGTAACTGAATCAACTAATTCTTCTAAGATTAGTTTTTCAGGTGTCGCAATTTTTAATTTTAATTGTTTACTCATATTATTTGTATTAGTTTTCAAGGACGGTCCTCGGGGAAGTCCTCTTGAGGACCGTCCTTAGGAAACCATTCGAAAAACTACATTGCGCCTCGCATATAGAAATCATTTTCTGGTAATGCATCATGCTTACCTTCCAAAATTTCCTTAAATGAACGAATTGTTTCTGGAAGTGATACATATACTCCTTTTCTTCCTGTAAATTGTTCTGCTACGAAGTTAGGTTGAGAAAGGAATTTCTGAATCTTTCTTGCGCGAGCCACAAGTTCCTTGTCGGCATCTGAAAGTTCCTCCATACCAAGGATTGCGATGATATCTTGCAAATCTTTATAACGTTGAAGAACACGCTGAACTTCACGAGCAACTTCATAATGTTCCTTACCTACGATATTTGGGTCAAGAATTGTTGATGAAGAATCTAGTGGGTCAACCGCTGGGTAAATACCAAGCTCAGAAAGTGAACGGTTAAGCACAACAGTAGAGTCCAAGTGAGCGAATGTTGTAGCTGGAGCTGGGTCTGTAAGGTCGTCAGCTGGCACATAAACTGCTTGCACTGAAGTCACAGAACCTTTGTCTGTAGATGTAATTCTTTCTTGTAAGTTTCCCATTTCTGTCGCAAGTGTTGGTTGGTAACCCACAGCTGATGGAATACGCCCTAGAAGAGCGGACACCTCAGAACCTGCTTGAGTAAAACGGAAAATGTTGTCTATAAAGAAGAGCACATCTTTATTCTCTTGATCTCGGAAGTATTCAGCCATTGTAAGACCTGAAAGAGCCACACGTAAACGAGCACCAGGCGGTTCATTCATTTGTCCGAACACCATGGCTACTTTTGGAAGCACTCCAGAGTCCTTCATTTCATGATAAAGGTCATTACCCTCACGAGTACGTTCACCAACACCAGCGAACACTGAGTATCCTCCGTGATTAGATGCGATGTTGTGAATTAACTCTTGAATAACGACTGTCTTTCCTACTCCAGCACCTCCGAATAGTCCAACTTTTCCTCCCTTTACAATAGGACAGATAAGGTCGATAACTTTGATTCCAGTTTCAAGGATTTCAACTTTTGTTGATTGAGATACGAAGTCGGGAGCTTTACGGTGAATAGGAAGTTGTGTGCCGTTTTCCTTTAAAGCTTGTCCATCAATTGGTTCTCCAAGAACGTTGAACATTCGGCCCAGAGTTGCTCCGCCAACAGGTACGGAGATAGGCACACCTGTGTTTGTTACTTCCATTCCACGAGAAAGTCCATCTGTAGAATCCATAGCAACAGCACGAACAGTGTTCTCACCGATGTGTTGTTCTACTTCAAGCACTATAATCTTGCCGTTATTGTTAACAGAAAGAGCTGTGTAAATATCTGGAACGCCATTTTCAAATACGACGTCTACGACTGGACCTATTATCTTTTTTATTATACCTGTTGTTTTCATAAAATTTTTATAATATTAATAATTTAATAATTAACTAACACTTGCCATACCTGCACTAATTTCTGAAATTTCTCTTGTAATACCTGCTTGACGTGCCTTATTGAATACTAATGTGAGGTCGTCTATCATTTCCCCGGCTGCTTCGTTTGCGTTTTTCATTGCGACCATTCTTGATGATTCTTCTGATGCGCTTGATTCTAGTATCATCTGGTATATCTGCATTCGGATTAATTTTTCAGATAAAGTGTCTAGTAATGTGTTCGTGTCTCCTTCAAATAAATATGGTATTTCTTTTTTGTCTGGTAATTTTTCTTGGAGATTTTGTTCTATGGTTTCTCTGAATACTTCTTTTGATATTGGGAGAACTTTTCTAATCATGGGCTTCTGAGTGAGAGCAGAAACGAAATCTGTATAAGCTATATAGATTCTACCGTATGAATCCTGTTTAAATTCTTTTAGAATTAAATCAGAAATAGGGACAATTTCTCTCAAGCTGGCTGTAGTAGTGATGTCTGTAAATGTAGCTACAACTTTTTGCCCAATTCTACGCATAGCACTATCACCCTTCTTACCTACTGTAATGATATCTACATTTTCACTGTTAACTTGGCTCTTAATCATTCCTACGGTTTTCTTTGTAACTTGAGAATTGTATCCTCCACACAATCCACGGTTAGAAGTGATAAGGACAACCAGAACTTTTTCATTGTTTTTGTTTTCAGTAAAAAACTTATGGTTTAATTCTTCCATTCTTTCTGATAATGAAGTAAGTATCTCCCAAGAGTATGAAGAATAAAGACGAGAAGCTAATGTTTTAGATATAGCTCTTTTCATTTTAGAAGCAGCGACAAGCTCCATAGCTTTCGTTATCTTCTTTGTGTTTTTAACACTTTTTATTCGTCTTTTAATTTCTTTCGTACTTGCCATATTTTAAATGTAGATTATTTATTAAATCCACTCTTAAATTCCCCTATTACTTTTATGAGTTCTTGTTCTCCTTGCTCTGTCCACATTTTATCGTTGATAACTTCTTTATAGAATGTCTTTGCATTTCTTCGGGTGTAATCCAATAATCCTTCTTCGAAAGATTTGATCTTATCAAGCGCAACATCATCCATATATCCTTTTGTAAGAGCATATAGAGCTACAACTTGATCTTCAGTTGCTACTGGAGAATATTGAGGTTGCTTTAGGACTTCAACTGCTCTCTTTCCACGTTCTAGTTGGTTCTTTGTACTTTCATCGAGGTCTGAACCGAATTGTGAGAAAGCTTCAAGTTCACGGAATTGAGCGAGGTCAAGTTTCAATGTTCCAGACACTTTCTTCATAGCTTTTATTTGTGCTGAAGAACCTACACGAGAAACAGAGAATCCTACGTTTACTGCTGGGCGGATACCCTTGTAGAATAAGTCTGTCTCCAAGAAGATTTGTCCGTCTGTAATAGAAATAACGTTTGTAGGAATATAAGCAGAAAGGTCTCCTGACTGTGTTTCAATAATTGGCAATGCTGTAATAGAACCGCCACCGTATTCTTTGTTTCTTCGGCAAGCACGTTCTAGTAAGCGTGAGTGTAAGTAGAAAACATCTCCAGGGAATGCTTCACGGCCAGGTGGACGACGAAGTAAGAGAGAAATTTCACGATATGCAACTGCGTGCTTTGAAAGATCATCGTAAACGATTAAGACATCTTTCCCTTGTTCCATAAAATATTCTGCTATAGATACTCCTGTATAAGGGGCAATGTATGACAATGCAGCTGATTCTGATGAACCAGCAGACACGATGATTGTGTAATCCATAGCACCTCCTTCTTCTAATCGTGTTTGAAGTTTGCGAAGCTTTGAATCTTTTTGACCAATAGAAACGTATACGCAGATCATATCTTGACCTTTTTGGTTTAAGATTGCGTCTATGGCAATAGCTGTCTTACCTGTCTGGCGGTCACCAATGATAAGTTCACGCTGACCACGACCGATAGGAATAAGTGCATCAATAGCTTTAATACCTGTTTGAACTGCCTGACTTACAGAAAGACGAGTAATAACTCCAGGAGCAACTTTTTCAATAGGATTAAATGCTTCTGCTTTTATCGCACCTTTGCCGTCTATTGGGTTACCAAGAGCATTAAGAACACGTCCGATTTGTGAGTTTGAAACAGGAACAGAAAGAATTTCTCCAGTTGCTTTAACTTCATCTCCTTCGTGAATTTTAGAAAAGTCACCAAGAATAATAACACCGATGGAATCCTCTTCGAGGTTAAGAGCCACACCCTTCTCTCCATTTGGGAAGCTAACCATTTCTGATGCTTTAATATCTGAAAGACCTGAGATTTTAGCAATACCATCGAAAACTTCGATAACATGCCCTATCTTCTCAGCTTTAACACTATCTTTAAAGTTTTCTATCTGCTTTTTTAAATTTTCTACAATGTAATTTTTTGTCATATATTTTTAATTGGTTATAAGATAATTTTCTAATTTATTGATTTTATTCTTTAACGTAGTATCTATTATCTCATCTCCGACCTCTATTTTTATTCCCCCTAACAATTTTTTATCTGTTTCAAATTCTAGAACTATATTTTGGGCTTGATATCTTTTTTTTATAAAATCTTCTATCTCATCTATTATTTTCTTTTCTAATGTTATTCTAGAACTTACTTTTGCTCGAATTACTCCTCCTTCTTTGTCTGTAATTTTTCTAACCCCGTTTAAAATCTCTTTAGATTTATTCATGAGATTCTTTTTTGATATCAATCGGACGGCATTCTTTACTACCACATCAAGCTCTACACCATCTTTCCCTTTAGATGATTCATATATTGCTCGAGCTATATTGTTGATAGAAATAGTTGCCATATATTATTATATTTTCTTTATTTGATTAATCGCTTTATTTTCAAACTTTTCATCTCCGTTTGATTCCAAGAGCTTTTCTGTAGAAAGAACAACAAGAGAAACAATTTCTTTCTTTGCTTCTTCTATTATCTTTGCTTTCTCTGATTCTAGAACTTTTTTGCCGTTTGCTATCATATTATCAACTTCCTTCTTGGCATTTTCTAGCATCTCCATTTTTTTGGTTTCAGCTTCCTTTTTGCCTTCTTGGAATATTACATTGGCTTCATTGCGAGCTTTAGATAACACCTCGTCATATTCTTTTTTTGTATTTAAAAGTAACTCAGCGTTAACCTTTGCGTCATTTAATCCGTTTGCGATATTTGTAGATCTTTCTTTCATTAACTTCTTTAAAGGTTTTACAACTAAGAAGAACAAAACAAACAGAACAATGATAAAGTTTATACCTTGAGCTATTATAATTTTCCAATCTATGTGAAATGTTTCTATAAATGAATCCATTTTAAATAATTACTAATTAAAAATTACTAATGACTAATTAATTTCCAAAAGCAAATTCGCTTCTAGTTCCTAGCCCCTAAGTTGTAAGTTTTTTCAAACTAGTCCCTAGTTGCTAGATACTAACCACTAATTTACTTGATAGAGAATGCGATAACAAGTGCGTAAATAGCGATAGCTTCAGCGAAAGCTGCAGCTAAAAGCATAGGCACGAAAACCTTTCCTGAGGCTTCTGGGTTACGTCCGATAGCCTCCATTGCTTTGGAACCAATCATACCAATAGCAAGAGCTGGTCCGATAGAACCTAGGCCGATTGCAATTGCTTTTGCGAGTGTTGCGATTTCTATTTCCATATGTTTTTCCACCAATGGTGGATTTAAATAAATTAATTAATAATGATTGACCTTTAAATTAATGTGTTCCATTTAACTCCATTTTCTTACCCTCATGACCCTCATCTTCATGTTCATCATGGTCCATACTTGAGATGGTATAATAAACAAGAGTTAAAATGGCGAAAATAAATGCTTGTATCACACCCACAAGTACTTCTAATAGTAAAAATGGTGTAGGTAAAATAAATGCAATTATTGCTCCCATTGATGCAAGTAATACTTCTCCGGCAAATACGTTTCCAAAAAGACGGAAAGAGAGAGAAGCTATTTTAGCGAATTCTCCTACAAGTTCTAGTATCCCAACAGCGAACATAATAGGTGCTGTCATAAGAACTGAAGGGTCTTTCTTTATCTTGGTAAATATGCCACCAAGAGCTTTCAGATTAACATATTTATTGATAGTTTTCCAGAGGCCAATTGTAATAATACCGAATAAATTAGCTCCAATAACAGAAAGTAAAGCGAGCGGTAAAGTACCGTTGATATCTGCTGTACCTGAACGGATAAGTGGGATAAAAACTTTCCCATGCTCCCCTGTTTCAAGAAGTCCAAATCCTCCTAATGGTAGAATACCCATCCAGTTATTTAAAAGCACAAACATAAATACAGCAAATACAATTGGGAAGGCCTTATTTGTTAAGGCGCGACTATTTGTAACTTGGTCACATAAAGATTCAGCTCCTTCAATAATCAACTCAAAAAGATTTTGAATTCCTTTTGGAATTTTTTTAATACTAATTCTTATTGCAATAGCGATAATTATAAGAATGAAAACAACTACCCAGCTAGTGAAAAGAGCGTTTGTCACAGTAAAGGAACCAAAGTGAGCGATTGGCTCTGCAAAAAGTGTAGATTCGTGAGATACTTCCTCTTTAGTTGTTGGTGTTTCTACTCCTACAATATTTAATTCTTCAGTATTTTCTATATTATTCATATTTATTTAAAATTTTCATTGCTTCCTTCTTCTTTTTCTACCTTTTTCTTATAAGCTTTCATTTCTTTCCAAATCATATAAATAGTACAAAGGAAAGCTATTGCGATAGAAACATAAAATATAAGAGAACCGGTATTGTATTTATTATCCAAATATTTACCAATAAAAGAAGCTAAGATAACTGGAACAGCTATATAAGCAGAAACTTTAGTGAAGATTATAACCCCATCTCTCCACCACGGCTTTTTTATATTTTTATTATCTTCCATAAAAAGAAAATGGCTACGGTGCCATGTGCGTGTGCTTGGAATCGGACCAAGGGCCTCTGTCTTATCAGGACAGCGTTCTACCACTGAACTACACACGCAATATTAGCAAAAAAAGTCTGTTTTTCCAAACTACTTTCAAACTATATCAAAAAAACCTTGTCTTTGCAATACAAAAAATCCCCTATTTTTACAAATAAGGGATTTTTGAAGATAACAGAATTATCTTTGGAAGTTACCTCTTGGGCGCTCTTCCATAGGACGAGCTTCGTTTACTGTAAGATTACGACCTTCGTAATCCTTACCATCAAACATTGAGATAGCTGTAGCTGCATCAGAATCGTTTTCCATTTCTACGAAACCGAAACCTTTTGAGCGACCTGTCATCTTATCCATAATAATGGTTGCTGAAGCGACAGCTCCTGCAGCACTGAAATGAGATTTTAACTCATCGTTAGTAGTCTTATAAGGAAGACCACCTACATACAACTTTTTTGCCATATATGACAATTGTACTTCTTGCAAAGATACTTTCATATCGATACTTGAAGAAAACTAATTTATAAATGTAATCGCATAGCTGATTTCATTTACATACCTCAATGTTTAACACAACGAAGAATGAAACTAATACCAAAACGTGTGACAACTACTCCCTTAATTATAACAGAAATACAAAAATAATGCAATATTAGACCTTTTGAGGCTTGATATTACAATACGATATTAATTCTAGCTGACTATATTCTACCCAGTCAGTATTTAGTGTGCATATATACGCCATGGCTCATATATGTGATTAAACTTATAAAAACAAAACCCTGTTGTATTACAACAGGGTTTAAATTTGATTATGGAATTTAATCCATCCGTGTTTCTTCTTTGATTATTTCTACAATTTCCCAGAGTTTCCAAGACGATCCATTCCAATACACAGCAAGCTTACCTTCTTCAATAGAGCATAAATCCTGCCAAAATCTTCCGGCTACTTTTAATATTGTAGGCATATCCTCGATTACAAGACCCAATTTAAGTAATTCACTTTTTATAAGTTCATCACTAGCAAGTCTCACTTTTACGGAATGGAAGATTGTATTTGGGTCGTTAGACCACATTCTTCTATCTCTAGTTCCTTCCATTTCATGTAAAGAACGTTGATTAAAAACATTCTTTTGGGTCATTAAAAGAGCTTCTCTTATTTCCATTTACTTTATTTTTATGTTAGTACTTTTTCTTCAGATTACATTTAAAAATATAAAATGTCAATAATTTTTTTATTCTTCATC